>NZ_JBIBKW010000001.1:0-910700 GCF_042959465.1 Streptomyces sp. NPDC007901 | reverse complement strand
GTCGAGGCCGAGGCCGCGCCCAAGCCGCGCCGCACCCGGAAGACCGCCGAGGCCGCCGTCGACACCGCCGAAGGTGCCGAGGCCAAGCCCCGCCGGACGCGCAAGACGGCAGCCGCCGCCGAGACCGCGGTGGACACGGCCGAGGCCGTCGAGGCCAAGCCCCGTCGCACCCGCAAGACGGCAGCCGCCGCCCCGGAGACCGTCGAGGCCGAGGCCGCGCCCAAGCCGCGCCGCACCCGGAAGACCGCCGAGGCCGCCGTCGACACCGCCGAAGGTGCCGAGGCCAAGCCCCGCCGGACCCGCAAGACGGCAGCCGCCGCCCCGGCGGAGATTCCGGCGCAGGCCAGCGAGGAGCAGGAGGCCAAGCCGAGGCGTCGTACGACGCGCAAGGCGGCCGAGCCCGTCGAGGCGACGGCCGACGCGGAGGCGAAGCCGAGGGTCCGCCGGACCCTGAAGGCCGCCGCCGCGGCTCCCGAGGCCTGATCGCGTCACGCGCCACGTCGGCCCGGCCCACCTCGTGTGGGCCGGGCCGTCGGCGTTCGTACGCCCGGGGCCACGGGGCCACGGGGTTCACCCACCGTCTTCCGGGCCGTCGCCGGCCTCCGGATAACCTCTCCCCATGAGCAGGCCTCGTACCTTTGTCCCGCCCGCCGGTGCCCGCGCGTACGCGCTCGCCACCGCGCGAGGTGAGTTCGCCGTCTTCGACGCGCCCGTCGCCGCCGGGGCCGAGCCCAAGGGGATCGCGCTGCTGCTGCCCGGATTCACCGGCAGCAAGGAGGACTTCAGTCCGCTGCTCGGGGCACTGGGCGCGCGCGGGTACCGGACCGTCGCCGTGGACGGGCGCGGACAGTTCGAGTCGGACGGTCCGGAGACCGACGAATCGGCTTACGCCCAGGAGGAGTTGGCGCGGGATGTGCTCGCACAGGCGGCGGCGGTCGGCGACGGCCGCCCGGTGCATCTGCTGGGGCACTCCCTCGGCGGCCAGATCGCGCGCGCGGCCGTGCTGCTCGACCACGCGCCGTTCCGCTCGCTGACGCTGATGGCCTCGGGCCCGGCGCAGATCTCGACCTCCCAGCAGCAGCGGGTGAAGCTGCTGCGGGACGCGCTCGCCGTGATGTCGATGGCCGAGGTCTGGGACGCCATGCAGGCCATGGAGGCGCCGGAGGCTCCGGAGGAGCTGGACGAGGACCTGGCGCGGGACCTGGAGGACGCCGAGGATCTGCGGCGCCGCTGGCTGGGCAACAAGCCGGCCCAACTCATCGCCACCGGCCGCCAGTTGTGCACCGAGCCGGACCGCGTCGCCGAACTCGCCGCCGTACCGCTGCCGTTCCATGTCCTGTCGGGCGCGCGGGACGACACCTGGCCGGTACCCCTGCTGGACGAGATGGCGCTGCGGCTGCGGGCGCGCAGGACGGTCGTCGAGGGGGCGGAGCACTCCCCCAACACCGAGCAGCCGGCCCCCACCGCCGAGGCGCTCGCCGCCTTCTGGGACGACGCCGACCACAAGGACTAGAGGACCGGGGGACTAGTACTGCGTCTGGAGGTGCTCCCAGAAGCCGTCGCGCAGGGCGCGGCGCAGGTCGGCCTGGCCGCGCAGGGAGTACTGGAGCATGCCCTCGGCCTCGACGAGGAGGTCCTGGTCGACGGAGCCGGGCAGGTAGGGATGGCCGGGCAGCAGCTCGACGAGGGACTCACGGCCGCGCGCGGAGAGCCACTTCGCGGCGATCTGCGCGCCGACGAAGCGGACGTTCTCGCGGGTGGGTCTGGTCGCCCCCGCCTCGTAGGCGGGGGCGGTGCGTCTGGAGACGTACGGCTTGAAGAACTCCAGGTCGAGGGTGCGCTGGCTGTCGACCTCCCAGAGCAGCGGCTCGGCCTGGTTGCGGCCCTCGGGGGCCTCGATGCCCCACAGGTGGACGCGGGCGCCGTAGCCCTGGGCGGCCTCGACCGCGGAGACCAGGTCCTCGTCACCGCCGAGCAGGGCCGCGTCGCTGATGGCGCGGTGCCGGGCGAGTGACTCCAGGTCGGTGCGGATCAGGGAGTCGACGCCCTTCTGCTGGTTGTTGGCGTTGAGGTTGCCGAGGCGGACCTTGACGTCCGGCAGCTCGGCGATGGCCTGCTGCTCGGCGGTGTGGATGCGGCGGCGGGCGCCGTCGTACCAGTAGACGCGCAGCAGCCGGCTGTCCGCGAAGATCTGGCGCGCCTTGTCGATGAGTGCCTCGATGAGTCCCTCGGCGTCGAGGTCGAAGGCGCGGCGGTCCTCCGTCCCGGCGGCGAGTCGGCCCGTGGCCGCGTAGAGGTAGCCCGCGTCCACGAAGATGGCGTGCGTCGAGGGCGTCTTGGCCACTTCGGCGAGCATGCGGGTGAGCAGCTCGTTCGTGCGGTCGATACGGGCCTGGAGGGCGGCGAGGTCGTCGTTCATCGCCTCCATTGTCCCGGCGGTCACGCTGCGAACACAACCGGTCCCGGTCAGTCTCCTCAAGACCTCGTACCGGTCAGTAATTAGACGTTCGAAAAATTTCTTTAGCGTAGGGAATGTTTGTAACACGCAAGCCGTTGACTCAGACGGAACACGAGACGAAGGGAGAGGCCATGCGCTTCGAAATCATGCGACTCGACGAGATCGACGGCACCACCGTGGACAGCACTGTCGTGGACGCCGCCTCCGTCAACAGGATCGTGCAGCAGGCCGCCGCCATCGGGCAGCGCCTGTGGATCCGACCGGCCGAGAACCAGGCTTCGTAACGAGAGACGCACCACCCACACACCGACGCGCGGAGCACCGCACAGTCTTCGGAACCCCCGTACGGCATCGACGCCGTGCGGGGGTTCCGCGTTTCCGGGTCCGGGTCGGGTCCGGGTTCGCCGGGGCTCACGCCCCCTTGATCACCTGGGTGACGCCGTTGATGATCTGCTGGACGGCGATCGCGGAGAGCATCATGCCGGCGAGCCGGGTCACCAGGACCACGCCGCCGTCCTTGATGAGCCGGATGATCAGCAGCGAGTAGCGCATCACCAGCCACAGCACGACATGGATGGCGAGGATCGCGGTCCACACGGACACCTGCGTGGCGACGCTGTCGGCCTTCTGCACGGCGAGGATCACCGACACGATCGCACCGGGACCGGCCAGCAGCGGCATGCCCAGCGGCACCAGGGCCACATTGACGTCCTTGGTCTGCTTCGGCTCGTCGTTCTTGCCGGTGAGCAGGTCCAGGGCGATCAGCAGGAGCAGCAGTCCGCCCGCGATCATCAGCGCGGGCACCGAGACATGCAGGTAGTCGAGGATCTGGTGCCCCAGCAGTCCGAAGACGGTGATCACACCGCCCGCCACGCACACGGCCTGGAAGGCCATCCGGCGCTGCACCTTGCCGGGCCGGCCGGAGGTGAGGGCGAGGAAGATCGGGGTGATCCCGGGGGGATCCATGATGACAAAAAGGGTCAGGAAGAGAGAGCCGAAGACGGCGACGTCGAACATGGGTGTGCTACAAGCCTTGCGGGAGAAAGGGACGTGGGTGCGAGGGCCGAGCCTCAGGCTCCGCCGGTCCCCGGCACCGGGAACGCCCCGGTCGCCCGGCGCGTGATCTCGCCGTACACCTCGGGGTGGGTGGTGTACTCGCCGAGCGTCACCGTCTTGCGGCTGCCGTGGTAGTCGGACGACCCCGTGACCAGCAGCCCCAGCTCCCCGGCGAGCCCCCGCAGCCGTGCGCGGGTGTCCTCGTCGTGGTCCATGTGGTCGACCTCGATGCCGTCGAGACCGGCCGCGGCCAGCTCGGCGATCGCGGACTCCGGTACGGTGCGCCCGCGCTTGGCGGCCGCCGGATGCGCGAACACGCACACCCCGCCGGCCCCCTTGACCAGCCGGATCGCCTCGAAGGGGTCGGTCTCGTGCTTCTCCACGAAGGCCCGGCCGCCGTCGGCCAGCCACTCCTCGGTGAAGGCGTCGCTCACGGTCGGCACGACACCGAGCTCGACGAGCGCCGAGGCGACGTGCGGCCGCCCCACGGAACCGTCGCCGGCGATCCGCTTCACCTGCTCCCAGGTGACCGGCACGCCGAGCGCGTTCAGCTTGGCGATCATGCCCTGCGCACGCGGCACCCGGTCGTCCCGGACCAGCTCGCGCTCGGCGAGCAGGTCGGGCTCCTCGGGGTCGAAGAGGTAGGCCAGCATGTGCATGGAGACGCCGTCGATACGGCAGGACAGCTCGGCCCCGGTGACCAGGGTGAGCCCCGCGGGCAGCGCGGCGATGGCCTCGGCGTATCCACGGGTGGTGTCGTGATCGGTCAGCGCGACCACGTCCAGCCCGGCAGCGGCGGCGTTGCGCACCAGCTCGGCCGGGGTGTCCGTACCGTCGGAGGCGGTGGAGTGGCAGTGCAGATCGATGCGCACGACGCGGACTCCAGCGGGACGGCACGGGTAGGGACACGTCAAGGATAGCCGTCGGCAGAGGGTGCCCTGTCACACCCGAGAGCGGGGGGCACCCCGTACAGCCAACGCACAGGAGAACGCGCCCCTCACGGTTCGAGCAATCGAGGGGACAGCGCGCCGCAGGGCACCAGGTCCACCTCCGCCCCCGCGTCCCGCAGATCCGTGAGCACCAGTTCGTCGTACATCAGCAGCCCGGTCTGCTCGGGCCAGACCACCGCCCACAGCCACAGCCCCCGGGCCTCACCCGCGAAGACGGCCCGGTCGTCCGGCGCACCGGAGACATGCCACAGCGGCGCGGGCCGCCCGGCGGCCAGCACCTTCGCCTGCGGCGGCTTCTCCACACTCATGTACGGTCCCGGATCCGGTCCGTCGATCCCGGCGTACCGCGCCCCGAGTCCGACCCCCAGTTCCTCGGCGACGAGGATCATCTCCCCTATCCCGCCGAGCGGCGCGGGTCCCGAGCAGGCGACGGCGGTGGCACGGCCGCCGCTGCGGTCGTCACCGGCGCACGCCACCCCCGTGAACAGCCAGCCGACCGGCA
This sequence comes from Streptomyces sp. NPDC007901, assembly GCF_042959465.1. Taxonomy (NCBI): domain Bacteria; kingdom Bacillati; phylum Actinomycetota; class Actinomycetes; order Kitasatosporales; family Streptomycetaceae; genus Streptomyces; species Streptomyces sp. NPDC007901. Next base: position 905,734 of record NZ_JBIBKW010000001.1, on the reverse strand, counting down.
GCGGCCAGGGCATCCACACCGGGACCTGCGTGCGGTGCACCACGACACCGAGGGCCTCGACGCTGGGCGGGATCACGGGCTGCACCGGATGCACGGTCCCGTGCACATCGCACTGCCAGGTATCGGCGAAGAGTCCGGGAGCCCTGACCCGGCCACCACACTTCGGGCAACTGGGTTCGCCCCTCATAGGGCCCCACGGTCCTACCCCGGATCCCCCACGTCAAGGACGATCACCCGTCCGGACGGACCCGTTCACCGGGCGCAACTAGATGTATCTTGCATTAATTAGCCGCCCTAACTTACTATGTGTATACGCCAACCAAATCGGCACGCAGCAAGAAGCGGAGGAAGCGCATGGACGACCCATTCGACGCCGGGGCGGGCAGCATCCTGCGACAGCCGAAGGCCGTGTGGGCGACGGCGGGTGCGTCCGTCGTCGCCTTCATGGGCATCGGACTCGTCGACCCGATCCTGCCCTCCATAGCCAAGGGCCTGGACGCCACGACCAGCCAGGTCTCCCTGCTCTTCACCTCGTACTTCCTGATCACCGCCGTGGCGATGCTGCTCACCGGCTTCGTCTCCAGCCGGATCGGCGGCCGTCGGACCCTGCTGCTCGGCCTCGCCCTCGTGGTCGTCTTCGCCGGACTCGCCGGCACCTCCGACACGGTCGGCCAGCTGGTCGGCTTCCGGGCCGGCTGGGGCCTCGGCAACGCCCTGTTCGTGTCGACGGCCCTCGCGGTCATCGTCGGCGCGGCGGCCGGCGGCAGCGCCTCCGCGATCCTGCTCTACGAGTCCGCGCTCGGCCTGGGCATGGCCTGCGGCCCCCTGCTCGGCGCGGTGCTCGGCAACCTCAGCTGGCGCTACCCCTTCTTCGGCACCGCCACCCTGATGGCGGTCGGCTTCGTGTGCATCACCGCGTTCCTGAAGGAACAGCCGAAGCCCGCCCGCAAGACGTCGATCCTGGATCCGCTCCGGGCGCTGGGCCACGGCGGCCTCGCCTCCGCCGCCGTCTCCGCGTTCTTCTACAACTACACGTTCTTCACCGTGCTGGCCTTCACCCCGTTCGTGCTGAACATGACCCCGTACCGCTCGGGCGCGGTCTTCTTCGCCTGGGGCGTCCTGCTGGCCGTCTTCTCCGTGCTCGTGGCCCCGCGCATGCAGCGGCGCTTCGGCTCGCTCAAGGTGCTGGGCGGCTCGCTCGTGCTGCTCGCCGTGGACGTCCTCGTCCTCGGCTACGGCAGCCACACCGCCGCGATCGTCTGCACGATCCTGTCCGGCGCGTTCATCGGCGTGAACAACACCGTCTACACCGAACTGGCCCTCGGCGTGTCGGACGCGCCGCGCCCGGTGGCGAGCGCGGGGTACAACTTCGTCCGCTGGTTCGCCGCCGCGGCCGCTCCCTACTTCGCGCCGAAGATCGAGGAGTGGAGCGACATCCACATCCCGTTCGTGGTGGCGGCGGCCACCGCCGTCCTGGGCGCGGCCGTGGTGTACGTACGACGGAACGCCCTCACCCACGATGCCGAGGAACTCGAACCCCGGCACGCCACGGAGGACGGCGTCACGGTCTTCGCCAACTGACCTCTGCCGGCGCTTTGCCAACTGACGCCTTCCGGGCGGCGCTTGGTGAGCTTGCTCACCAAGCGCCGTCAGTCCAGCGGCACGGACTTCCGGTTCGGGTGCCGGAGGTCCGTCCCGCCCGCGAGCCAGCGCTCCTGGAGGGCCTGCGCGCCGTGCACCCGCTTCCAGGCGGCCTCGTTCGGCGTCATCGGCAGCAGCGGCAGGAACCGTACGGGATCGAGCGGCTCGTCCAGCTCCAGATCCTCGACGAGACCGCCCGGCTCACCGACCAGGACCGAGGTGAAGGGCGCCCCCGGCCACAGCGGCTCACCGACGTCGAGCGACGCGCCCGGCGCCACGATCAGGCCCTCGACCTGCGGAGACGCGGCGAGGACGGCGAGCGCGCGGAGCACCTTGTCGGTCTCGGCGAGCCCGGCGCGGACCGAGAGGACCAGCTCGGCGCGGGGTCCCTTGACGGGGTCCGCGACCATCGCGGTGGGGTCCGTCATGGGGTGCGCGGACATGCCGAGCGTGGCGTAGCGGACGACGTTCTCGCCCTGGAGATCCTCGTGGAAACGGAGCACCTCGATGGGGTCCGTACCCAGGAAAGTGACCGCCGCGCGTGCGTCCGGTTCGCCGAGAGTGGTGGTCAACCGGGCCTCGACCAGAGGAAGAACATCAGCCATGTCGTGAGCATAGAACTCGTCAGTAGCGGGCAAAGCGGCGCCTTGACACTGAGGGCTGCTGCTAGTCTGGCCGCGGTGGTCGGGGCAGCGCGCAGAGCGTCGCGGTAAGCCCCCGACGCCGACAGGACTCCCTTACGAGGGACCGGCTGGAGGAGGTGGGGCTGTCATGGATCGAAGTCACCCGTGCAGTACCACTCGCTCTTCCTGCCTCTGATTTCTTCTCTGGCTGGCTGCCGCCTTCTTGTGCGCGTTGTCGTTCGGAAGAGCACTTCGTTTCGCTTGCCTGATCCCTCTGACCGGTCCGCTCCGGGCCTGTCTGGATCCGTTCGTCTGATCCGAATCAGTAGCGATGTCGCCACCGCAACGGTGCGGTGCTCCCCGCTTTGTGGACGTGCCAAACATCCGCAGTCAGGACGTCCCCATTCCGGGTAGTTCCACCCGTTCGCCGGCGAACTCTCGCTGCCTGTCGCGAAGGAGCCTGCCCATGTCGATGATCCGCGACCTGCGCGCCGTGGTCCGCCCGTCCCGTCCCTCGCTCCGCAAGAGCCTGCGCCCGGACACCGGCGCGTACGACACCACCCGCGACCCCGGTACGCCGTCGGCCGTCGTCGACTGCGCCGTGTACCGCGACGGCGCGCGCGTCGAGACGGCGAAGCCGCTGACCCCGCACGAGGCGATGCGCCTGGTGCGCCGGGACGGCGGGTTCGTGTGGATCGGTCTGCACGAGCCGACCGAGGCCGAATTCGCCGGTATCGCGAGCGAGTTCGGGCTGCACCCGCTGGCCGTGGAAGACGCCGTCCAGGCCCATCAGCGCCCGAAGCTGGAGCGCTACGACGACTCCCTCTTCACCGTCTTCAAGACCATCCACTACGTCGAGCACGACCAGCTCACCGCCAACAGCGAGGTCGTGGAGACCGGTGAGGTGATGTGCTTCACCGGCCGGGACTTCTTCATCACCGTCCGGCACGGCGGCCAGGGCTCGCTGCGGGCGCTGCGGCACCGGCTCCAGGACGACCCCGAGCTGCTCGCCAAGGGCCCCTCGGCCGTGCTGCACGCCATCGCCGACCACGTGGTCGACGGCTATGTCGCGGTCGCCGACGCCGTGCAGGACGACATCGACGAGGTGGAGACCGAGGTCTTCACGCCCGGCCGCAGGGGCGGGGTCTCCCGAGGCGTCGACTCGGCGCGCATCTACCAACTCAAGCGCGAGGTGCTGGAGTTCAAGCGCGCGGTGTCGCCTCTCCTCCGCCCCATGCAGCTGCTGAGCGAGCGGCCGATGCGGCTGGTCGACCCCGACATCCAGAAGTACTTCCGGGACGTCGCCGACCATCTCGCCCGCGTCCAGGAGCAGGTCGTCGGCTTCGACGAACTCCTCAACTCCATCCTCCAGGCCAACCTCGCGCAGGCGTCCGTGGCGCAGAACGAGGACATGCGCAAGATCACGTCCTGGGCCGCGATCATCGCCGTACCGACGATGGTGTGCGGGGTGTACGGCATGAACTTCAAGTACATGCCCGAGACGCACTGGCGGTACGGCTACCCGGTGATCATGGGCATCACCATGGTCATCTGCCTCGGCATCCACCGCACCCTGAAGCGCAACGGCTGGCTCTAGGGTGGGCGCCATGACAAGCGAGCTGCTCGACCAGGCCCTCGTCGAGGAGGCCACGAAGAAGTCCGGCCTCATCTGGGTCCGGGGCGCCGGGGCGCCGGCCGCGCGTGCGGTGTGGCACGCGTGGGCCGACGGCGGCGTGTGCCTGGTCGGCGACGGCGCCGAGCAGCCGCTGGCCGGGCTGGCCGACGGGGGCACGGCGGAGGTCACCGTCCGCAGCAAGGACAAGGGCGGCCGGCTGGTCACCTGGACGGCGACGGTCGCGGAGCTCCCCGCCGGCACCCCGCAGTGGGACGCCGCGGTGGCGGAACTCAAGGGCAAACGCCTCAACGCACCCGACGGCGAGGCGATGACGGAGCGGTGGGCCCGGGAGTCCCGGGTGCTCCGCCTGACCCCGACGGGAGCGGTCCTGCCCGTACCGCCGGGAAACCTCGCCGAAGCACCGGTCCCGACCCCGGCCACGACCCGCCGCCCGATCCCGGCGGGCCTCCCACGCCTGCTCGCCAAACGGAGAAAGAGCAAGTAGCCGAGAGCCGCGCGCAGTTCGGCACCGCCGGCCACCGCCGTCGTGGCCGATCACCGTCACGGCGGAATCGGAACGTACCCCCGGTCCCATCGGTCCGCCGCGGCGGCGCTCGGCCCCCGCGGTGGTGACCGGCGGTGCCGAACCTGCTGCCACCCCGACGCCGCCCCTCAGGACGTCGGCAGCTGCTTGCCGTAGTCCACCGTGTCGCCCTTCTCCGGCTCGGCCACGCTGAAGTCCTTGCCCCACTCGGAGAAGGTGAGGGTGCCGGCGCCGCCGCCGCGCTCCAGGCGGAGCGGGTACGGCTTGCCCTGCAGGGAGACGTCGAGGGTGCCGCCCGATCCCTTGTCGCCGGTGATGCGGATGGTGGGGGTGCCGGACTGCTCGTGGTGGCCGGCGGTCGCGAGGGAGCCGTGCAGCGTGAGAAGGCCCGAGAGGAGGACGTCCTTGTCCGTGAAGCCGCTGAACTTCTTGTACGCCGGGTCGCTCCGCGGCACCTTGACGTACTTGCCGTCGAGTTTGCCCGCGGCGGCCGTGTCACTGCCGTCGGCGTGGTTCCAGAACCCGGCGTCGGCCTGCAGATACAGCGTCTTGCCGACCCGCACCAGCTGGAAGGTCGCCCCCTTCGAGGTGACCGACCCGGTCCCGCCGTCCGCGTTCAGGCGCATGTCCAGCTCGTACGTACGCCCGCTCGTGACCACCGTCCCCGCCATCCGCACCGTCGCCACCGACGTCGCCGCCGCGCGGGTCTTCGACTGGATCACGTCCGCGGACAGCTTGCCCACCCCGTTCGTCCCGGCGTCCGGATCCTCGCTGCATCCCGTGAGGACGGCCAGTGCGCACACCGCCGTCACCAGCACGGCGCGAGGGGTACGGCCCGGAGCAATCGCGGTCACGGACAGGGCCACCTTTCTGTCGGGTCCGGCTCGGCGTACCGCAGCGTACCGGTGTGTCGCCCACCCGGCGGAGCCGGTCCGTCCGGACCGCCCACCAGGGCGTATCCGATCGGTACGGGCTAGCCTGAAGCCCACCGAGCGGGCAGAAAGGGCAGGAAATCCAGCAAGTGGAACTTCGGTAGGCAAAGGAAGCGAACCCATGGCAGCCGGCGCTCCCCGGATCTTCGTCTCGCACCTCGCCGGCATCGCCGTCTTCGATCCCAACGGCGACCAGGTGGGCCGCGTCAGGGACCTCGTCGTCATGCTGCGCGTGGGCCGCAAGCCCCCGCGGCTGCTCGGCCTGGTCGTCGAACTGTCCACCCGGCGCCTCATCTTCCTGCCCATGACCCGGGTGACGAGTATCGAGTCGGGCCAGGTCATCACCACCGGTGTGCTCAACGTCCGCCGCTTCGAGCAGCGCCCCACCGAGCGTCTGGTCTTCGGCGAACTCCTCGACCGCCGGGTCCGGCTGGCCGACACCGGCGAGGAGGTCACCGTCCTCGACCTGCGCGTGCAGCAGCGGCCGGCCCGCCGGGAGTGGGAGGTCGACCGGGTCTTCGTCCGCAAGGGACGGACGGGAACGTTCCGGCGGACCAGGGGAGAGTCGATCACCGTCGAGTGGTCGCAGGTCACCGGGTTCTCCCTGGAGGAGCACGGCCAGGGCGCCGAGAGCCTGCTCGCCACCTTCGAGCAGCTGCGCCCCGCCGACCTCGCCAACGTGCTGCACCACCTCTCCGCGAAGCGCCGCGCGGAGGTGGCCGCCGCGCTGGACGACGACCGGCTGGCCGACGTCCTCGAAGAGCTCCCCGAGGACGACCAGATCGAGATCCTCGGCAAGCTGAAGGAGGAGCGGGCGGCGGACGTCCTGGAGGCCATGGACCCGGACGACGCGGCCGACCTGCTCTCCGAACTCCCCGAGCCGGACAAGGAACGGCTGCTGAGCCTGATGCAGCCGGCGGACGCGGCCGAGATGCGGCGCCTGATGTCGTACGAGGAACACACGGCCGGCGGGCTGATGACGACCGAGCCGATCGTGCTGCGGCCGGACGCCACCGTCGCCGACGCCCTCGCCCGGGTCCGCAACCCCGACCTCTCCCCGGCCCTCGCAGCCCAGGTCTACGTCTGCCGTCCGCCCGACGAGACCCCGACCGGCAAGTACCTGGGCACCGTCCACTTCCAGCGGCTGCTGCGGGACCCCCCGTACACCCTGGTCAGTTCGCTGGTCGCCGACGACGACCTGCAACCGCTCGACCCCGAGGCCACGCTCCCGATCATCGCCGGGTTCTTCGCCACGTACGACATGGTCGCGGCGCCCGTGGTGGACGAGACGGGGTCGCTGCTGGGCGCGGTGACGGTGGACGACGTCCTCGACCACATGCTGCCGGACGATTGGCGGGAGACCGAGTTCCACCTCGACGAGGAGGAGCAGACGACGCAGGAGCCGGCGGCGGAGAAGGGGGCGGGGAGCCATGGCGCCTGAACGCGAGAGCGGCCGCGAGCGCACGCCGTCCGGTGCCACCGCCGCCACCCGGCCGCGCGGTGTGCGGCTGGACCAGCCGCGCCCGCCGCGGCGCAGGCTGCTGCCCGAGTGGGACCCGGAGGCCTTCGGGCGGCTGTCCGAGCGCATCGCGCGGTTCCTGGGCACCGGGCGGTTCATCGTCTGGATGACGATCGTGGTCGTCGTCTGGGTGGTGTGGAACATCGCGGCGCCCGGCAGGCTGCGCTTCGACGAGTACCCGTTCATCTTCCTGACTCTGGTGCTGTCCCTGCAGGCGTCCTACGCGGCCCCGCTGATCCTCCTCGCGCAGAACCGGCAGGACGACCGCGACCGGGTCAACCTCGAACAGGACCGCAAGCAGAACGAACGGTCCATCGCCGACACCGAGTATCTGACCCGGGAGATCGCCGCTCTGCGGATGGGTCTGGGCGAGGTGGCGACCCGGGACTGGATCCGTTCCGAGCTGCAGGACCTGTTGAAAGTGATGGACGAACGCCGGAACGGGCATCACGAACATGCCGTATTCCCGGCAGAACGGTCGGCGAGGCGTGACGTAGACGACCGCTGAGGGGCGTTATAGGGGGCATGCGCCTCGCCGTACCATCGTGTGTATGGCTAGCGAAGACGCGGTGCGCGAGGCATTGGCGACGGTGAACGACCCGGAGATCAACCGACCCATCACCGAATTGGGGATGGTGAAATCGGTGGAGATCGGGGAGGACGGCGCGGTCGCGGTCACCGTGTACCTGACGGTCTCCGGCTGCCCGATGCGGGACACGATCACCCAGCGGGTGACCGAGGCGGTCTCGCGGGTGGACGGCGTCACCCGTGTCGACGTCACGCTGGACGTGATGAGCGACGAGCAGCGCAAGGAGCTGGCCTCCGCGCTGCGCGGCGGGCAGACCGAGCGCGAGGTCCCCTTCGCCAAGCCGGGCAACCTCACCCGGGTCTACGCGGTCGCCTCCGGCAAGGGCGGCGTCGGCAAGTCCTCGGTCACGGTCAACCTCGCCGCGGCGATGGCCGCCGACGGCCTCAAGGTCGGTGTCGTCGACGCCGACATCTACGGCCACAGCGTCCCGCGCATGCTCGGCGCGGACGGCCGCCCCACCCAGGTCGAGAACATGATCATGCCGCCGTCGGCGAACGGCGTGAAGGTCATCTCCATCGGCATGTTCACCCCGGGCAACGCCCCGGTGGTCTGGCGCGGCCCGATGCTGCACCGCGCCCTGCAGCAGTTCCTGGCGGACGTCTACTGGGGCGACCTCGACGTCCTGCTCCTGGACCTCCCGCCGGGCACCGGTGACATCGCCATCTCGGTCGCCCAGCTGGTCCCGAACGCGGAGATCCTGGTCGTCACGACCCCGCAGCAGGCGGCGGCCGAGGTCGCCGAGCGGGCCGGCTCCATCGCGGTCCAGACCCACCAGAAGATCGTCGGCGTGGTCGAGAACATGTCCGGCCTGCCCTGCCCGCACTGCGGCGAGATGGTCGACGTCTTCGGCACCGGCGGCGGGCAGACGGTCGCCGACGGCCTCACCCGCACCACCGGCGCGACGGTCCCGGTCCTCGGCAACATCCCCATCGACGTCCGCCTCCGCGAAGGCGGCGACGAAGGCAAGCCGGTCGTCCTGACCGACCCCGACAGCCCGGCCGGCTCGGCCCTGCGCGCCATCGCCGGAAAACTGGGCGGCCGCCAGCGCGGCCTCTCGGGCCTGTCTCTGGGGATCACGCCCAAGAACAAGTTCTGACCTCTACGACGAGGGGGCGCCGTCCGTGACGGACGGCGCCCCCTCGTCGTATGCCGTCCCGGTCAGTGGGCGTGGTCGCCCTCGCTGCCCGGACAGAGGTCCAGCACCGTGCAGAGCAGGATCTCCTCATAGGAACCGCCGTCGGGCTCCGCGCCCCCCGCGCGCTCGGCATGCCGGACGAACCGCCACTGCGAGGCCTTGGCGTGCCCGGTGCGGTCCGCCTTCTCCACATGGATGCTCAGCGTGCGGGCCCGGGGGTCGTTGGTCTCCACCAGGACCTCGTCCTCGGCCAGCGGGAAATGGTCGTGCAGAAGGCAGAGACCGAAGCGGTCCAGATTGCCGTGCTTGGCCAGCACACCCACGAGATCCCGGACGAACTCCGCGTCCGCGGGACCCAGCCCTTCGGCCTCCGTAAAGCGAGGCAAACGTTTCCGCAGGGCGGACAGCGATGTCTCGGTCATGACCCCTCGCCAAAATAGTTGACGGTCGAATTGTTGACGGTCATCGGATTCCATTATCAGCCACTGACAGATTTCCTGCAATTCCGGAGACCGGGCCGAAGGAGTGGGGCGGGCGGTCCGCTGTCGCGTGTCCCGGGGTGATGGCTAGAACGTGTGTCTAACTTCGCCGGTGAGGAGGTGTCGGGGCGATGAGGCGATGGTTCGGACTGCTGTCATTGGTGGTGCTGGCGGTGACATGGTGGGGGCTTGCACCGGCGGCCGCACAGTCGGGCGGTCACGACACCTGCCTGACGAAGGAACTCGATTCAAGCAGCGTGAATGCGCGGATCCGATTCGACCAGCACGGCAAGGAATACGTCAAAGTATCCTCATACATGACGATCATTGTTCCCATAAATGATTGGGAATTGGCGCGGAAGCTGACCGCCGACAAGGAATCCAGGGATTACCGCACGGCAATGCGCTGTCTATTGCGCGGGCCGGACAACTCCCAGCGGAAGGACGAATGGCTCTACCATGAACCGTTCGTCACCGCGGACGCGACCACGGTCAAGGTGCAGTACGACTGCTTCGGCTGGATCAAGAGCCACGCGCCGATTCTGCTCGGGCCCTGGACCATCGACAACGACCACGGACACACGTGGATGGCTTCCCTGCACCCGTCGGCGCTGCAGAACATCGCGTGGTACCGGGTCGAGGCCGATCTCGGCGGCCTCGGGTTCATCGACCACTCGGGACAGGCGATCTCCTCCGACGGCAAGACCCTGGTGTGGCGGTACGAGCGGCCCGAGAAGATCTCGATCGAGGGCGACCTCCCCTGGAAGCGTTCCTGGATCCTGGCCTACGACGACTCCCGGTGGAGTTCGGTGGGCGTGGCGACCTGGTGGGTGTGCGCTTCCGTCATGATCGCCCTGGCCGCGCTGCGGCACCAGCGTTCCTCCGCGCCGGGGGCACAGGACGTCGGCGCCGTCACCGCCGGCGGCGGCCGCGCCGACAACCCCGCGCGGGCGCTGCTGCAGTGGGCGCTGCTGAGTGGGGCGGTCGCCGTGATCCTGGTGCTGGTCCTCTCGCAGCCGCACGTCAGTTCGCGATGGCGCACCCTCGGCTGCCTCGTGACCGGATGGGCCCTGGTCCTGGTGGCCCGTCCCTGGAGTCCGGGGCCGACGGCACCCGACGGCCCCAAGGCGCAGGCGAGCCGGCGCCGCCAGGCACGCACGGTCATCGGGCTCGCCACGGTCACCGCCGCGCTCGGCATGCTCGTGGTGCTGGCCCCCGAACTCTTCGACCTGCCGCCCGACCTGTCACCGGAGACGACCATGCCGACGGCCCTCGGCCGGATCGGGTACGCGCTCATGGGTCTGACGACCCTGTGGCTGTGGCTGGCCGCGATGGCCGCATGGGCGTGGCGTTTCGCGTCCGAAGGGCGACTGCTTCCGAAGGCCTGGGTCAAGACCTGGAACAAGGCGCCCGTCCGCTGCGTCGCGGGCGTCTCGGCCCCGCTGTGGATCATCGCCGGCTGTCTGCACACCTGCCTCTGGTGGGTCAACGAACACCAGTGGCAGCGCGTCGCCTGGCTCACCGACCAGAGGGGCACGCGCAGCCACGGCCACTACGTCAACGACTACCTGGCGAACTTCTCCTTCACCTACCTGATGTGGATCTTCTCCTACAGCTGGGCCCTGACCGGGGTCGCCCTCTTCGCGCTGCTGCACCACCGCTCCAAGTCCCAGCGCCATCACGCCGGCCAGAAGGGCGAGCACGCGGGTCTGGGCCCGGACCGGGCCGACTTCCTGCTGATCGCCGCGGTGTTCGCCCTCACCGTGGGCCTCAGGGGCGCCAGGATCTCGGGGACGACCGCCCAGTGGAGCATGTGGCTGGTGCTGAACATCGGCTCGCTCTTCCTGGTGCTCGCCGCGGGACGGCGGTGGTCGGTGCTGAGCCGGCTCGGAGATCACTTCTACCGGAACCGGCTGAGCACGGGAAAGCGTCGCGGTGAGTTGCTGGAAAAGGCCCGTGAGTACCGCGGCGTCAACCATCAGCAGCGGTTGCTGGACCAGGGGCGGGGCGGCGCGGTCACCAGCGCGGAGCTGGAGGGAAGACTGCGCGGGCTACGCCAGTGGCTGGTCGACGGCTGCGAGGGCAAGAAGCCGCCCGAGCACCTCTCCGTCCTGGGGGCCGCCCTGGCCTGGGGGCCGCAGGCTCACTGGTGGTCCAACGCCATACGCGCCGCCCGCCTGGCCTTCTGGTTCGGGCTCCCGGCCTCCGGCGCCCTGCTGTATCTCGACGCCGCCGGGGCCTGGAGTGCGACGACACTCACCTACGAACCCACCGCGATTCCGAACGTCGTCGCCAATTCCGTCGCCTACCAGGCGGCCTGGGTCGGTGCCGGATTCGTGCTGGGCGCGCTCTGGCGCCTGCTGCCGGGCGGCGGCAGCCCCCTGCGCGCGTGGAGCCTGACGTTCGCCTACGCCGTCCCGGCCTGTCTGACCGCCCTGCTGATCCAGTTCACGGACACGGACTTCGTCCCGCTGCTCCTGTACTCGGTGCTCATGCTCACCGTGCTGACCCTCACCAGCATCTGTATGGACCTGGCGACGTTCCGCAAGGAGCAGCAGTACTGGCCGAGCCGTTTCGCCCTGCTGCAGTCGATCTACCAGCTGCGCGGTCTGTCGGGTCAGGTCGCGTGGCTCTTCGCCCAGATGGCGGTGATCGTGACCATCGTGACGACCCTGGCCAAGGCCCGCCACTAGGACGGGTCCCGGCCCGGGTCACCGGTCGTGGACGCGGCGGCCCCGTCAGGCGTACGCCGCGATGTCCTTGATCATCGCGAAGCCGAGCCCGTACGCGCTCATCCCGCGCCCGTACGCGCCCAGGTGCACCCCTTCCGACGTGGAGCCGGCCAGGACCCAGCCGAACTCGGACTCCCGGTAGTGGAAGGGGGTGGGCACGCCGTCGACCGGGAGGGACAGCGTCGACCAGGCGTCGCCCGCCAGGTCGTCGGCCAGTTCCCAGGCCGTCTCGGTCTGCTGCTCCAGCCAGTCGTCCCGGAGGCTGTGGTCCATCTGGCCCGGCCAGGTGAAGGACAGCAGGCCGACGCCCGCCAGCCACGCGGCGGACGACACCGTCGTGGCCTCCAGCAGGCCCGTACCGTCGGCGCTCCGCCGGGACGGGCTGGCCGCGACGGTCACGACCACCGCGAACTTCTCCCTCGGCTCGCCGACGGACGAGGCGAGGTGCTCATTGCGTACGGACGGCTCGTCGCCGTGTCCGATCGAACCGTGCTCCACCGCGCCGTCGGCCGCCGTACCCACCTGCATCAGCCAGCGCGGTCCCGTGAACGCCTCGTCGAGGCCGTACCAGGGGAAGTGCGCCAGCAGGTAGCCGTCGACCGTACGACGGGCGGAGGGGACCTGCTGTCCGTTCTCCGCGACCGGTGTCTGTCCGCCCACCCGACTTGTCGTCTCCATCTGCCCGGACGCCTCCTTGCTCCAGTCGGTCCGGGGCGGCCCGCCCCCCTTCGGGCGCACTCGTCCGGTCCGCACAACAACTCGGCAGCATATCCACCTCGCTGGGACCAGCAGCGAAACCGCCCGGTGCGTGGGTCGCACGGGCGGCGGGTTCAAGCCGTGGGAGAGGGCTGAGCGGCGCACATGCGCTATGAAACGCGTCACGTACGCCGCTCAGGCCCAGGTGGGTGAGGAGGCTCAGGTGGCGTCCGCGTCGAACGGCGGACGGTCGTCCTTGCCGGGCTCCTCGGGCTTCTTGGTCATGTCGATCCGGCCGCTTCCCGAAGAGGGCGAGTCGGTCTCGCGGCTGTGCACCGCGTCCGTGACCTCGGCCATCTCCTTCTTCAGGTCGAAGCCGTTGCGGATCTCCTTCAGCCCCAGTTCGTCACCGTCGATGTGCTTGCGGATGAACGTCTTGGGGTTGAGGTCCTCGAACTCGAAATCCTTGAACTCCGGGCCCAGTTCCTGGCGGATGTCCGCCTTGGCGCTCTCGGAGAACTCCCGGATCTTGCGGATGGTCCGCATGACGTCCTGGATGACCTTCGGGAGCTTGTCCGGACCGAAGACGAGCACGGCGAGCACAATGATCGTCACCAGCTCGAGTGGTCCTATGTCATTGAACACCTGAAGCTCCTTGCGATGTCCTCGGTCCTCGGCCCTCCGGTCGCTGTTGCGGCTGTTCCGTGGTCCGGGCCGGGTCCACGGTACCCGGCGGACCTGTCCGACCGGTACCGTCCCGAGGTGTCCGACTGCGTGTGTACGACCGGTTTTCCGGGTTGTTTGCCTAGTCGGGGCACGGACGGGGTCTCGCCTGTGAGGTTTCTGTCAGTTCCTGTCCGAAGAGCCGAGGACCAGCGTGAGCCGTTTTTCGGCGCCGGCCCGTTCGACGGTCAGGCTCAGCCGGTCGCCGGGGCGGTACGACCGGGTGCGCACGATCAGTTCCTCGCCGGAGTGGACGGGCTGCCCGTCGAGCGCGGTGATGACGTCGCCCGCCTCCAGTCCGGCCCGGGCGCCGGGGCCGTTCGCGGTGACCGCCGGACCGCCGTCGGCGGCCTTGGCCTCGATCCGGGCGCCGTCGCCGGTGTAGTCCATGTCCAGGGTGATCCCGATGACCGGGTGGGTCGCCTTCCCCGTGGCGATGAGCTCCTCGGCGACCCGCTTGGCCTGGTTGATCGGTATGGCGAACCCGAGCCCTATCGACCCCGCCTGTCCGTCGCCGGAGCCGTCCTGGCCGTCGGCGGAACGGATCGCGGAGTTCACCCCGACGGCCCGGGCGTGGAAGTCCAGCAGGGGCCCGCCGGAGTTGCCCGGGTTGATCGGGGCGTCGGTCTGCAGGGCGTCGACGTACGACACGTCGCTGCCGTCGCCGCTCCCGCCGCCCGAGGTGATGGGCCGTTCCTTCGCGCTGATGATCCCGGCGGTGACGGTGCCCGGCAGGTCGAAGGGGGCGCCGATGGCGACGACCGGGTCGCCGACGCGGACGGCGTCGGAGTCGCCGAGGGGCAGCGGGGTGAGGCCGCGCACGCCGTGCACCTGGACCACGGCGAGGTCGTAGCCGGTGTCACGGCCGACGACGGTCGCCCTGGCGGCGGTTCCGCCGCTGAAGGTGACGGTGATCCGGCCGCCGGCGGACACCGCGGGCGCGACGACGTGGTTGTTGGTCAGGATGTGCCCGCGCGTGTCGAGGACGAAGCCGGTGCCGGTGGCCTGTTCGCCGGCGCCGGTGACCTGCAGGGTGACGACGCTGGGCAGGGCCCGCGCGGCGATCGCGGCGACGCTGCCGGGCGGCCGCCCGGGCGGCGGCGGACCGGGCTGGGGCAGCTGTACGGACTCCAGCCCGCCGGTGCGCTCCAGATAGGCGCCGATCAGCCCGCCGACGGCACCGGAGACCACCGCGAGCAGCAACGCGCCCGCCACGAAGGTCCGCCGGCTCCGCGTCCGGCGCCGCTCCCACGGCGCGACCGCATCGGTCTGTTGGAGGGGTGCCCGCGCGTCCCGGGGTGCGTCGAGCGGCAGGAGCAGGGGCGGTGGCTGCTGGGCGGCCGCGGGCGCGGGCGCGGGCGCGGCCGGGTGCTGGACGGGCGGCGAGGGGGCCCAGGGGCCCGGCCGGCCGTACGGCGGGGTGCCGTAGGGGTCGGGCGCGTGCCGGGGCTCCTGCGGGCGGTCAGCGTCCCTGACGGGCGGCGTCAGCTCGAAGGCACCCTCGCCGACACTGCCGCTGCCGACCTCGCCTTGGCCGTCACCGTCGCCGGAGACCTGCTGGACGGCTCCGGCCGATGCGACGGCCGCCCGCGCGGATTCGCCATCGCCCCCGGAGCCGCCGCGCTCACCGCCATCTGAGCCTGCAAAGCCCTCGGGGACCTCCCGGACGCTCCTCGCGCCCGGGGTCGCCCCCGGTCGCGCGAGTTCGAAGTCGCGGTCGGTGTCCACGGCCGCCTCGCTCGGCGCGACGGGTGGCACCTCCTTCGCCCGCTCCCCCGTGGCAGGCACCGCGTCGCCGGGTGTCTCCGGTGACGTCGGTATCCCCTCGTCCATGTTCTCCTCGTGGGCTGACCACGGCCCCCTGCACGGGCGGCCTCGCGGAAGGTCGAATCCGTGCCCGGGACAGCATCACGGGCATGGCTGGTTCACAGGATTCAACCAGGTTCACGGGCCACCCGGCAGGAGCGTTCAGCAGGTGGTACGGCCGGTCAGTGGGCCGTGCGCGAGGAGCGGGAGTGAGCGGGGGACGGGGAGGAGGGCGCGGAGGTCGTGTCGGGGACGGGTACGGCGAACAGGCCGTTGCCGGTCGCCTCGGGGGCGTTCCACGAGGTGAGGGCGAACGGCGGGCTGGCGGTCAGCGGTCGTATCAGCGGGGAGACCGCGGCCGCGCCGGCCATGACCGGCGCGGTGAGTGCGCGCAGCGCCTTCTGCCCGGCGGCCGGGGAGGGGACCCCGGGGAGCAGCGGTGCGGAGACCGAGGTGGGGACCGCGGTCGTGCCGCCGAGCAGGGTGCCGGAGGCCAGCAGTGGGCTGAGCGAGCGGCGGCGCTGCGAGTCGGCGGCGCCGGAGGTGCCGGTGCCCGCCGTGCCGGCCGGGGCGACGCTGCCGCCGCCGGTGGAACGGGCGTCGGCGGCCGGGTAGCCGGGCATGCCCGCGGTGACCCCGCCGAGGGCGACGGCGGCCAGCGAGACGGCGCCGGCGGCGACGAACGCGAACCGCATGCCGCGCGAGGCGGAGCGGTCGCCGTCCGGGCGGCCGACGGGGTGGATACGGAAGCCCCGGTCGGCGACCGCGGCCGGGTCGTGCGGGCGGGCGGGGACGTAGCCGAACTCGAAGCGGTCCTCCCGGCTCACACCGAAGATCCCGCCGGCGGCTCCGCGCCCCGTGGGGCCTCCCCCGCCGAACGGCGAGCCGCCGTCCGGGTCGCCCCCGGGCAGGCCCTGGAGGCGGGCCAGGAAGCTCTCGGAGGGCGGCGGCGGGGCGGCCTCCGCGAAGACGCTCTTCAACGCGCGCTGGGCGTCCGCCTCGGCCTTGCACCGGGCGCAGGTGGCCAGGTGGGCGAGGACACGCTCGCGCGACTCGTGACCGAGCTCTCCGTCCACCAGGGCGGAGAGTCGGTCTCCTAGATGCTGTTCGGCGAGCGCACGCTCGGCGGGTTTCGGTCGTGATCCACTCACGCGGTCGCGCCCCCTCCTCCCAGTGCGGGAACACGGGGCACGAAGGAGCGGCGCTCGGCCTTGCGGACCCCCGGGTCGCGGTGCGCGAGGGCCTTGCGCAGCTGGGAGCGGCCGCGGTGGATCCGGGAGCGGACCGTGCCGAGCTTGACGCCCAGGGTCGCGGCGATCTCCTCGTACGACAGGCCCTCGATGTCGCACAGGACGACGGCGGCGCGGAACTCGGGCGCGAGGGTGTCCAGGGCCTGCTGGACGTCGGCGTCGAAGTGCGCGTCGTTGAAGGCCTGCGAGGGGGTGGGCTCGCGGCTGGGCAGGCGCTCGGCCGCGTCCTCGCCGAGGGCGTCGAAGCGGATGCGCTGCTTGCGCCGGACCATGTCGAGGAACAGGTTGGTGGTGATGCGGTGCAGCCAGCCCTCGAAGGTGCCCGGCGAGTAGGTCGACAGCGAGCGGAAGACGCGGACGAAGACCTCCTGGGTGAGGTCCTCGGCGTCGTGCTGGTTACCGGTGAGGCGGTAGGCCAGGCGGTAGACGCGGCCGCTGTGCGTGCTGACGATCTCCTCCCACGTGGGCGGAGTCCATGCCTGCCCGTCCGCGTCGGTGGAGAAGGTCGCGGTCCGGTCCTCGCCCCTGCCGAGCGCGTCGGCGTGGCTGGGGTCAGCAGCGGTGTCGTTCACGGATTTCGGCCTGCCTGCCGACCCGAGGAAGCGCCGCAGCACTCCTCTCCGATCCCCAGGCGCGGCCGCACCTCCCCTGTCGGCTCTGGTGGTGTCCAGTGGAGCCCCTACCATAGCCACCTCGCCCGTTAGCACCGGATAAGCGGTTTTACAAGAACTTGATCTGTGCTGACCCGGCTCGTCCGTCCGCATCAGCGGTTGCTCGACCGCCCGCTCGTCATCGTGATCCATTCGTGTCCCCCCGCCTTGTCCTACACCCCCATAAACGCCTGGTCCCATCTGCGGGTTCCCGGTGCCAACGGATACAGTCACGCCCAGGCAACCACGGGGACAGGAGAGGGTCATTACCGGCAACCGGCAGACGAGCTGGGCGTTCGCCGACGCCTTTGTCGCCGAGGACGAAGCACTGCGCTGGGCCCGGGACCGGGCCCGCGAGGCGGGGCTGCGCTCGGTGTCGCCCGGCACGGGCGCCGCGCTGCGTCTGCTCGCCGCCTCCGTGGACGCCAAGGCCGTCGCCGAGATCGGTACGGGCTGCGGGGTGTCCGGCATGTATCTGCTGCACGGCATGCGCCCGGACGGCGTCCTGACGACCGTCGACCCCGAGCCGGAGCACCAGCAGTTCGCCCGGCACGCCTTCCGCGCGTGCGGCTTCGCCAGCAACCGGGCGCGCTTCATCCCCGGCCGCGCCCTCGACGTGCTCCCCCGCCTCGCGGACGCCGGCTACGACCTGGTCTTCTGCGACGGCGACCGGCAGGAGTACTCCGACTACCTCGCTGAATCGTTGCGCCTGCTCCGCCCGGGCGGACTGGTCGTCTTCGAGGGCGTCTTCGCCAACGGCCGCACGGTCGACTCCGGTCCGCAGCCCACCGAGGTGCTGCGGCTGCGCGAACTGCTGCGCACGGTCCGGGAGAGCCAGGAGCTGATGCCGTCGCTGCTGCCGGTGGGCGACGGGCTGCTCTGCGCGGTCAAGCGCTGAACCCTGCGGGCGCCTCCCCCTGACAACGGGCGGACACCTCCCCCAGACACGGCTGCGCCCCGGCACCGCGTGCGGTACCGGGGCGGCCGAAAGGGTATGGTCGCTGACGCCTCAGCCGACGACGTTCTTGAGGGCGTCGGCGAGCGCCGCGGCCTCGTCAGGGGTCAGCTCGACGACGAGCCGACCGCCGCCTTCGAGCGGAACGCGCATGACGATGCCCCGCCCCTCCTTGGTCACCTCGAGCGGGCCATCACCCGTCCGCGGCTTCATGGCCGCCATGCTCGTTCCCCTTCCTGAAAACAGCTCATCGTCTACCGACGGCCCTCGAGGGCACGCGTGATCCCGAGCGGACACGCGACACCGGCATCGAACACATTGCTTCCAAGCCATTATCCCGCATCTCAGGACCCGATGACCAACATCAGTCGGCATCGCTTGGGCAACGCACGCGAGCAAAACCACTCAATTCGGCGATGTGACTGCGATACTGCGCCGACGCACGTCCTTACGCCGACCGAGTCGGCTCCAGTTTTCTTTGACGCAGGTCACACGTCGGGTCCGGTCCCCGGACGGCGATCTCCGCCATGCTGTCCTTCGGGCATCGACGTACTGAGCGGTACGTCAGCCGCGACGACGATGACGACGGAGGGGACGCACCATGGCCGACACCGTGCTCTACGAAGTGAGCGACGGGCTCGCGACGATCACGCTCAACCGCCCCGAGGCGATGAACGCGCTCAACATCGCGACGAAGGTCGCCCTTCGGGACGCCGCGCAGCAGGCGGCGGCCGACCCGGACGTCCGGGCGATCCTGCTGACCGCGGCCGGGGACCGGGCGTTCTGTGTGGGGCAGGACCTCAAGGAACACATCACGCTGCTGGCGTCCGACCGGGAGACCGGGGGCGGGCAGACGATGACGACGGTCCGGGAGCACTACAACCCGATCGTGCGGGCGCTGGTGTCGGCGCCGAAGCCGGTGGTGGCCGGGGTGAACGGGGTCGCCGCCGGGGCCGGGTTCGGGTTCGCGCTCGCCGCGGACTACCGGGTGGTCGCCGATACGGCCGCGTTCAACACGTCGTTCGCGGGGGTGGCGCTGACCGCCGACTCCGGGGTCTCGTGGACGCTGCCTCGGGTTGTGGGGCCGGGCAGGGCCGCTGACCTGCTGTTCTTCCCTCGGAGCATCAGCGCGCAGGATGCGTACGAGCTGGGCATCGCGAACAAGGTCGTGCCGGCCGCCGAGCTGCGGGCCGAGGCGGAGAAGGTGGCGCGGGCGCTGGCCACCGGTCCGACAGTGGCTTACGCGGCGTTGAAGGAGGCGGTGTCCTTCGGCCTCGATCATTCCCTGGACGAGACGCTGGACAAGGAGGACGAGCTGCAGACCCGGGCCGGCGCCTCCGAGGATCACGCCATTGCCGTGCAGGCTTTCGTCAACAAGGAGAAGCCGAAGTATTTGGGGCGGTGACTCGTCGCGGGGAACTGCGGGTGCGTGGGGGCTGGTCGCGCCCACGCGGCGGCAGCCGCACATCGACTCAGCCCCGCGCCCCTTGCGGGTCGCTCCTCGCCACGCATGATTCCAAGTGGTCGTTGACCAGGCCGCAGGCCTGCATCAGGGCGTAGGCCGTCGTCGGGCCGATGAAGCGCAGGCCGCGCTTCTTCAGGGCCTTGGACAGGGCTGTGGACTCCGGGGTGACCGCCTGGACGTCGGACAGGGTCCTGGGTGCCGGATAGGTGCCCGGGGCGGGGGCGAAGGACCAGATCAGGGTGTCCAGCTCACCCGGCTCCCACTCCGCGAGGACCTTCGCGTTGGCCATCGTCGCGTCGATCTTCGAGCGGTTGCGGATGATGCCGGGGTCGGCCAGGAGCCGATCCCGGTCCTCGTCCGTGAAGGTGGCGACCTTCTCGATGCGGAAGTCCGCGAAGGCGGCGCGGAAGCCGGGGCGGCGGCGCAGGATCGTGATCCAGGAGAGGCCCGACTGGAAGGCCTCCAGGCTGAGGCGTTCGTAGAGGGCGTCGTCGCCGTGGACCGGGCGGCCCCACTCCTCGTCGTGGTAGGCCACGTAGTCCTCGGTGGACAGGGCCCAGGGGCAGCGCAGTCCGCCGTCCGGGCCGGCCAGGGCCGCTCCGTCGGTCACGGCCGGTCCCCCGGCTCGGGCTTGTCCAGCGAGGTGTGGGAGGTGTGCGCGCTGTGCGGCGCGGCCTGGGCGCCGGCCAGCGCGGACTCGAGGTCGGCGATCCGGGCGTCCCGCTCCGCGAGCTCGGCGCCGATGCGGCTGAGCGCGTCGTCGACGTCCGCCATGCGGTAGCCGCGCGGGGCGAGCGGGAAGCGGATGCTCTCCACGTCCGCGCGGTTCACCGGGCGGTCCGGGGGCAGCGGGTCCTGGAGCCGCTCCGGCGCCACCTCGGGCAGCGGGCCGCTCTCGCCGCCGCTCACCACGGAGAGCGTGACCGCGGCGACCACGACCGCGAGCGCGACGACCAGGAACAGGAACATAACCATCGCGGTGGCTCCCAGGCTTGCTCAGTGTCGAATGTGTCTGTGTCCGATCGTGCCATGCGAGTCTGACAGTTAGGGTCGCAGGCGGCCGTACCGAGGGACTTACTACGAGAGGTCACAGGCGATGCTCAGGCTGGGCAGGCGGGAATTCGCGCCCCACGAACCGGTGATCATGGCCATCGTGAACCGGACCCCGGACTCGTTCTACGACCAGGGGGCGACCTTCCGTGACGAGCCGGCCCTCGCGCGCGTGGAGGAGGCGGTCGCCGAGGGGGCCGCGATCATCGACATCGGCGGGGTGAAGGCCGGGCCGGGCGAGGAGGTCACCGCGGCGGAGGAGGCACGGCGCACGGTCGGGTTCGTCGCGGAGGTGCGCAGGCGTTTCCCGGACGTCGTGATCAGCGTGGACACCTGGCGGGCGTCGGTCGGGGTGGCCGTCTGCGAGGCCGGGGCGGATCTGCTGAACGACGCCTGGGGCGGGGTCGATCCGGGGCTGGCCGAGGTCGCGGCGCGGTACCGGGTGGGGCTGGTCTGCACGCACGCGGGAGGGGCCGAGCCCCGGACCCGGCCGCACCGGGTGACGTACGACGACGTGGTGGCCGACATCCTGCGGGTGACCCTCGGGCTGGCCGAGCGGGCCGTCGCGCTGGGGGTGCCCCGGGAGTCGGTGATGATCGATCCCGGGCACGACTTCGGGAAGAACACGCGGCACAGCCTGGAGGCGACGCGGCGGCTGGGCGAGATGGTGGAGACGGGATGGCCGGTCCTGGTCTCGCTGTCCAACAAGGACTTCGTGGGCGAGACCCTGGACCGGCCGGTGAAGGAACGGGTGATCGGTACGTTGGCGACCACGGCCGTGTCGGCATGGCTGGGGGCGCAGGTGTACCGGGTGCACGAGGTGGCGGAGACCCGGCAGGTGCTGGACATGGTGGCGTCGATCGCCGGGCACCGGCCGCCGGCGGTGGCGCGGCGGGGGCTGGCGTAGTCCGTCGTCCGCGCCGGGCCCCGGGCCGCCTTCCCCCTGGCGCTCCTAGCGGGCCGCCTCCTTGGAGACCAGGGCCACCGCCTCGTCCACGTCGTCCGTGACGTGGAACAGGAGGAGGTCCTTCTCGGACGCCTTGCCCTGGGCGATCAGGGTGTTCTTCAGCCAGTCGACCAGGCCGCCCCAGTACGCGCTGCCGAACAGGACGATCGGGAAGCGGGTGACCTTCTGGGTCTGGACGAGGGTGAGGGCCTCGAAGAGTTCGTCGAGGGTGCCGAGGCCGCCGGGCAGGACCACGAAGCCCTGCGCGTACTTGACGAACATCATCTTCCGCACGAAGAAGTAGCGGAAGTTGAGGCCGATGTCGACGTACTGGTTCAGGCCCTGTTCGAAGGGGAGCTCGATGCCGAGGCCGACGGAGACGCCGCCCGCCTCCAGGGCGCCCTTGTTGGCCGCCTCCATCGCGCCCGGGCCGCCGCCCGTGATCACGGCCCAGCCGGCCTCGACCAGGCCGCGGCCGAGCTTCACGCCCGCCTCGTACTCCAGCGAGTCCACGGGTGTCCGCGCGGAGCCGAAGACGCTGATCGCGGCCGGGAGTTCGGCGAGCGTGCCGAAGCCCTCGATGAACTCCGACTGGATGCGCAGCACCCGCCAGGGGTCGGTGTGCACCCAGTCGGAGGGTCCGCCCGCGTCGAGCAGGCGCTGGTCCGTCGTGCTCGCGGTCACCTGACCGCGCCGTCGGAGGACCGGTCCCAGGCGCTGCTCGTCCGGCGGCACCTTCTTCCCCTCAGGGTTACCGGTAGGCATATAAGCGCTCCCTCCGCTTGCAGGTGTTTCCACCTCAGCGTAGATCCGCGCGGGTTACAGGCGCGGGACGTCGGCATGTCCGGTGCGAAGCGGCGCCGTGTGACTCAGCTGGTCAGCCAGGTGCGCAGACGCTCCTCGCCGGCCAGGATCTTGGCGATTTCGACCCTTTCGTCCCGCTTGTGCGCCAAGTGCGGGTTGCCGGGGCCGTAGTTGACCGCCGGGACGCCGAGGGACGAGAAACGGGAGACGTCGGTCCAGCCGTACTTGGGCATCGGGGTGCCGCCGACCGCCTCGATGAAGGCGGCCGCGGCCGGGTGCGAGAGGCCGGGCAGGGCGCCGGGGCTGTGGTCGTCGACCACGAACTCCTCGACCCCGCAGTCGGCGAAGACCTCGTGGACGTGGGCGAGGGCCTCGGCCTCCGACCGGTCCGGCGCGTACCGGAAGTTGACGGTCACCACGCAGCTGTCGGGGATCACGTTGCCGGCCACGCCGCCGGAGATGCCGACCGCGTTGAGGCCCTCGCGGTACTCCAGGCCGTCGATGACCGGGTAGCGCGGCTCGTACGAGGCGAGGCGGGCGAGGATCGGGGCGGCCGCGTGGATCGCGTTGGAGCCCATCCAGGAGCGCGCCGAGTGCGCGCGCTCCCCCTTCGTCTTCAGCAGCACCCGCAGGGTGCCCTGGCAGCCGCCCTCGACCTCGCCGTCCGAGGGCTCCAGGAGGACCGCGAAGTCGCCCTCCAGCCAGTCCGGACGGTCCTCGGCGACATGCTTGAGGCCGTTGAGGTGGGCGGCGACCTCCTCGTTGTCGTAGAAGACGAAGGTCAGGTCGCGGTTGGGGGCCGGGACGGTGGCCGCGATGCGCAGCTGGACCGCGACGCCGGACTTCATGTCGCAGGTGCCGCAGCCCCACAGCACGCCGCCCTCGTCCAGCCGGGACGGCACGTTGTCGGCGATCGGGACGGTGTCGATGTGACCGGCGAGGATCACGCGCTCGGCCCGGCCCAGGTTCGTCCGGGCGATCACGTTGTTGCCGTACCGGTCGACCGTCAGATGCGGCAGCGCGCGCAGCGCACTCTCGATCGCGTCCGCGAGCGGCTTCTCGGTACCGCTCTCCGAGGCGAAGTCGACGAGCTGCGCGGTGAGCACGGCGGCGTCCGAGGCGAGGTCCAGCGAGGTGTCGGCCATGACCTCGACCCTAGCGCTCTGCATCCTCCGGGCTGATTCACAGGCTTCCGGACCCGGCGGTGGGCGGCTCGTACTCTCCAGTATGTTGTACGCGTGCCTGAGCCGTCCCCCAACCGTCCCAAGCGTCGCGGTCGCCTCCTGCGTTTCGTGTCCGGCTTGCTCATCCTGTGTGCCGTCGCGGCCTATCTGGTCGTCCAGTACGTGACCGGAGGCGGCGGAGCCGAGGGCTGCAAGGTCGTCTCGGGCCGCAGCGACGGCGAGTCGTACCAGTTCACGCCCGAACAGGCGGTGAACGCGGCGACGATCGCCGCCGTCGGCACCGGGCGCGGTATGCCCGAGCGCGCGGTGGCCATCGCGCTGGCGACCTCGATCCAGGAGTCGGGGCTGCGCAACATCGAGCACGGCGACCGGGATTCGCTGGGCCTGTTCCAGCAGCGGCCCTCGCAGGGCTGGGGCACCGGGAAGCAGATCCTGGACCCGGCGTACGCGGCGGGGATGTTCTACGCCCACCTGGCCAAGGTGGCCGACTACGAGAGCCTGCCGCTGACGGTGGCCGCGCAGCGCGTGCAGCGCAGCGGTTACCCCGAGGCGTACGCCAAGCACGAGACCGACGCCACGCTGCTCGCGGCGGCGCTGACCGGGCAGGCGGCGGCCACGCTGACCTGTGACGGGCGGCCTGCGGCCACGACCGAGGCGGCGGCTGCGACGGCGACCGGTCCGGACGCGGTGCGCACCGCCCTCGTACGGGACTTCGGGCGGGACGCGGTCGAGGAGGCCGGCGCCGAGGTCAACGGCAGTTCGGCGAAGTCGCCGACGCCGACGCCGAGCGTGACCGCCACGGCGCACGGGCGGACCGTGACCGTGCCGGTGCCGGAGGGGAAGAAGACCGACAAGGCGGGCCGTACCGAGAGCGAGCGCGGCTGGCAGCTGGCGCACTGGGCGGTGGCCAACGCCTCGGCGCTGCACATCCAGCGGGTGTCGTACGCGGGCCGGGAGTGGGCCGCCGGGAGCACGGACAGCCGGTGGCAGGCGGCGGCCGGTACGCAGGGCACGGGCGGCGCGGAGAACTCCGCGGGCTCGGTGCGAATCGTCACCGGGCAGTAGTTCGGGGTTTCACTCCGGCGGGTCGGCGCGGACGGAACACACAGGTGGCGTGCTCAGGTTTTGGCACGGTCACTCCCGCATGCGCGAAATCCCTTGGGAACCCTGAGCCGTAAGGATTCTGCGGAGGCACCGACAGGTCACTGTTTGCCCGTTTTTCTCCACACCCGATAATGCGATGCATTATCAATTCTTTACCTTGGGCCTCCGCAACCTTCGCGGGCTTCGAGCGGTAGTCACGGCGATCACGTTCCCTCCCGTCGAATGGAGCATCATGTCCCTCCCTCTGACCCGCCGGATCGCCCGTGCCGCGCTGCTCGTCGCAGCGGGAGCGGCTGCCGGGGTCGGTGCGGCCGGCTCCGCCAGTGCGGCCCCGAGTCTGCCGGCCACCCCCGACCTGGGCGGTCTGACCGCCCTGGACGGGGCGAGCGTCGGCAACACCGCCGACGGTGCGGCGCAGCACGTCACCGGGGTCGTCGGCCACACCGGGGGCAAGGCCGTCGAGTCGGCGGTGCCGGCCGCGGGCAAGACCGGTGGCAAGACCGTCAAGAAGGCGGCGCCGGCGGTGCAGCACACCGCGGGCGACGCGGCAGGCTCCGCCGGTGGGCTGCTGGGTGACACGGCGTCCACCGCGACGAAGGGCGGCGGGCTGCCGACGGACGGGCTCGCGAAGGGCGGGCTGCCGGTGAAGGGGCTGCCGCTGGGTGGCTGACGCCGACACGCCGGTGAGTTGAGAAGGGGCCCGGGGTCTTTCCTGGGTCCCTTTTCGTTGTGCGTCGGGTGCGGGCCGGTGGGGGTTGTTCGCGCCCACGCGGCGGAGCCGCACATTGATACAGCCCCGCGCCCCTGAAGGGGCGCTCCGGCTGGGACCGGCTTCAAGAGAGCCGCGTCCGTCAGGCGAGCCGCTCCACAGCCGCTCGCACGCGCTCGTCCGTCGCCGTCAGGGCCACGCGTACGAAGTTCTCGCCCGCCTCGCCGTAGAAGTCGCCCGGTGCCACCAGGATGCCCCGCTCGGCGAGGTGGGCCACCGTGTCCCAGCAGGACTCGTCCCTGGTGGCCCACAGGTAGAGGCTGGCCTCGCTGTGTTCGATGCGGAAGCCGTGGGACAGGAGGGCCTCCCGGAGGACCGTACGACGGGAGGCGTAGCGCTCGCGCTGCTCCTGGACGTGGGTGTCGTCGGAGAGGGCCGCCACCACCGCCGCCTGCGTCGGGGCGGACGTCATCATGCCGCCGTGCTTGCGGATCTCCAGGAGGGGGCCGAGGACCGCGGGGTCGCCGGCGAGGAAGGCCGCGCGGTAGCCGGCGAGGTTGGAGCGCTTGGAGAGGGAGTGGACGGCGACGATGCCGTCGTAGGAGCCGCCGTTGACGTCCGGGTGCAGGACGGAGACCGGGTCGGCCTCCCAGCCCAGTTCGAGGTAGCACTCGTCGGAGAAGAGCAGGACGCCGTGGGCGCGGGCCCAGGCGACGATCTCCGTGAGTTCCTGCTGGGAGAGGACCTTGCCCGTCGGGTTGGACGGGGAGTTCAGCCAGAGGAGCCTCAGGTTCGCCGGGTCGAGGTCGCGCGGGTCGTCGTAGACCTCGTAGTCGGCGCGGGCCAGGCGGGCGCCGACCTCGTAGGTGGGGTACGCGAGGCGCGGGTAGGCCACCTTGTCGCCGGGGCCGAGGCCCAGCTGGGTGGGGAGCCAGGCGACGAGTTCCTTGGAGCCGACGATCGGCAGGACGTGGCGGTGGGTGACGTCGCGGGCGCCGAGGCGGCGCTCGACCCAGCCGGTGATCGCGTCGCGCAGCGCCGGGGTGCCCCAGACCGTGGGGTAGCCGGGCGAGTCGGCCGCGTCGATCAGGGCCTTCTGGATCAGGTCGGGGACCGGGTCCACCGGGGTGCCGACCGACAGGTCGACGATGCCGTCCGGGTGCGCCGCTGCCGTCTTCTTGTACGGCTCCAGCTTGTCCCAGGGGAAGGTGGGCAGACGGTCGGAGACTGCGGACACGGTGGGTGGCTCACTTTCTTCGGTACGACCGGTACGACTGACGACGGCCGGTACGGCAAACGCCTCGGTCCCGTACGGCGCCGATCGGGCGTGATCAGGGCGTACGGGACCGAGGCGGCACGATGATGCGGCGGGCCGCCGGTACGGACTACTCGGCCTGCGGGGGCAGCGCGGCGACAAACGGGTGATCGCGCTCGATCAGGCCCAGCTTGCTGGCGCCGCCCGGGGAGCCGAGGTCGTCGAAGAACTCGACGTTGGCCTTGTAGTAGTCCTTCCACTCCTCCGGAGTGTCGTCCTCGTAGAAGATCGCCTCGACCGGGCAGACCGGCTCACAGGCACCACAGTCGACGCATTCGTCCGGGTGGATGTACAAGGACCGCTGGCCCTCGTAGATGCAGTCGACCGGGCACTCCTCGATGCACGCCTTGTCCTTCACGTCGACACAAGGCTGCGCGATGACGTAGGTCACGCTGTCGTTCCTCCTCGATTGGGCGCTGGCGGGCCTCCGTAGGCTCCGCCGCCTGGCGCGCGGGAGCGCGGCGTCGTCGATGCCCGCCTCTAGTATCTCCGTTCCTGGGCATGATCCGAACAGGAGGGGTGAACTGACCAGTGGAAATCTCTGCCGCGGGACGCTTCGAGGTCCGCATCACCGCTGCTGACGTGGGTAAACGGGTCTCCGTGCGACGTTTGACCGGGAATGACGTCCCCGAGGAGAAGTTCACCGACACGGTGGGTGTTCTCACATCATGGGACGACGACGGCGTGCTGACGATCACACGGCGGGACGGGGCGACCGTCCGGATACCGGCGTCCGCGCTGGTGGCGGGCAAGGTGGTGCCGGCCGCCCCGGCGCGCCGCCGGGGGCCCGCGGCGACGTACGACGAACTCGCGCGGGTCGCCGCGCGCGGCTGGCGGCCGGTGGAGAGCGAGCGGCTCGGCGCGTGGGAGCTGCGGGCATCCGGAGGGTTCACCCGGCGGGCCAACAGCGTGCTGCCGCTCGGCGATCCCGGGCTGCCGCTCGACGCGGCGCTGGAGGCCGTACGGCGGTGGTACGGCGTACGGGGGCTGCCCGCGTACGTGCAGACCGCGACCGGCGCCGAGGGCACGCAGGAGCTGCTCTGCGCGGAGCTGGAGCGGCGGGGGTGGACGCGTGAGGTCAGCGCGGAGCTGTGGGTCGGGGGGCTGGCGCCGGTGGCGGACCGGGCGGAGGGGGCCGGGGTGGCGCTCGCCCGGGAGGCCGACGAGGCCTGGCTGGCGCGCTACCAGCGCAAAGGGGTGAGCGAGGTCGCGTTGCAGGTGCTCGGGAGCGGGCCCTCGGTGTGGTTCGCGACCGTGCCGGGGGCAGAAGGTGGGGCTCCGGCGGCCATCGGGCGGCTGGTGGTGGACGGCCGGTGGGCCGGGTTCGCCGCCGTCGAGGTGGATCCGGCGCTACGACGGCGGGGGCTGGCCGGCGAGGTGATGGCCGCGCTCGCCCGGCGCGCGCTGGAGGAGGGCGCGTCGGCCGCCTGGCTCCAGGTGGAGACGGACAACGAAGCGGCTCGGGCGATGTACACGCGGCTGGGCTTCGCGGCGCACCACGCGTACCACTACTACCGCGAGCCGGGGGCGGACGGGCGCTGAGTCCGGGCGGCACAGCGGTACGGATCATTCCGAAGGGGCACGAGACAGCTATGCACTCCCGTCGACCACATCCATGCCCGCCGTCGTCCGAGCGGGCCGCCGAGGTACGGGGGCGGTTCGCCGAGGAGGCGCGGTCCGAGCGGCCCGATCTGGCGATGCTCTGCCTGCTGCTGGGCGCGGCGGCCGACGGCTCGCTCGACGAGGACGGGATCGACGCCGCGCAGATGGAGCTGGACCGGCTGGCCGGGCAGCTGCCGTACCGGCCGGGCGGGCCGCACGACTGGGCCGCGGCGGCGCGCCGGGTGCTGGGCGAACGGTTCGGTTTCCATGGCGCCGCCGCGGACTACCGCCGGCTGGAGTCCTCGCTGCTGCACGAGGTGCTGCGGCGGCGGCGCGGGCTGCCGATCCTGCTGTCCGTGGTGTGGCTGGAGGTCACCCGGCGGGCCGGGGCACCGGTGTCCGGCGTCGCGCTGCCGGGGCACTTCGTGGTCGGCTTCGGTGCGGCGGCGGAGCAGGTGCTGGCCGATCCGTTCGACGGGGGGCGGGTGCTGACCGGGGCGGACGCGGAGATGCTGGTGGTGGGGGCGGCGGGGGTGCCGCTGGAACCGGCGATGCTGGAGCCGGCCGATCCCCTGGACGTCGTACGCCGAATCCTCAACAACGTACGGGCGTGGGCGGCGGCCCGTCCCGAGCGGTCGGAGGTGGGGCTGTGGGCGGTGGACCTCTCGCTGCTGCTGCCGTCGCATCCTGCGCGACTGCGGTACGAGCGGGCGCGGTTGCTGGTCGAGCGGGGTGACTTCGTCGACGGGGCCGAGGAGTTGGAGGAGTACGCGGGGTTGATCGACGTCGTCGACGAGGGGGCGGCGGAGAAGGTGCGGGGGGAGGCGCGGGCGGCTCGGGCTCGTCTCAACTGAGGGGGGTTGGGGGCCTGTTCGCCGTAGGGGTGCGTGTGGTGGGGCGCGTGCGGGTGCGTTGTGGCTGGTCGCGCCCACGCGGCGGTAGCCGCACATCGAATGCAGCCCCGCGCCCCTTGGTTGGCTGCCCTGCCGGCGCCGACACGTCACCGCCGGTCTCTGCAACCCCCGAACCGGCCTACAGCCAGCCCTTCTCCCGCGCGATGCGGACCGCTTCCGCCCTGTTGCGGACGGCCAGCTTCTGGATCGCCGTCGAGAGGTAGTTCCGTACCGTCCCCTGGGAAAGGTGCAGCGCCGCTGCCAACTCCGCGTTGGTGGAGCCGTCGGCCGCCGCGCGGAGGACCTCGCGTTCGCGGTCGGTGAGGGGGTTGGCGCCCTCGGCCAGGGCCGCTGCCGCGAGGGTGGGGTCGATGACGCGTTCGCCGGCGAGGACCTTGCGGACGGCCTGGGCGAGTTGGGCGGCGGGGGCGTCCTTGACGAGGAAGGCGTCGGCGCCCGCTTCCATCGCGCTGCGCAGGTAGCCGGGACGGCCGAAGGTGGTGAGGACGACCAGCTTCACCGCGGGCAGCGCCTCGTGGAGCCGGGCGGCCGCCTCGATGCCGGTGCAGCCCGGCATCTCGATGTCGAGCAGGGCGACGTCGATGTCGTTCGCCCGGGCCGCGGCCAGCACCTCGTCGCCGCGCGCGACCTGGGCCACGACCTCGATGTCGTCCTCGAGTCCCAGCAGGGCCGCCAGTGCCTCGCGGACCATCGACTGGTCCTCGGCGAGGAGGACCTTGATCGTGCTGCTCATGCACCGGATCCTACGGCCAGGCCGGAGGCGAGGGGCACCCGGGCGACCAGCCGGAAACCGCGCTTCACCCGGCCCGCCTCCAGCGTGCCGCCCGTCTTCTCCAGGCGTTCGGTGAGCCCGGTGAGACCGTTGCCGGGGCCCTTGCCCGAGCCGCCGGATCCGTTGTCCTCGACGGCGAGTTCGAGGACCAGCCCGTCCAGGGTCTGACGGCGCAGCAGCTCGACCGTGCAGACGCTCGCGCCGCTGTGCCGTACGACGTTGGTGATCGCTTCGCGCAGCGCCCAGGCGAGCGCCGCCTCGCAGTCCTCGGATACGCCGGTGAGGTCGGGGTCGACCGGGACCTCGGCGGTGACCGCCGCGGCGGTCAGGGCGACCTGGGCACCGGCCAGTTCGGCGGCGAGCCGGCGCCGCCGGTAGCCGGTGACGGCCTCCCGGACGTCCACCAGGGCCTGGCGGCTGACCTGTTCGATGTCGGAGACCTGCTGGGCCGCCTTGTCGGGGTGGTCGGGGAGCATCCGGCCGGCCAGCTCGCTCTTCAGGGTGATGAGGGAGAGCGAGTGGCCGAGCAGGTCGTGCAGGTCGCGGGCGAGGCGCAACCGCTCCTCGTTGGCGGCCAGTTGGGCGACCCGGGCGCGAGCCTTGCGCAACTCGACGGTGGTGGCGACGAATTGCCGTACGCCGGTCATGGAGAAGCCGACCAGGAGCACCACGAGGAACAGGCCCCAGGCCTCGTCCGTGTCGTGGTGGTACCAGCCCGCCCCCATCATGGCGGCGGTGGTCAGCGGGATCGTCCAGTAGGCGACCCGCAGCGGGAAGGTCACTCCGCACATCACGGAGACGTACACGAACAGGCCGAACCAGGAGCCGCCGAGGCTGAAGGCCAGGGTGACCGCGAGCGTCCACTCCACGGCGATCGCGGCGGTGACGATCCCGCCCCGGAAGGGCCTGCCCATGGAGCGGAAGACGATGGTCAGGTAGATCCCGACGAAGGCCGTCAGACCCGCCCAGCCGGCCGCCGTGGCCCCGGTGGAGTGGTGGCCGGAGGCCAGGTCCTGCGCCGGGGAGGCGAGGAAGAACAGCCAGGGCAGGATCCACACCAGTTTGCGCATCGCCTCGCCCCGGCTGCGGGGCGGCTGGCCGATCCGCACCAGCCGGTCCGCCCGGGCTTCGTCCTCGGACCGCAGGTCTTCCGTCATGGTGCTCACGCCTTCAGCGTGTCCTTCCGGTACAGCCAGGCCGCGCCGCCGACGAAGAGGGCGAAGAAGACGACGAGGATGGCGATGTCCTGGGCTTTGGGGGCCTGGCTCTGTTCGATGGCCCGCCCCAGGGCAGCGTACGCGTGCGTGGGCAGCCACTTCGCGATGTCCTGGAGCCAGGTCGGGAAGGAGGAGGACGGCCACCACAGGCCGCCGAGGATCGACAGGCCGAAGTAGGTGATCATCGTGATCGGGCGGACCGCGTCGCCGCTCGCCAGGTACCCGATGGCGACGCCGAGCGCGGCGAAGACCAGGCTGCCGGCCCAGATCGCGCCGGTGAGCGCCAGCCACTGCCAGGCGTCCAGCCGTACGTCCTTCACGGTCGCGGCGACCAGGAAGACGACGACGATCGACGGCAGGCTGACCACGGCCGCGCTCGCCGTCTTCGCCAGCACGTAGCCGCGGCCGGGCAGGGTCGTCAGCCGCAGCTGTCGTACCCAGCCGCTCTCGCGCTCCTTGGCGATGCGCTCGCTGTTGCCCATCAGGACGGCGGTGAGGGCGCCGAAGGAGGCCATGGAGACCATGACGTAGGCGGCGACGGACAGGCCGGAGTTGTCGACGGTGCCGCCGGTGCCGCCCTGGCCGGCGGCCAGCAGGAAGATGATCGAGGGGTAGATCACCGAGAAGAACAGGAACTTGCGGTTGCGCAGGGCGCGGGCGAGTTCCAGCTTGATGAGCGCGTTCATGACTGCTTGGCCTCCTCGGCCTCCGTGATGGCGACGAACGCCTGCTCCAGGCCTAGCCCGGCGACTTCGAGGTTGCGGGGGTAGACGCCGAGGCCGTACAGCGCGTGGACGGTGGCGTCGGCGTCGGACGACTGCATCCGGACGGTCTGGCCGCTGACGTCGATGACCGTGAGGAAGGGCAGCGCCCGCAGCGGCGCCTCGTCGATCTCGCCCTCCAGGTCGAAGGAGATCCGCCGCGCTCCCGCCTTCGCCTTGATCTCGGCGGCGGTCCCGTCGGCGAGCAGCCGGCCCCGGTGCAGCACCAGCACCCGGTCGGCGATGGCGTCGGCCTCTTCGAGGTAGTGGGTGGCGAAGAGGACCGTACGGCCCTGGTCGGCCTGCTCCCGCATGGTCGCCCAGAACGCCTGGCGGGCGGAGACGTCCATGCCGGTGGTCGGCTCGTCCAGGACGATCAGGTCGCTGTCACCGGCGGTGGCGAGGGCGAAGCGGACGCGCTGGGACTGGCCGCCGGAGAGCTTGTTGACCTTGCGGTCGGCGATCTGCGAGATGCCCGCGCGGGCAAGGACGTCGGCGACCTTGTACGGCTTCGGGTGCAGGTCGCAGGCGAGCTTGACCAGTTCGCGCACGGTGACCTCGTCCATCAGGCCGCCGCTCTGCAGCATCGCGCCCACCCGTCCGGCGACGATGGCCTCGCGCGGGCTCGTGCCGAAGACGCTGACCGTGCCGGCGTCGGCCTGCTTGAGGCCGAGCAGCAGGTCGAGCGTGGTCGACTTGCCCGCGCCGTTGGGCCCGAGCAGGGCCACGGTCTCCCCCGGGTGCAGCCGCAGCGAGAGCCCGTCGACGGCCCGCACGTTCCCGTAGGTCTTGCTCACTTGCTCGAACCCGACCACCACCGGGGTCCCGGTGGCCGTCGTCGCCGCTGTCGTTGTCATGCGTCCATGCTGGCGGCGAGGGCGGGGCCGGGGGCAGTGCCGACCGTCCGGAGAGCCGCATGACAGATGTCATGAGGAGCACCTGACACGACAAGAGGGGGCACCCGGCGGGTACCGGGCGCCCCCTGGGCTCCATTCCTCAGGACACGCTGATCAGCATCCTCGCGTGCCGCTGTCCACGTAGTAGTCCTTACCGCCCCACCAGACGTCTCCGATCGCCGAGACACAGTAGTTCGCTGTACCGGTCACTCCGACCGGACCAGCCTGGTAGGAGTAGGAACCCTGGTCCACGGGCGACGTGGCGGCTATATGACAGGCGTCGCCTGTGCCCGACGTCTGCGAGCACCGGAGTATCTGCACGGAGGTGGAGGCCGCGACGCCGTAGGACACACCGCGGTGGTAGAAGCAGGCGCTGTTGGTGCCGCCGTTACTGCTGTTGTAGTAGATGACCAGCTCACCTATGACGCTGCCGCTGCGGGAGACGGTCCCGTCGTAGGTGATGGTGCCAGAGCACGAGGTGGCGGCCTGCGCCGGGGACGCGAGGAACAAACCGGCTCCGGCGAGCATGAGCAAGCTGGAGAGGAAGACCATGGCGCGACGGATCGAGTGCATGCAGATTCCTGTCCGAGTCGGTTACCGAAACGACGTTGATCTTGCAGCGAGCCGAAGCACCGTAGCACTGTTCACAGGCTCAACTCTCTTTAATTAGAAGCCGATCGGCACCGCTGACGCAGATCGCGGACCACAAAGAAGGGGGTGCCCGGCGAGCACCGGACACCCCGTTGCGAAGCGTCAGTTCGGGTTGGTGTCGATGACTCCGATGCGCTCCGCCGCCGTCTTGCCGACCAGGGCCTTGCGGAGCGCGGAAACGACATCCTGCGGCGTGACGGCCGTCTTCTGTCCCGTGGCTCGGGTGATCAGTACGCCGTCGAAGGTGCTGCCGTACGCTTTCTTGAGCGCCTCTAGGTTGTACGTCTCCACGAGCTTGCCGTCGATGGCCTTGAAACTGAGGATCTTCGGCAGGGACAGAGCACCGAACGGAATGCTGTGCACCGCGTCGGTCTGCACAATGACGTTCTTGGACATCGCAGGCTCCGCGAACGCCTTCATCTCGCGGTCGACCTCCGCGTTGGAGACCGTCGGCTGCACGGTGGTCGTCGGGACGCTCACCGCGGAGGCGGTGCCGGTCTCGACCATCGTTTCGTACGCCTGCTCGATCGCCTTGGTGGAGCCGGCCGCGTCGATGCCCTTGCCCGCCTTGCCGTAGACCGCGACGGCCTTGCCGGAGGTGAACTTGATGGTGCCCTCGGTGACGGAGCCGGAGCTGCCGCCGAGGTCCTTGAGGGCGGCCTGGAGCTTCTCCTCGTCGACCGGCATGACGGGGGCGACGACCCGCTTCTGGCCGAACAGGGAGCCGATCACGGAGACCGGGTTGTAGTCGCTCTTGGCGGCGGCCTCGACCGTGTTCTGCATGTCGAACTGCAGGCCCGCCTGGTCCGGCGGCAGCGAGACGGTCTTGCCGTCGACGGACAGCTTCAGCGGCTGGTTGACCCGCTTGCCGAAGGCGTCGTCGAGCTTCTTGACGGCGTCGTCGCGGGTGCCGCCGCCGATGTCGACGCCGAGCACGGTGGTGCCCTTGGGCACGTCGGAGTGGTTCATCAGCAGCCCGGCGCCGTAGACGCCGAGGCCGGCGACCACCACGACACCGACGAGCAGCGGCAGCTTGCTCCGCTTCTTCTTGGCCTTGGCCTTCCCCTTGGACCCGGCGGGCGGCGGCGAGACCGGCTCGGGCAGCTTCGGGGGCGTGTGCGGCAGCGGCCCGTCGCCGGGCGCGCCCGGCGCGAACGGGGAGCCGGCGCCCGGCGGGACGACCGGGATGCCGCTGGTGACGGTGTGGCCGGAGACGTTGTCCGCCGGTGCGCCGTAGCCGGGCGTGCCCGGTTCGGGGGCGGGCTTCTGCGGGGTGAGGATCGCGGTGTCGTCGCTCAGGCCGCCGCCGGGGCCGAGGCCGGCACCGGCGGGGGCGGTGCGCGCGCCGGGTCCGGCCTGGGCGCCCGGGCGGGCGGCGGGGCCGACGCCCGGGCGGCCGGTGCCGTTCGGCGCGCCGAAGGGCTCACCGCGGCCGAAGGGCTCGCCGCCGGTGGCCGGCGGGACGAACGGGCCGTCGCCGGTGACCGGGCCGCCGGTGGGGCCCGCCGGGCCCTGCGGGCCGCCGGGGCCGCCGGGCAGGCCGGGGCCGTTGAAGCCGCTGGGGCCGCCGGGACCGGCCGGGCCGCCGCCGGGCGCCCCGGGGCCGGCCGGGGCACCGTTCTGGCCGCCGTTGTCGGAGAAGTACGGGAGTTCGTCGCGGCGGGTCTCGCCGCCGCCCTGCGCGCCGCCCCGGGAGCCGCCCAGCGGGCCCGCGGCGAGCGCCTCGGTCACGTCGAAGGAGCCGGTGCCGCCACCGTGCCCGGGGGCCACCGGGCCGCCGGTCGCGCCGGTGGGCAGCCCCGCGCCGTTCGTGGCACCGGGCCGCACGCTCATGGAGCCGACGACACCGCCGGGACGGCCGACGCCCGGACGCGCACCGCCCGGGGCCGCCGGGCCGCTCGGCGGGGCGGCGGGCGAAGTGCCGGGCGTACCGGCGCCGTTGGTGGCGCCGCCGCGCTGAGGGCCCTTGGCGGGGCCGGACTTGCGGGGCGCGAACCAGTCGCTGGCCTTCTCGTCGGGGGCGGGCGCGGGCGCCGGATCGGCGGCGGGCGGCTCGGTGGTGCCGTTGGCCATGGCGGGGGCCGCCGGCATCGCGTGCGTGCCCGTCTCCTCACTCACGCCGGCCTCGGCCGCGTCCGTGACGGGGGTACGGACGACCACGGGCGGAATCGGCCGGGATCCGGGGATGTTGATCCGGATCCGGGTCGTCAGCGTGGTCTCGGTCTTGCGCTCCTCCGGCTGCGCGGCCGAACGGCTCGCGTCCGTACCGTCGTCGGAAACCATGGGGGTCCCGTACGGCGGCGTGCCCGAGGGGTATGCGGCTCCGCCGCGCCCGTTGGGTCCGGAGGACGGAGTGTCAGTTTCACGACTCAAGGCAGGTTCTCCCGGTTGGCTCCACCGCCCGTGGCGACCTTGCGAGGGCGGCTCGGCGGCGCGCACCACCATACTGGCCACATCTGGCGCTTATCCCATGACCGCTGGGGAAACCCACACCGGACTCGCACGTGCGCCCCATGGCGAAGTGGTACGTCACTTGCCAAGTCGGGCGTCGTCGGCGTCGGGTTGCCGCCCCAAACCCATTGTGGCGCAGATCACAGCCAGCGCCATGCCGCCGAGCAGGAAGAGGTACGAGCCCACTCCCGCGCCGAACAGGAAGTCCCCTTCGGGCCGGCTGGCGGTGAGGAAGATGACGGCGACGACCCAGCCGGCGGCGGGCGCCACGGCCCCGCCGCGGCTGCCCGTGACCCGGGAGCCGCCGAGGAAGAGCCCGGCGGCACCGGCCAGGGCGAGCAGCAGCCCGCCCGGGAACCAGCCGGCCTGGACCAGGGCTCCGGCGGCGCCGACCACGGCGCCGAGCACGATCAGCCCGATCAGGGCGGCGACCCGCCCGGCGGAGGGCGCCTGCAACGGTTGCGCGAGCATCGATCCACGTCCGGCGGAACTCATGACGCCTCCCCGATACCGGCGAAGAGATCGGTCTCGCGCGCCGCGCCCGGCTCGCCGACCGCCAACTCGTAGTACTCGGTGGTGAATACGGGCTGGGCCAGCTCATTGCTCAGCGCGAACCAGGGTGCCCCGCCGGGCGCCACCTCGATCTGGGTGGCGTGGGCGGCCATCGCGGCGGTCTTCGCGGTGGCGTACGCGGTGCCGTCGATCTCGGCGGTGATCCGGTGGTCGTCGACCACGCCCGGTACGTCGTCGACGGCGGCGGGCTTGTCGAAGGGCAGCCCCGGCAGCTCGTCCTGGAGCCGGGCGAAGGCGGCCTCGGCGACCGAGCGCGGCACGCGGTTCCAGTAGACCTTGGGGACGCGATGGCCGGCCTCAGCGGCCAGGGCGACGGCCCGCATGGCGACCCGGTGGGCCTGGATGTGGTCCGGGTGGCCGTATCCGCCGTTGTCGTCATAGGTGACGAGGACCTGGGGGCGGGTCTCCAGGATGACCTCGACCAGGTGTCCGGCGGCCTCGTCGAGGTCGGCCTGCCAGAAGCAGCCGGGCACGTCGTTGCCGGGCAGGCCCATCATCCCGGAGTCGCGGTAGCGGCCGGGGCCGCCGAGCAGCCGGAAGTCGCCGACGCCGAGTGCGCCCATGGCGGCGGTGAGCTCGCCCAGCCGGTACTCGCCCAGGGCGGGGCCGGTCAGATGCCGCAGCTCGGGCGGGATGACCTCGCCGCCCTCGCCGAGCGTGCAGGTGACCAGCGTCACATGGACGCCCTGATCCGCGTAGCGGGCCATGGTGGCGCCGTTGTTGATCGACTCGTCGTCCGGGTGTGCGTGCACGAGCAGCAGGCGCCGGGCAGGGTCTTCCGTCATGGCCCCACCCTACGAAACGACACCGACAGTGCCGCGCAGCCCCGGCGCCCGACCGGCCGGGGTCAGAACTTGATGCTGCCGATCATGCTGGCCACGTTGGTCGTCAGATCGCTGATCGTCGGCGCGATCGTCGACGAGGCGAGATAGAAGCCGAGTAGGACACAGACAACCGCATGGCCGCCCTTCAGACCTGACTTCTTGATCAACAAGAAGACGATGATCGCCAGCAGCACCACCGCCGAAATCGAGAGTGCCACGGCGGCTCACCTCCAAAGATCCCAGGGACGCGGGGGGTTCGGGTATGGGGGTTGTAGATCGGTACAGCAATTCCATGCTCAAGCCAGCAGGTTCATACCCACTCAGCGGTAGTGATCATAACTATGCGTGCTCGCGCATCGCTCGGCGCACGGCCGCACAAGGGGGCGCATGGCCAATATGGTCGGGGCATGACGACCGAGGCTGTCTCATTCCCCCGCCGCCACGCCCGCACCCAGCGTTTCACGCTCGGCGCGCCGCGCGCGTTCACCGTGGCCCCCGACGGCTCCCGCGTGGCGTTTCTGCGCTCGGGTTCCGGTACGGACCGGGCCAACTCCCTGTGGGTTCTCGATGTACCGGAGGGCCGGGAGCGCCTCGCGGCGGACCCCCGCGCCCTGCTCGACGGCACCGAGGAGCACCTCTCGCCACAGGAGCGGGCCCGACGTGAACGCAGCCGCGAGGGCGGCGCCGGCATCGTCGGCTATGCCACCGACGCGGCCCTGGAGCTGGCGTCTTTCGCCTTGTCAGGGCGGCTTTTCACGGCGGAGCTCAGGGCCGGCACGGCACGCGAACTCACCGTCCCCGGACCGGTGATCGACCCCCGTCCGTCCCCCGACGGCCGCCATGTCGCGTACGTCGCGGAGGGCGCCCTGCGGGTGGTGGGCGCCGAGGGCGAGGGCGACCGGGCGCTGGCGGAGCCGGAGTCGGAACAGGTCACCTATGGATTGGCCGAGTTCATCGCGGCCGAGGAGATGGGCCGTTCGCGCGGCTTCTGGTGGTCCCCCCGGTCCGACCGGCTGCTCGTGGCGCGCGTGGACGACACGCCGGTACGGCGGTGGTGGATCGCCGACCCCGCCCACCCCGAGCGTGAGCCACATCATGTCGCCTACCCGGCGGCGGGCACCGCGAACGCGGACGTACGGCTGTTCGTCCAGAGCCTGGACGGGGAGCGCACGGAGATCTCCTGGGACCGGGCGCGCTATCCGTATGTGGCGCATGTGCACTGGTCAGAGGCGGGTGCACCGCTACTGCTCGTACAGGCGCGCGACCAGCGCAGCCAGCTGTTCCTCGCCGTGGACCCGGGGTCGGGGGCGACCCGGATGGTGCATGCCGACGAAGATCCAACATGGCTTGAATTGTTCGCAGGAGTGCCCTGCTGGAGCCCCTCAGGACAGCTGGTGCGGATCGCCGACGAGGGTGGGGCCCGGGTGCTCGCGGTGGGTGAACGACCGCTCACGGGAGCCCAGTTGCACATCCGTGCGGTGCTCGACGTGACCGCCGATGACGTGCTGGTTTCCGCGTCCGCCGGCGAGGAGGCCGAGTCCCCCGAGATCGGCGAGGTGCACGTCTACCGGGTCAACGAACTCGGCGTGGAGCGCGTGTCACAGGAGCCTGGCGTGCACACGGCGGTGCGCGCCGGGGGCGTGACCGTATTGGTGTCCGCCGCCCTGGACCGTCCAGGCGCGCGCGTCCAGGTGCTGAGTGACGGAAAGGCCGTCGCCACTGTCACGTCGTACGCCGAAGATCCCGGTTTGTCCCCGCGCGTGACGCTCACCGAGGGGGGCGCACGCCGAATTCCGTGCGCCGTGCTTATGCCACGGGACTACCACGGGGACACTCCCCTTCCGGTTCTGCTCGACCCCTACGGCGGTCCGCACGGCCAGCGGGTGGTCGCCGCGCACAACGCCCACCTCACCTCGCAGTGGTTCGCCGACCAGGGCTTCGCGGTGATCGTCGCCGACGGCCGGGGCACCCCCGGCCGCTCCCCGGCCTGGGAGAAGTCCATCAAGGACGAGGTTGCGGCGACCGTCCTCGAGGACCAGGTCGACGCGCTCCAGGCGCTCGCCGCCGACTTCCCCCTGGACCTCGCCAGGGTGGCGATCCGCGGCTGGTCCTTCGGCGGCTACCTCGCCGCCCTCGCGGCCCTGCGCCGCCCGGACGTCTTCCACGCGGCGGTGGTCGGCGCCCCGGTGACCGACCTGCGCCTGTACGACACCCACTACCAGGAGCGCTACCTCGGAAACCCGGCCGAGCAGCCGGAGGTCTACCGCCGCAACTCCGTGATCGACGACGAGGGCCTGGTCGACGCGGCCGACCCGCACCGCCCGATGATGATCATCCACGGCCTGGCGGACGACAACGTGGTGGTGGCCCACTCGCTCCGGCTCTCCTCGGCCCTGCTCGCGGCGGGCCGCGCGCACGAGGTGCTGCCACTCTCGGGCGTCACGCACATGACCCCGCAGGAACAGGTGGCGGAGAACCTGCTGCTGCTCCAGCTCGACTTCCTGAAGAGGTCACTGGGGCTCGTCGGCTAGGGGTACGGCAACGGGCCGGGGCGACATGGCGCGCCCCGGCCCGTTTACGGCACCCGCACGGCCGTACGCTCATTAGAGTGCCGCGTCCGTATATCGAGACCGGGTCGGAGAAGTTGCCTGCGTGTTAACGCGATTGGCCCGGATATGCCCCGCTACACACCCCCGTCACCAAGATCGTCCGGCGCCTCCTGAGCCGGCTCCTCCGGTGGCACCACCTGCTTCTCCTCCGCGAAATGGCAGGCGGAGTCATGGGCCGCCGGCCCCGACGCGAGCCGGAACTCCTCCGGGACCGCAAGCAGCGGCACCTCCACGGCGCACCGCTCCCGCGCCTTCCAGCACCGGGTCCGGAACCGGCACCCGGACGGGATGTTCGTCGGCGACGGCACGTCCCCGCTCAGGATGATCCGCTCCCGGTGCTCCCGCGCCTCCGGGTCCGGTACCGGCACCGCGGAGAGCAGCGCCTGGGTGTAGGGGTGGGTCGGGTGGTCGTAGATCTCCTCGTCCTTGCCGATCTCCACGATCCGTCCGAGGTACATCACCCCGACCCGGTCCGAGATGTGCCGCACGATCGACAGGTCGTGCGCGATGAAGACGTACGACAGGTCGAAGTCCTTCTGGAGCCGGTCCAGCAGGTTGATCACCTGGGCCTGCACGGACACGTCGAGGGCGGAGACCGGCTCGTCGGCGACGATCACCTCGGGGCGCAGCGCCAACCCGCGCGCGATGCCGATGCGTTGCCGCTGGCCGCCGGAGAACTGGTGCGGATAGCGGTTGATGTACTCGGGGTTGAGACCGACGACGTCCAGCAGGTCCTGGACCCGCCGGCGCCGGTCGCCCTTGGGGGCCGCCTCCGGGTGGATCTCGTACGGCTCGCCGATGATGTCGCCCACGGTCATCCGGGGGTTGAGGGAGGTGTAGGGGTCCTGGAACACCATCTGGATGTTGCGGCGGACCGCCTTCAGCGCCCGTCCGCCCAGCTTGGTGATGTCCTGGCCCTTGTACCTGATCGACCCCGCCGTCGGCCGTTCGAGGTGGACGAGCATCTTGGCGATGGTCGACTTGCCGCAGCCGGACTCCCCGACGATGCCGAGGGTCTCTCCCTTGTTGAGCGTGAAGTCGACACCGTCAACGGCCTTGACGGAGCCCACCTGTTTCTTGATCAAGATGCCCTGGGTCAACGGGTAGTACTTGACCAGTCCACTCACTTCCAGGATCGGCTCAACCACGGCGTCAACCATTGAGGCACTCCCTCCAGAAGTGACAGGCGCTGCCCCGGTGTTGATCCACCTCGTACAGCGGTGGTTCGTCGGTGCGGCAGACGTCCTGGGCCATGGGGCAGCGCGGGTTGAAGGCGCACCCCGGAGGGATGTGCAGGAGGTTGGGTGGCAGGCCCTTGATGGCGTAGAGCTCCTGGCCCTTCTGGTCCAGCCGCGGAATGGAGTCGAGCAGCCCGCGCGTGTAGGGGTGCGCCGGCGCCTTGTAGATGTCGTGCACGGGTGCCGACTCGACGATCCGTCCCGCGTACATCACGGCGATCCGGTCGGCGACGTCCGCGACCACGCCGAGGTCGTGGGTGATGAGGATCAGCCCCATGTGGTACTCGCGCTGCAACTCCGCGAGCAGGTCCATGACCTGGGCCTGGACGGTCACGTCCAGGGCCGTCGTCGGCTCGTCGGCGATGATGAGCGCCGGTTCCAGGGCCAGCGCCATGGCGATCATGATGCGCTGGCGCATGCCCCCGGAGAACTGGTGCGGATAGTCCCGCACCCGCTGGGCGGCGGCCGGGATCCGCACCCGCTCCATCAGCTCGACGGCCCTGGCCCGCGCGTCCTTCTTCGACATCCCCCGGTGCACGACGAACATCTCGCCGAGCTGGTCGCCCACGCTCAGCACCGGGTTCAGCGCCGACAGCGCGTCCTGGAAGATCATCGCCATCCCGGCGCCCCGGATCTTCCGCCTCTCCTCTTCCTTCAGCTTCAGCAGGTCCCGCCCCTGGAAGAGGATCTCGCCCCCGCCGATCCGCCCCGGCGGCATGTCCAGGATCCCCATCACCGCCTGGGCGGTCACCGACTTGCCGGACCCCGACTCGCCCAGCACGGCCAGCGTCTCCCCCGCGTCGACGGCGTAGGAGACGCCGTTCACGGCATGGGCGACGCCGTCCCGGGTCCGGAACTCCACGTGCAGGTCGCGCACTTCGAGCAGCACGGCGGCGCTCACCTCAGCTTCGGGTCGAGGGCGTCGCGCACCGCGTCGCCGAGCATGATGAAGGCCAGGACGGTGAGCGCGAGGGCCCCGGAGGGCCACAGCAGCGCGTGCGGGGCGTTGCGGATGTACGGGGAGGCGGCGGAGATGTCGATGCCCCAGGAGACGCTGGGCGGCTTCAGGCCGACGCCGAGGTACGACAGGGTCGCCTCCAGCGCGATGTAGGTGCCGAGCGCGATGGTCGCCACGACGATCACCGGGGCCACCGCGTTGGGCGCGATGTGCCGCAGCAGGATCCGCGCGTTGGAGGCGCCGAGGGCGCGGGCGGCCTGGACGTAGTCGTTCTGTTTGGCGGTGATCACCGAGCCGCGGGCGATCCGGGAGATCTGCGGCCAGCCGAGCAGCACCATGAACCCGATGACCGGCCAGACCGTGTTGCTGGTCACCACGGAGAGGAGGACGAGACCGCCGAGGACGACCGGGATCGCGAAGAACACGTCGGTGATCCGGGACAGGATCGCGTCCCAGCCACCGCCGAAGAACCCGGCGAGCCCGCCGAGCACCGACCCGAACAGCGCGACCCCGAGCGTGGCGCAGACGCCCACCGTGACGGACGTACGGGCCCCGTAGACGGTCCGGGTGTAGACGTTGCAGCCCTGCCCGTCGTATCCGAAGGGCGCGCCCGGCTGGGAGCCCTCCTGGGCCTTGGAGAGGTCGCACTTGAGGGGGCTGCCCGAGGCGATGAGCGAGGGCCACAGGGAGATGACGACCAGGAAGAGGATGACGAGCGCGGAGATGATGAAGACCGGGTTGCGGCGCAGGTCCCGCCAGGCGTCGGACCACAGCGAGCGCGGTTTGGCCGCCGGGCCGGTGCCGAGCGGTCCTCCCGGTGTCCGCTCCAGCGTCTCGGCCTCGCTCGTCGCGAGGTCCATCGCCCCGCCCGCGCCGGTGCCCGCGATCGCCCGGTCGGGCTCGAACGGCTGCTCAGGCATAGCGGATCCTCGGGTCGAGTACGGCGTAGAGGAGGTCGACGAGGAGGTTGGCCACCAGGAAGACGAGGACGAGGACGGTCACGAAGCCGACCACCGTCTGGGTGTTCTGCCGCAGGATCCCCTGGTAGAGCTGGTAGCCGACGCCGTGGATGTTGAAGATCCGCTCGGTGACGATGGCGCCGCCCATCAGCGCGCCGATGTCGGTGCCGATGAACGTGACCACAGGGATGAGGGAGTTGCGCAGCAGATGCCGGGTGATGACCCGGTGGCGCGGCAGCCCCTTGGCGACGGCCGTACGGACGTAGTCGCTCCGCTTGTTCTCCGCGATGGAGGTGCGGGTCAGTCGCGTCACGTACGCGAGGGACACGGAGGCGAGCACGAGTCCCGGCACGATCAGCTCGCCGAAGGTGGCCTCCGGGGAGACGGACGGTTTGATCCAGCCCCACTCCACGCCGAGCAGGAGCTGCAGCAGCAGACCGGTGACGAAGGTCGGTACGGAGATGACGACCAGGGTGGCCAGCAGCACGCCGGTGTCGACCGGCCGCCCGCGCTTGAGACCGGTGAGCACGCCGAGCGTGATGCCGATGACGATCTCGAAGAGGATCGCCACGATCGTCAGCCGGATGGTGACGGGGAACGCGGTGGACATCAGCTCGGTGACCGGCTGCCCGTTGAACGCCGTACCGAAGTCGCCGGTGAAGACGTTCCCCATATAGGTGAGGTATTGCTGCCACACCGGCTTGTCGAGGCCGAACTCCTTCTTCAGCTGGGCGGCGGTCGCCGGGTCGCAGGCGCGCTCGCCGCACAGCCCGGCGATCGGGTCGCCCATGACGTTGACCATCAGGAAGATCAGCAGCGTGGCCCCGACGAACACCGGGATCATCTGGAGCAGCCGCCGGACGACATAGCGTCCCATGCCGGCTCAGCTCACCTTGATCTCGTTGTAGACCGGAACACTGAACGGATTGAGGGCCACGTTCGACAGCCGCTCCGAGTAGCCGGCGCTGCCGTTCTGGTACCAGAGCGGAATGGCCGCCATGTTGTCGCGGACGACCCCCTCGGCCTGCTGGAAGGTGGACACGGCCTTGGCGGTGTCGGTCTCGGCGTTGGCCTGGTCGACGAGCTTGTCGAAGTCCTTGTTGGACCACTTGCCGTCGTTGGAGGAGGCGTTGGTGTAGTAGAGCGGCTGGAGGAAGTTCTGGATGAGCGGGTAGTCCATCTGCCAGCCCGCGCGGAACGGGCCGGTCATCTTGTGCTGGCCGATCTGGTTGCGGAAGTCGGCGAAGGTGCCCACCGGGTTCCCGACGCACGCCTTGTCGTTGCCGAGCGCGTTGTTGATGGAGTTGCACACGGCGTCCACCCACATCCTGTGCGAGCCGGTGTCGGCGTTGTACGTGATCTTGAGCTGTCCGCCGGGCAGTCCTCCGCCCTCCTGGACGAGCTTCTTGGCCTGGGCCGGGTCGTAGTCACAGGCGCTCCCGCACAGCCCCTCCTTGAAGCCGCCCTCGGCGCCGAGCACCGGCGAGGTCCAGTCGGTGGCCGGGGTGCGGGTGTTCTGGAAGATGGTGTCGGTGATCTGCTTCCGGTTGATGGCCATGGAGAGGCCGGTGCGGACCTTCGCCGATCCGCTCTGGTTCCAGGCGCTGTCGTAGTAGGGGAAGGCGAGCGTCTGGATGATCCCGGCCGGGGTGTTGATGTAACGACCACC
Organism: Streptomyces sp. NPDC007901; assembly: GCF_042959465.1. NCBI lineage: Bacteria > Bacillati > Actinomycetota > Actinomycetes > Kitasatosporales > Streptomycetaceae > Streptomyces > Streptomyces sp. NPDC007901. The sequence continues at coordinate 861,174 of NZ_JBIBKW010000001.1, read as the reverse complement.
GAGGTCGTTCTTGACGTTCTTCAGCTGCGAGGCGGGCACGTCGTCGACGAGGTCGAGGTTGCCGGCGATCAGGTCGGTGTAGGCGGTGTCGCTGTCCGTGTAGACCTTGAGGGTCACCCCGTCGTTCTGCGCCTTGTCGGCACCGGGGTAGCCGGCCCACTTCTTCAGGGCCATCTGTGAGCCCTTGGTGTAGGAGTCGATGCTGTACGGCCCGTCACCGACCGGTTGCTTCAGCCAGCCGGCGTGGTCGGTGAAGAAGGACTGGGGCAGCGGGGCGAAGGCCGCGTAGCCGAGGGTGTCGGGGAAGCCGGAGAACTTCTGGTTCAGCTGGACGGTGAAGGTCTTGTCGTCGAGGACCTTGAGTCCGCTCAGGATCTCGGCGGTCTGGGTGCCGGTGTCCGGGTGGACCTTGTCGTAGCCCTGGATGTAGCCGAAGAAGTAGGCGTTCTTCTGGTTGTTCTTGAGGCTCGCCCCGTAGTTCCAGGCGTCGACGAAGGACTTGGCGGTGACCTTCTCGCCGTTGGAGAAGGTCCAGCCGTCCTTGAGGGTGATCGTGAAGTTCTGCGAGTCGCTCGTGTCGATCTTGTCGGCGAGCATGTTCTGGGCCTGGCCGGTCTTCGGGTCGTACTTCTTCAGGCCCCGGAAGATCATGTCGAGGACCTTGCCGCCCTGGACCTCGTTGGTGTTGGACGGCTCCAGGGGGTTCTGCGGGTCGCCCCAGGAGGAGCTGAGCACACCGCTGCCGCCTCCGCCACCACTGCTGCCGCCGCCCCCGCAGGCCGTGGCGGCGAGCGCCGTCACCACCGCGCAGGCCGCCCATCGGGCGGGCGTGGCTGAACGCATGGCGTGCCTCCTCCGTGAAGGGTGATCCGTTACCGGTCAATATCGACACAATCGGCCGATACCGCTCACCCGGTGCGCCGAACGGAGGCCTTGCGAGGACCCCATGACGACCTTTAGAGGGACACGTCACCCGATTGCAGACAGGCCCTCTGGAGCCCTCCGGGGATCTTGGGGCGGCGACGCAATGGATCTCCGCGTAACGATGCCGAAACGTTGGATTGCGGCCCGCCGATGTACGCATTTCGGCACCCTCGCGTCCGCATAACGAACTCATTGCCCGTTTCGCGCAGTTCGCCCGAACTAAAGCACGGTGCGATCACAAGGCGCTACCCGCGTAGCTACGGAATGGTCAAGACCAGGCAAAGAAAGTAAAGAGAACCCCAAGTCGACCGAGAATTTATTGACCTTGAATGAATTGCGTTGAAAAAGTCCGGCGTAGCCCGTAGGGGAGTGTGCCCTGCGGAGTCATCAGACCCTCCCTTGGGCCAGGAGCACCATGACCCCCCCAACTCCATCCGCGGCTGCCCCGCTCGAGGTGACCGACGAGACCGAGAAGAAGTCGATCACTTCTGACGGCTCGAAGGGCAACGAGAGCAGGTCGCCGGGACAGCTCGCGTGGCGCCGTTTCAAGCGGGACCGCACGGGCGTCATATCCGCGGTCATCGTGATCTTCTTCTTCGTGATCGCCCTGGCCGCTCCGCTCATCGCCAAGCTGTACGGCAAGGATCCGTACACGACGTACGGGCTGAACACGCCCGGCCTGCTCGGGGACAACAGCTTCCCCGTCAAGCCGAACGGCGGCATCAGCAGCGACTTCTGGTTCGGCATCGAGCCGCAGCTGGGCCGCGACATCTTCACGTTCCTGCTGTACGGGATCCGCAACTCCCTGCTGATCGCCACCGCCATCACGCTGCTCGTGGTGGTCATCGGTGTGGTGGTCGGCATCACGGCCGGCTACGCGGGCGGCAAGACGGACTGGTTCATCGGCCGTGTGATCGACATCCTGCTGGCGTTCCCCTCCCAGCTGTTCTTCGTGGCCTTCACGCCCGTGGTGCTCGCCCTGTTCGTGACGCCCGAGGAGAACACGCCGACCTGGCTCATCGTCGCCTGCCTCATCGGCCTGCTTACGGTCTTCGGCTGGGCCTCCATCGCCCGCCTGCTGCGCGGCCAGGTGCTGGCGCTGCGAGAGCGGGAGTTCGTCGAGGCGGCCAAGGTCACGGGCGCGTCCCCGGCACGCATCATCTTCAAGGAACTGCTGCCCAACCTGTGGACTCCGATCCTCATCCAGGCGACCCTCAACCTGCCGCTGATGGTCACCACGGAGGCGGGACTCGCGTTCCTCGGCGTCGGCATCCAGGACCCGACCCCCGACTGGGGCGTCATGATCGGCAATGCCGCCAAGTACTACCAGGACGACATCACCTTCCTGCTCTTCCCGGGCCTCGCGATGGTGATCTTCGTGCTGGCGTTCAACCTCCTCGGCGACTCGGTGCGTGACGCCCTCGACCCGAAGACCAAGCGCTGACCGTCCGGCCCTCTTCAGGACCACGGCAAAGACGCCGGGTGCCGGACTTCTCTCATCAACTCTCACCTAGGCAGGATTGCGATGTCCTTCTCGCGCAGAAACTTCCTGATAGCCACCGGTGTCGCGGCCGCGGCGGGCTCCGTGCTGACCGCGTGCAGCAGCGGTGACTCCAGCAGCGGCGGCAGCAGCGGCGGCAAGCAGGAGGCCGCCAAGGCGCAGACCACGACGGTCAAGATCGGCACGGCGGAGGACTCCAAGGGCCCGGCTCCCGAGGTCACCGGCGCGAAGAAGGGCGGCAAGGTCTACCTTCTGAACGACGACGACTTCTCGCACCTCGACCCGCAGCGCGTCTACTACGCCTGGAACTCCCTCGGGGTCATCGTCATCAACCGCACCCTGACCGGTTACAAGATCGCGGACGACGGTTCCCAGACCCTCGTCGGCGACCTCGCCACCGACACGGGCACCATGAAGGACGGCGGCAAGACCTGGTCCTTCACCCTGAAGGACGGCGTCAAGTGGGAGGACGGCTCCGACGTCACCGTCGACGACGTCCGCCACGGCTTCGAGCGTGCCTTCGCCAGCTACATCACCGAGGGCGCCATGTACGTCCAGACGTGGCTGACCGGCTCCACGGACTACCGCAAGTCCTACTCGGGCCCGTACTCGAACAAGCACCTGAAGTCGATCACGACGAGCGGGAAGACCATCACCTTCCACCTCGCCGAGGCCCGCCCCGACTTCAACTACGTCGTCGCGATGCAGTCGTACGCCCCGACCCCGGTCAAGCACGACACCAAGCAGGACTACGACAAGAAGCCGTTCTCCAACGGCCCCTACAAGGTGAAGTCGCACGTCACCGACAAGTCGATGGTCCTCGTCCGCAACGAGCACTGGGACGCCGACACGGACCCGATCCGCAACGCCTACCCTGACGAGTTCGACTTCTCCTTCGGTATCGAGCAGCTCACCGCGATCGACCGGCTGCTGGCCGACTCCGGCAACGACCAGTACGCCGTCTCCTGGCGCACCATCCCGCAGGAGCGCGTCCAGAAGGCGCAGACCGACGCCAAGGACCGCATCTTCCAGGGTCTGAGCAGCGGCGTCAGCGTGTACTGGATCAACACCACCCGGATCGCCGACAAGGACGTCCGCGAGGCCATCATCAAGGCCTGGCCGACCGCCGCGATCCGTCAGCTGCAGGGTGGCTCGGTCCGCGGTGACTACGCGACCGGCATCATGAGCCCGCTCGTCGCCGGCTACAAGTCGCAGGACGTCTGGGGCAAGCTGAAGAACCCGGCGGGCGACCCGGCGGCCGCGAAGAAGATCCTGGAGAAGGCCGGCAAGACCGGCGCCAAGATCGTCTACGCGTACCAGCAGGACGACACCCAGGCGAAGATCAAGGTCGTCATCGAGAACGCCCTCAAGGCGGCCGGCTTCGACGTGGTCACCAAGGGCATCGACTCGACCACCTGGTACGACCAGACCGGCAAGGTCGCCAACCCGTACGACATCTACTGGGGTGGCTGGTCCTCCGACTGGCCGACCGGTTACTCGGTCTTCCAGCCGCTGTTCGACAGCTCCAACATCACCGACGGCGGCTCGAACTACTCGCACCTGAAGGACCCGGCCGTGGACGCCGCCATCAAGGCCGCCACCGCCGAGACCGACAACGACAAGGCCAACGCCCTGTGGGCCGCCCTGGACAAGCAGGTCACCGAGACCGGCGCGTTCATCCCGGACGTCTACATGCGCCGTCTGTACCTGCACGGCTCCAAGCTCGGCAACGTGAAGATGGACCCGAACTTCGACGGTTGCATGCTCTACAAGCTGTACGTCAAGGCCTGATCCATCACCTGAGAGGTGGGGCGGCTCCGGCCGCCCCACCCTCGGCTCGTCCACCGGACCCCCCGGGTCACCCCCGGTCGGGCCCGCTCCACACGACGGCCCTCCCAGGAAAGCCACCCCCATGCTTCGCTTCCTCGTCCGCCGGCTCCTCGGCGCCGTGGTCACGCTGCTGATCATCAGCGTGATCACGTTCATGCTCTTCTACGCGGTGCCGCGCGACCCGGCCCGGATCGCCTGCGGCAAGCTCTGCACCCCGGAGACGCTCCAGCTGATCCGCCACAACATGGGGATCGACGAGCCGCTGCCGGTCCAGTACTGGCACTGGCTCTCGGCCATCTTCGTGGGACGGGACTACTCCTCCTTCGGCCACTGCAACGCGCCCTGCCTGGGCTACTCGTTCGTGAACCGCGAGCCCGTCCTCTCGACGATCCTCGACCGGTTCCCGACGACGTTCTCGCTGGCCATCGGCTCGTCCGTGGTCTTCCTCATCTTCGGTATCGGCGCCGGCATGCTCGCCGCCGTCAAGCAGGGCAAGGCCACCGACAAGATCGCCAGCAGCGCCTCGCTCATCGCCTCGTCGATGCAGATCTACTTCGTGGGCACGCTGGCCCTGTACTTCTTCGTGTACCAGTTCCACATCCTGGACCAGCCGTCGTACACGAACTTCACCAGCAACCCGGTCTCCTGGTTCAACGGCCTGCTGCTGCCGTGGCTGGTGCTGGCGCTCATCTGGACCGCCAACTACACCCGTATGACGCGCTCCCAACTGGTCGAGACGCTCTCGGAGGACTACGTACGCACGGCCCGCGCCAAGGGCATGTCCGCGCGCAAGGTCTTCTTCCGCTTCGCCTGGCGCGGTGCCATGGGCCCGATCGTCACCATCTTCGGCATCGACATGGGTGTGCTGCTCGGCGGCGCGATGATCACCGAGAAGACCTTCAGCCTGCAGGGCATCGGCATGCTGTCGGTGAAGTCCGTGACGACGAACGACCTGCCCATGCTGCTCGGCGTCATGGTGATCACGGCGTCCTTCGTGGTCATCGCCAACATCGTCGTCGACGCGGTCTACGCGCTGATCGACCCGCGGATCCGGCTCGCCTGACCCCGCACCGCCCTCGCTACCCCTCGCTACCCCCCGCATCACCCCCTCTGGAGCGTCCCCGTGACGAGCACCGATCAGCAGCCCTTCCTGTCCGTCAAGGATCTGAAGGTGCACTTCTCGACCGAGGACGGCGTCGTCAAGGCCGTCGACGGCCTCTCCTTCGACCTCATGCGCGGCAAGACGCTCGGCATCGTGGGCGAGTCGGGGTCCGGCAAGTCGGTCACCAACCTGACCATCCTGGGACTGCACCACCCGGACAGCACCACGGTCGACGGCTCCATCGAGCTGGACGGCCAGGAGCTGAACGGCGCTCCGGAGAAGACGCTGGAGAAGCTCCGCGGGAACAAGATGGCGATGATCTTCCAGGACGCTCTGGCCTCGCTGTCGCCGTACCACACCATCGGTGCGCAGATCGGCGAGGTGTACCGCAAGCACAAGGGCGCCTCCAAGAAGGAGGCCCGGGAGCGGGCGATCGAGATGCTCCGGCGGGTCGGGATCCCGCAGCCGGAGAGCCGGGTGGACAACTACCCGCACGAGTTCTCCGGCGGTATGCGCCAGCGCGCGATGATCGCCATGGCCCTGGTCTGCGACCCCGAGCTGCTGATCGCCGACGAGCCGACCACCGCGCTCGACGTGACGGTCCAGGCCCAGATCATGGACCTCCTCAAGGACCTCCAGCAGGAGTTCGGCACCGCGATCATCTTCATCACCCACGACCTGGGCGTGATCGCGGACATCGCCGACGAGGTGCTGGTCATGTACGGCGGCCGGTGCGTGGAGCGCGGCACGAAGGAGGAGGTGCTGCGCAGCCCGCAGCACCCCTACACCTGGGGTCTGCTGGGCTCCATGCCGAGCCTGGACGGCCCGGTGGACGTCCCGCTGAACCCGATCCCGGGTTCCCCGCCCTCGCTCCTCAACCCGCCCTCCGGCTGCCGCTTCCACCCGCGCTGCGCCTTCGCCGAGAAGGTCGGCGGCAACCGGTGCGCCACGGAGAGCCCGGTCCTGCAGATCGCGGACGGCCGGGGCAGCGCCTGCCACCTGACCCAGGAGCAGCGGACCGAGCACCTCGCCGACCTGGCCGCGGCCAAGGGCCACTGACGTACAAGAGACGGGATTTCACCACCATGAGCAACACCACTCCCCTCCTGGACGTCTCCGGGCTGACCAAACACTTCCCGATCAAGGGCGGCTTCCCGATCCGGCGCACGGTCGGCGCGGTCCAGGCCGTGGACGGGCTGGACTTCCAGGTCTCCGAGGGCGAGAGCCTGGGTCTGGTCGGCGAGTCCGGCTGCGGCAAGTCGACGACCGGCCGGCTGATCACCCGCCTGCTGGAGCCGACCGCCGGCAAGGTCAGCTACCGGGGCCAGGACATCACCCACGCCAGCCGCCGGGAACTGGCGCCGGTCCGCTCCGAGATCCAGATGATCTTCCAGGACCCGTACGCCTCGCTGAACCCCCGCCACACCGTCGGCAAGATCATCTCCGGCCCGATGGAGATCAACGGCATCAACCCGGCGGGCGGCCGCGAGAACCGCGTCCGTGAGCTCCTCGAAATCGTCGGCCTCAACCCCGAGCACTACAACCGCTTCCCGCACGAGTTCTCCGGCGGCCAGCGCCAGCGCATCGGCGTGGCCCGGGCCCTGGCCCTCGAACCGAAGCTGATCGTCGCCGACGAGCCCGTCTCGGCCCTCGACGTCTCCATCCAGGCCCAGGTGGTCAACCTTCTCCAGAAGGTCCAGAAGGAACTCGGGATCGCGTTCGTCTTCATCGCCCACGATCTCGCGATCGTGCGGCACTTCTCACAGCGCGTCGCGGTCATGTACCTCGGTAAGATCGTGGAGATCGCCGATCGCGAGGACCTGTACGACAACCCGCGCCACCCCTACACCCGTGCCCTGCTGTCCGCCGTACCCGAGGCGACGGTGGAGGCGGAGCCGCGCGAGCGCATCCGCCTGGTCGGAGACGTGCCGTCGCCGATCAACCCGCCGTCCGGCTGCCGCTTCCGCACCCGTTGCTGGAAGGCCACGGAGAAGTGCGCGACGGAGGCCCCGCCGCTGGTCCAGGCCGACGGCAACAAGGCCGGTCACCTGACCGCCTGCCACTACCCGGAGGTGCAGGACACGGTTCCCGCCCCGCGCCTCGCCAAGGACCCCGAGGCAGCGGCCTGACACACCCCTTTCCGTCAGCCGCCGCCTGCGGAACGGACTTTCACCGGCCCATTGACCCGAGCCCTGAACGTCCGCTCCAGGGGAGATCGGCCCGCACCTTCCCCGGTGCGGGCCTTTCTTCATTCCTCGACGAACAGCTCCGCGGAATCCGCGACCTGGAGCGCACGCCGGGCCCAGACCTCCAGCCGGTCCAACTCCGTACAGGCCGTCACCCGCTCGCGAACGGACAGGCTCACCGGAATCCCGCGCCACTCCAAGATCTGGAGAACCGTCTCGGCCTTGGCCTCGGCCCGCCCTTCCTCGCGCCCTTCCTCCCGCACCTGCTCCGCCAGCGGATGCCGCCAGAAGTACTGGATGTCCGTCATCAGGTCCCTCCACATCTGCTTCGCCCGGGAATCAGCCAGGCACGAGTCGACGAACTGCGCGAAGGCCGCGGCACTGTCACTGTCAAGGGTCTTCAGGGCGGCTGCCACCGATTCCAGTATGGCCGCCGCGTTCCTCCCCTTGCCGTGCGTCATGGCCGACAGCACCGCAAGGGATGGATCCGCCACCGCCTCCCCTTCATCAGCGATCATCGGCACGTTGTCCGGCCCCAACACCAACGGACGCACGATCAGCGACTCCCACCCCGGGAAGCCCAGCTGGATGGGGCGTGACGCCCACTTCGCCGTCGCACTGCTCTGCGTGATCACGATCAGTACCGGCTCACACCGGTACTTCTCATGCAGGTATGCGAGGTAGTACGGCCAGCTCCCCCGTTTCCGGTCGTCCGTCTTTCCCTGCGACTCGACGACCAGGAGATACGTCTTCTCCTCCGTCTCCGCCCGCAGCAACGTGTCCACCCGACGCTCGACCGGCTCGATCTCCGTCAGGTCCACGTTCATCGCCGCGATCTCCCGAGGCTCGGGAAACTCGACACCCAGCACCTTCTGCAAGGCCTTGGTCAGCAGCCCCGGATCCTTCTGGAAGATCCGGTGCAACGACTCGTGCGTCGTCCCCACCATCACGCCACCCCCAACTCACACCACACGTACTTGCCCCGCTCCCCGAACCGAGCGGACGGCTGCCAGCCCCAGCAGTCGGCACACGCCACCACCAGCCCCAACCCCCGCCCCGCCTCTTCGAGGCCCGTCACCCCCTCCAACGACCCAGGCGGCTCCGGAGGCACGGGATCCGCATCCCACGCCCCGATCCACACCACCCCCTCCCTGGAGCGCCGGACCCTCAACGCCGCCGGCCCCTTCGTGTGCCGTACGGCGTTCGACACCAGCTCCGCCGCCAGCAGTTCCGCCGTGTCGGCGAGGCCGATCAGGCCGTGCATCGTCAGGATCAGGCGGAGGGTGCGGCGGCAGACAGTGACCGCTCTGAGGTCGTTGGGGACGGAGAGCGTGTAGTCCCAGGTTTCGGGCATGCGTCATCAACTCCGGGGTGGTGGAAGGGATTTCACGCACGGTGGCATCGCCGCATGACCCTGCGGTGCGCTTCCGCAGTGCGCTCGTTACGTCACCGAACGTAGGGCATAAATTTCAGTCCGAGCAAGCCGGTCGCGTATTCTGACTCCGAACGAGTCGGGCTCACCAGGGCAGTTGAACGAAGGGGGACGCGTTGCCGGCACGACGGCACCCCACCGCACGTCAGGTACGACTAGGTGCCGAGCTCCGGAAGCTCCGCGAAGCCGCAGGGCTCAAGGCAACGGAGGCGGCGAGCCTGCTCGGGGTGAACTCCGTCCAGATGAGCCAGATCGAGGCGGGCATCACCGGCGTCAGCGAGGACCGGCTTCGCCGACTGGCGGCCAACTACGCCTGCTCGGACCATGAACTGATCGACGCTCTGGCGACCATGGCGACGGACCGCACCAAGGGCTGGTGGGAGGAGTACCGGGGGCTGCTGCCCACCCCGTTCCTGGACCTGTCCGAGCTGGAGTACCACGCGGCCCACCGCTGGGACGTGGACTTTCTGCATGTCCCGGGCCTGCTTCAGACCGCGGACTACGCGCGGGCATTGTTCTCCCGCCGCCTTCCCGAACTGCCTCCGCACGAGACCGAGTTGCGTGTCCGCCATCGAATGCGGCGACGGGTCATCATCGAGCGTGCGGACCCCGTGCCGTACGAGACGCTGGTGCACGAGGCGGCGTTGCGGATCAGAGTGGGGGGCCGTGCCGCCAACCTGACCCAGCTGGCTCACATCCTGGAGCTTTCGGAAGCAGACCATGTGACGGTGCGCGTCATCCCCTTCGGACTGGAGGACTTCGCCGACATCACCGCCGCCATGGCCTACTCCGGCGGCCGCGTCCCCAAGTTGGACACCGTAGTCCGCGACGGCCCTCACGGCTCCCTCTTCATCGACGCCGAAGCGCAACTCGGGGTCTTCCGAACACTCTTCCGTAGAGTTGAGGGGGCGTCACTCGACCCCGCACGATCGCGTGACCTCATCCACAGGCTGATCAAGGAACTGTGAGGCACACAGTGACCACCCTGTCCAACTGGCGGAAGTCCTCCTACTCCGGGAGCGGCGACGGCAACGCCTGTGTGGAGATCGCCACCTCCCCCGCCCACATATCCCTCCGCGACTCCAAAACCCCCACCGCCGCCACCCTCACCTTCCCCACCTCCGCCTTCGCCCCCTTCCTCGCGGCGCTCAAAGACCCTCACCGCACGGCAAGTTGATGGAAAGTCAAGAAGAAAGCCGTTTCTCGGCCCCTCGTTCAACATCATGTGCCACACTGCCGCGGTGGTCGATCATTCGTTCGCGGATCTTTCACTCGCCGCGCTCTACGACAGCCTCAACCCGTGGGGGCCGGGTGACGACTTCTACCTGGATCTGGTGATGTCGGCCGGGTCCGTGCTCGACGTCGGCTGCGGTACCGGCCGGCTGCTGCGGCGGGCGCGTGGGGAGGGGCACGGGGGGCGGCTGATGGGGCTGGACCCGGCGGCGGCCATGCTGGTGCAGGCCCGGCGCGGGGAACCCGCCGTCGAATGGGTTCTCGGCGATCTGCGTTCCCGGCTGTGGGACGGCCACGGCTTCGACCTCGTCGTGATGACCGGCCACGCCTTCCAGGAGCTGGTCGGCGACGAGGAGTTGCGGGCCGCGCTGGCCGCCGTACGCGCCGCCCTCTCCCCCACCGGACGGTTCGTGTTCGAGACCCGGAACCCGGCCGCGCGGGCCTGGGAGCGCTGGACGCCCGACCGTGTGCACCGGGTCACCGGCCCGGACGGCCGGCCGGTCCGGGTCTGGCACGAGGTCGAGGGGACGCCGGGCGGAGACCGGGTGACCTTCACGGAGACCTATGAGGGCGGACCCTGGTCCCAGCCCCGGGTGTCCCGTTCCACCCTGCGCTTCCTCGGCGCCGACAGCCTGTCCGACCATCTCGGCGACGCCGGGCTTGAGGTCGTCGAGCAGTACGGCGACTGGGGGCGCGGACCGCTGGCTCCCGGCTGCCCCGAGATCATCACCATCGCCACGCCCCGGCTGGCCGGCTAGTCCTCCTCCAGCGCCGCCAGCGCCGGGTCCAGCACGATGTCCTCGTCGCGGGCCTCCGTCGTCGGCTCCTCCGGGAAGTGGCAGGCGGTGAGGTGACCCTCGTGGTTGCCGGAGATGCGGACCAGCGGGGGTTCCTCCGTGGCGCACTTGTCCTGGGCCTTCCAGCAGCGGGTGCGGAAGCGGCAGCCGGAGGGCGGGGAGATCGGGGACGGGACGTCTCCGGCGAGGCGGATGCGTTCGCGGCCGGCCGCGTCGGGCTCGGCCGTGAGGTTGACCTCCGGTACGGCGGAGAGCAGGGCGTGGGTGTAGGGGTGGCGGGGGCGGTTGTAGATCGCCTCCCGGTCGCCGACCTCGATGATCTTGCCGAGGTACATGACCGCGACGCGCTGCGAGAAGTGCCGTACCACCGCCAGGTCGTGGGCGATGAAGAGGAACGCGATGCCCAGTTCACGCTGCACTTCCTGCAGCAGGTTCACCACCTGGGCCTGGATGGAGACGTCGAGGGCCGAGACGGGCTCGTCGGCGACGATCAGTTTCGGTTCGAGGGCCAGGGCCCGGGCGACGCCGATGCGCTGGCGCTGGCCGCCGGAGAACTCGTGCGGGAAGCGGTTGTAGTGCTCGGGGTTGAGGCCCACGATTTCGAGGAGCTCGCGGACGCGCTTCTCGCGGCCGCCGTCCGGTTCGATGCCGTTGATCTCCATCGGGCCGGAGATGATCTTGCCGACCGTCTGGCGCGGGTTCAGCGACGAGTACGGGTCCTGGAAGATCATCTGGATCTCGGAGCGGATCGGGGCCAGTTGGCGGCGCGAGGCGTGGCTGATGTCCTGGCCCCGGTAGGCGATCGAGCCGCTGGTCGGCTCCAGCAGGCGGGTGATCAGCCGGCCGGTCGTCGACTTGCCGCAGCCCGACTCGCCGACCAGGCCGAAGCTCTCCCCGACCCGCACGGTCAGGTCGATGCCGTCGACGGCCTGGACGTGCCCGACCGTGCGCCGGATCGGGAAGCCGCCCTTGACCGGGAAGTACTTGGTCAGACCGGAGACCTCCAGGAGGGGTTCGCCGGCGGTCGCCTCGCGGGGGGCGGGAAGGACCGTGTCCTGGGTCATGACGTGTCGTCTCCTAGCCCAGACGGGGCTTGATCTCTTCGAGGAAGATGGTGTGCTTCTGGTCCGCGGTGAGGTGGCAGGCCGCGGAGCGGTCGGGGGCCAGCAGCGGGCGTTCGGTGACACAGCGCGCGCCGCCGACCCGGTCCTGGAACGTGCAACGGGGGTGGAAACGGCAGCCGCTCGGAGGGCTCAGCAGCGACGGCGGGGAGCCGGGGATGGGGCTCAGCGGGGTGGACAGGTCGGAGTCCAGACGGGGCATCGAGTTCAGCAGGCCCCAGGTGTACGGGTGCTGGGGCGCGCGCAGGACCTCGTCCATCGAGCCGCGCTCCACCGCGCTGCCCGCGTACATCACCATGATGTCGTCGGCCATGTCGGCGATCACCCCCAGGTCGTGGGTGATGAAGATGATGCCCGATCCGAACTCCTGTTGCAGGTCCTTGAGCAGGTCGAGAATCTGCGCCTGGACGGTCACGTCCAGGGCGGTGGTCGGTTCGTCGGCGATCAGCAGGTCGGGGTCGCAGACCAGGGCCATGGCGATCATCGCGCGCTGGCGCATACCGCCGGAGAACTGGTGCGGATAGTCCTTGGCCCGCTGTTTCGGGTTGGGGATGCCGACCTTGTCGAGCATCTCGACCGCCCGCTCCCAGGCCGCCCGCTTGGAGGCGCCCCGGTGCTTCATGAACGGCTCGGCGATCTGCCGGCCGACGGTGTAGTACGGCGACAGCGCGGTGAGCGGGTCCTGGAAGATCATGGCGACCTTGTTGCCGCGCAGCTTCTCCATCTCGGACTCGCGGGCGGTGATCAGCTCCTGTCCGTCCAGCAGGATCTCGCCCTCGACCGTGGTGAACTGCGGGTTGTGCAGGCCGAGGACGGTCAGGTTGGTGACCGACTTCCCGGAGCCCGACTCGCCGACGATCCCGAGGGTGCGGCCCCGCTCCACGTCGAAGGAGAGGCCGTCCACGGCCCGTACCACGCCGTCCTCGGTCTTGAAGCTGACGTGCAGATCCCGCACCGAGAGGAAGCTGCCCGCGTCGGCCGGTACGGGGGTGCCGGCGCCCTTGGTCAGAGTGGTCACGACGGTTCTCCTCTTGTCCGGCCTAGGCCAGCCGGACGCGCGGGTCGATGAACGCGTAGGCCGCGTCGACGATGATGTTGAAGAGCAGGATCATGGCGGCCGAGAACAGCATCACGCCGAGCAGCAGCGGCAGGTCGCTGAAGAACACCGACTGCACGGCGAGCTGGCCGAGGCCCGGCAGACCGAAGGTGTACTCGGTGATGATGGCGCCGCCGAGCAGCGAGCCCAGGTCGATGCCGAAGATGGTGACGATCGGGATCAGCGAGCCGCGCCAGGCGTAGCGGAAGAAGACGTACCGCCGGGACATGCCCTTCGCGCGGGCCGTGCGGACGTGCTCCTCCTGGAGCTGTTCGATCATCGCGGAGCGCGCCATACGGGTGTACTGCGCGGCGAAGATCGTGGAGAGCACCACCCAGGGGATGATCAGCCCGGCGAACCAGGTGACGGGGTCGGCGGTGAAGTTGTTGTACGCCGGTTTGTCGAACCAGTGGGTCTGGTAGACGAGGACGGCCAGCGCGAGCGGGCCGAGGAAGTAGATCTGCATCGAACTGAGCACCATCGCCCCGGCGGTGGCGGTCTTGTCGATCAGTGTGCCGCGCTTCCAGGCGGCCGTGAGGCCGGTGCCGAGACCGATGATCAGGAAGCAGACCGCACCGCCCAGGGTGAGCGAGACCGTGGTGGGCAGCCGGTCCATGAGTGTCTGCCAGACCGGGTCGTTGGTGTGGTACGAGTACCCGAAGCACGGGGCGGGGCAGGGGCCCTGGTCGAACTGGTTGCTGCCCAGTACCAGGTTGTGCAGGAAGATCCCGTACTGCTCGGGGATCGACTTGTCGAGGCCGAGCACATGGTGGATGTTCGCGAGCGACGTCGGGTTGCACGTCTTGCCGCACATCAGCAGCGCCGGGTCCCGGGGCATCCCGAAGAACAGCAGGAACGTGACGATGCTCAGCAGGAACAGGATGACGATCGCACCGAGGGTCCGGCGGACGAGGAAACGCAGCATGACAGGGGCAGCTCTCTCGCGTCGGCGGGCCGGGCGGGACCCGGTACGCCGTCACCCGCGCGGGGCGGACGGACGTACCGGGTACCGGACCGACGGCGGCGGTTACTTGATGTAGAGGCGACGCGGGTCGATGCCGCCGATCACGTTGTCGTACACGAGCCCGCCGACCTTGGAGCCGGCGATCTGGACCTGCTTGTAGTACGCGGTCGGAACGGCGTTCACGACGTCGGTGAGCAGGTACTTGTCGATCTTCTCCCAGGCCGCGGCCGACTTGGCCGGGTCGGTGAGCGCGTTGGCGGCGTCGATGTCGCTGTCGACCTTGGGGTCGTTGACGTGCGAGTAGTTCGGCGAGCCGTCGGCGATCGCGCGGCCGTCGTACAGCGGCGGGATCACGGTCGAGGCGGACGGCCAGTCGGCGCCCCAGGCGGTGTGGTAGATGTCGTAGTTGTTGTCGACCTTGCCGATCTGGTCGTAGTACGTCTCGGCCGGGATCTCCTGGCGCTGGACGTTGAAGCCGGCCTTCTTCAGACCGGCCGCCATGGCCGTGGAGTACTGCTGGCCCTCAGGGGTGTTGATGTAGCCGAAGGTCAGCTTCATGCCGACCTTGCCGGCCTCCGTGAGGAGCTTCTTGGCCTTGTCCGGGTCGCCGGCCGGCTTCGCCTTCTTGCCGAACGGGTCGAACTTGGCGTCGTAGCCGGTGACGGTCGGGGAGATCAGACCGCCGGCCACCTCCATGGCGTCGTTGCCGCCGTAGGCGCGGATGAACGGCGTGATGGGCAGCGCGTACGCGATGGCCTCACGGATCTTCTTGTCCTTGATGTGGTTCATGTTGATGTTCATCTGGCCCACGTACGGCTGGTAGCCGGCGACCGTACGGGCCTTGAGGGTCGAGTCGCTGAGGACCTTGGACAGGTTGCCCGCGTCGACCTGGTTGTTGAAGCTGACGCCGGTCTGGTCGGCGCCGGTGTCCGCGAGGAGGGCCTTCGTGGACGTCTCGTACTGCTGGTTGAAGGTGAAGTCGAACTCGTCCAGGTACTGGTTGCGGATCGGGTCGGTCTTCGGGTCCCAGTTGGTGTTCTTGACCAGGACCATCGACTTGCCGGACTTGAACGACTGGATCTTGTACGGGCCGCTCGTGACCGGGTTCTTGTCGTACTTCGCCTGGGTGTCGCCCTTCTTGGACACCACCGCGTAGCCCGCCATGGCGAGGGCGTACGGCAGGTCGGGGTGGGCGGTCTTGAAGTGGAAGACGATGGTCTTGGCGTCCGGCGTCTCCAGGATGCTGTCCGGCAGGTGCTTGCCCTTGTACGGACCGTCCGGCAGCAGCTTGCGGTAGTCGGCGCCGGTGGTGTCGGCCAGCCACTGCTGGAGGTAGGTCGGGCCCTGGTTGATGAACGGCGCGAAGAGCCGCTCATAGGTCTGCCGGAAGTCCGCCGAGGTGATGGGCGTGCCGTCGGCGAACTTGATGCCGTCCTTGAGGGTGTACTTCCAGGTCTTGCCGCCGTCGGTGGTGGTGCCGGAGTCGGTCGCGAGGTCGCCGACGACCTCGTGGCCCACGCCCTTGTCGTCGGTCGACTTGTAGCCCGTCAGCCCTCTGTGGATCAGGTTCGCGAGGGAGCCCTCGTCGGAGACGTAGATCTGGGCCGGGTCGAGGTGCGCGTAGCTGTCACGCTGGAGCACCTCCATCTTGCCGCCGCTCTTGGCGCCCGGCACCTGCTTCGCGGGGCCCGTGGAGTCCGCCGCGTCGCCGAACTTGATGGCCGCCTGCTGTGCCTTGGCGTTGTCCTGGTCCTTCTTGCTGTCGTCGCTCGCATCACTGCCGCCCTTGCTGCAACCGGTGAGCACGAGAGCTCCGGCCGCGAGCACTGAGACCACCGTGTATGCGTGGCGTCCGCCCCTACTCATCACTGAATTTCCACCTATCTCCGTGTCACCGGTACACAAAGGGAATTGCCGTGCGGTATCCGGGCGAGGACGCCCACGAACGATCGGTCAGCGCGCCGTCTTCGGGTCGAACGCGTCACGGACCGAGTCCCCGAGCAGGTTGAAGGCCACGATGAAGATGATCATCGAGACGCCGGGGAAGAACATGTAGGTGATGTCGTTCTGCAGAACGAGTTCGGTGGAGGCCTTGGAGAACATCTGGCCCCAGTCCGGGGTGGGTTCGACGATGCCCACCCCGAGGTAGGACAGCCCGGCCTCCGCGGTCACGAAGTTCGGCAGCATGTACGTCGACTGGACGAGGATCGGGGTGACGAGGTTCGGCAGGATCTCCTTGCGGATGATCCGCCCGGGCGACGCCCCACTGACCTTGGCCGCCTCGATGAACTCGCGTTCCCGCAGCGCCAGCGAGGTACCGCGCAGGATGCGGGCGAGACTCATCCAGCCGAGGAACCACTGCACCATGATCAGGGCGACCACCCGCACATAGGTGGGTGTCTCGTCGCGCGGGCTCACGAAGAGCGAGACCACGACCGGCATGCTGGCGATGAAGAACAGCTGCGCGGGGAAGGCGAGCAGGAAGTCGATGACCCGCCCGATCCAGTAGTCGGACTTGCCTCCGAGGTAGCCGGCCGCGGTGCCCAGCAGGATGCCCGTCAGCACCGTCGCGATCGTCACCGCCACGGAGATCATCAGCGAGGTCCGGATGCCGTAGATCAGCTTGGTGAACACGTCGTAGCCGTTGCCCGGTTCGAGACCGAACCAGAACTGGCTGCTGATACCGCCGTTGGGCTGGATCGGCACGCCCGCGCTGTCGAAGAGTTCGGGACGTTCGTCCGCGTAGACGGTGTACGGGTTCTTGCCGTACACCTTCGAGATCAGCGGGGCGAGCACGGCGATCAGGAAGAAGAAGCCCACGACGTAGGCGGAGATGACGCCGGTGCGGTCGCGCTTGAAGCGCATCCACATCAGCTGGCCCGGAGACCGGCCTTCCAGCTGTTTGACCTGGGTCTTCGCGTCGGGCTGCGGACCGCCGTCGACGGCGACCGGCCTCCCGCCACCCTCAATGTCCGTAGGACTTGTCACAGTTCGTCCAATTCACAGGTGTGGATGTGCCGAACCGGCGGCCGGCCGGGGTCGGCGCGGCCGCGGAGGCATGTTCTGATGAAGCGTCAGGGCGCCCCGGGGTACGGGAGAAGCCCGCAGCCGGACGCGCGTAGGCGTACGGCGGCGCTAGAGGGCCGACCGCTTCTTCAGGACCAACCACCGGACGAACAAGGGTGACCGGACACGACGGGTGACGGAATCCACCTGGTGCCTGTGACACTGCACATGGGACTTCTCCTCATGACTTCACGTGTTCACCAACAGGAGGTTCCGTCCTCACCCTCCGACACCCCTGACGGAGGGTCAGACACCCCCTGGTGCTCGTGAGTCGGGCGCTGTCCCCACAGCGCGAGACCCATTGACCCGAGCGCTACGCGGCTAACTATCTGCCATGAGCAAGGTGCCGACCACTGTCTTTAAATCTCAATTCAGTCACAGCTGATGCGTAGTTCTTCCGAAAAATGGACAAAGCGTTCGACGGGAGAAGGCCGCGAAACGGACTTGTTACATGGCTATCGGGCGCGGATCTCCGCATTTCGGACAATGGCTGAAGATCGCCCGCCTGCTGTCCATCGGAAAACGGGTTGCAAAAAGCCCGGGCACCCCCATCATGGGGGCACCCGGGCTCAGGTGTCCTGCGATCAGCCGTGCTTGGCGCGGCTGGCGGCGCGGGCCCGCTCGCGGGCGTCCAGGTTCACCTTGCGGATGCGAACGGCCTCCGGGGTCACCTCGACGCACTCGTCGTCACGGCAGAACTCCAGCGACTGCTCCAGGGAGAGCTTGCGCGGCGGGACGATCGCCTCGAACGAGTCGGCCGAGGACGACCGCATGTTCGTGAGCTTCTTCTCCTTGGTGATGTTGACGTCCATGTCGTCGGAGCGCGAGTTCTCGCCGACGATCATGCCCTCGTACACCTCGGTGCCGGGGTCGGTGAACAGCACACCGCGCTCCTGGAGGTTCGTCATCGCGAACGCGGTGACGGCACCGGAGCGGTCGGCGACCAGCGAGCCGTTGTTACGGGTCTGCAGGGTACCGAACCAGGGCTCGTGGCCCTCGTGGATGGAGTGCCCGATACCCGTACCGCGGGTCTGCGTCAGGAACTCGGTACGGAAGCCGATGAGACCGCGGGACGGCACCACGAACTCCATGCGGACCCAGCCCGAGCCGTGGTTGGACATGTTGTCCATCCGGCCCTTGCGGACGCCCATGAGCTGCGTGACCGCGCCCATGTGCTCCTCCGGCACGTCGATCGTCATGCGCTCGACCGGCTCGTACGTCTTGCCGTCGACCTGCTTGGTGACGACCTGCGGCTTGCCGATGGTCAGCTCGAAGCCCTCGCGGCGCATCTGCTCGACCAGGATGGCGAGCGCCAGCTCACCACGGCCCTGGACCTCCCAGGCGTCCGGGCGCTCGGTGTCCAGCACGCGGAGGGAGACGTTACCGATCAGCTCGCGGTCGAGGCGGTCCTTGACCTGGCGGGCGGTGACCTTGCGGTCCTTGACGGCGGCCTTGTTGTCGGCGCCCTTGCCGGTACCGCCCCGGCCGACCAGCGGCGAGGTGTTCGTACCGATGGTCATCGAGATCGCCGGCTCGTCGACCGTGATCAGCGGCAGCGGGATCGGGTTCTCGGTGTCGGCGAGGGTCTCGCCGATCATGATGTCCGCGATACCGGCGACGGCGCAGATGTCGCCCGGGCCCGCCACCTCGGCGGGCTTGCGGGTGAGCGCCTCGGTCATCAGCAGCTCGGTGATGCGCACGTTGGACATCGTGCCGTCGCGCTTGATCCACGTGACGGTCTGGCCCTTGCGCAGCTCGCCCTGCTCGACGCGGAGCAGCGCGATACGGCCGAGGAAGTTGTCGGCGTCCAGGTTGGTGACGTGCGCCTGGAGCGGGGCCGCCTCGTCGTACTCGGGGGCCGGGACGTGCGACAGGATGGTGGAGAAGAACGGCTCCAGGTTGTCGCTGTCGGCCGGGACGGTGCCGTCCTCCGGCTTGGTCAGCGAGGCCACACCGTCACGCGCGCAGGCGTAGACGATCGGGAACTCGATCTGGTCCTCGTCGGCGTCCAGGTCCAGGAAGAGGTCATAGGTCTCGTTGACGACCTCGTCGATCCGGGAGTCCGGGCGGTCCGTCTTGTTGATACAGAGGATGACGGGCAGGCGCTGCTGGAGGGCCTTGCGCAGCACGAAGCGGGTCTGCGGCAGCGGACCCTCGGAGGCGTCGACGAGCAGAACCACCGCGTCCACCATCGACAGACCGCGCTCGACCTCGCCACCGAAGTCGGCGTGGCCCGGGGTGTCGATGATGTTGATGGTGATGACGTCGCCGCCATCCTTCGGGTGGTACTTCACGGCCGTGTTCTTGGCCAGGATCGTGATGCCCTTCTCACGCTCCAGGTCGTTCGAGTCCATCATTCGGTCGTCGAGCGATTCGGCGGCGTGCGCCGCGAAGGCACCGGCCTGCTTCAGCATGGCGTCGACGAGGGTCGTCTTGCCGTGGTCGACGTGGGCGACGATGGCGACGTTGCGGATGTCGTGGCGCGTGGCCATAGTGCGGCGTACTCCCGGAGTATGAGGAAGGGGCCTGCGCGTACATCGGTGTTACGCGGACCCTGCCGGGCTGAACACGCCACGGCCTCACCCCATGGTACGGGGCCAATCGACCGGCGGCTCGCGGGGCTACATATATGCAGCTCAGGCCGCATATCAATGAGCGATCACCGGAGAAACCAGGGGCGCGGGCGGTATCAATACGCGGCTCCGCCGCGTGGGCGCGACCAGCCCCCACACACCCGCACCCGACCACGAACCGAAGAGCGCTACCCCTTGCTCGGGCTCGCCGACACCTTCGCGCCCTTCTTCAGGTATCCCATGTCCTGGTAGACCGGCGTCTGGAACCCGAAGGCCCCCACGTTCACCAGCCCCTTCCGGGCGCCGACGATCTGCGGCCTCTGGTAGAGCGGCAGCGACCCCGCCGAGGCCCAGATCCGCGAGTCCGCCTTCCGCAGCAGCCCGTCCGCCTCGTCCTCGTCCAGCGTCCCCAGCGCCTGGTCGAAGAGCTGGTCCACCTGGTCGGTCCCGACCCGCGTGTAGTTCTGCTCGACGTTCAGCGACCCGTCGGCCGCCGGCACCGGCTTCGCGTAGATCGGCCGCGCGTCCGTCGCCGGGAACGCGGACGACGGCCACGAGTACAGCGCGAGGTCGTACTGGCCGGAGGCGATGTGGTCCTTGAAGTAGCTGTCGTCGGAGACCTTGCTGATCTCGGCCTGGATCCCGACCGCCGCCAGCATCTGCCGGATCCGCCCGGCGACCGACTGGAGCGTCTCCGACCCCGGCCCGGAGGGCACCACGAACCGGAGGCTCAGCGCCTTGCCGTCCTTGGCCAGCGGCGCGGACGCGGCCTGCGCACCCTTGGGCGCGGCCGTGCCCTTCGGCGCGTACGCCCCGGGCTGCCCGTGGGCGTGGTCCTTCTGGTGGTCGCGGGTGTCCTTGCCGTCGGGGTCCCGGTCGTCCTCGCCGACGATGAACTGCCCGTCGTGCCCGCCGTCGGACTGGTCGCCCTTGGCACCCTTCTTCTCGGTCTCCGCGCCGGCCGCCTTGCCGCCGGCCTTGATCGGCCCGCCGGCCACCCACCCGGCGTCGGCGAGCAGCGCCTGCGCCTCGTGGGTGTCGAGGCCGCCGATCGCCCCGCTGCTGTCGGCGTAGGCGGGCTGACCGGAGAGGGCGACATGGCTGCCGACCGGGACGGCGGGCAGCCCCAGCGGGGTGAGCACCAGCTTGGCGAGGGCCGTGCGGTCGAGGGCGCGGGCGACGGCCCGCCGGACCCGCTCGTCGGCGAGGGGGCCCTCGGAGCCGTTGAGGGCGAGCTGGGTGTAGGCGGGCTCCAGCGACTTGCGGACGTCGAAGTCGCGGAGCTCGTGCTGCGTCTCCAGCCACTTGGCGATGGTCCTGCCGAGCTTCTTCGGCCCGTCGGGCAGCTTCTCCTCGTCCATGCCGAGGGTGAGCGCCCAGGACCGCAGCTTCTTGGCGGAGGTCTTCCCGGCGCCCTGCAGGGGCAACGAGGTGCCCTTCTCGCGGCCGGCGATGATGATCCGCTCGGCCTCGGAGGCGTCGATGTCGGCGACGTCGACCGTGCCGTCGGCGAGCGCGGACGCCCGCTGCCCGCGGGGGACGGCGTGCAGGTCGATCTCGTCGAGCTTGGCCGGGCGGCCCCACCAGCGCGGGTTGCGGGTGAGGGCCACGTCCTTCTTCGCGGCGTCGATCCTCGCGACCTGGAAGGGCCCGGCGGTGACCGCCAGCTTCCGGCGGGCGCCGTCGTTGAAGGCGTCCGGGGTGCCCATGACCTCTTTCGGGTACAGCGGGGAGAACAGCGACTTCCAGTCCGCGTACGGCCGGTCGAAGGTGACCCGGACCTCCAGGTCGTTGGCGCCGCGCTCGATCTTGCCGATGCGGTCGTAGCCGGCGTTGCGGGCGGTCCAGTAGGCGGAGTCCTTGCCGGACAGGGCGCGCCACTGGGCGGCGAAGTCGGCGGCGCCGATCTCGCGGCCGTCGCTCCAGACGGCCTGCTGGTTCAGTTTGTACAGGACGACCTGGCGCGGCTCGGTCTCGATGACCTTCGCGGACTCCAGGTAGTCCGGGTCGCGGACCGGGCGGCCCTCGGCGTCGATGGTGAACATCGACGGCAGGACGGCCTGGGCGATACGGGTGGTGCCCGCGTCGGCGTCGGCCTGGAAGGTGTTCAGGGTCTCCGGTACGGCGTCCACGGCCATCTTCAGCGTGCCGCCCTCGGCGACCACGTCACGGCCGACCGCGGCGATGTCCTGGACGGCCAGCGGCTTGCTCTTCTCCTCGTCGGAGCCACAGCCGGCGAGGAGGGGCACGGCGAGGGCACCGGCCGCGAGAAACGCGAGGGCGCTGCGCTGGCGGTGCCGTGAGGGGTTGTTGTTCGGCTGCGGCGCCGTTGTGGCTGGTCGCGCCCGCGCGGCGGTAGCCGCACATTCAATGGGGCCCCGCGCCCCTACGGGGCGCGACCCGACACCGTGATGAGACATCTCTGCTACCTCCGGAAGGCCCCGTGACACGAGTGCGCTTTATTCACATTTGGGGGTATTTTGGAGTTGATCACATGTACGTAGAAGTACGGACCCCACTGAAATGGACGGGGTCCGTCGGCCGGGGACGACACGGCGGCGGGGGCTGCCAAACCCCACCCGTGCGGCGCAATCCCGGCGCAAACAGAGCGCGTGCGGGCGTGCGTCGGAGGCGCGCAATCCGCCAATCGCTGCACATGGCTTCACATCGGCAGGTGTGACGCGCAACACTCGCAGGCGCATGAACGTTGCCACCCAGGACCACGGGGTCCGGAAGTGAGGTCACGTCATGTCCGTGCACGACGACCTGACGTCAGTCCAGCGCTGCCTAGAGGACCTGAACCGGTCCGTCGGCCGCCTGGAGCAGCAGCTCGGGAGCGGCGGACTGGAGATGCGCCGCGTCCGTGCCGACGCCGATCACCTGCGCGAGAGCGTGGCACTGCTGCGGGAGACGGCCAACTCCGGCGTCCCGGGCAAGCGCCCCGAGCTCGTCACCATCTCCGACGATCCGTACGACATCAACCTGTGGACGGACACGGACGACGAGGGTCTCGGCGCCCGCGACCGGCGCGCACCCTAGGAGCGCCGCCCGCAGGCCCAAGATCCCCGACCCGACCGGAGTCATCCGTTGGCCACTGGTACGGAACCACATCCGAACAGCGGCGGCGTACGAGCCCGTACGCGCGCCGCGATCTCCGCCCCGCACCTGCGGACCGACCGCTGGTGGCTGGCACCCGCCGTCACCGCGGCCGGTCTGTTCGCGTTCGTCGTCTACTCGACGTGGCGGGCCTTCTCGAACGCGCACTACTACTCGGCGCCGTACGTCTCGCCGTTCTACTCGCCGTGTCTGGCCGAGAACTGCAAGACCATGCCGTCCGGCCCGAACGCCGACCTCTTCGGCAGCTGGTGGGCGATCTCCCCGGCGATCATCATCCTGATCTTCCCGCTGGGCTTCCGCCTGACCTGCTACTACTACCGCAAGGCGTACTACCGCAGCTTCTGGGCCTCCCCGCCGGCCTGTGCGGTGGCCGAGCCGCACGCGAAGTACACCGGTGAGACCCGCTTCCCGCTGATCCTGCAGAACGTCCACCGGTACTTCTTCTACTTCGCGCTGCTGGTCGCCTGTGTGCTGACCTACGACACGGTCCTGTCCTTCCGGGACACGCACGAGAACTGGGGCCACATGGGCCTCGGCACCCTGGTCTTCCTGGTCAACATCGTGCTGATCTGGGCGTACACCCTGTCCTGCCACTCCTGTCGGCACATCGTCGGCGGCAAGCTCAAGCACTTCTCCAAACACCCCGTGCGCTACAAGGCGTGGCAGTTCGTCGGCCGGCTCAACAACCGGCACATGCAGCTCGCCTGGGCGTCGTTGGTGAGCGTGGCGCTCGC
Source organism: Streptomyces sp. NPDC007901 (assembly GCF_042959465.1). Classification (NCBI taxonomy): domain Bacteria; kingdom Bacillati; phylum Actinomycetota; class Actinomycetes; order Kitasatosporales; family Streptomycetaceae; genus Streptomyces; species Streptomyces sp. NPDC007901. The sequence goes on along the minus strand of NZ_JBIBKW010000001.1, from coordinate 837,498 downwards.
CGACTTCTACGTCTATCTGCTCGCGTCCGGTGTCTTCGACGATCCGCGATTCTTTTAAGGACAGGGGCTTTTGATGTCAGCGGTGGAGCGGCAGCAGTGGGACGTCGTGGTCGTCGGCGCCGGCGGGGCCGGACTGCGCGCCGCGATCGAGGCGCGCGAGCGGGGCGCCCGTACGGCGGTGATCTGCAAGTCGCTGTTCGGCAAGGCGCACACGGTGATGGCCGAGGGCGGGATCGCGGCGGCCATGGCCAACGTCAACGAGCACGACAACTGGCAGGTCCACTTCCGCGACACCCTGCGCGGCGGCAAGTTCCTCAACCAGTGGCGGATGGCCGAGCTGCACGCCAAGGAGGCCCCGGACCGGGTCTGGGAGCTGGAGACCTGGGGCGCCCTCTTCGACCGCACGAAGGACGGGAAGATCTCCCAGCGCAACTTCGGCGGCCACGAGTACCCGCGCCTGGCCCATGTCGGCGACCGCACGGGCCTGGAGCTGATCAGGACCCTGCAGCAGAAGATCGTCTCGCTCCAGCAGGAGGACAAGAAGGAGACCGGTGACTACGAGTCCCGGCTCAAGGTCTTCCAGGAGTGCACGGTCACCCGGATCCTCAAGGACGGCACACGCGTCTCCGGGGTCTTCGCGTACGAGCGGGAGACCGGCCGTTTCTTCGTCCTCGAAGCGCCCTCCGTGGTGATCGCGACCGGTGGCATCGGCAAGTCCTTCAAGGTGACGTCGAACTCCTGGGAGTACACCGGGGACGGGCACGCGCTCGCCCTGCTGGCCGGGGCGCCGCTGCTCAACATGGAGTTCGTGCAGTTCCACCCGACCGGCATGGTCTGGCCGCCGTCGGTGAAGGGGATCCTGGTCACCGAGTCGGTGCGCGGCGACGGCGGGGTGCTGCGCAACTCCGAGGGCAAGCGGTTCATGTTCGACTACGTCCCGGACGTCTTCAAGGAGAAGTACGCCGAGTCCGAGGAGGAGGGCGACCGCTGGTACGAGGACCCGGACCACAACCGGCGTCCCCCGGAGCTGCTCCCCCGCGACGAGGTCGCCCGCGCGATCAACTCCGAGGTAAAGGCGGGCCGCGGCTCCCCGCACGGCGGGGTCTTCCTGGACGTGTCGACGCGGATGCCGGCCGAGGTGATCCGGCGCCGGCTGCCGTCCATGTACCACCAGTTCAAGGAGCTGGCGGACGTCGACATCACGGCGGAGGCGATGGAGGTCGGGCCGACCTGCCACTACGTGATGGGCGGGGTCGCGGTGGACTCCGACACCGCCGCCGCCCGCGGGGTACCGGGGCTGTTCGCGGCCGGTGAGGTGGCCGGCGGGATGCACGGCTCCAACCGGCTCGGCGGCAACTCGCTCTCCGACCTGCTGGTGTTCGGGCGCCGGGCGGGCTGGCACGCGGCCGACCACGCGGCGGACCTCGACGAGCGGCCGGCGGTGGACGACGAGCAGATCGACGCGGCGGCCGCCGAGGCGCTGCGGCCCTTCTCCGCCGAGGGCCAGGAACCGGACTCCGGCCCGCCGGAGAACCCGTACACCCTCCACCAGGCGCTCCAGCAGTCCATGAACGACCTGGTCGGCATCATCCGCCGGGAGGGCGAGATGGAGCAGGCCCTGGAGAAGCTCGCCGAGCTGCGGGTACGGGCACGCCGGGCCGGGGTGGAGGGGCACCGCCAGTTCAACCCCGGCTGGCACCTCGCCCTGGACCTCAGGAACATGCTGCTGGTCAGCGAGTGCGTGGCCCGGGCGGCGTTGGAGCGCACCGAGTCGCGCGGCGGCCACACCCGCGAGGACCACCCGACGATGGACCGCCGCTGGCGCCCCGTCAACCTGCTCTGCCGGCTCGCGGACCCCACCGGCGGGCTCGCCGCCACCGACCCGGAGCGCGGCCAGATCGACCTCACCCGCGAGACCACCGACCCCATCCGAACCGACCTGCTCGCCCTCTTCGAGAAGGAGGAGCTGGTCAAGTACCTCGCCGAAGAGGAGCTGTACGAATGAGCGGCTACACGGCCCACTTCCGGGTGTGGCGGGGCGACGTCGAGGGCGGCGGCCTGGAGGACTTCAAGGTCGAGGTGAACGACGGCGAGGTGGTCCTCGACATCATCCACCGCATCCAGGCCACCCAGGCCGCCGACCTGGCCGTCCGCTGGAACTGCAAGGCGGGCAAGTGCGGTTCGTGCTCGGCGGAGATCAACGGCCGCCCGCGCCTGATGTGCATGACCCGGATGTCCGTCTTCGAGCAGGACGAGACCATCACGGTCACCCCGCTGCGCGCCTTCCCGGTCATCCGCGACCTGGTCACGGACGTCGGCTTCAACTACCAGAAGGCCAGGGAGGTCCCGTCCTTCGTGCCGCCCGCCGGGGTCGCCCCCGGCGAGTACCGGATGTTCCAGGAGGACGTGGACCGCTCGCAGGAGTTCCGCAAGTGCATCGAGTGCTTCCTGTGCCAGGACACCTGTCACGTCGTGCGCGACCACGAGGAGAACAAGACGGCCTTCGCCGGCCCGCGTTTCCTCATGCGCGTCGCCGAACTGGACATGCACCCGCTGGACGCGGCGGACGCCTCCGGCCTGGACCGCAAGCGCACGGCCCAGGACGAACACGGCCTCGGCTACTGCAACATCACCAAGTGCTGCACGGAGGTGTGCCCCGAGGGCATCCACATCACCGACAACGCGCTGATCCCCCTGAAGGAGCGGGCCGTCGACCGCAAGTACGACCCGCTGGTGTGGCTCGGCTCGAAGATCAGGAGGCGCCCGACAGGAGGCTGAGCACCCGCCGGAGGTTGGACTCGGCGATCTCCTGCATCGGTTCGCGCTCCGGGAAGTCGCCGTCGAGCAGCCGCAGCGGCCCGGCGACGAGGTTCAGGTGCATCGCGAGCCGGTACAGCTCCATCCGGTCCTCGTCGAGGTCGGCGGTGCGCAGCAGGTCGTAGGCGGGCCCGAAGCGGAGCTGGAGGAAGACGTGCTCCCATTCGGCGTCGAAGTACATCAGGCCTTCGATGTCGATGAGCGCGGGATCGCCGTCCTCGGTCACCAGGACGTGGTCCGGGCCGAGTTCGCCGTGCACGAGGGAGGCGTGCTCGCGCGGCTCGATCCTGTCGTAGAGCTGGTGCACCCGCTCGGCCAGCGCGTCGCGGACCGCACGCACCCGGGGGTCGCGTGCGGCCACCTCCGCGATGTCGTGGACCGCGCGGTCCGCGACGACCTGCTCGCAGGAGTTGCCGATCGGCTTGCTGCCCTCCTCGACCAGGGCGGCCTTGCCGTACCCGGCCGAGACGCACTCCCGGAGCGCGCCGAGCGTCCCCGCCAGCCGGGCCAGCGGCACCCGGGCCGCGCCGGGGTCGCTGCGCAGCAGCATCTCCAGGCTGCCGCCCCGGACGTCCTCGACGACCGCCGCGTACGCGGGCAGGTGCTCGGCGTCCTCGTCGGCGAAGAGCAGCCGCGGGGTGCGTACGCCGAGCTCGGTCAGCAGGTCGTGGGCGGACAGGAAGAGCCCGAGCCCGGAGGCGTGCGCGAAGGGGTCGCGGATGTCGGCGTCGGCGGGGCCCCAGTAGTCCTCCTCCGGCGACCAGACGTACGCGATCGCGCTCCTTCCGTTGTCCAGGGCGAGCCGGTAGACGCCTTTCTTGGAGCCGCCGCGCAGCCGGGTGACGGCGGCGGGGGCACGGCCGAGGGCCTCGCGGGCGAGCGGCGCGAGGTCGTCACGGGTGAGGTGGGCACGAGCGGTTGTCATGGCGTACGAACCCAGTCCTTCCGATAAGAGGTCCAGTCATCCTCGGTGGCGGCGAAGTCGACGTACAGCGCGACGCCGAAGTTAGCGCGATCCGCGTCCGTCCGTGACAGTCCCAGCCGAACCCCGCGCACGGCCGCCGGCACGGTCTCCGCGCGCGCCCGGTGCCCGAACCGGTTCTCGTGGAAGAAGGGCAGCCCCATCAGGAGATCGGTCCCGGCCGGGGTGACCTCGATCGCCAGGCTGGTCTGCTGGGCGACGTACCCGCCGTACAGGCTCTCCAGCGGCTGCATCGTGTCGTACGACATCACGGCGATCTGGTCCACCCGGCGGGCGACTTGCCCGAAATACTCCTGCGACCACCACTTGGGATGGCCGGTGACGGTACCCCAGAAGGAGTGAAAGGCCGGGAGCGGGTCGATCTGGTGGGCGGCCACGGACAGCAGCGGGGTCGCGGGGCGCAGGGCGTCCAGCAGGGCGAGGTAGTTCCGGTCGCCGGAGTGCAGGGGCTCCAGGTCGAAGTGCACCCCGTCGAACCCGGCGGCGACCACCTGCCGGGTGGAGGCGACGACGGCGGCCCGGGTCGCGCTCCGCTCCAGATGCATGGCGTCCGGCTTCTCGGGCGCGATCTCGTCCCCGAGCCAGGCCTGGACCCGGACGCCGGGGAGTTTTCGATGCACGGCTGTTATCAGCCAACGCGCCTTGGGATAGGCCGATTTGGGCAGCGTGCCGTTGTGTTCCAGTGGTCCGGCATGGACGTAGAGGTCGCGAATGCCGGTGTCCGCCAGCCGTTCGGCGAGGGCGGTGACGTCGGCGTCGGTCTTACGGCCGTCGACCCAGGCGTGACCGAGCCAGAGGGCGTCCTTGTCCCGGGTGCGGGTGCCGGCCTTCGGGTCGCCGGTGTAGTTGATACGGAGGGCGGTTTCGGCGGTGAGGAGGGGGACCAGGAGGAGCAGTACGGCGGCGAGGGCGATGCGCCGAGTCCGCCGGATCCAGGGTTTCGTCGACTTCTTCGGTTTCTCCCGCTTCTCCGGCCCCGTGGGCTCCGTCTCCTCGGTGGTGGGTGCGGGGCTGTTCTCCTCCTCCGTGCTCCGTTCCATGCTCGGTCCCCCTGTTCTCGTCGTCCCCCGCCTGCCCTCGCCCAGGTCGCGAACCGGACTTGCTGCCCATACGCTCCGAAATGTGACGTCATCCTTGTTCCGGGGTCGGCCGAGGCATGCCACCGGGCACATAGGTGTGCGGGTGGGGCACGCGGTGCTGGGCGGGGCGGCCGGGGTGGTCTGGCTGGTGTTGCCGGTGATGACGAGCACCACTCAAGATCCGGTTCCCGCGGCCCGCGGCGGGACGGTCGTCACGGCCGAGGCGGACGGGGCCTCCGCCGCCGACTACGTGCTGCCCCTCGTCGCCGTGGCGGCGGCCGGGGCGCTCGGCGGCTACGGCTACGTACGGCGGATACGCCGGGCCCGTTCGCGGACCACACCGGGGCTCGTCTCCCCCGCCCCGCCGGCGCCGTCCCCCGTCGACGTCGAACGGCAGGCCCGCGCGTCCCTGGTCCTCGCCGACGACTGCGTCCGCACCAGCCGGGAGGCGCTCGGGTACGTGACCGCGGCCGAGCCGGTCCTGCGGGCCCTGCGGGTGGCCGAGACCGAGCTGACGGCCGCGTTCGCGATATGGCGGCGGTACGAGGAGGGGATCCCGGAGGATCCCGCCGGCCGGCGGCAGGCGCTGGTGGGGGTGGTCGGGCGGTGCGCGGAGGCGGGGCGGCAACTGGACGGGGAGGCGGAGGGGTTCGACGCCGAGTGGGGCTCGGGGGACGCGCTGGCGGTGGCCGAGGGCCGGTTCCGGGAGCTGGCGGGGCGGACGGGCGGGGTGGAGCGGGCACTCACGGAGGCGGAGCGGCGGTACGGGGCGTCCGCGGTCGCCTCCGTCGTCGGATACGTCGAACAGGCCAAGGACCGGCTGGTGTTCGCGACCTCCCGGCTCAACCGGGCCCGCCGGGACGACGATTCGGGCGACGGTGACGGATTCCGGCGGGGGCTGCGCGCCGCGGAGGGCGCCGTGGCGCAGGCCGGGGTGCTGCTGGGCGGGGTGGCCCGGCTGACGGAGGAACTGCGCACGGCGGCCGGGCTGCTGCCGGCCGCCCTCACCGGCGCGGAGGCGGAACTGGCGGCCGTGCGGGCGACGGGCTTCCCGCCGCGGCTGACCCACGCGGACGGGGTGCTGGCCGCCGTACGGGAGGAGCTGACGGGCGGGCCCCACGACCCGCTGGACGCCCTGCGCCGGGTCGTGCGGGCGGTGGAGGGGACCGGGGGCGGGCGGTCCGGGGTGATCGCGGCGGGGGCGGAGCTGGTGGCGCGGAGCACGAGCGGCGCCGCCGACGACTTCGTGGGCACGCACCGGGCGGCGGTGGGGACGGAGGCGCGGGCCCTGCTGGCCGCTGCGCGGGGCGCTGGGGCGGCGGACGCGGACCGGCTGGCCCGGAAGGCGCGGGAGCTGGCGGAGCGGGATGTGCGGGCGCACGGGAACCCGTTCGCCGGGGAGGGCGCCGCCCAGGGGAGCGGGGTGGCGGGGGCGGTGCTCGGGGGGGTGCAGTTGGGTGAGGAGGCCGACGGGGGGCCGGTGGTGGCGTTCGGGGGGCCGGATACGCGGGGTCGGTTGGGGTAGCGCGGTAGGGGGTGGGGCGGCGGGTTGTCGGGCGGCTGTGGGTGGGTTGTGGCTGGTCGCGCAGTTCCCCGCGCCCCTAAAAGCCCCTTTAGGGGCGCGGGGAACTGCGCGAGCGACCCCCACCGTGCGGCACCGGACAACCGGCGGGAACCGCCCCTTCTCAGAACAGACTGAGCAGAGCCTCCGCAGGGTCGGTCAGGCCCGTCTCCCCGTCCGGCAGGGGCAGTTCGAACCACACCGTCTTGCCGCGCGGCGTCCGGCGTGAGCCCCACGCCGCGCTGAGCAGGCCGACCAGCTGCAGCCCCCGGCCGCCCTCGTCGGTGTCCCGGGCCCTACGGCGCCTGGGCTGGACCAGGCCGGAGTCCCAGACCTCGCAGACCAGGGTGCGGTCGAGCAGCAGGCGGAGCCTTATCTCGCCCTCGCCGTACCGCAGGGCGTTGGTGACCAGTTCGCTGACCAGGAGTTCGGCCGTGTCGACCAGCGGCTCCAGGTCCCAGGTGAGGAGCTGGCCGCGCGCGTACTCACGGGCGCGGCCCACGCTGCGCGGCTCGCGCGGCAGCGTCCAGTCGCCGACCGAGTCGGCCGGCAGCCCCTGGACACGTGCCATCAGCAACGCGATGTCGTCCTCGCCGTGGTGCGTGTCGAGGGTGTTGAGGACGTGGTCGCAGACGTCCTCCAGCGGTCGGGAGGGGTCGGTGAGGGCGCCGACGAACGCCTGGAGGCCCTCGTCGAGGGGGTGGTCGCGGGATTCGACCAGGCCGTCGGTGTAGAGCGCCAGCAACGCGCCTTCGGGGAGCTCGACCTCGACCTCCTCGAAGGGCTCGCCGCCGACGCCCAGGGGCATGCCGGGCGGCACGTCGAGCATCAGGGCGTCCTCGCCTGGTTCGACCAGTACAGGGGGCAGGTGGCCGGCGTTGGCGAACGTACAGCGCCTGGTGACGGAGTCGTAGACGGCGTACACGCAGGTCGCGAGGTAGACCTCGGAGAGGTCGGCGTCGCGGGGCTGGCGGGCCGTGCGGGTGGCTTGCTGGACTCCGCCGGGGGTGCCGAGGCCGCGGGCGATCTCGTCCAGCGCGGAGAGGACCTCCGCCGGTTCCAGGTCCAGCAGGGCCAGGGTGCGGACCGCCGTACGGAGTTCGCCCATCGCGACCGCCGCGCGCAGGCCGCGGCCCATCACGTCGCCCACCACCAGCGCCGTGCGGTGGCCGGGGAGTTCGATGACGTCGAACCAGTCGCCGCCGACCTCGGTCGCCGCGTTGCCGGGCAGGTAGCGGCAGGCGATGTCCAGGCCCGAGGCCTCGGGGTCGCCGGGCGGCAGCAGGGACCGCTGCAGTATCAACGCGCGTTCGTGCTCGCGGCGGTACAGGCGCGCGTTGTCGATACAGACGGCGGCACGGGCCGCCAGTTCCACGGCCAGGTCCCGGTCGCGGTCACCGAACGGCTCGCTGCCCTTGGTGCGGGCGAACTGGGCGAGGCCGACGACCGTGTCATGGGCGACCATCGGGACGGCGAGGGTGGACTGGACGAGCCCGCCCTCCTCCGCCGGCACGTGCTGCGGGCGGGCGGTGCGCAGGGCGTCCGCGCACGGCGAGTTGAAGGGGTAGTGGTGGACGGCGCCGACGGCGACCGGGGCGCCGCCGCCCACGAAGGGTTCGTCGGAGACCGCGCTGGCGAAGGCCACCCGGCGCAGCTCGGCGCTGCCGTCGGCGAGCCCGGGCGGGGTCTCGTCGCCGGCCAGCAGGCCCTGGTAGAGGTCGACCGTCGCGAGGTCGCAGAAGCCGGGCACGACCACGTCGAGGAGTTCGCGGGCGGTGGTCTCCAGGTCGAGGGAGTTGCCGATGCGGGCACCGGCCTCGTTGAGGAGGGCCAGATTCCGCCGGGCGGCGGCGGCCTCGCGGGCGGCGGCGCGGCGGGCGGTGATGTCCAGGCCGAGCCAGGCGATGCCGATCGGGCGGCCGGTGCCGCTGTGCACCCGGTAGAGGTTGATGGACCAGTGCCGGCGTTCCTCGGAGCCCGGCACGAAGCCCGTGACGTGCATGTCCGTGATGGAGTTGCCGGTCTCCAGGACCCGGCGCAGGGTGGCGGCGACCCGCTCGGCCTCGGAGCGCGGCAGGTAGTCGTGGACGCCCTTGCCACGGTGGTCGTCGGGGGTGCCGCCGAAGATGGAGGAGAACCGCACGTTGGCGCGGCGGATCCGCAGGTCGGGGTCGATCAGCAGGAAGCCGAAGGGAGATTGACCGAATATCGACTGCGAGGCCGCCAGGTCGGTCTCGATTCTGCGCAGGGTACGGACGTCGACCACGATGCAGACGGCGGCGTGCTCGCCCTCGGCGGTGCGGGTCGGCATGACGTAGACCTCGGCGAGGCCCTCCTCGCCGCGCTCGCCGTCCGGGCCGTCGGGCATCCGGAACGGCACCACGCCGGTCCACTCGCGCCCGTCCAGGATCTCGGCCATCTTCCGCTGGCCGCGCTCGCGCAGGTCGGGGTCGACGAACGCCTCGATGGGATCCATGCCGACGGCGCGCTCCGCGGGGATGCCGAAGACCTGTTCGGCACGGAGGCTCCACTGGTCGACCAGGCCACCTGCGCCGATGGAGAACGAGGCGACCTTGATGTAGTCGTAGATCGAGCCGGGCGGACTGCTCTGCCACATGGCGTCGCCAGGGGCCGCGACGACCTCCGCGGTCCCCGCCCTCACGCCGTCCGACGGGTCCTCGGACTCCGTGGCCTCAGCTGGTATCTCGCTCACGCGAACCGTCCCCTCCAGCTCACCGCGCCCGGCACCGGTCACCGGATGCGGCTGCCCGCAGTATCCAGCACTACGGTGCCGCCTGACACGGTGTTCACGATCACAGCACGGTCCAGGCGATTTCCGGACCGGACCGTGACAACACTCCCAGTCTTCTAACCAGGGAACACGCCGTCGAATCACGCACTCCGGCACCCGTTCCCCGGCCACTCCCGCGAGTGGACGACGCGGTACGGCGTGTACACCCCGTTCACCCCGTTCACCCGGGTACGGCCAGCTCGAACCAGACCGTCTTGCCGGTGTCGCCGGGCCGGGTGCCCCAGCTGCGCGAGGAGCCGGCTACCAGCTGGAGGCCGCGGCCGCTCTCGTCGTCGGGACTGGCGGCGCGTTCGAGCGGCGGGTCGGGCAGCGGGTCGGACACCTCGACGCGCAGGGTGTCGGCGAGGTCGGCGGGGCGGACGAGGCGGACGCCGATGGGGCCGGTGGCGTGCCGCAGCGCGTTGGTGACCAGCTCGCTGACGAGCAGGGCGGTTACGTCGGCGAGGGTGTCGAGGCCCCAGCCGCGCAGTTGGTCTCGGACCGCGGTACGGGCGGTGCGCACGGCGCCCGGTTCCGCGGGAAAGGTCCACTCGGCGGTGTCACCTTCGGTGTCGATCACACCGATCACTTCCCGTGCAGCGTGCCCGCCCATGTCCGGTTTCATGGGGTTAATGGGCACATACCCGATATCCGGGATGGAGTACCGCACGGGAGGGCGCACTGTGGTGCGAACGGCGTAGGAGGGGGGCTGGTCGCGCCCACGCGGCGGTAGCCGCACATTCGATACGGCCCCGCGCGCCTATGGAGCGCTCCAGGTCGCGGCGATCTTCTGTACCGCCGGGACGTCCTGGTCCAGCCAGTCGACGTCCCAGAGTTCGTCCGGTGTCAGCCAGCGGAGTTCGTCGTGGTCCTGGAGGGGCTTGGGGCCGGGGGAACCGGGGTGGAGGGCGGCCGTCCAGACGTGGAGGACGTAGGGGTCCCGCAGGGGCCACTCCCCCGGCACCCGCGCCAGCGTCTCGGTCTCCACGCCCAACTCCTCGCGGAGCTCGCGCACGAGGGCGTGTTCGGGTGTCTCGCCGGGCTCCACCTTGCCGCCGGGAAGCTCCCAGCGGCCGGCCAGCTCCGGGGGCGCGCTGCGGCGGGCCGCGAGCAGGCGGCCGGCATCGAGCAGGGCGGCTCCGACCACCACGATCCGTTCGCTCATGGGCCGGAGCCTACGGGAGGGTCAGTTACGGCTGACGCCGTCCCCGTTGCTGTGGCCGATGCGCTCGACCCAGTAGAGCTGCTTGTGTCCGCGGTCGTCGAGACTGTCGGCGATCTTCTGCGCCTCGGCCCGGGTCGCGTACCGGCCGACCCGGTAGCGATTGCCGTTGTCGTCCTGCCGTATGACAAGCCAGGGGAGAGAGACCGTGCCTTCCGTCATCGCGCCCCTCCGATTCTCCCGGCTCCCGCCCATCCCCGCCCCGCTAAGGAAACCGCACTCCGCATATGCCCGAGCGTACGCCTAACCTTTACGCAGCGAATACGTCTTTTCACAAAGAGGTACGCAACCAGCCAGAACGGTGGGGGCGCACGATGACGAGTGCGCCGTTCGCGCGCCTCCAGCTTCGGGTCGCGGGCATACCGGGAAGAGCCGGGGCCACCTGGGAGAACGGCCGGATCGCGACGGCGGGGCACGGGTCCGTATCTCGGCGGTGAAAGCGTCAACTATCGCAAGGGTGTGCGCTACTTCACGGGCAGGTGGTACGAGGCGCGGTAGCGGTCGGCCGGGATGACGACGTCCGCGGTCTCCACCGGGCGGCCGGAGGCGTAGTACGTCCGCTGGATCACCAGGACGACATGGCCGGGGACGCCGCCCAGGGTGAGCAGTTCCTCGGCGAGGCCGGGGCGGGCGCCGACCTCCTCGGTGACGTTGTCCACGATGACGTCGATGGCGCGCATCCGCTCGACCACGCCCATCCCGCCGAGCGGGCCCTCCTCGGGCAGCATCACGGGGGTGCGGCCGGTGACGGCGAGGGGCTCCCAGGAGGTGGAGAGCATCATGGGCTCGCCCGCGTCCCGGAACAGGTACCGGGTGCGCATCACGCGGTCGCCCAGGTGCAGGCCGAGCCGGTCGGCGATCGCGGCGCCGGCCTCGGCCTGTTCGCTGCTGGACTCCCAGGTGCCGCGCGCGGCGGCGTCGGACTGCTCCTGGCGGAACGGGGTGGCACCTCCGGCCGGCCGGAACCCGGAGCGGGCCACCCGCCGGGGCACCGGCCGCTCGCGCACATAGGTCCCGGAGCCGGAGCGGCCCTCGACCAGCCCCTCGGCCATCAGCACCTTGCGGGCCTCCAGGGCGACGGTGTCGGAGACGCCGTACTCCTCGCGGATGCGGGCCTGGGAGGGGAGCCGGGTGTGAGGCGGCAGCGAACCGTCGACGATCTTCTTGCGGAGATCACCCGCGACACGCAGATACGCCGGCTGCTCACCGAAAGTCACTGGCCGCTCCCATCAGGTTGTACAGACAGCTACAGCCTGGCAACCGTGGGTTGTGCCGTGCAAGCAAAGGCCAGAGAATCACTCGATGTGATGACATAGGGCCGGGGGAGGCTTTACGCAGGCACTTTCTCCCCGTTATAGCCGCGATCACACCTCCATGCCGGAGCCACTTCCTCCGCTGCCGGGGCCACTTCCTCCGTCGTCGTACGAAGGCGGGGTCGTGGCGAGGCCCAGAGCCTTGCGGGCGGTGACCGTCCGCTTCGGGTCGAGCAGCGCCGAGCCCTTGTCGTAGTGGCCGTAATAGGCGTCCACGTCCGTGGACTTGGCGGCCTTCGCCCATTCCGCGCGGGCCTTGCCGAGGTCCGCGACCAGGTCGTCCACCGGGCGCTTCGCGCCCTGGTCCCAGGTGTGGGCGCGCAGCATCGCGGTCTGCCTGGCGAGGGCCGTGGTCACCCGGTCCGCCCAGTCGCGGTAGCCGGGCAGGTCGTCCTCGACGTACTCCGCGTCGGGGACGGTGTCGAGCGCCGTGTTGAGGACGTGCGCGGCGTCGAGATAGGCGACCTGGTCGGCGTCGAGCACGCTCTCGTCGTTGCGCAGCGAGCCGGACAGGGTCCTGCCCTCGGTGGTGTTGCCGAAGACGCAGGCGACCTCCCGGTCGCCGTACTGCCAGCTGTCCTCGCTGGGCGTGAAGTAGTACACGTCGACATCGCCGGGGATCGCCCAGCCGTCCATCGCGTACCCGTCCTCCAGGCCGTAGCAGCGGTCACTGGCGGAGTCGCCGACCTTGTCGTCGCCCGGGTAGGACGAGCCCTTGAGGCGGTAGGTGGCGAAGACCTCGCCGTCGTGCGCCTTCGCGCAGTCCACGACGGTGACGTCGGAGACCAGGTCGCCGGTGAGGGTGCCGTCGGGGGTGTTGAAGCAGTCGCCGGTGGACAGGGAGAGGCTGGAGCTGTCGTTCGCGCCCTCCTTGACGCCCTCCCAGAAGTCGCCCGCACCGCCGGTGGCCAGCACCAGCACCCACAGGGCCAGCCCGAGCCCGGAGAACACCGACCCGGTGACCGCCATCGCCCTGCCCCGCTCGCCCCGCCGGCGGATCTGGCCGAGCGCGACCAGCCCCAGCACCAGCCCCACCCCGGGCAGGCAGCACAGCAGCCCGAGCACCAGGGAGGCGATGGCGAGCCCGTTGACGGGCGCCGGGACGGCGTAGGGGCTGTAGCCCTGCCCCCAGCCCTGGTACGGCCCCGGGTACGGCGGCTGCTGCCCGTAGGGGGGCGGCTGCTGCCCGTACGGCGCCTGTGGGTACTGCGGGTACTGCGGCAGGCCCGACTGAGGCGGCTGATAAGGCCCTTGTGGCTGGTGGGGGCCGGGGGGCGGAGGTATGGACACCGGTACCGTGCTCCTGAGGGGGCGTCGGGCCGCGCGGAAACGGACGGCTGGACTGACGTACGACTGCGCGCATCGTAAGCGCGCCGTGAACGGGGGCGGAATGAGGGTGGGGAAGGCGGCCGCCTCGCCGGGCGCCTTGGCCTTCGGCCGTCCCTTCGGCTCTCTGCCCTTCCCCGAGCACTCCTGGGAGGACGACGAATGAACGACACCGTCAGCGCCGTCAACGCGCTCACCGCGCGCTGGGCGCGGCAGACCAGACAGGGCACGGTCTTCTCGGCCGCCGGTGTCTGGCCGTTGCTGGCCTTTCTCGCCGACGGCGCCGGCGGACCCGCCCGGGACGAGCTGACCCGCGCCGTGGGGATGCCGACGGACCAAGCGGTCGCCGGTGCGCGGGAGTTACTCGCCGGGCTCGACGCGATGTCCGGCGTCGAGTCGGCCCTCGGGCTGTGGACCGACCGGGCCCTGGAGGTGCGTGAGCCGTGGGCGGCGGGGCTGCCGGCCGACGCGCACGGGGTGCTCGGCCCCGATGCGGCGGCCTCCCAGGAGGCGCTGGACGAGTGGGCGGCGAAGCGCACCGGCGGGCTGGTCGAGCGGATGCCGGTCAAGCCGGCCGAGGGCGCGCGGATGGTGCTGGCGACCGCGCTGGCGCTGCGCACGGACTGGCGGCACCCGTTCCGGGAGACGGTGCTGCGGCCCGGCTCCGGGCCCTGGCAGGGCCGGACACTGGCCGGTCTGCACCGCAGCAGCGTCCGTCCGGACCGGATCGGGGTGGCCGTCGGAGCGGACGGACACGTCACCACGCTGAAGGTGCCGGGCGACAACGGCATCGACGTCCACCTCCTGCTCGGCGCGGAGGGGATGGCGCCCGGACAGGTGCTGCACACGGGCATCGCCGTCCTGGAACGCGCCCTCCCGGTCACGACCGGCGGCCGTCTCCCCTACGGGCCCGCCGGACCGGGCGTGGTCGTGGAGCGGCAGCCGTCCGTCACCCCCGATCCGATCCGCCTCGATGTGACGACCCCGGCCTTCGCCGTCCGCGCCGACCACGATCTGCTCCAACTCCACGGCCTGTTCGGCCTGTCCACGGCTGCTAACGCCCGCGAGGGCCACTTCCCCGGCATCAGCCCCGCACCGCTCGCCATCGGGGCGGCCGGGCAGTCCGCCGTCGCCGAGTTCGGGCCGCTGGGCTTCCGCGCCGCCGCGGTGACGGCGGTGGTGGCGGCGCCGGGCGGCGGCCCGCCGCAGCAGCGGCACGAGTCCACCGTGGTGCGGGCCGCCTTCGACCGGCCGTTCGGCTTCCTCGCCGTGCACCGCAAGGCGCGGCTGATCCTGGCGGCGGGGTGGGTGACGGAGCCGACGGCGACGGGCTGAGCGCACCGCTGGAAGGGCCGCGATGCGCCGTCGTTCGGCTGCGACGCCGTCGTGGCTGGTCGCGCATTTCCTCCCCCGGCCTTCGGCCGGGGGTGCCCCCAGCGCCGCTTCGGGGCGCGGCCACTCGACCTGCTCGGCCGGCCTCCCTCATTCGAAGGGGAGTTCACGTCCAACGGGTTTCCGGAGCGGGTGCACCTCGCCGGCGTGGGCCCCAGGTCGGGCAGCCCGCGGTCCAGGACGACCGCGTCGGGCCGGAAACCGCGGGCCGCCCGGACCGCCGCCGTGCCGTCCAGCGCCCGGCCGGTCTGCCAGCCCTCGGCGCGCAGCACCGTGGCCAGCAGGTCGGTCAGGTCTTCCTCGTCGTCCACGGCCAGGATCCGTGGGGTACCGGTGGATAACGTCATGGCCGGTGACCGTCCACCTCCGGCCGTGAGACGCGTGGGTGCGGACTGTGAAAGACCTGTCGGGTTCTGTTGCTCAGGCGCCGCCGGTGAAGCGGAGCCTGAGGGTCCGGGCCTCCGGGCGCAGGGCGAACTCGGGCCAGACGTCCGGTCCGCAGGCGCGGGAGCCGAGGCCGTGCTGGGCCGCGTCGACGATCAGGTGGCCGGCGGTGGACTCCGGGAGTTCGAAGGGGTGGGCGGCGCGGTCGATCTGCTGCGGGGTGTGCCGGGCGAGGGTGAAGCCGGGGCGCCGGCCGCGGGTGTCGGGGAGGGCCTCGACGCGCAGGGCCGCGGTGCCGTCGCTGGTCAGGGTGAGGCGGCGCAGCTGGGAGCGGTGGCCGGTCTCCTGGGGGCGCGCGTAGTCGACGGAGAGGTCCCGCACGCCGGCCGAGAAGCGTCCGGTGCGGGCCGCGCGCAGGCTGTCGGGGTAGGACTCCAGCGGGCCGAGGCCGAACCACTCCGCGCCGTCCACGGGGGCCCTCCCGTCGGGCAGTTCGAAGCGCACCCCGATCCGCGGCCACACCGTCCGCCAGCCGCTCGCGGGCTGGATCTCCACGCGCAGTTCCAGCTCGCCGTCGTCCAGCGTCCAGACCGACTCCACCGTCACCGACAGGGCGGAGTCCGCGGCCGAGACCCGGTCGACGGTGCGCAGGGCGTCGGCGGCCTGCTCCACGCTGACGCGCCGCGCGGTCAGCCGGTCGAGGCCGTCGCGCCGCCACAGCTCGGCGCTGGACACGTCGGCGAGGCTGGCGTCGCTGCCCTCCAGCCGGTCGGCCGTGCCCTCGTCGTTGTCGGTGGGCGCCCGGAACAGTTCCAGCCGCGGGCCGGTCACGGGGCGCCCGGCGAGGCGGGTGAGGGAGCCGCCGGTGAACTCGGCGATGCCGAGCGTCAGCGTGCCCTCGGCGGGCCGCCAGCCGGTCCGCGGCCGTACGGCGGGGACGGGACGGGGTGCCGAGCAGTCCAGCTGGGCGGTGGCGATCTCGTGCCCGGCGGGGGCCCAGGCCGTCTCCGTCGCCAGGACGGCCTCGACCGTCAGCCAGGTCTCGGCGTCGGCCGCCACGGCGACCGGCGGCAGCGCCACCCGCGCCGACTCGCCCGCCGCCACGGCCGGGACCTCCCACTCCCCCGCGTCCACGGGGGTTCCGTCGTGCTCGACGCGCCAGCGGAAGCGCAGGTCGGAGGTGTCGGCCGAGTGCCGCAGGTTGGTGAGGGCGAGCTTGCCGCCGTCGAAGGCGAACCGGACCGGCTGCACGACCGCCTTGAACTCGTGGAGGCCGGGCGTCGGCACGTCGTCGCTGAGCACCATCCCGTCCATCACGAAGTTGCCGTCGTGCACGACCTCCCCGAAGTCACCGCCGTAGGCGTAGTACGGCGTCCCGTCCGGGGCGGTGGCCGAGATGCCGTGGTCGCGCCACTCCCAGACGAAGCCGCCGTGCAGCCGGGGGTGGCGGTGGACGAGTTCCTCGTACTGGTCGAGGGCGCCGGGGCCGTTGCCCATCGCGTGGGCGTACTCGCAGAGCAGGAACGGCTTGGTGCGCTGCCGGGCGCCCTGGGCGGGGGTGCAGCCCAGCAGCGGGAAGGTGGAGCCGTCGGTGCCGATCTGCTCGGTCTCGGGCACCGTCGCGTACATGCGCGAGTAGACGTCGGTGTAGTCACCGGTGTAGTCGCCCTCGTAGTGCACGGGGCGCTCGGGGTCGCGGGCGTGCACCCAGGCGGACATGGCGGCGAGGTTGGCGCCGGTCCCTGCCTCGTTGCCGAGCGACCAGATCACGACGCTGGGGTGGTTCTTGTCCCGTTCGACGGTGCGCTCGATGCGGTCCAGGCAGGCCGCGCGCCAGGCCGGGTCGTCGGTCGGGTTGCCGGTCCAGCCGACCTTGTCGAAGCCGTGGGTCTCCAGGTCGCATTCGAGGACGACCCAGAAGCCGAGTTCGTCGGCGAGATCGAGCAGCCGGGGGTGCGGCGGGTAGTGGCTGGTGCGGATGGCGTTCACGTTGAACCGCTTCATCCGGGCCAGGTCCGCGCGGGCGTGCGTCTCGTCGAAGACCCGGCCGCGCTCGGGGTGGGCCTCGTGCCGGTTCATCCCGTGGAAGACGACCCGGCGGCCGTTCACGAGGAACCGGTCGCCCCGGATCTCGACCGTGCGGAAACCCGCCCGCAGGGCAACGGTCTCGGCGGCCGAGGACACGGTGACGTCGTACAGGCGGGGCAGTTCGGCCGACCACGGCTCGACGCGCGCGAGGTCGACGGGCGCCACGTCGGCCGCCGTCGCCCACACCTGCTCGACGCCCAGTTCGGGGATGCGCAGGGTGACGGGGAACGCGGCCGCGTCGGCGGTGACCTCCGCCTCGATCCGGCCGCGGCCGTCGTCGTAGGCCGTCCGCAGCCAGACGTCCTCGATGCCGCCGGCCGGGCGGGCGAGCAGGGTGACGTCCCGGAAGATGCCCGGCAGCCACCACTGGTCCTGGTCCTCCAGGTAGCTGGCCGCCGACCACTGGTGGACCCGTACGGCTACGACGTTGGCACCGGGGCGGACGGCGGAGGTCACGTCGAACTCGTGGGCCAGCCTGCTGCCGCTGGCGCTGCCGATCCCGACGCCGTTCACCCACACCTTGAACAGCGACTCGACGCCGTCGAACCGCAGGACGATCCGTTCGGCGTCCGACCAGTCGTCGGGGACGTCGAAGTGGCGGCGGTAGTCGCCGGTGGGGTTCTCGTCGGGGACGTGCGGCGGGTCGATCGGGAACGGGAACTGGATGTTCGTGTAGGCGGGCCGGCCGTAGGCGCCGTCGCCTTCCAGCACCCAGTGGGCGGGCACCGGGATGCTGTCCCAGCCGTGGTCGTCGAAGTCCTCGGACGGGAAGTCCTCCGCCACCGCCGCCGTGGGCGACAGCCGGAAGCGCCAGAGCCCGTTCAGCGAGCGAGAGGGGGCGTCGGAGTGCAGCCACGAGCGGGCCGGGCGCAGGGCGCCGTGCCAGGGGGCGGGGTCCGATACGTACGCGGAGAGCTGGGAGGGCAAGAGTGCTCAACTTTCTCGGTGATGGGGGGGGTGGTGGGTCAGCGGAGTACGACGGTGCGGATCTCCCAGGGCCCGAGGACGAGGTCGAGTCCGTCCCGGACCGGCTCGGCGGCGAGCGGCCGGCCGAGCAGGTCGACCGTGGTGGCCGCGGTGAAGGCGCCGGTCACCCGGACGGCCCGCGCGGTGTCGCTCAGCGCGGCCAGCCGGAGTTCGATGCCGGGCCCGTGCGGGTCGTCGGTGACCCGGCGGATGCTCGACACCTGGACGTCCCGGCCGTCGACCCGCAGGCCGGCCGTGTCCGGGGGCAGGTGGCCGCCGGACGGCGCGGTGCCGCGGGTGACCAGGACGTCGCCGCGGAACTCCTCGGCGAGCGCGACCGCGTCGGCGCCCTGCCAGCCGGACGCCCAGGGCAGCACGGCGAACCGGTTCTCGATGCGCATGCCGAGGTCCTGGGCGCCCGGGGCGGGGATCTCGCTCGCCGCGGGTTCGTCGCGCAGGGGGTGGATGTTGACGCTGATCGAGCCGATGGCGCGCAGCAGGGTGACGGCGAGTTCGCGGCCTCCGTCGACGAGTTCGTACTCGGCGGAGTGGTCGAGCAGCACGGTGGCCGGGCCGGCCGAGACGAAGGTGCTCGCGGGGAAGGTCGGGATCGGGTGCTCGCCCCAGCCGCCCTCGGCGGTGAGTCCGCGCTCGGTGACGGCGAACTGTCCGGCCGAGGCGGAGGTGGTCACGGGCCGGGGCAGCGGTACGTGCAGGCGCAGCCGGTGGTCGGCGGAGCGGTTGAGGAACGCGGTGGAGACCCGGACGAAGGGCTCGCCCGCGCGTACTTCCACCAGCGTCTCCACCGGGGTGGGCACGGTGCGGGCGGCGCGCCGGTCGCGGTCCTCGGCGACGAGCGCCTCCGGCCAGTCGTAGACCCGGGTGACCAGCAGCCTGGCGCGCAGCGGGCCGTCCTCGCGGAGCTCGACGGCGACCCGTGTCGGCTCGGACACCAGCACGTCGTGGGCCGGGGGTGCGTAGTTGTAGCTGTCGCCGCGGTCGCCGCCGTCGACGAGCCGGCCGACTCCGGTCAGGACGGTGCCGTCGACGCCGGTCACGTCCAGGGTGCCGTCGGCGGCGACGGCGACCTCGACCAGGCCGTTGGCGAGGGTGTCCGCGGTCGCCGTCACCGGCCGCGGCGCGGGGGCGGCGGGTCCCTCGCCCGGCCCGACCCGGAAGGCGGCAAGACCGGTGGCGGGGACCGGCAGCGCCACCAGCGCGGTGGCCCGGGGCTGGGCCAGGGTCCGCACCCGCCACTCCCCCGGGTGGGCGGCGGCCGCGGCGGCCGCCTCGCCGCGCAGGGTCATCAGGTCGAAGGGGCCGTCCGGCACCTCGGCGAGATGGAAGACCAGCGCGTTCGGGGTGAGTTCGTAGCGGTCGATGAGCAGCCCGAACAGCTCACGGCGGTGGATCCGGCGGAGCACGCGTTCCAGCTGCGAGGCGTCGAGCCGCTCGTCGCTGAGGACGGTCGGGGCCTGCGCGACCAGCTGCACGGGGTGCGCCGAGCCGTCGGCGGTGGTCGCGACGAGCGCGCTCCCCTCCGGTGCGGCCACCACGTCCACCTCGACCAGTGCGGTACGAGGGGACGGCAGCGGGTTGGCGGCCAGGTAGCCGTCGCTCGGCACCCGGGCCGCGGGCTCGGCGAGGGCCGCGTCCCGGACGGCGCGGGCGGTCTGGGCGGCCTCGGCGAGGCGGGCGGCGACCTGGTCGCAGGTCTCGTCGGTGCCGGAGCCGACCACCGAGTCGTGCGCGGTCGACTCGATGATCTTGTGCCAGGCGAGATCGAGGAAGCCGGAGTCGTCGCGCCCGGACCACAGGGCGTTCATCCGCTCGGCGTGGTCCACGGTCCGCTCCGCCACGGCCATCCGCTGCTTGAGCCCGAGCCGTACGGACAGCACGCCCGGCAGGATGTTGCCCCGGACATGACTGCGGAGTTCACCGGTGACGACGGCGGTCGCCTCGTCCCTGACGTGCTTGCGGATGTACTCGTCGAGCGTCGCGACGGTGATCGGCCGCTCCTCGGTGGACGCCTGCCGCAGCCACTCCGCGAGCCGCGGGTCGGGCGCGTTGTGGTCGGTGCCGGACATGGCGAGGACCGGGTCGCCGCCCCACCGCTCGGCCGTCATCTGGGCGTACTCGGCGAGCGCCTGCCGGATCCGGTCCGGCACCAGCAGCACGTCGAGGCCGTTGTCGTAGCCGTCGAAGAGGAACTCGGTGCGGACCTCGGAGCCGTCGGGCGCGCGCCAGTGGAAGGCGTGGCCGTCGACCGAGCCGGGCACCCCGCGCCACAGCGCCGCGTGCTCGATGCCGGCCCGGGCCAGGATCTGCGGCATCTGCGCGATGTGGCCGAACATGTCCGGCAGATAGCCGATCGGCATCGCGCCGCCGAGCCGCTCCGCCGCCGCCCACCCCATCCGGAGGTTGCGGACGATGGTCTCGCCGGAGCAGAGGAACTCGTCGAGCAGGATCAGCCAGGGGCCGACCGCGAGCCGCCCCTCCCGGACGAGTGCGGCGACCCGGTCACGATTCTCCGGCCGCATCTCCAGGTAGTCCTCGACCGCGGCCATCTGCCCGTCGACGGTGAACCGGAAGTCCGGGTCCGACTCGGCCGTCTCCAGCACGGTGTCCAGGGCGGTGACGAGCCGATGCCGGAACACCTGGAACGGCTCGTACCACTCCCGGTCCCAGTGGAAGTGGGGCACGAAGACAGCCGGGTCGGTCATGGTGGGGAACGCCTTCTGTGCGTGGGGGTGAGTGGGGGGTCACTTGAGGGAGCCGGCGGCGAGGCCGGTGCGCCAGAACCGCTGCAGGAGCACGAACACGATGATCACGGGCACGATCGACACCAGCGAGCCGGTGATCACGGACTCCTGGAGCAGCGGGGAGCGGGCGGTCTGCCCGTTCCAGGTGAACAGGCCGAGCGTGATCGGGAACAGCGACTCCTTCTGGAGCATCACCATCGGGAGGAAGAAGTTGTTCCAGATGCCGACGAACTGGAACAGGAAGATGGTCACCAGCGCCGGCGACATCAGCTTGAACGACACCGAGAAGAAGGTGCGGAACTCGCCGGCGCCGTCGAGCCGCGCGGACTCGATGAGTTCCTGCGGCACGGCGGCGTTCGCGAAGATCCGCGCGAGATAGACGCCGAACGGGCTGACGATGCTGGGCAGGAACACCGCGAGGTAGGTGTTGACGAGTCCGACCTGCGAGAACAGCAGGAACAGCGGCAGCGCCAGCGCGGTGGAGGGGACCAGCACCCCGCCGAGGACGACCGAGAACAGGAACTCCCGGCCGCGGAAGCGGAACTTGGCGAGCGCGTAGCCGCACAACGCCGAGATCAGGGTGCCCACGGCCGCGCCCAGCACCGCGTAGACGACGGTGTTGAGGATCCAGCGGACGAAGATGCCGTCGTTGAAGGTGAACAGGGTGCGCAGGTTGTCGAACAGCTGGAAGTGCGAGAACACCAGGCCGTTGGTGGCGGCGAGGTCGCCCTGCGGCTTGGTCGCCGCGACGATCAGGAAGTACAGCGGCAGCAGGAAGTAGAGCGCCAGCACGAACATCAGGGCCATGACGGCCGTCCGGCTCATGCCGCTTTCCTGGACACGGGGTCGGTTGCTCACAGTCCCGCCCTCTTCGAGGTCAGTCGCATGAAGCCGAAGCTCAGGACGAAGGTGATGACCGCGATGACCACCGAGATGGCGGCGGCCTGCTGGTAGTTGTTCCCGACCGCCACGGTGTACGCCAGCATGTTCGGGGTGAACGTGCTGGAGATGTTCGAGGAGATCTGCCGCAGCACCGCCGGCTCGGAGTACAGCTGGAGCGTCCCGATGATCGAGAAGACCGTGGTCATGACGATGGACGGGGCGATGATCGGGACCTTGATGCGCCAGGCGATGGTCCAGTTGCCGGCCCCGTCGATCCGCGCGGCCTCGTAGAGCTCCTGCGGGATGGACTGCAGCGCCGAGAACATGATCAGCATGTTGTAGCCGGTCCACAGCCAGGTGGAGACGTTCGCCGCCGACCACAGCACGGCACCCGGGCCCAGGAAGTCGGGGTGCAGACCGATGCCGTTCAGCAGGTCGACGACCGGGCTGAGCTGCGGCGAGTACAGATACGACCACATGATCGCGGCGATGACACCGGGCACCGCGTACGGCATGAACGCGGTCACGCGGAAGAAGCCCTTGAGCTTCAGCAGGGGGGTGTCCAGGAGCAGCGCCATGACCAGCGCGGCGAACAGCATGACGGGCACCTGCACGATGCCGAACAGGCCGATGCGGCCGATGCTGGACCAGAACTCGTCGTTCTGGAACACCTGCGTGTACTGCTCGAAGCCGCCGAACGTCGTGTACGAGGTGCCGTACTGGCCGCCGGAGCGGCGCACCACGCGGAAGCTCTGCCACAGCGCGTAGCCGATGGGCACCAGGTAGAACAGCACGAACGGCAGGAAGAAGGGCGTCAGGAACGCGACGACGGTGCCGGCCCGGGGGCCGCCGACGTCCAGGCGCGGACGGCGGCGGCCCCGGGGCGGTGCGGGCACCGCGTCGGTGGGACGGGTGGCGATGTCGGTCATCGAGCGGTCACTTGCCTGCCGTCGCCGGGATCGCCTGGTCCTTCATCGACTTCAGCGCGGCGGCCTGGGCGGTCGCGAGGGCGTCGGTGAGCGTGCCGTCACCGGCCGCCGCCTTGGCCATCGCGTCCTGCAGCGCCAGGTTCACCGTCTTCTGGGTGGGGCCCCAGGCGAAGTCGGTGTCGATCTTCTTGGACGACTCGGCGAAGACGTCGAAGATCTTCTCGTTGTCGTAGTACGGCACGCCCTTGGACAGCGCCGGGAGCTTCAGCCCGTCGTCGGCCGCCGGGTACAGGCCGCCGAGCTGGTTCTCCATCGCGAGGGCCTCGGGGTCGGTGTTGAGCCAGGTGTTGAACTCGACCGACTCGTACAGGTGCTTGGCGCCCTTCATGAACGCGACGGTCGAGCCGCCCCAGTCGCCGGACGTGCCGTTCGCGCCCCAGGTCGGCATCGGGACGATCGACCACTTCCCGGCCTGCTTGGGCAGGTTGTCCCGGATACCGCTGTACCCCCAGGCGGCCCCGATCTGGGTGGCGATCTGGTTGTCCTGGTAGGCGGCGAACATCTGCGTCGACCCGTTGGCGAGGTCGGTGCGCACGAGCTTGTCGTCGATCAGCTTCTGCCAGTAGTCGGCGACTTCCCTGCTCTTGTCCGACTCCACGGTGACGTGCCACTGGTCACCGGAGTAGCTGTACATGTTCGCGTTGTTCTGCCACAGGAGCCCGTTGAACCACTCGGCGTTGTTCGGGTCGAAGAAGGTGATCGTGAGCTTCGGGTCCGCCTTGTGCAGCTTCGCGGCGGCGCTCTCGTACTCGTCCCAGGTCGTCGGGATCGCGACGCCGTACTTCTTGAAGAGGTCCGTGCGGACGTACATGGCCATCGGGCCGGTGTCCTGCGGAAGGGCGAACACCCCGGTGCCGCCGAAGCTGGACTGCGACCAGGTCCACGGGACGAACTTCGACTCGGCGGCGGTGGCGGCCTTGCAGGCCGAGGCGTCCACGAAGGCGTCCTGGGAGCGCAGGGTGGGCAGCTCGTCGTAGCCGACCTGGGCGAGGTCCGGTGCCTTGCCGGCCTTCAGCGCGTTGCCGATGGCGCCGTACTGGTCGTTGGAGATGTTCTTCGTCTCGACCTGGATGTCGGGGTGCTTCTGGTTCCAGAGGTCGACGACCTTGTCCATGCCGTTGACGGTGTTCCAGTACTGGAGGGTGACCTTGCCCTTGCCGGGCGCGCAGGAGGCGGCCGACGCCTTGTCCGACGAATCGGACGAGGAGCATCCGGCGAGTACGACGATGCCGGCCGTGGCGGCGGCGACGGCGAGGCGGGTTCTCGTGGCTGTGCTGCTCATATCTTCCGTTCCAGAGATCGCCTGGCAAACGTTGTCAGGCGGGTCGACGTTGACACCTGGAGGCGGATGCCTTCTGGTTGGAATAAGGGGCCGGGAGCGGTACCGTGAGCGCTCACGGGAGCGGTAACGGGAATCGATTGGGAGTGTGGGCTCCGCTCCGGCCGAGTGTCAAGACTCAGGACGGCGGACGGGGGGCATACTCGGTGTCCCTGCGACGCGGGCGCGTCGGCAATTACGCGGAGGTGAGTGATGGCGTCGTCGGGGACCGGACCCCGCAGGGTGACGATCGACGATGTGGCCGAGGCCGCCGGAGTGTCCCGGCAGACCGTGTCACGGGCGCTCAACGACAAGGGCGAGATCGGCGTCTCCACCAAGCAGCGCGTCCTCGACGCGGCCCTCGAACTGGGCTACCGGCCCAGCCGGTTCGCCCGGGGGCTGGTCCGGCAGGACACGTTCAGCGTCGGACTGGTGATCCCCGATCTGCTCAACCCGTTCTTCACCGAGGTCGCCGCCGCCGCGCTGGAAGCGGCCCGGGGACGCGGCTGGCACGTGGTCGTGTACGACACCGGCGACCGCGTCGAGGAGGAGCGGGGCACCCTGGAGGTGATCGCCTCCCAGGTGGACGCCGTGGTGGGCTACCTCAGCCTGCCCGAGGACGAGATCGCCCGGCTGACCCGGGGGCTGCCCGTCGTCCTCATCGACCGCAAGCACCGCACCGAGCGGTTCAGCTCGATCCGGATCGACGGCGAGGCGGGCGTCCACGCGGCGATACGGCACCTCACCGGGGCGGGCCACCGGAACATCGGCATGCTGGACCACGCGGAGCGGTCCGAGCCGAGCGTGCGGCACGAGTGGTTCGACGGCGCGATGTCCGCGTGCGGACTGGACTCCGGGGCGGTGGCCCGCGCGGACCAGAGCGTCGAGGGCGGGGAGCAGGCGCTGCAGGAACTCCTCGGCCGGCACCCGGACCTCACCGCGGTCTTCATCTTCAACGACATCATCGCCATCGGGGCGTTGCGGGCCGCCCGCAGGCTGGGCCGCGAGGTGCCCCGGGACCTCGCCGTGATCGGCTTCGACGGGCTGCGGCTGGGCGCCCTCGTCGAGCCGCCGCTGACCACCGTCGCCCTGGACACCCGCGGTCTCGGCGCGCTCGCCGTCGAACAGGCGGCACGGCTGCTCACCGGGACCGGCCCGCTGCCCCCGGACGAACTGACGGTGGGGGCGCAACTGCGGCTGCGGGAGTCGGCGTAGGGACCGTGGACCGGCGGAGGGGGGAGGGGGCTTACTGCTCGTCGGACCAGCAGGTGAAGAACCCGTCGGTCCAGGTGCTCTCGTCGAGGCCCACCGGGGCGACCTCCAGCTCGGCCTCCGGCGGGCCCTGGGCGTAGGCCGAAGCCGCCGCCCGGGCCCGCTCCTCGGAGCGGAACGCGCCCAGGACGAGGACCTCTTCGCCGCGGTCGGACTCGAGGATCCGGAAGAGCAGGTGCAGCTCCCCGGGGAGAGGCCCCTGTTCCGCCCCCGCCGGCTCGACCTCCAGCCGGAGGACGTCGTAGCCGTCCGGGGAGTCGCGGAACCCCGGGAGTCCGGCGCTCACGGCCCGGGCACGCGCCGCCCTCCCCTCCGACGAGTAGACCCCGATCAGCTTGAAGTCGGCGCTCCCGTCGTCGAAGTCGTGCAGGTGGATCAGCGCGTGGACCACGGTCACGCCTCTCACACCTCCGCTGTCGCGACGGGGGTCCCGTCCGCCATGCCCAGGCGGGCCTGTTCCTCCTCGACGATCCGGCGGGCCAGGTCGGTGTCCGACACGTCGACCGCGTCCGGGGTGGCCTCGGCGACGGCGCTGCGGCGGGCGTAGGCGTCGAAGAGGCGGGTCTTCTTCTCCAGCATCCGCACCAGGCGCTCGTCGACTCCCCCGGTGGCCAGCAGCCGGTGCACCCGGACCGGTCTGACCTGGCCCATGCGATGGGCCCGGGCCACCGCCTGGTGCTCGATGGTGGGTTTGATCTGGGGTTCGCAGATGACGACCACGGAGGCGGCCTGCATGTTGAGGCCGACGCCCGCCGCCTGGATCTGCGCCAGGAGCACCGCGGGACCCAGGGCGGCGGCGAAGTCGTCGACGATCTGCTGCCGCCGTGCGGCGGGGACCGCGCCGGTGAGCGGGCCGAAGAGCGCGCTGCCGTCGGCGAGCGCCTCCCGGACCACGCCCAGGACGTCCTTGAAGTAGGAGAAGACCACGGTCTTCTGCCCGTTCTCGCCGGCCTCCCGGGCGATCTCCCGGAGCCGCTCCAGCTTGGCCGACTTCTCCGGGCGCAGATAGGCGGCCCGGCGCATCGCCATGAAGTTGCCGGCGCGCACGGCCTCCCGGTACGCCTCCTCGTCCGAGGCGCTCAGCTCCTCCCACTCGTCGGTGTGCTGGAGGCTGGGGAGTTCGGTGAGCACGTCCTCCTGGTTGCGCCGCAGGTAGACGGGGGCGACGGCCTTGCGGAAGGCGACCGAGCCGGCCAGCGCGTCCCCCTCGCCCAGCGCGTCCGCGACCCCGCCGTCCAGCATCCCGACCAGGCTGCGGAACTCCGCGACCCGGTTCTCCATCGGGGTGCCCGTCATGAAGAGGGTGCGCGGGCAGCGCTCCGCCCACTCGGCGACCGCCTGGGACCGTTTGGCCTTCGGGTTCTTCACGGAGTGCGCCTCGTCGACCACGAACAGGCCGACCTCGCCGCCGCCCGGTACAGGGAATCCGCGCAGGGCGTCGAAGGTGGTCACGGCGACCCCGCCGCGCCCCTTCCAGTCGGCGAAGGCGTCGTGCCGGTCGGGGCCGTGGAGCAGCAGGACGCGCAGGGCGCTGCGGGCCTCGACCTCCCGGGTCCAGTTCACCAGGACGCTCGCCGGGCACACGACCATGAAGTGGCTCTCCCCCTCGGCGGCCAGGTGGGCCAGGACGGCGATGGCCTGGATGGTCTTCCCGAGGCCCATCTCGTCGCCGAGGATCACCTTGCGCTGGGCGAGCGCGAACCGTGCGCCGAACGCCTGGTAGCCGCGCAGGGAGACCCGCCGGTGGGTGTCGTCGAGGTGCTGGGTCCGTACCCGTTCGGCGACCTCGTCGGGCAGGAAGCCCTCGGCGGCGGCCGCGTCGGGCGCCCGTCCGGAGATCTGCGCGAGGAGGCTGTAGTACTCGGCGGAGCGGAGTTCGAAGTCCGCCCAGGCGGCGAGGTCGGAGGCCGGGCCGCGGAGCAGGTCCACCGAGGCCTGGGCGAACAGTTCCGGCAGCCGGGCCCGTTCCGCCTCGTCCGCCAGCGCGCGGATCGCGGTCACCGCCGCCAGCGCGCGGGCCTTCTTCTTCCGGCCCGCCAGCAGCATCCGCAGCCGCCCGGCGGCGGGCCTGGCGTCGGCCAGCAGCGGGTCCAGGCGTTCCGCCAGGGCACCCGCCCGGTCGACGGCGCGCCGCGCGTCCGGGCCGGCCTCCACGAGGGTGTGCAGTGCCGTGACGAGCGCGGTGGTGTCCGGCTCCGGCCGGTCCACGTCGATATGGACGGCCACGGTCTCGTGCGCGGCCTCGGAGAGCCTGCGGGCCGCGGCGAGCATCTGGTCGACGGTGCGCTGGCCGACACCGGGAATCTGCCGCAGCCGGTAGGGACCGGCGTCGAGCACGCTGCCCACCGTGCGCAGCCCGCTCTGTTCGACGCCGCCCAGCCGCAGCCGCCCTCCGGTGACGTCCCGCAGCCGCGCGACCGGAATGGCGTCGAGTTCCCGTCGTACCGCCGCGTCGTGAATCGGTGTCAGCACCGCCCGTACCGCCTCGACGGCCCTGCCGTGGTCGCCGACCACGTTCCGGGCCGCCTCGGCCAGCCGCACGCCCCTCGCGACCACGTCCCGCTCGTCCCGCCCCACGCGCCCGCCCCCCGCCTCTCGCCGTTCCCCCATCCTCCCACCGCCCCCGCGGGCCCCACCGGTTGTACGGGGCACCCGCCTCCCGGGCCCCACCTGGCGCACCGCTACAGTTCTCGATCACATGACCGGCACAGGAACGCCACAGGGAACTGCCCTTCCCCGTCCGCGCGTTCCCGGGCGCGCGTTCCCGTGCGCGGCCGACCGATCCTCCGGGGGAGCACCATGAGACGCAGCATCTTCCTGACGGCGGCCACCGCGACCGCGCTGTCCGCCTCGCTGTTCACGGGGCTCGCCCCGGCCCACGCGGACGGCGCCGCCGGCGGCCCCGTGCTGACCGTCGCCGACGGCTGGTACAGCCAGCCGGGCATGCTCTTCGTGACGGCGCACTCCGACAGCCCGATCACCCGTATCACGGCCCACTTCACCGCAGTGGACGCGCCGGACGGGGCACCGGAGGCCGGATCGACCGAGGACTTCACCCAGTACCTGGGGCAGGACGCCCGGTCCGGTACCTGGCGGGCGCCGGTCCACCTGGCGGACCTCGGCGACTACCGGGTGACCGTCGACCTCCAGGACGCCTCCGGGGCCACCGTCGCCGGTGTCGTCTCCCCGTACCCCCTGGAGTACCGGACCACCGTCACGATCCCCGACCTGACCGCGACCCCGAGCGTGCCGGACTACCTGCACCAGGAGGTCACCGTCGGCGGCACCGTGGTGGCCAAGGACCCCCGGGACCCGGACGCCCCCGAGCCCACCGCGGGGACGACCGTCGCCGTCGACACCGGTCACGGCCGGCTGACCGCGACCGCCGGCGCCGACGGCCGCTTCACCACCGCCTTCGTGCCCACCGCACCGTACGTCCAGTTCTCCGCCGCGCCGCAGGCCTCCAGCGCCCACCCGGGGGCGGTCGACGTGCCGACGTCACCGCAGTACCTGCACACCACGCAGGCACCGGTCCGCTTCACGGCCAGCACCCACGCCCTGGACCTGAAGCAGGGCACCACCGGGACCGTCACCGGCCGCGCGGAGATCCAGACCACCGCCGGCTGGCAGCCGCTGCCGCACACCGCGATCACACTGCAGGGCGACGGGGTCGTGGCCGGCGAGACCACCACCGACAGCCACGGCTCCTACACGCTGCACGTCTCCTCGGAGAACCCGGCCCCGGACGCCGAACTCTTCGCCGGGGCCGACGGCCTGCCCTTTCAGCAGCTCGCCGCCGAGCCCTTCAGCCTGCATGTCGCCTACACCACCGAGACCGACATGGGCGCGTTCCTGAACGACGACGGGTCCCTGAAGGCCTCCGGGTACGTCCTCTTCGAGGACGCGCGCGCGAAGTGGCCCGCCAGGCCCACCGTCACCCTGCAGTACTCCCAGGACGGCAGGACCGGCTGGAAGAACGCCGCGACCGTTCCCTTCACGGTCCGCCACAACAAGCCGCTGATGGACGAGACGTTCGCCCGCACCCTCACCGCGCCGGACACCGACGCCTACTGGCGGGCCCGCTTCGACGGCAACCCCGACCTGGCGACCAGCACCAGCAAGCCCGTCCACCTCTACCGCTACGCCACCCGCGTCACCGGCTTCCACGTCTCCCCCGACCCGGTCCGCAAGGGGCACCCGGTCACCTTCGGCGGCACCCTCCAGTACAAGAAGGGCACCACCTGGAAGCCCCTGGCCAAGGGCACGCCCTCCCTCTACTTCAAGCCCCGCGGCTCCCGCACCTACCGTCTCGTCACCGACCTGGCCACCGACCGTCACGGCCACCTCCTCGGCAGCGTCACCGCCGACCGCGAC
Organism: Streptomyces sp. NPDC007901; assembly: GCF_042959465.1. Taxonomy (NCBI): domain Bacteria; kingdom Bacillati; phylum Actinomycetota; class Actinomycetes; order Kitasatosporales; family Streptomycetaceae; genus Streptomyces; species Streptomyces sp. NPDC007901. The sequence goes on along the minus strand of NZ_JBIBKW010000001.1, from coordinate 807,980 downwards.
GGCACCTGGGCCATCGCCCTCGACCGCCAGACCGGGGACCACTACCTCAACAGCGCCAGGGTCACGGACTACGTCGACGTCCGCTGAGGGACCGCCGACGCGCGGGGTCACGACAGGAACGACTCAGCGGCCCCTCGCCTGCCGTCCGCCGCTCACCGCTCACCGCTCACCGCGACCAAGCGGCCAGCAGATCGCCGGGGCCGTAGGCGGCATCGAGCCCCGGACAGTCGACCCCGCTGCGCGAGACCGCCACGACCGGAACGGGTTCTCCGGTCAGGGCGGCCCGGTGCCGGTGGAGCGCCGCCAGGTCGTGTCGGTCGAAGGGCGACCGCTCCAGCCACTTGATGGAGCCGACGAAGAACAACTCCTGGGCGACGGGGGCGCGGTCGGCCCCGACGACATCGATCTCGACATCGTTGGTGCGGGTCCAGTAACCGCCCACCGCGGGGGCCGCGGGCAGCCGGTCGTCGGGCAGCATCCGCGCCAGGGCCTCCCGGACGAGGGGCTCGACGGCTCTGCCGCGCCAGCTGGTCCAGTGCTCCCGGATGCGTGCCAGGGTCAGATCGCCCCGCCCCCGTTCGATCTCCTCCATGGACGGGCCGAGCAGGTGCAGCCAGAACCTCAGATAGGGATCCGTCACCCGGTAGCGGCGGTCCTTCGACGGCCGCAGCGACACGGGCAGCTCCGCGGCGACGATCCGCTTCTCCGTGAGCAGCTCCAGCGCTCGCTGCAGGGGCGTGGCCCCGATTCCGCCGGCCGCCCGGGCGATGTTGGTGAAGGTCCGCTCGCCGCTGCCGATGGCCGCCAGCACCGTACGCGCCTGGGCCTGCGGAGGGAACTCGGCGGCCAGCGAGCGCTCGGCCGACACCAGCAGGGCCGAGACCGGGTCGCTCAGCGCCTCGTCGAGGAAGTCCCACAGCCCCGCACCTCGCGGCCACTCCGCGCAGATCAGCGGCAGCCCGCCGGTGACCAGCGCGGCGTCGAAGGCCTCCGCCGGTTCCAGCCCGAGCATCTCCCCCACCTCGGCGGGGTTCAGCGGTCCCAGCACCATCTCCCGGCCGCGCTGGTGGAACGGGCGCCCGTAGCTGTTCAGGGCCTCCATCATCGACAGATCCGAGCCGATGAGAACCAGCAGCACCGGCTTGGTCTCCAGCAGCCGATCCCAGGCCCGTTGCAGCATCCCCTCGAAGGCGCCCTCGGCATCCATCAGGTACGGCACCTCGTCGATGACCAGCACGCTCGCCCGGTCGGCGGGCAGCGCCGCGGCCAGCACATCGAACGCGGCATCCCAGCTCTCCGGCCGCGCGGCGGCCACGAGCCGCGCCATCGGCAGCGTCGACGCCTGAGCGTCCCTGGCGAGCCGCGCGAGATCATCCCCGAGGGACGCACCGGTCGCCGCATAGAAGAGGAACGGCGCCCCCGAGCGCTCCGCGAACCGCTCCACCAGCCGCGACTTGCCCACACGTCGCCGCCCACGCAACATCACGCACCGACCGGGCCGCTCCCCGCCGACCCCTGCCGCCACCTTCCGCAGCTCCCGCTCCAAGATCGCCAGCTCCTGGCGACGCCCCACGAAGTCCACCATGGCCGCCCACCTCCACGCATGACACTAACGTCAATGTTAGCAACAATGACGTTAGTAGGTACCCCTGTCCCGCGAGCCCGCACGGGAACAGGCCAGGGGTCCGACCTCGAACGGTCGGACCCCTGCTGACCTGCGTAGGTGAGGCGACGACTACACGTTGAAGCGGAACTCCACCACGTCCCCGTCCTGCATGACGTAGTCCTTGCCCTCCATGCGCGCCTTGCCCTTGGCGCGGGCCTCGGCGACGGAGCCGGTTTCGACGAGGTCGGCGAAGGAGATGACCTCGGCCTTGATGAAGCCCTTCTGGAAGTCGGTGTGGATGACGCCGGCGGCCTCGGGGGCGGTGGCGCCCTTCTTGATGGTCCAGGCGCGGGATTCCTTGGGGCCGGCCGTGAGGTAGGTCTGCAGGCCGAGGGTGTCGAAGCCGACGCGGGCAAGGGTGGCGAGGCCGGGCTCCTCGGCGCCGACGGACTCCAGGAGTTCGAGGGCGTCCGCCTCGTCGAGCTCGGCGAGGTCCTGCTCCAGCTTGGCGTTGAGGAAGATCGCCTCGGCGGGGGCGACCAGGGCGCGCTGCTCGGCCTTGAAGGTGTCGTCGGTCAGCTCGTCCTCGTCGACGTTGAAGACGTAGAGGAAGGGCTTGGTGGTGAGCAGGTGCAGGTCGTGGAGGAGCTCGGCGCGGTCCGAGCCCTGGAGGATGCCCTGGGAGAACAGGGTGTCGCCCTTCTCCAGGATCTCCTTGGCCTCCTCGACGGCCTTGACCTTGGGCGCCACGTCCTTCTTGATGCGCGACTCCTTCTGGAGGCGCGGCAGGACCTTCTCGATGGTCTGGAGGTCGGCGAGGATCAGCTCGGTGTTGATCGTCTCGATGTCGTCCTTCGGCGAGACCTTGCCGTCGACGTGCACGACGTTCTCGTCCTTGAAGGCACGGATGACCTGGCAGATCGCGTCGGACTCACGGATGTTCGCGAGGAACTTGTTGCCCAGGCCCTCACCCTCGGAGGCACCGCGGACGATGCCCGCGATGTCGACGAAGTCGACCGTGGCGGGGAGGATCCGCTGCGAGGCGAAGATCTCGGCCAGCTTGGTCAGACGGGCGTCGGGGACGCCGACCACACCCACGTTGGGCTCGATCGTGGCGAACGGGTAGTTGGCCGCCAGCACGTCGTTCTTGGTCAGGGCGTTGAACAGGGTCGACTTGCCGACATTGGGCAGGCCGACGATTCCGATCGTGAGCGACACGTTGCGACTTCCCGTAGTGAGTGGGTGAGTGAGCCGGGGGGCTGCCAGTGCCGGCGGGCCGGCCGATCCACCAGTTTACGGGGTTCGGGGCCCCGGGCCGGCGGCCGCGTCGAACACCTGGACAGGCTCTGCTCTTCGGCTTGGTTTCGGCGTGTCCGGGTCGCGATTGGGCACATTAACCGACCTAAGTTGGTCCGGTGGAGCATCACAGGACCCGACCCCGACAGCACGGCCCACGCCGTGGCGCCCCCCGGGCGCCGCTGCCACCGCAGGCCAGACGGCGGCCGGCGACGGCCGAGCGCCGGCCCGCCGGGGGAAGGTCCCGCACCGCGCCGGCGGAAGGTCCGAAGAGGCTGCCGAACCCACGGCTCACGGGGCTCGGCTGCGGCCTGTTCTGCCTGGCCGCGATGTTCCTGCTCGGTTTCCTGGACGACCTGCTCTTCGGCGCGTCCCTGACGGTGTACGGCGTACTGTTCCTGCCGGTGTGCGCGCTGACCGCGCTGTGGGTGCGCGGGGGCGATCTGCTGACCGCCCCCGTCGTCGTCCCGATCGCCTTCGCCGCCGGCCTGCTGACCGTCTCCGACGGCGGCGGAGGCTTCCTCGGCGGCCTGATGGGCCTGGTGACGGCCCTGTCCACACAGGCCGGCTGGCTCTACGGCGGAACGCTGATCGCCGGGGTGATCGTCATCGTCCGCCGGATCCGGCTGATCCGACGCCGACGCCGGTTCAGGGGCTGACCGGCGGTCCGCCGGACGGGCCGGACGGGCCGGACGGGCTAGGACGCGTGGTGCGCCGCGCGCATCGCCGCGCCCACGATCCCGGCGTTGTTCTGCAGCTGCGCCGGCACGATCTCGGCCTTGATGCCCTTGATGTACGGGAGGAACTTGTCGGCCTTGCGGCTCACCCCGCCGCCGATGATGAACAGGTTCGGGGTGAACAGCATCTCGACGTGGGCCAGGTACTTGTTGACCCGGTGGGCCCAGTGCTCCCAGCTCAGGTCCTCGTCCTCCTTGGCCTTGCTGGAGGCCTTCTTCTCCGCGTCGTGGCCGTCCAGCTCCAGGTGGCCCAGCTCGGTGTTGGGGACCAGCTCGCCATCGACGAACAGGGCGCTGCCGATGCCGGTGCCGAAGGTGAGGAGGAGGACGACGCCCTTGCGGCCCCGGCCGGCGCCGAACTCCACCTCGGCCACCCCGGCCGCGTCCGCGTCGTTGACCACGGTCACCGGGAGACCGCCGAGCCGCTCGCTGAACAGCGTCCGCGCGTCGGTGTCGATCCAGCTCTTGTCGACGTTCGCCGCCGTACGGATGTGCGTGCCGTCGCTGATCACCCCCGGGAAGGTGAGGCCGACCGGGCCGCTCCACCCGAAGTGGTCGACGACCTGCTTGACCCCGTCGGCGACGCCGTCGGGCGTCGCCGGATGCGGGGTGAGCACCTTGCACCGCTCCTGGGCCAGGTCGCCCTTGTCCAGGTCCACGGGAGCGCCCTTGATCCCGGAACCACCGATGTCCACACCGAAGATCTGCATGGCTCCACGTTACGTCGTACGACTGACAGTCACGACGCCGGACGGCCCGCGGTCACACCGTCGTACGACCGGCCCTCACGCCCCGGCGCCGCTGCCGCCGCGCTCGGCGACCAGAGTGGCCGCCTCTTCGCGCAGGTCACGGCGGAGTTCCTTGGGCAGCGAGAAGGTGATGGACTCCTCGGCCGCCTTGACGATCTCGACATCCCCGTAGCCGCGCCCGGCGAGCCACTCCAGGACCTCCTCGACCAGGACCTCCGGGACGGAGGCACCGGAGGTGACGCCGACCGTGGTGACGCCCTCCAGCCAGGCCTCGTCGATCTCGCCGGCGAAGTCGACCAGGTAGGCGGCGCGGGAGCCGGCCAGCTTGGCGACCTCGACGAGCCGCTTGGAGTTGGAGGAGTTGCGGGAGCCGACCACGATGACGAGTTCGGCCTCGGCGCCCATCTGCTTCACGGCGAGCTGACGGTTCTGCGTGGCGTAGCAGATGTCGTCGCTGGGCGGGGAGATGAGCTGGGGGAACTTCTCCTTGAGGGCGTCGACCGTCTCCATGGTCTCGTCGACGGAGAGGGTGGTCTGGGAGAGCCAGACGACCTTGGACTCGTCGCGGACCTCGACCTTGGCGACGTCCGCGGGGCCGTCGACCAGCTGGATGTGGTCGGGGGCCTCGCCGGAGGTGCCGATGACCTCCTCGTGGCCCTCGTGCCCGATCAGGAGGATGTCGTAGTCCTCGCCCGCGAAGCGGACGGCTTCCTTGTGGACCTTGGTGACCAGCGGGCAGGTGGCGTCGATGGTGGCGAGCCGGCCGCGTGCGGCCTCGTCGTGGACGACGGGGGCGACGCCGTGCGCGGAGAACATCACGATGTTCCCCGGCGGGACCTCCTCGGTCCGCTCGACGAAGATCGCGCCCTTCTTCTCCAGGGTCTGCACGACGTACTTGTTGTGGACGATCTCGTGCCGGACATAGATCGGGGCCCCGTACTGCTCCAGGGCCTTCTCGACGGCGATCACGGCGCGGTCCACACCCGCGCAGTAGCCACGGGGGGCGGCGAGCAGGACACGGCGGCCAGGCGAAGCAGTCATGGCACCCATCGTAAGGCCGCGTTCGGGGGGTCGAAGATCGCGTCCGGGTGACGATCCCGGGGAGACCGGCGGAAGAACGGACGAGCGGGAGACATACGGCCGCGGGACGGTGCCGGTGGCGCTGCGGGGGTTGCCGGGCAGCCGACCTGGGCGCGGGCAGTTGAGCTGGGCGGGAGGGCGGGTGCTGTCAGTCGGCGCCGTTACGCTCGCCGCATGGCTTTGAACACGTCCGCCGAGACCCCTGTCCCCGTCGGTGAGATCTCCCGGCTGATCGGCGGGTGGATCGACCGGCTCGGGGCCGTCTGGGTCGAGGGGCAGATCACCCAGCTGTCGCGGCGGCCGGGGGCCGGGGTGGTGTTCCTGACCCTGCGGGATCCGTCGTACGACATCTCGATCGGCGTCACCTGTTTCCGGCAGGTGTTCGACACCGTGGCCGATGTGGTCGGGGAGGGCGCCCGGGTCGTCGTACACGCGAAGCCGGAGTGGTACGCGCCGCGCGGACAGCTGTCGTTGCGGGCGGTCGAGATACGGCCCGTCGGGGTCGGGGAGTTGCTGGCGCGGCTGGAGCAGCTCAAGAAGACGCTGGCCGCGGAGGGGCTGTTCGCCGCCGGGCGGAAGAAGCCGTTGCCGTTCCTTCCGCAGCTGATCGGGCTGGTGTGCGGGCGGGCCTCGGCCGCCGAGCGGGACGTCCTGGAGAACGCCCGGCACCGGTGGCCGGCGGTGCGGTTCGAGGTGCGGAACGTGCCGGTGCAGGGCGTGCACGCCGTGCCGCAGGTCGTGCAGGCCGTCAAGGAGCTCGACGCGATCGAGGAGGTGGATGTGATCATCGTCGCGCGCGGGGGCGGCAGCGTGGAGGATCTGCTGCCGTTCTCGGACGAGCAGTTGGTGCGGGCGGTCGCCGAGTGCCGTACGCCCGTGGTGTCCGCCATCGGGCACGAGCCGGACACCCCGCTGCTCGACTACGTCGCCGACCTGCGCGCCTCCACCCCCACCGACGCCGCCAAGAAGGTCGTGCCGGATGTCGGGGAGGAGCTGGAGCGGGTGCGGATGCTGCGGGACCGGGCCCGGCGGTGTGTCGACGGGCTCGTGGCGCGGGAGGAGCGGGGGCTGGCGCATACGCTCGCGCGTCCGGCCATGGAGGACCCGCACCGGATGGTCGACGAGCGGGCCGATCACATCGCCTCGCTGGTCGACCGTTCCCGGCGCACCGTCGGGCACCTGCTCGACCGCGCCGACTCCGAGCTGACGCACACGCACGCGCGCGTGGTGGCCCTCTCCCCCGCGGCCACGCTGCAGCGCGGGTACGCCGTGCTGCAGAAGGACGACGGCCAGGTGGTGCGGGACCCGGCGGACGCGGCACCGGGCGAGGCCCTGCGGGCACGGGTCGCCGAGGGTGAGTTCACGGTGCGGGTCGATGGCTAGAGCGATGTCCCGGGCGTTGTCGTACGGGCGGATCAGAAAGGCAAGTGCATGAGCGGCAGGACCGAGGAAGCGCTCTCCTACGAGCAGGCTCGGGACGAGTTGATCGAGGTCGTACGGCGGCTGGAGGCCGGCGGGACGAGCCTGGAGGAGTCCCTCGCGCTGTGGGAGCGGGGCGAGGAGCTGGCGAAGGTGTGCCGGCGGTGGCTGGAGGGTGCGCGGGCCCGGCTGGACGCCGCGCTGGCCGAGGAAGAGGGGGAGGAAGAGACCGCCGAGGAGGAGTGAACGGGCGGGCGAATGTGAAGTGGATCACCACGCCCCGCTTTTTGTTGAAACTTGAACCTTCCTCGCGTACGGTGATGCCGTCAGCCTATCCGGACCGCGGTCCGGTACGGATCGGACGTCACCCCCCGAGGAAGTTCCGCAATGTCTCTCGTCCTTGACCCCACCGCCCAGGACCTGCTGTTCCGCGAGGCCCGCACCGCGAACACCTTCACCGACGAGCCGGTGACCGACGAGCAGGTCCAGGCGATCTACGACCTGGTCAAGTTCGGCCCGACCTCCATGAACCAGTCGCCGCTGCGCGTCACCCTGGTCCGCTCCCCCGAGGCCCGTGAGCGCCTGGTGCGGCACATGGCCGAGGGCAACCAGAAGAAGACCGCCACCGCCCCGCTGGTCGCGATCCTGTCCGCGGACAACGAGTTCCACGAGGAGCTGCCGGCCCTCTTCCCGCACTTCCCGCAGGCGAAGGACGCCGTCTTCGGCGACCGCGCGGTGCGCGAGGGCAGCGCCGCCCTGAACGCCACCCTGCAGGCCGCCTACTTCATCATCGGCGTCCGCGCCGCCGGTCTCGCCGCCGGTCCGATGACCGGCCTCGACCTCGCGGGCGTCCAGAAGGAGTTCCTGGACGACGACCACGCCCCGCTGATGGTCGTCAACATCGGCAAGCCGGGCCCGGACGCCTGGTTCCCGCGCTCCCCGCGACTGGACTACGACGACGTCATCACGACCGTCTGAGTCACGCCCCTGACCTGACGCGAGAGGCCCCCGGCAACGGCGCCGGGGGCCTCTCGCGTCAGGTCAGGGGCGTCAGGACATCTTCAGCGCCGCGGCCATCTTCGTCAGCTGGGTGAAGGAGGCGGTGCCGGCCACCACCGTCGTGGAGCCGGGGGTGCCGTCCAGCACCAGGGCGTCGTAGCGGCCGCCGGTGTAGTGCGTCCAGGTGCGGTCGCCGATCTTCTCGGTCTTCTTCGTGGCCGTCGCGCCCTGGCTGGCGTCGGTGATGAAGTCCGCGGGCTTCTGAGTGGACTGCTCGATCTGGACGTACTGACCGTCGGGGGTCTGGTAGCCGAGGTGCCAGCGGTCGCCGTCCTCGCCCTGGAAACGGACCGAGGTGGCCTTCCAGTCGGCGGACAGGCCCTCCGGCGCGGCCACCGGATAGCTCGCCGCGCGCCGTGCCGTCAGCAGCTCGACCCGGTAGTCGACGCGCTGGATGTCGGGAGCGTGATCGTCGTGCGGGACGAGCAGGTAGATGAAGCCCGCCGCGAGACCGATCAGGGCCAGGGAGAGAATCATGTCCCGGACCGTCTTCTGCTTGCCGTTCGTGCCTGCCACGCCCCCTATCGTCGCAGGTGCCCCTTGCGCTCATCCGTGGGGTCCCCTGCTCATTTTGTCAGCCTGACGATAGAGTCGACGGGAAACCCTCATCCGGCCGTCGTCGTATCAGAAAGGTGCGCTCCGATGACCGAGAATCATCATCACCTGCCGTCCGAACTCGATGTCCCCTCCGAGGCCCCCGACCGCAACCTCGCCCTGGAGCTCGTCCGGGTGACCGAAGCCGCCGCGATGGCGGCGGGTCGCTGGGTGGGCCGCGGCGACAAGAACGGCGCCGACGGCGCCGCCGTGCGCGCCATGCGAACCCTCGTCTCCACCGTGTCGATGAACGGCGTGGTCGTCATCGGCGAGGGCGAGAAGGACGAAGCACCGATGCTCTTCAACGGGGAGCACGTCGGTGACGGCACCGGGCCCGAGGTCGACATCGCCGTCGACCCGATCGACGGGACGACGCTGACCGCGAAGGGCATGCCCAACGCGATCTCCGTGCTGGCCGCGGCCGAGCGCGGGGCCATGTTCGACCCGTCCGCCGTGTTCTACATGGACAAGCTGGTCACGGGCCCGGACGCGGCGGACTTCGTCGACATCAACGCGCCCATCTCCGTCAACATCCGCCGGGTCGCCAAGGCGAAGCGGTCCTCGCCGGAGGGCGTGACCGTGGTCATCCTCGACCGGCCGCGGCACGAAGGGATCATCAAGGAGATCCGGGAGGCCGGGGCCCGCATCAAGCTGATCTCCGACGGTGACGTCGCCGGCTCGATCTACGCGCTGCGCGAGGGCACGGGCGTCGACATGCTGCTCGGCATCGGCGGCACGCCCGAGGGCATCATCTCGGCCTGCGCGGTGAAGTGCCTGGGCGGGACCATCCAGGGCAAGCTGTGGCCCAAGGACGACGCGGAGCGGCAGCGGGCGATCGACGCCGGGCACGACCTGGACCGGGTGCTGACCACCGAGGACCTGGTGACCGGGGAGAACGTCTTCTTCGTCGCGACGGGGATCACCGACGGAGAGCTGCTGCGCGGGGTGCGGTACCGGTCGGAGACCGCGCTCACCGAGTCGATCGTGATGCGGTCGAAGTCGGGGACGGTGCGGCGGATCGACTCCGAGCATCGGCTGCGCAAGCTGCGGGCGTACAGCACGATCGATTTCGACAAGGCGAAGTAGGGCTGCGGCGCCTTCGGGGGAGGGGCTGCCGGTGCGTCGGCGACTGCGGGTGTGCGGTGGCTGGTCGCGCCCGCGCGGCGGCAGCCGCAGATCGACACGGCCCCGCGCCCCCAAGGGGCGCGTTGGCCCTCTGCGGAATTCAAAAGGCGCCCTCTGTGCGGAGAGGGCGCCTTTTGTCAGCCTGCTTGGGGTATGCGGTTTGCTGCCGTCGCTCGTGCTGCCTTTTTGAGTTCCATGTCGCGGCGCCTGCGGCGGGCGAGGACCACGCGGCGCTCGGCTGCCGTGAGGCCGCCCCAGACGCCGTAGGGCTCGGGCTGGAGCAGCGCGTGTTCGCGGCACTCGACCATCACCGGGCAGCGGGCGCAGACCCGCTTGGCCGCCTCCTCCCGGGACAGCCGGGCGGCGGTGGGCTCCTTGGAGGGTGCGAAGAACAGGCCTGCCTCGTCGCGCCGGCACACCGCCTCGGTGTGCCAGGGTGCGTCTTGGTCCCTGTCCCGCACCGGCACCCGCTGGGCCGGAACGGCAGCGACCTGCAGGGACGAATGCGGCGGTTGCAGCACGGTCTACTCCTGACGACGGCTTCGCGAGCGAGAGACGATGCAGCAAGGCCTACCCGCTGTGCGCGGGCCTATGCACAGCGTCCCCAACGGCCGTCGTGCGGCGGCTTGTTCACACCCCCGGGCGCCGCTCGCCGTGGAGGGATTCGCGACCGTCAACGGTCCAGGTGTTTGCGCAACTTCCTGTCGACCTTGTCCTGCACCCGCTCCAGGATGTCCTCGATGAGCTTCCCGCGCTTCGGCCGCGCCTCCACGTTGCCGAGGACGGCCCAGCCGTCGACGTAGACGACCGGGGCGTCGGGGTCGACCGAGTCCAGGGTGTCCGCCTCGAAGTTGCCCAGCACCCCGCCGCCGGTGCCGCGCAGCGACACGTTCTCCGGGACGCGGATCTGGACGTCGCCGAAGACCGAGACGGCCTTGATGACGACCTGCTGGTACTCGAAGATCGCCTCGGTGAGGTCGAGCTCGATCGAGCCGAAGACGGCGTACGCGTGCAGCCGGCGGCCGGCCCGCCAGCGGCCGCGGCGGCGTGCGCTGCTGAACACGGCCACCACGTTGCTGTCCGCCTCGACGGGGATGGCGCCGGGCGTCGGCCGGGGCGGGACCGGGGTGTAGGCCGGGCCGGCCGGGCCGGCGTGGGCCGCGGGCAGGTCCCGTATGAAGACCTCCAGCTCGCCCACCGTCTTTGCGTTCAGCACCCCCTCCACGCGCTCGGCGTGCTCGTCGGCGGTCAGGCGCCCCTCGGCGAGGGCCTCGCGCAGGATGTCGGCGATACGGTCACGGTCGGCGTCCGAGGCGCGCAACTCGGCCACCGGCGCTCCGGCACGCTCCTGAAGGGTCTGCTTCTGAAGGTCCACGGCAGCAGAGTACCGAAACGCGATAGATCGCGACTACCCCTCGTCGCGACCTGTGGAAAACCGGTGCGGTTCTCGAACTGAGCCTTACCTCACAGGCTCTCCGTCAGCGGCAGGTTCTACGCTGGTGAGCGCCCGCCAGCGTCGGCGGGCGGCCGTCCGTCAGAGTGAGGAATGGGCTGAGATGCCTGAGTTCGCGTATACCGATCTGCTCCCCCAGGGCGAGGACACCACCCCGTACCGGCTGGTGACCTCGGAGGGTGTGTCCACCGTCGAGGGACCGGACGGGCGGACGTTCCTCAAGGTGGAGCCGGAGGCACTGCGCAAGCTCGCCGAGGAGGCGATCCACGACATCCAGCACTACCTGCGGCCCGCCCACCTCGCCCAGCTGCGCCGGATCATCGACGACCCGGAGGCGTCGAGCAACGACAAGTTCGTCGCGCTCGACCTGCTGAAGAACGCGAACATCGCGGCGGCGGGTGTGCTGCCGATGTGCCAGGACACCGGCACCGCGATCGTCATGGGCAAGCGCGGGCAGAACGTGCTGACCGAGGGCGGCGACGAGGCGGCGCTGAGCCGCGGCATCTACGACGCGTACCTGAACCTCAACCTGCGCTACTCGCAGATGGCTCCGCTCACCATGTGGGAGGAGAAGAACACCGGGTCGAACCTGCCGGCCCAGGTCGAGCTGTACGCCACCGACGGCGGCGCCTACAAGTTCCTCTTCATGGCGAAGGGCGGCGGCTCCGCCAACAAGTCCTTCCTCTACCAGGAGACGAAGGCGGTCCTCAACGAGGCCTCCATGATGAAGTTCCTGGAGGAGAAGATCCGTTCGCTCGGTACGGCGGCCTGCCCGCCGTACCACCTGGCGATCGTCGTCGGCGGTACGAGCGCCGAGTACGCGCTGAAGACCGCCAAGTACGCCTCCGCGCACTACCTGGACGAGATCCCGGCCGAGGGCTCGGAGCTCGGGCACGGCTTCCGGGACAAGGACCTGGAGCAGAAGGTCTTCGAGCTGACGCAGAAGATCGGGATCGGCGCGCAGTTCGGCGGCAAGTACTTCTGCCACGACGTGCGGGTGGTGCGGCTGCCGCGGCACGGCGCGTCCTGTCCCGTCGCCATCGCGGTCTCCTGCTCCGCCGACCGCCAGGCCGTCGCGAAGATCACCGCCGAGGGCGTCTTCCTGGAGCAGCTGGAGCGGGACCCCGCGCGGTTCCTCCCCGAGACCACCGACGAGCACCTGTCCGACGAGGACGTGGTGCGGATCGACCTCAACCAGCCGATGGACGACATCCTCGCCGAGCTGACCAAGTATCCGGTGAAGACCCGGCTCTCCCTCACCGGTCCGCTGGTCGTGGCCCGTGACATCGCGCACGCCAAGATCAAGGAGCGCCTCGACGCGGGCGAGGAGATGCCGCAGTACCTGAAGGACCACCCGGTGTACTACGCCGGTCCGGCGAAGACCCCCGAGGGCTACGCCTCGGGTTCCTTCGGCCCGACGACCGCCGGCCGTATGGACTCCTACGTCGAGCAGTTCCAGGCCGCCGGCGGCTCCAAGGTGATGCTCGCCAAGGGCAACCGCAGCAAGCAGGTCACCGACGCGTGCGACGCGCACGGCGGCTTCTACCTCGGCTCCATCGGCGGGCCGGCCGCCCGGCTCGCCCAGGACTGCATCAAGAAGGTCGAGGTCGTCGAGTACGAGGAGCTCGGCATGGAGGCGGTCTGGAAGATCGAGGTCGAGGACTTCCCGGCGTTCGTCGTCGTCGACGACAAGGGCAACGACTTCTTCCAGGACCCGGCGCCCGCGCCGACGTTCACGACGATTCCGGTCCGGGGACCCGGGCTGGCGTAGTGCCTCGGGTGCGGCGGGGAGCGGATCTCGCCCCCGCCGCCCCTACCCGTCCCGTCACCAGGGGGCCGCGCCCCCTTCGCCCCCGCCTGCGCACCGTCCTGGGGGCTGGATGGTGCCGTCGCGCCTCAGTGAGGGACGCAGCCGAACCAGTTCACCGTGTCGCCGTCGGCGGTGTAGCCCATGCATCGGATGGTCCGGTCGTGCAGCTTCTCGGTGCGGTCGACCGGGCCGGCGAGGTAGTCCGTCTTGTGGTGGGCCTCCACGAGATCGTCGACCTCGACGCGGTACCAGCGGCGCTCGCCGGACGGCAGGCTGCAGCCGTGGCCGGTCATGTTGCGGCTGGGGTCGCCGCTCCAGACGGGGCGTTCGGCGCGGTCGCAGTGGGCCCGGTGGGCACCGCCCGCTGCGCCTGCGGTGCCGGCTCCCGCACCCAGCAGGGTCGCCGTGCCTATGGACACCGCCGCGATGGCGCCGAGCAGACCCTTGGGAGTGAAGTTCATCGGTTGGTCCTCCTGCCAGCCGTGGTGACGGCGGGAGTCGCCGAGCCACCTTGGGTCGATATTCACATTTGTCCGTGATGTACCGCCCGGCGGGCGGGGGCGCGGTCCCCCGACCCGGTGACGTCGGTGGTGCCAATGGGCCCACGGTCCGGAACAACCGCCGCGCCCCGATCGCTGACAAGGGCATGAGCGACTACCGCATCGAACACGACTCCATGGGCGAGGTCCGGGTCCCCGCCCACGCCAAGTGGCGGGCCCAGACGCAGCGGGCCGTCGAGAACTTCCCCGTATCCGGGCAGCGGATCGAGCGCGCGCACATCGAGGCGCTGGCCCGGATCAAGGGGGCGGCGGCCAAGGTGAACGCCGAGCTGGGGGTGGTCGACAAGGACCTGGCCCAAGCGATCGAGGAGGCGGCGGCCGAGGTGGCCGAGGGGCGCTGGGACGACCAGTTCCCCGTGGACGTCTTCCAGACGGGCTCCGGGACCTCCTCGAACATGAACACCAACGAGGTTCTCGCGACGCTCGCGACCGAGCGGCTCGGGCGGGACGTCCACCCGAACGACCACGTCAACGCCTCGCAGTCGTCGAACGACGTGTTCCCGTCGTCGATCCACATCGCCGCCACCGCCGCCGTGACCCGGGACCTGATCCCGGCCCTCGAACACCTCGCCGACGCGCTCACCAGGAAGTCCGAGGAGTTCGCCGACGTCGTGAAGTCCGGGCGGACCCATCTGATGGACGCCACTCCGGTGACCCTGGGACAGGAGTTCGGTGGGTACGCCGCGCAGGTGCGGTACGGGGTGGAGCGGCTGCGGGCCTCGCTGCCCCGGCTCGCCGAGCTGCCGCTGGGCGGCACCGCCGTCGGGACCGGGATCAACACCCCGCCCGGCTTCTCCGCCGCCGTGATCGAGGAGGTCGCCCGGGCCACCGGGCTGCCGTTCACCGAGGCCCGCGACCACTTCGAGGCGCAGGGCGCCCGGGACGGGATCGTGGAGACCAGCGGGCAGCTGCGGACCATCGCGGTCGGCCTGACGAAGATCGCCAACGATCTGCGCTGGATGGCCTCGGGACCGCGCACCGGGCTCGCCGAGATCGCCCTGCCGGATCTGCAGCCGGGGTCCTCGATCATGCCGGGCAAGGTCAACCCGGTCATTCCCGAGGCGGTGTTGATGGTGGCCGCGCAGGTGATCGGAAACGACCAGACCATCGCCGTGGCCGGGGCGGCCGGCAACTTCGAGCTCAACGTGATGCTTCCGGTCATCGGCAAGAACGTGCTGGAGTCCGTCCGGCTGCTCGCCAACGTGTCGCGGCTGCTCGCCGACCGGACCGTGGACGGGATCACCGCGAACCGGGAGCGGGCCCGGGAGTACGCCGAGTCCTCGCCGTCCGTGGTCACGCCGCTCAACAAGTACATCGGGTACGAGGAGGCCGCCAAGGTGGCCAAGAAGGCGCTGGCGGAACGTAGGACGATCCGTGAGGTCGTCCTCGACGGCGGGTACGTCGAGCGGGGCGACCTGACCGTTCGGCAGCTGGACGAGGCGCTGGATGTCCTGCGGATGACGCGGCCGTAACCGGGTACGAACGTTTCGCGCCGCCCGGCCAGAACCGTGACGTCCGCCGCAGCGTCGTATGCCTGTGGCACCTAATATCTGTGCATGGCAGACGGTGGAGCGGTGAGACGCGTGACGCGCGGGGAAACGGGCGGTGCGACCGGGAACGGGACCGGCTTCTGGGCTCCGGGCAGCCGGATCCTGTGGCGGTACCGGGAGAACGCCGGGCCCGGCTTCCACATCGCGCGCCCCGTCACCGTCGTCCGGGACGACGAGGAGCTGCTCGCCGTCTGGCTGGCCCCCGGCACCGAGTGCGTCCGGCCCGTGCTCGCCGACGGCTCGTCTGTCGGTGAGGAGCCGCTGGAGTCCCGCTACACCAAGCCCCGGACCGTCACCCGCGGCCACTGGCACGGCACGGGCGTGCTGAAGCTGGCCCGGCCCGGTCAGCCCTGGTCGGTGTGGCTGTTCTGGGAGCCGGGCTGGCGGTTCAAGAACTGGTACGTCAATCTTGAGCAGCCGCTCGTTCGTTGGGGCGGCGGAGTGGACTCGGAGGACCACTTCCTGGACATCTCCGTGCACCCGGACCGCAGTTGGCGCTGGCTCGACGAGGACGAGTTCGCGCAGGCCCAGCGGGACGGCCTGATGGACGCTCAGACGGCCGAAACGGTACGGGCGGCGGGCCCCTGGCCGCGGTCTCCGCCGTACGGGCCTGGGAGCCGCCCTTCTCGGACGGCTGGCAGCACTGGCGCCCGGACCCGTCCTGGGCGGTACCGTCACTGCCGGAGGACTGGGACCGTACGCCCGCGCACGTGTCCTCATGAGACCCTTGATGCGCCCCCGGTCCACAACCGTAGGATCGTCCTCCGCAAGGAAGCGTGAGCACAACTCCCGGATCATGCGCCGGGCTTGACCGAACGTCACCGAGGGGCGGCAGGACGTGAGCGAGGGGTACGAGGGCAGCACGGGCGAACGGCGCGCGGGCCGCAGATCGTTCGCCGGTGGCACAGGAACAGCCTCCAGCCACGCCGGAATTCCGTTCCTGGGGCACCTAATCCGGGTATCGGGACTTCGGCGGGACCATCTGCGCGCGCGGCGCGCAGCCCCGGACGGACGGATTCGACTCGCGTGACGGAGCACCCCACCTCCTACGAGCGCCCACAGCCGGGCGCCGACCCCGCTCAGGCCCGCGGGGCGCTCCTGCGTTCCTCGCAGCCACCACCACAGGGACAGACCCAGGCGCAGTCCCCGCCGCTCGGTGCCGCCGGCTTACCGGCGCAGGCCCGTGCGGGCGAGACGCCCTCCGGTCCCGGTACCAGTACGTCCAAGGAGCACTCCGTCAACGGCCCCGAGCACGCCCAGCCCACCAGCGCTGAGCCCGATCCACACCGGCCGCGCCCCACCCCGGAGGGCATCCCCCCGCAGCCCGGCGCCGAGCCGGAGCGGGCGGTGGGCCCCCAGGAGCGCCGCAGCGGACGCGGGCTGCCGCCCGGCCGGCCGATGCCGATGCGGCGGGACGGCGACCGGCTGCGGTTCGTGGGCGCCGCGACCCGGCGGATCGCCCGGGGCATCGATCTCGACGAGATCGTGATGGGGCTGTGCCGGGCGACCGTGCCGACCTTCTCGGACGCGATCCTGGTCTATCTGCGCGACCCGCTGCCGGTCGGCGACGAACGGCCCGTCGGTCCGGTGGTGCTGCGACTGCGCCGCACCGACCGGATCCCGGAGGAGCGGGACACCGAGGGCGGCTTCCCGCCGCTGCCGGTGCCGGAACCGGATCCGGCCGACATCGGCCTGGCCGCGCTCACCGCGGAGCTGTGCGAGGTACGGCCGGGCGGCGCCCTGAACGAGGTGCTGCGGGGCGTACGGCCGGTCTTCGCCGACTCCCCCGCCGCGCGCGCCGCCCTCCCCGAACTCCTCGGCGAGGGCAACGAGTCGCTCGTACCGGGCGCCCAGCACGCGATCCTCGCCCCGCTGCGCGGCCGCCGCCGGGTGATCGGCGCGGCGCTGTTCCTGCGCCGCCCGGAGCGGCTCGCGTTCGAGGCCGACGATCTCCTCGTCGCCGCCCAGCTGGCCACGCACAGCGCGCTGGGCATCGACAAGGCGGTGCTGTACGGCCGGGAGGCCTACATCGCCGACGAGCTGCAGCGCACCATGCTGCCGGAGAACCTGCCGAGCGCCACGGGTGTGCGGCTGGCCTCGCGCTATCTGCCGGCCGCGGAGACCGCGCGGGTCGGCGGTGACTGGTACGACGCGATCCCGCTGCCGGGGAGCCGGGTGGCGCTGGTCGTGGGCGATGTCATGGGGCACTCGATGACCTCGGCCGCGATCATGGGGCAGCTGCGGACCACCGCGCAGACGCTGGCCGGGCTCGACCTGCCGCCGCAGGAGGTGCTGCACCACCTCGACGAGCAGGCCCAGCGGCTCGGTTCCGACCGGATGGCGACCTGCCTGTACGCCGTCTACGACCCGGTGGCGCACCGCATCACCATCGCCAACGCCGGGCATCCGCCGCCGGTGCTGCTGCACCTGGGCGGGCGTGCCGAGGTGCTGCGGGTGCCCGCGGGGGCGCCGATCGGGGTCGGCGGGGTCGACTTCGAGGCGGTGGAGCTGGACGCGCCGGCCGGGGCGACGCTGCTGCTGTACACCGACGGTCTGGTGGAGTCCCGGCTGCGGGACGTGTGGACCGGCATAGAGCAGCTGCGGGAGAAGCTCGCCGCGACGGCCCAGCTGACCGGGCCGGATCATCCGCCGCCGCTCGAAGCGCTGTGCGACGAGGTGCTCGACATGCTCGGGCCGGGTGACCGCGACGACGACATCGCGCTGCTCGCGGCCCGGTTCGACGGGATCGCGCCGAGCGACGTCGCGTACTGGTTCCTGGAGCCGGAGGACGCGGCGCCGGGCCGGGCCCGGCGCCTCGCGCGGCGGGCGCTGGCCCGCTGGGGGCTGGAGGAACTCTCCGACCCCGTCGAGCTCCTGGTCAGCGAAGTGGTCACCAACGCGGTGCGGTACGCCTCGCGGCCGGTGACGTTGCGGTTGCTGCGGACCGACGTACTGCGGTGCGAGGTGGGTGACGACGTGCCCCAGTTGCCGCGGCTGCGGCAGGCACGGGCGACGGACGAGGGCGGCCGGGGCCTGTACCTCGTCAACAGACTGGCCAGACGGTGGGGAGCGACCCGGCTCAGCACCGGGAAGGTCGTCTGGTTCGAGCTGAACAGATAGCGCCGCAGGGCTTCAGGTCGTCGGGGAGCTGCGGACCGGCTGTGGCTGGTCGCGCAGTTCCCGGGCCCGACGAAGCACCCGATGGCCCCGTCTCGGGACATCGGGTGCCGGTCGTTCGTTACTGGCCGTCCGCCGGGTCCAGCGGGTTGTCGGTGATGTCGCCGGTCGGGGTCTCCACCGGGGTGGAGGGGGCGGTGGTGGTCGGCGTCGCGGACTTGGTCGGGCTCTGGCTCGGGGTCTGCGACGGGGTCTGGGACGGGGTCGCGGACTTGGTCGGCGTCTGGCTCGGAGTCTCGGACGGGGTCTCCGACGGGGTGGAGCTGTACGTCGGGGTCGCCGTCGGCTTGACCGCCGCGCCCAGCGTGGTGTTCAGGTCGAACTTCTGCTTCTTCGTGACGCCGAAGGTGTACGCCGCCCAGATCTGTGCCGGGTAACCGCCACCGTTGATCCGGCCGGTGCCGGGGATCAGACCCGTGGCGCCGGTCAGCGAGACCTGGTTGTGGGTCTTGGCGTCCTCGCCGAACAGGCCGACCGAGGTGACCAGGTCCGGCGTGTAACCGGTGAACCAGGCCGACCTGTTGTAGTCGGAGGTACCCGTCTTGCCGGCCACCTGCTGGCCCTTGCGCAGCGGGTTCTGGGCCACCGAGAGCTTGGCCGTACCGTCGTCGACCACACCGGTGAGCACCGAGGTCACCTGGTCGGCCGTGGTGCGGCTGATGACCTGGCCGCCGATCGGGTTCGGCAGGTCGACCTTCTTGCCGGTCTTCTCCGCCGACGCGAGGATCGACGGGGTCACCTTCGCCCCGTGGTTGTCGAGCGTGGCGTACACCCCGGCCATCTCCAGCGGGCTCGCGCCCATGGTGCCCAGGGTCATCGCGGGCACCGCCTGGAGGTCGGAGGTGTCCAGGCCGAGGTCGTCGGCGGTCTTCAGCACGTTCTTCATGCCGACGTCCACGCCCATCTGCGCGAACACCGAGTTGACGGACTTGTTCATCGCCGTCTGCACGGTGATGTTGCCGTAGTCGGCGTCGTCCTCGTTCGGCGGTGCGAAGGCGATGTCGCTGCCCTTGACCGCGCGGCCGCTGGTGCCGTCGTAGATCGTGTTGGCGTTGATCGCCTTGCCGCCCTGCGTCTCGGCGTTCTGGTCGACCGCGGCGGCGAGGATGATCGGCTTGAAGGTGGACGCCGGCTGGTAGTCGGCGCGGGTCGCGTTGTTCGTGTAGTGCTTGTAGTAGTCGACACCGCCGTAGAGGGCGACGATCTTGCCGGTCTTGGGGTCGACGGAGACGGCGCCCGCCTGGACGTTCTTGTCGACCTTGCGCTTCTTGCCGTCGAGCTTGCTGGTGAGCTGGCTCTTGACGGCCGCCTCCAGCTTGGTCTGCTTCTTCGGGTCGATGTTCAGGGTGATCGTCCAGCCCTGGTCGACGACCAGGGCCTCCGCCTCGGACCTGGTGATGCCCTGGGCCTTCATCAGCTGGTTCTCCAGCTGGGTGTTGGCCAGTTCGACCAGGTAGCCCTTCTGGCCCTCCAGACCGGAGGCGGCCTTCGGGGCCTTGGGGATCGGGAACTTCATGTCGTCCCGCTTGGACTTGTCGAGCCAGCCCTGGCCGACCATGTTGTCCAGGACGTAGTTCCAGCGCTGCTGCACCAGCTTCTTGCCGATGGGCCCGGCCACCGCCCAGTCGTACTGGCTCGGCGCCTGCAGCAGCGCGGCCAGATAGGCGCCCTGCTGGACGTTGAGGTCCTGGGCGTCGACGCGGTAGTAGGCCTGGGCGGCGGCCTGGATGCCGTAGGCGCCCCGGCCGTAGTAGCTGGTGTTGATGTAGCCGGCGAGGATGTCGTCCTTGGACTTCTCGCGGTCCACCTTCAGCGAGATGACCAGTTCCTTCAGCTTGCGCGTGACGGTCTGGTCCTGGTCGAGGTAGTAGTTCTTGACGTACTGCTGGGTGATCGTCGAACCGCCCTGGGTGCCGCGGCCCCGCACGGTGTTGTAGAGGCCGCGGGCCATGCCCTTCAGGTCGATGCCGTTGTCGTTGTAGAAGGTCTTGTTCTCCGCCGCGACGAAGGTGTGCTGGACCTCCTTCGGGACCTTGGAGAGGTCCACGATCTCGCGGTTGACGGTGCCCTTGCGGGCGAGGACCGAGCCGTCGCTGTACTTGTAGACGTTGCTCTGGGTCTGCGCGAGCGCGTTGCCCTCGGGGACGCCCACCATCACGTACAGCAGGATGAACGCGCCGATGCCCAGCAGACAGCAGGCGAAGAAGGCACCGAGCATCTTCTTCCAGGTGAACAGCCTGCGTATGCGGCCCCGGACGGGCTTGCCGTCCTTGCCGACCTTGCCGCTCTTCCCGTCCTTGCCGGGCTTCTTCGCGGCGGCCCGGCGGCGCTCCGCGCGGGTGCCGCCCTCGGCCTCCGGCGACTCGACCACCGTGGTGGTGCCGCCCGCCGTCGCCGGCGTCTCGGGCTCGGGCTGCTGCGACGGGCGGCGCCGGGGCGGCGCGGCGCGGCGGCCGCCACGCTGTCGCGCTCTTCTCTCTTCCGCTCGTCCCATGAGTCCGTCTGCTCCGCTTCGTCTCGGCTGTCACACGTGTGTACGGGTGTCACACAAGTACGTGGCTCAGGTCAGTCCAGAAAACTAACACCGCTGTCTATGACAAAGAGCGCACGATCCGTCCTTTTACGGACGTGACAATCAGCACCCCGTCCAACGGAACCGACGAGCAGAGCAGGCGGAGGGTTGCCTCGGGATTCCCCGTCAGTCCGATCCCACCTCCCTGGACAGCGCCCACGCGTCCACCACCGGACCCACATGCCCCAACTTGTCCGGGTTGAGGACCGAGCGGATGGCCTGCACGCGGCCGTCGGCGATGTCGAGGGCCATGATGCTGACGACCCTGCCCGCACGGTCGCGGAGGACCGCGCCCGGCTGCCCGTTCACCTCGTGCGGCTCCAGTACGACGCCCGCCGCGCGGAACCGCCGCAGGAGCACCTCCATCACCTCGGCCACCCGGGCCGCGCCGACGAGCGGAGCCTCGCCCCACAGCGGCGCCTTGCCGCCCGCGTCGCCGGTGACCCGGACGTCGGCCGCCAGCAGTGCCCGCAGGCCCTCCACGTCTCCTTCGCGGAACGCGTCGAAGAAGCGTCCGGCGAGTTCCTCGCGCTCCTTGCGGTCGGCCTCGAAGCGGGGGCGGCCGGCCTCCATGTGACGGCGGGCGCGGACGGCGAGCTGCCGGCAGGCCGCTTCCGTGCGCTCCACGGCCGTGGCGACCTCGCCGAAGGAGAAGCCGAACACCTCGCGCAGGACGAAGACCGCCCGCTCCAGCGGGGAGAGCCGTTCCAGGAGGAGCAGGGCCGCCATCGAGACCGAGTCGGCCAGCTGGGCGGAGCGCTCCGGGTCCTCGTAGGGGTCGGTCAGCAGCGGCTCGGGGAACCACGCGCCGACGTACTCCTCGCGCCGTACCCGTGCGGAGCGCAGGACGTCGATCGAGATCCGGGTGACCACGGCCGAGAGGTAGGCCCGGGTCGAGGCGGGTCGCGTCGCGGCGGCCGTCCAGCGCAGCCAGGTGTCCTGGACGGCGTCCTCGGCCTCGCCGACGCTGCCCAGGATGCGGTACGAGATCGCGAACAGCAGCGGGCGCAGTTCCTCGAACTCCTCGTCCCGGGTCATGCCAGCTCCTCCTTGAACCCCTGCCGCCAGGACGGGTACCGCGGCTCCCAGCCGAGCTCCCGCCGGGCCTTGGCGTTGGAGAAGCCGCGCCCCTGGGTCATGATCACCACCGCCTGTTCGCCGGCCAGCAGCCGGGCCAGCCAGACCGGCACCCGGTAGGGCCGCTTCGCCCCGGCGCACTCGGCGAGATACGGCAGCCAGTCGGCGGCCGGCGCCGGCTCGTCGTCGACGATGTTGAACACGCCCCGCGCCTTCTGCTCGACGGCCAGCACGGTGGCGTCGGCCGCGTCGTCGAGGTGGATCCAGCTGCTGTACCCGGTGGCGCGGCCGACCAGCGGGTACTGGCGCCTGCGGACCAGGGTCACCTGGTCGTCGATGGCGTCCGGGCCGTAGAAGGCGCCGTAGCGCAGGGCCGCGCCGCCGGCCCGCAGCACCGCGTCCTCCAGGTGACGCAGGGCCAGCATGCCGCCGTGCGCGGGCGTTCCCTCCATCAGGTCCAGCGGGTCCTCCTCCGTCTTCACCCAGCCGCCCTCGCGGATGCCGTTCCAGCTGGCGTGGCTCTGGGCGACGACATGCGGGACGCCGGCCGCCTCGGCGGCGGCCAGCAGATGGTCGGTGCCCTCGGTGCGCAGCCGGTTGGTGAGGGCGAACCAGCGGTCGGGGTGCTTGATGTCGGGCTTGCCCGCGTGCGCCACGGAGATCGCGGTCAGCTGGTGCACGATCACGTCCGGGCGGGCCTCGGCCACCGCCGCCCCGACCGAGAGCGCGTCCAGGCCGTCCATGACGACCCCCTCCGCGCCCAGTTCCCTCAGCAGCCCCAGCTTGGCCGCACTGGTCGTCGTGGCCGTCACCCGGTGCCCCCGCGCCACCAACCGGGGCACCAGCCGCCGTCCCAGAACCCCGCTGCCACCTGCCACGAACACCCGCACGGTCATCACCTTCCGGATCCGGGAAACCGACTCACGAAGGAGATGACGAAGCAGGCCCCCGCTCCTGTGACATCGGCGGACTTCCGCTGTCGCAGAACCGTGACAATCGGCCTCGACCTGCGGGGACACACACCCCGCCATGATCTGCACACTGCGCGTATACATACCGCGTATACACCGTGTGTAGAGTGCTGGCATGTCCATCGGTCACACCCTTCTGGGGCTCCTGGAGTCCGGCCCGCGCCACGGTTACGACCTGAAGCGGGCCTTCGACGAGAAGTTCGGTCACGACCGGCCGCTCCACTACGGCCAGGTCTATTCGACGATGTCCCGGCTGCTGAAGAACGGGCTCGTGGAAGTCGACGGCATCGAGGCGGGCGGCGGGCCCGAGCGCAAGCGGTACGCCATCACCGACGCCGGCGTCACCGACGTCGACAAGTGGCTGGCGACTCCGGAGAAGCCGGAGGAGTACCTCCAGTCGACCCTGTACACCAAGGTCGTGCTGGCGCTGCTGACGCACCGCAACGCCGGCGACATCCTCGACAGCCAGCGCTCCGAGCACCTGCGCAGCATGCGGATCCTCACCGACCGCAAGCGCCACGGCGATCTCGCGGACCAGCTCGTCTGCGACCACGCGCTGTTCCACCTGGAGGCGGACCTGCGGTGGCTGGAGCTGACCGCGGCCCGGCTCGACAAGCTCCGCGCGGAGGTGGCCAGGTGAACGCCCCCGCCGGTTCGCTGCTCGCCGCCGAGGGCCTGCGCAAGGCCTACGGCCCGACCGTCGCCCTAGACGGCGCCGGGTTCTCCATACATCCCGGCGAGGTCGTCGCCGTGATGGGCCCGTCCGGGTCCGGGAAGTCGACCCTGCTGCACTGTCTCGCCGGGATCGTGCCGCCCGACGCCGGGTCGATCCGGTACGCCGGGCGGGAGATGGCGACCATGAACGACGCCGAGCGCAGCGCGCTCAGGCGCTCCGAGTTCGGGTTCGTCTTCCAGTTCGGGCAGCTGGTGCCGGAACTGACCTGTGTGGAGAACGTGGCGCTGCCGCTGCGGCTGAACGGCACCTCGCGCAAGGAGGCCGAGAAGACCGCGCTGGGCTGGATGCAGCGCCTGGAGGTCGACGAGCTCGCGAAGAAGCGGCCCGGCGAGGTCTCCGGCGGCCAGGGGCAACGCGTCGCGGTGGCACGGTCGTTGGTGACCTCGCCGCGGGTGCTGTTCGCGGACGAGCCGACCGGCGCGCTGGACTCCCTCAACGGCGAGCGCGTGATGGAGCTGCTGACCGACGCCGCCCGCTCCACCAACGCGGCCGTCGTGCTCGTCACGCACGAGGCACGGGTGGCCGCCTACTCCGACCGCGAGATCGTCGTACGGGACGGGAAGTCCCGGGACATGGAGCGGACCGTATGAGCGGGGGGCGGCGCTGGGCCGGGGATCTGGCCATGGGGGCGCGGTTCGCCTTCACGGGCGGGCGCGAGGGCTGGATCCGGGCGGTGCTCACCGCGGTCGGGGTGGGCCTCGGGGTGGCACTGCTGCTGCTGACCTCGGCGGTGCCCAACATCCTGGACGCCCGGCACGCCAAGGAGGACGCGCGGCAGGACTTCTCGATCACCCCGGCGAAGATCCCGGCGGCGGACGACACGATCGTCGTCGCCCATGTGAACACCTCGTGGTACGGCGCGGACATCCGGGCCCGGCTGGTCGCCCCGGACGGGCCGCACGCGCCGGTGCCGGTGGGCATCGACCGCGTCCCGGCGGTCGGCGAGATGTACGTCTCCCCCGCCCTGGACAAGCTGCTGAAGGCGCCCGGCAACGGGCTGCTGCGCGAGCGGCTGCCCGCGAAGGTGGTCGGCACGATCGGGGAGCGGGGGCTGATCGGACCGACCGAACTCGCCTACTACATGGGCGCGAAGGGGCTGGACCGGCAGATCGGGCACAACCCCGAGGTGGGCCGCGTCAAGCGGTTCGGGGACGTCTCCGGCCAGTCGTCCGAAGGGCTCGACCCGATCCTGCTGCTGCTCGTGCTGCTCGTCTTCGTGGTGCTGCTGGCCCCGGTCGGCATCTTCATCGCCACCGCCGTACGGTTCGGCGGTGAGCGTCGCGACCAGCGGCTCGCGGCACTGCGGCTGGTGGGCTGCGACGGCCGGATGGTCCGCCGGATCGCCGCCGGGGAGGCGATGGCGGGCTCCGTGCTCGGCCTGGTGCTCGGCACCGGGTTCTTCCTGCTGGGCAGTCAGGCGGCGGCCACGATCGAGCTGTTCGACGTCAGCATCTACCCGGACTACCTCAACCCGACGCCGGCTCTGGCCACGCTGGTCGCCCTCGCGGTGCCCGCGGCCGCGGTCCTGGTCACCCTGTTCGCGCTGCGCCGGGTCGTCATCGAACCGCTCGGCGTGGTCCGCACGGCCCGGCCCACCCGGCGCCGGCTGTGGTGGCGGCTGCTGCTGCCGGTCGGCGGCCTCGCGATGCTCGCCCCGATGATCGGGCAGGGCGGCGACAACGGGAACTTCAACCAGTACCTGGTCATCGGTGGCGTCCTGGCCCTGCTGGTCGGCATCACCGCGCTGCTGCCCTGGGTGGTGGAGCGCACCGTGGCCCGACTCGGCGACGGCGCCGTCTCCTGGCAACTGGCCGTGCGCAGGCTCCAGTTGAGCAGCGGTACGGCCGCCCGGATGGTCAACGGCGTCGCGGTCGCGGTGGCCGGCGCGATCGCCCTCCAGATGCTGTTCGCCGGCGTCCAGGCCGACTACACCAAGGACACCGGGCAGGACCCGAACCGCGCCCAGATGGAGGTGGACCTGCCGGACGGCGTCCAGGTGGCCGCCGCGGGGGCCGCGCTCAAGCGGACCAAGGGGGTGAAGGCGGCGGCGGCGCTGTCCCGGACGGAGTACGCCGTGCAGCGCCACGACCCGGACTACACCATGCAGGTCATCGTCGGTGACTGCGCGGCCCTGCGCGAGGTGGCGGCCCTGCCTTCCTGCCGCGAGGGGGACGCCTTCCTGTCCGCCGACTGGGCCGACGAACCGGCGGCGCGCAAGCTGCTGACCCCGGGCCGTTCGGTGGTGGTCGCCCCGTCCTACGCCGACGACACCCCCGGCGCCGAGGTCCCCTGGACCGTGCCGGCGAAGCTGCCGAAGGTGACCACGCGCAAGGACGCGCTCAACACCGACCTCAGCGGGATCCTGGTCACCCCGTCCGCGCTGCCCGCGAAGGCGCTGACGACCCTGCGCGGCAGCGTGTACCTGCGGCTGGACCCGGCGGTGCCGGACGCGGAGGAGCAGGTGCGCACCGTCGCCATGGGCATCGCCCCGCTCACCTACGCCTGGACGTGGACGGCGACCACCCGGGACGAGAAGTACGGCGCCATCCGCACCGGCCTGTTCGTCGGTGCCGCCGCCGTCCTGGCCCTGATCGGGGCGAGCCTGCTGGTCTCCCAGCTGGAGCAGTTGCGGGACCGCAAGCGTCTGCTGTCGGCGCTGATCGCCTTCGGCACCCGGCGCCGTACCCTCACGCTGTCCGTGCTGTGGCAGGCGGCGATCCCGATCGCGCTGGGCCTGCTGCTCGCCATGGCGGTCGGGCTGGCGCTCGGCGGGGTGCTGATGAAGATGACGGCGGTGCCGCTGCGGGTGGACTGGGCGAGCGTGCTGTCCATGACCGGCATCGGCGCGGCGATCGTGCTCGCCGTGACCCTGCTCAGCCTCCCGGCGCTGCTGCGCCTGATGCGCCCGGACGGCCTGCGCACCGAGTAGCGCCGGCCGGTCCTCGCCGCACGGCACGTGGGCCCCTCCCCCGCCGGGAGGGGCCCACGTGCCGCGCGGTCACAGGCTGTGCTCCCGCACCACCCTCCGGGCCTGGGCGAGCAGCATGCCGACGTTCACCGACTTGCGGCAGACGATCACGGCCACGACGTCCTGCTGTTCGTTCATGCGGATGAACAGGTGGGTGAGGTTGTCGCTGTTGACCAGGATCTCCTGGAAGAAGTGGTTGTCGCCGGTGATGCCGCGGCGCTCCTTGAAGACGTCCTCGATCATCACGACCGTGCGCCCCTGGAACAGGTCCAGGGTGGCGCCCGCCAGCAGGTCCAGGACCTCGGGCGGATGGTTGTCGATCGTCTCGTACGAGAGCAGCATCCCGGTGGACATGTCGACCACCCCGGACGCGACGCACTCCGGCGTCTCGTTCCGCAGTGACTTGACCAGGCTCATCACCTGGTCGGAGAACCCCGTGGCCATACGCTTCGTCGCCATCCCTTCACACTCCCTCTGGTGCCTTCGCGGTGAGGATCGAGCCGATGCGGTCGAGGGCCGGATGGGTCGCCCGGTGCAGGCGGTCCAGGTCCATCCCCTCGTCGCCGAGCACGACCATCAGGGCGGTGTCGCCGACGGCGTAGAACGCCACGCAGCCGTGGCTGCCGTACGTCACCGTCTGCCGCAGCACACCGCGCGCGGTGGCCTCGGCGGTGCGGCGCGCCAGGCCGAGGCCGGCGGCCGCGAGGGCGGCGAGGCCCTCCGGGTCGATGGAATCGGCGGTGTCGGCGGCTATGAGCATTCCGTCGGCGGCCGCCAGGGCCGTGTCGGTGATTCCGGTGACCCGTTCGCGCAGCCCGCGCATTTCCTGCGCCAGGGCTTCATGATTCATGTGCTCAACTCCCTCGTTCCTGACTGAATTCGACCGCTGCGGCGGTCGACGCGTCCTTTTTCATTCCGCCGTTCCGTTTTCATTTGGCCGTTCCGTGCCGCAGCCGGAAGAACCCTTTCCAGCTCGCCCCGCTCTTCTGCGGGCCGAGGGCTTCGGTGATGCCGCTGGCGCCGGGCTCACGGCGGGGCAGTTGGGCGGGGACCGTGATCGGCTCCGGGGGCGGCGGCGGAGGCGGCGGTTCCCGGTGCCGTACGACGGGGGCCGCCACCGGCATCCGGATGGGGGCGGTCGGCGCGGCACACTCCAGCAGCCCCTCGCCGAGCATCCGCGCGACCTCCACGGTGACGGTGTAGACCCCGCGGCCGGTACGGAAGGCAAGGTCACGGGCGGTGCGGCGGCCGTCGGCGTGGCTCAGCAGCTCCTCTTGCAGGGGGGTGCGGGGACGGTCGGCCGCGAGGGAGACGGGCCGGGGGCGTTCCCGGTCGGGGCGCACCGGGTGCGGCAGCGCGGCCAGGGCGGCCAGCTTGCGGTTCGCCTCCTGCAGCAGCCGGGCGGGGGCCTCGCCGACGGCGACGGGGGCGTACGGCTCGGTGCCGAGGACGGCCTCGCAGCCGTCCACCCGGCCGGCCACGATGGCGAAGGCCGCGTCCTGCAGCGCCATCACGCACACCACTCTGAGCTGGGCCGCTCCCGCGTAGCCGCGTGCGATCAGGCCGGCCACCGGCCAGCGCGCCCCGCCGGACGCCCGCACCAGCTCGGCCCACTGCTCGCCGTCGATACGGTCGGAGCGCAGCAGCAGCGCCTCGGGGCCGGGAGAGCCGGGGCTGTCGGCCGCGACCACCAGGCCGCCGCGCAGATGGAAGGCGCCGCCCGGGCTGCCCGGCACTCGCAGTTCGCCGCTGAACCCCTCGCGCCCGCACGCGATGAGGGCGTGCGCGAGCCGGCCGTAACCGGCCCTGCCGAGGGGATCCCGAACCTCCGACATCGCCCCCCCTCTTTTTCGCGCTTTCGCACCGAGGAGGTATGTGTATCAGTTCGATGGCATATTTCAGCCGGGGATTTCCCAGCTGTCCCGAGCTGACGGAAGTTGGAATGTTCGGCCGCTCAAATCACTTTGTTCGACACTCATTTGATCGAACTGGGGGCGTTCTCGGGCTCCGCATCCTCGGGCTCCACGTCCTCGGGCTCCACACCCTCGTCCACGTCCACGTATCGCTCGCGCGAGTACTGGTGCAGATAACTGACCACCGTGTTCATCACCGCGACCAGCGGTACGGCCACCACCGCGCCGCCGATGCCCGCGACCATGCCGCCAGCCGCGACCGTGAGGACCACGGCGAGGGGGTGAACGCGGACCGCGCGGCCGAGGATGAACGGCTGGAGGATGTGACCCTCGATCTGCTGCACCGCGAGGACCACGACCAGGGTCATGACGGCGGTGAACACGCCCTGGGTGACGAGCGCGACGACCACCGCGAGGGCGCCGGAGGCCACCGCGCCGACCAGCGGGATGAACGAGAACAGGAAGATGAAGACGGCCAGCGGGACGGCCATGGGCACGTCCAGGAAGTAGATGCCGAGGCCGATGCAGATGGCGTCGATGAGGGCGACGAGCACCGTCCCCCGGACGTAGGACGTCAGCGTGCGCCAGGCGCGCGGGCCGGCGCCGGCCACGCCCTCCCGGGCCGCGCTCGGCACCAGCTTCAGGAACCACTGCCAGATGCGCGCGCCGTCGTACAGCAGGAAGAGCGTGGAGAAGAAGACCAGCAGGATGCCGGTCAGGGCCTCCACCACCACCTGCACGCCCTCCAGCCCGAACGAGGTGATCTCGTCGGTGTTGGCGCCGATCGCCTCGCGGAGGTTCTTGGCGATCTGGTTGATCTGCTTGTCGGTGACGTGGAAGGGGCCCTTGAGCAGCCAGTCGCGCAGGTCGTCGATGCCGTTCTGGACCTGGTCGGAGAGCGTGTCGATGTTCTCCATGACCTGCCAGGTCACGAACCAGCCCAGCAGGCCGATCACCACGAACCCGGAGATGGCGGTGAGCGCGGTGGCCGGGCCGCGGGGCATCCCGGAGCGGCTGAGCCAGGCGACCGTGGGCTGCAGCAGGGCGGTGATCAGCAGCGCGATGACGAAGGCGAAGACGACGAGTTGGACGGCGCTGATGACCCGCATCAGGATCCAGACGGTGCCGGCCAGGACCAGCAGCCGCCAGCCGGCCTCGGCGGCGACCCGCACCCCCCAGGGGATGGCCGTCACGGGGTCGGGACGCGGTACGGGCTTCCGCGCGGGCGCGGCGACGGCGACGGGGGTCTCCGGTGCGGGCGCCGGCGCGGGCACCGCCGGAGCGGACGGCTCGGGCTCGGTCTGCTCGCGCTCCACCTCGGCCCGGCGCTCGTCCAATCGCTCGCCCATCTCGGTCAGGCCGGCACCGAGCCGGCCGAGCCACTGAGGCACTCGCGACATGATCCGCCCTCTTCCCCCGCGTCCCCGGGTGCTCCTCACCACTCCCCCCTGGAGTCGTTCGGTCCGACCGTACAGGGCGACAGCCCCTCCCCCTAGGACGGGGAGGGGCTGTCAAAGGTTGAGAAGCCGAGTGGGCTCTAGTACCAGTGGTTCGCCTGCCAGAAGGACCACGCCTCGCACGGGCTGCCGTAGCGGGAGTTCATGTAGTTGAGGCCCCACTTGATCTGCGTGGCCGGGTTCGTCTGCCAGTCGGAGCCGACGGACGACATCTTGGAGCCGGGCAGGGCCTGGAAGAGGCCGTAGGCGCCGGAGGAGGCGTTGACCGCCCGGTAGTTCCAGCCGGACTCGTGGTCCACGATGTTGCTGAAGCACTGGAACTGGCCGCTGGCCACCATCTGCTGCGCCATCGCCTGGATCTGCGCCACGGTGTAGGAGCTCTGGACCGGGAAGCTGGACGCGGAGGACCGGCTGGCCGCCTCCTTCGCCTCGGCGCGCTCCTTGGCCTCCTTGGCCGCCTTCTCGGCCGCGGCCTTCTTGGCCTCGGCGCTCTTGGCGGCCGCCACACGGGCGGACTGCTCGGCGTCCTTCTTGGCGGTCGCGTCGGCCTGGATGGCCACGGCGTCGGCCTGCTGCGTGAGGGACGCGGTCTGGACCGTCGCCTGCTGACCCGCGGGGAGGTCCGCGAGCAGCGTGGTGTCGGCTGCTGTCGCCTCTGCGTCGTTGTTCGGCTGCGCCACGCTGCCCGAGGCAACACCGACGACGCTTCCGACAGCGGTGACCGCGGTGGCCGAGGCCACTGCGAATCCCCGGACCGAAATCCGGCTCACACGGTTTCCTTCCAGCATCGCCCGCTTCGGTGACCCTGGCGGACGCAATCTTGCCCCTGGCGCTGGCCTCCTCACTACTGGGTCACGGGAGACACGGGCCCGGTGGGCAACTCCCCGGAGGGAGCGCCGCGTGGTGCTCGGGCGGCATACGACGTCGCTATGGAATTAGCTGTGGTGCTGCTGTGTTTCCGTACCGCTGGGGGTACAGGTGTGTCGTATGCGGGGCCTGACAGGAGTGAGACTCTGCCGTAACCAGACGCCGGGTGGCAATTCTGAGTTGCGTGTGAAAGCTCACATCCTGTTTCCCCCAGGGGATTTCAGGAAAGCAGCACGCGCGAAGGCGCCGCCCGACTAGGCTCAAGGCCTTTGCCGGACGGCGCCAACCGACGGGTAATCAACCCAACTTGGACACACGGATCAGATGTGTCCGTCCTCCAGCATTTCGGTCACAAGGGCGGCGATCTGGGACCTCTCGGACCGGGTCAGGGTGACGTGCGCGAAGAGCGGATGCCCCTTCAGCTTCTCGACGACGGCGACCACACCGTCGTAACGCCCCACCCGCAGGTTGTCCCGCTGCGCCACGTCGTGGGTCAGAATCACCCGTGAATTCGCGCCGATCCGGGACAGAACGGTCAGCAGGACGTTCCGTTCCAGCGACTGGGCCTCGTCGACGATCACGAAGGCGTCGTGGAGGGAGCGGCCGCGGATGTGGGTGAGCGGCAGCACCTCCAGCATCCCGCGGGCGGTCACCTCCTCGATGACCTCGCGGCTGGTGACCGCGGAGAGCGTGTCGAAGACCGCCTGCGCCCAGGGGCTCATCTTCTCCGCCTCGGAGCCCGGCAGATAACCGAGTTCCTGGCCGCCGACCGCGTACAGCGGACGGAAGACCATCACCTTCTGGTGCTGGCGGCGCTCCAGGACCGCCTCCAGGCCCGCGCACAGCGCCAGCGCCGACTTACCGGTGCCGGCCCGGCCGCCCATCGAGACGATGCCGACGTCCGGGTCGAGGAGCAGGTCGAGCGCGATCCGCTGCTCGGCGCTGCGCCCCTTGATGCCGAACGCCTCACGATCGCCGCGCACCACACGGATGTTGCCCTCGGCCGTCACCCGGCCGAGCGCCTTGCCGCGCTCCGACTGGATGGTCAGGCCGGTGTGCACGGGGAGGTCCGCGGCCTCCGGCGCGTACACATGGCCTTCCTCGAAGAGGATGTCCACCTGTTCGCCGGACAGCGTCAGTTCGGACATTCCGGTCCAGCCGGAGGTGCCCGTGATGGCGAGTTCGGCGCGGTACTCCTCGGCGAGGAGGCCGACCGACGAGGCCTTGATCCTGAGCGGCAGGTCCTTCGAGACGACCGTGACGTCATACCCCTCGGCCTGCAGGTTGCGGGCGACCGCGAGGATGCGGGAGTCGTTGTCCCCCAGGCGGTAGCCGCTCGGCAGCACGCTGGGGTCCGAGTGATTGAGCTCGACACGGATCGTGCCGCCGAGGTCCCCGATCGGGATGGGGGCGTCGAGACGGCCGTGCCGGACCCGGTAGTCGTCGAGCAGGCGCAGGGCCTGCCGGGCGAAGTAGCCGAGTTCGGGATGGTGCCGCTTGGCCTCCAGTTCCGTGACCACGACGATCGGGAGCACGACCTCGTGCTCGTCGAAGCGGGCCATGGCGTTCGGATCGGCCAGCAGGACGCTGGTGTCGAGAACATAGGTGCGCCGGTCGGACTTGCGGCGCGTTGTGCTGGTCACCACGGAAGGACGTACCCCCTCGGATGAGGTCGGGGAGCGACGAAGAGGAGCTGGACCGGTTGACGGCCGCCCTGCACGGGCCGAAAACCGGCCCCCCGCTGCTTCTTCCGTGCCGTGACCGCACGGTCGGGCTGGTGCAAAGGGCCTCCCGGGTGGACGGCCCCGAGCCGCCCACTGAGATCCGATGCCCGTGGTTCGGGCATCGACCTGCTTGCCTTATGCCCTCGAACATGCGCCGCCATGCCACGGACTGCAACGACGCGCAGGTGAACTCCACGTTACTCACGCCCCGAAACGGGTGATTTACGCCTCATGGGCGAGGTGGGGTCATCCACCGTAATGACGGGGTTATCCAGCGTGGCGGCGGTGGCGGGGGTCGTATGCCGTGTTGACGTCCGCCGTCACGATGGCGTCACCCGCCGTAGCGGCGGTGCCGGGCCGCGTAGTCCCGCAGGGCGCGCAGGAAGTCGACCTTGCGGAACGCGGGCCAGAAGACCTCGCAGAAGTAGTACTCGGAGTGCGCGGTCTGCCAGAGCATGAATCCGGACAGCCGCTGCTCGCCGCTGGTGCGGATCACCAGGTCCGGGTCGGGCTGGGCGCCGGTGTAGAGGTGACGGCCGATCATGTCGACGTCGACGGAGTCGGCGAGCTCGTCCATCGCGACGCCCTTGTCGTGGGCGTCGAGGATCATCGAGCGGACGGCGTCGGCGATCTCCTGGCGGCCGCCGTAGCCGATGGCGACGTTGACCAGTATTCCGTCGACGTGGGCGGTGGACTCCTCGGCCTCCTTGAGCGCCGTCTGCATCGGGGAGGGCAGCAGGTCGCGGGTGCCGACGTGGTGGACGCGCCAGCGGCCGTCGGCGGCGAGGGTGCGGACGACGTCCTCGATGATGCCGAGGAGGGGGACCAGTTCTTCCTTGGCGCGGTCGAAGTTGTCCGTGGACAGCAGCCAGAGGGTGACGACCTCGACGTCCGTCTCCGAGCACCAGCCGAGGAACTCCTCGATCTTGTCGGCGCCGACGCGGTGGCCGTGGACCGTGCTGGAGCCGGCGGCCTTCGCCCAGCGGCGGTTGCCGTCCATGATGACGCCGATGTGCTTGGGCACCTGAGCGTGGTCCAGGTGGCCTTCCACCCGGCGTGCGTAGAGCCTGACGAGCAGGCCGCGCAGCTTGTCGCGCAGGGTCACTTGAGTCCGCCCCTCGTGATTCGGATGCGGGGGTCCGCCCGCCGAAGCCTACCCCGCTGGGAGTTGAGGGGGGTTCGGTGGGGATGGCGCCCAGGGGGGAGGAGGGTGCGGTTGTCGCGCGGCTGCGGGTGGGGGGTGGCCGGTCGCGCCCACGCGGCGGCAGCCGCACATCGTCACAGCCCCGCGCCCCTGACGGGACGCTCAAGAACCGGGGCAGAAAAAACGGGCCGGTCCGTGGGGGGGAGACGGACCGGCCCGAGGGGGGGTTTCCACCATAACCCTTTGTAAGTGATGCTGCGTGCATCGGCGTGCCACAACTACTCTCCGGAGTCGTCCGGCGACGCCCCGATGGGCCAGAAGCGCTGGATCCAAGGGCCTCGCATGGCCGATTCGCAGCGGAATCCCAGGAAAAGTGGCCGCATACGGGGAGATCAAGAGGGTTTGGGCCGTCTTGGGGACGCCTCGGCGGGTTGTCCGCCCGTCCCTCCGACGGGCTACCCCCGCTGCGAACGGCGGCTTGACGCGGACCCGCGGGGCAACACGGCACCGCGCAGCCCCCTCCACTGCGCGGTGCCGACCGCGCAGCTTTGCTCACGCGAATTACCTTGGTCTGAACTTACGTGAACGGACAGGTTCATGCGAAGCGATGGTGGTAACGATGTGGGAACTCCGTGGAAATGGAACATGAACGGACGGGTCTCGCGTTCGCTTATGCGTAGATCTACGAGCTACGGCACAGGTTGACCTTATTGGACCAGAGCATCACGACATGCCCGGTGTTGATCGTTTGGGGTGGCTGGGGGCCGGGGGCACGTCCGGGGAGCCGAACGGCGGTTCTTGGCCATTCTTCGCCGCCTGGCATTCCAAGGCCGGTGCATCAGGCCCGGACCGCCGGTTTGCGGGCCTCGAAGAGGTGCCGGGCGCTGTGCGCGACGAAGGGGCCCTCCTTCTCGATCCGCCGGTGCAGGGCGCGGAGTTCGGGCTCGTACGCCTCGGCCGTGAACCCGGGCACCATCCACACCACCTTGCGCAGGAAGTGGACGACGGCGGCGATGTCGTGGAACTCCATCCGCAGCCGCTCGGCCCGCAGGCCGACGATCTCCAGCCCGGCCGCCTCCGCCTCCGCGCGCTCGCGGGCGGGGTCGCGGCCGGCGCGGACGGCCTCCGGCTGCGGGCCGAGGAAGAGCTCGACGAGCTCGAAGGCGCTGGCGGGCCCGACGTGCTGGGCGAAGTAGGTGCCGCCGGGCCGCAGCACGCGCGCGATCCCGGTCCAGTCGGCCCGCACCGGGTGCCGGCTGAGGACCAGGTCGAAGGTCTCGTCGGCGAACGGCAGCGGGGCGCCCTCGGACGAGGCGACGACCACCACACCGCGGGGGCTCAGCAGGGCGCTCGCCTTGGCCACGTTCGGCGGCCAGGCCTCGGTGGCGGCGAGGAGGGCCGGCCGGTGCGGGGCCGCCGTACCGAGGGCGAAGGCGAACACCTCGCCGCCGCCGGTCTCGATGTCCAGCGCGGCGGCGGCCCGGCCGAGCCGCTCACCGGCCGCCCGGGCATAGCCCCAGGAGGGGCGCGCCTCGGTGGCGCGGCCCTCGAACCAGGAGAAGTCCCAGCCCTCGGTCGGCACGGCGGTGCCCTCGGCGACGAGGTCCTCGAAGGAGCGCTGCTGCTCTGTCATGGTCGGCATGCTCCCAGCCGGTTGTCAGTGGCCGCTGATAATTTCCCCCGCCATGACGACCAGTGAGATGTACACCGCCGGTGAGAAGGAAACCCTGCACGCGAGCCTGAACCGGCACCGGGACGCGGTGCTGTGGAAACTGCAGGGCCTCGACGACGAACAGCTGCGCCGCCCGATGACCCCGTCCGGCACCAACCTGCTCGGGCTGGTGAAGCACCTGGCCTCGGTGGAGTACGGCTGGTTCGTCGAGTCCTTCGGGGAGGAGGCCGAGCCGCTGTGGTTCGACCCCGCCACCGAGGACATGACGGTCGGCCCCGGGGAGACCACCCGGCAGATCGTCGACTTCTACGGCCGGGCCCGCGCCGCCGCCGACCGCGTGATCGCCGGACGACCGCTGGAGACCCTCGGCCGGCCGTCCTGGCGCGACATCACCGTCTCGCTCCGCTGGGTCCTGGTCGACATGATCGAGGAGACGGCCCGGCACGCGGGGCACATGGACATCGTGCGGGAGCTGATCGACGGGGCGACGGGTGATCACCCGCGGGTGACGGACACGGCCTGACGGGGTCAGGGGGCGTCAGGGGAGCCGCCACCGCCGAGCACGAGCAGGACGTACCCCTCCTCGTCCACGGGGTGCTCCGGGTCGCCGTACGGGACGAAGCCGTTCTTCTCCAGCAGCCGTACGGAGGCGGTGTTCTCCGCGAAGGGGTCGGCGTACAGGGGCCGTACGGTCTCCTCCTGGAGGAAGAGGGCGAAGGCGCGGCTGCCGACGCCGCTCCCCCAGTAGGCCCGCCCCAGCCAGTACCCGGTGAACCGGCGCTCCCCCTCCCACCAGGCGACGATGTTCCCCGCGACCGCCCCGTCCACGAGGACGGTCCGCACCCTGCCGGTCGGGTCCCCGAGCACCCGCTCCCTCCAGTGCTTGAGGAAGGCCTCCCGCGGCCGGGGCGTGAACCTCGACCGCCGGACGGCTTCCGGGTCGTGCTCGTAGGCGAGGAAGAGTTCGAGGTCGTCGTCCAGCACGGGCCGCAGCCGGACGTCGCTGTTCGTCCTGTCGGTTGCCTCGTCGGTCCTCTTGTCGGTCGTCATGCGGCGAGTGTGGCACCCGCCACTGACAACGCCGTCGGCCTCACGGCACGAGCGGCCGGACCTCCTCCGCGGTGAACCGTACGAAGCCCTCGGGGTCGGGCTCGTCCGCCGTCGGCTGGAGGACGACGCTGTCGGCGCCGGCCTCCGCGAGCCGCTGCACGGCCTTGGCGACGGCGTCCGCGTCTCCGGCGACACCGAGGTCGGGGACGGACTCCAGCCCCTCGGCGACGAGTTCGGCCCGGAGCCGGGCGGCGGCGTCCGGGCCGGTGGCGGTGAGGAGATAGACGACGACCCGGTGCGGCTCGCCCGCGTCCCGCCCCGCCGCCGCCCGGCCCTCCTCGATGAGGCGGCGCGCCCGGCGGACGCCGTCGGGCGAGGTGGCGGCGGTCATGATGGTCCCGTCGGCGGCCTCACCCGTGAGGCGGAGCGTGCGGGGACCCTCGCCGCCGGCGAACACCGGGACCGGACCGGCCGGCGGCCAGTCGAGGGCGACGTCGTCGAGCCGGACGTACCGCCCGGCGACGGTGAGCCGCTCCCCGCGCAGCAACGCGCGCAACGCGTCGAGATGCTCACGCAGCAGGGTCAGCGGGGACTCGGCGCGGGCGCCGACCTGGCCCATCCAGTCCTGCACACCGTGCCCGACGCCGAGGACGGCACGCCCCGGGAACATCCGGTGCAGCGCCGCCGCCTCCATGGCGGTGATGGCCACGTTCCGCAACGGCACGGGCAACAGGCCGACCCCGACCCGCACCCGCTCGCTCCAGGCGAGCGCGGCGGCGGCCGTGGAGATCCCGCCCTCCCGGAAGCAGTCCTCCCACAGCCACAACTCCTCCAGCCCCACCTCGTCAGCGAGCCGGACCACATCGCGCAGCCGCTCGGGGGGCAGTTGGGGACGGAACACAGCACCGAGTGAAGTCATGGGGACGTCCTACCATTCCTGAGGGAGTTGGCCAATGTTGGCCAACTCCTCGCGAACCGGGCCGGTTGGGGCCCGGTGACCTCGCGAACGGTCTTCGAGGTCCGGGAACAGCACGAGCTGGCCACTTCGGCACGGTCGGGTCTTGCCGCCCTGGTGAGGCGTGCCCGCTGTCCTGGGTGGGCCCGTGGTCCCGCGCGGCCTGGCCAGGGATACGGCCTGGCCGGTAGCTCTCCGTCGCCCGATCCTCTGGTCGGGTGCGGTCACACCTGGCCGACGCCGGATCCTGTGTCCCAGGCCGCGCCGTCCGATCGCCACCGAAGCACCATGGTGCCGAGTGACGATGGTCTTGGTCTGCTGCTGGAGCGGGCGCTTCCAGTACGTCCCGCCCCAGATACTGGTGTAGGCGGGGTCCACCGCGATGACAGCCAGGCCCTGGTGGTGGGCCATGGAGCTCAGCCGTTCCCGGAAGCGTGCGGTGGGGATGCCTGCGACCGTGCGACGGAAGGCCTTGCCCCCGCGCCCACGGCCCATGGTCTCCCGGCCGGTGGCACGGGCGTCGGCGAAGCCCAGGTTCTCGATCACGATCGCTGGACAGCCGTTGTCGTGGGCAACGGCGATGAGGCGGGTGATCGCCGCTCGCAGCCGCCCGTCCCTGGTAGTGGTGGAACCGGTCAACTCCAGCGGAATCGTGCGCGGCTCGCCGACCGGGTTGCCGTGCGGGTCGAGAACGATGGCGGCGAGGTGGTCGGCGTTGAGGTCAACAGCCAGCAGCTTCGCGCCGGACGCCCGGATCTCCTCCGGCGTCGGAACGACAGGAGTGCTGGTGGACCAGGAGGCGTCGAGGTACCAGCGGTCGCGCGCGGCGTCATGCACGATGTCGTAGCGAACGGCCCGGTTGGCGCTGACCCGGTCCAGCCACTCGGCATGACGGTGGTGAAAGGTGACCGTGCAGGCAAGCCGGTAGCGGCCGCGCGGGGCGTTGGCCAGATACCGCAGGGGCTCCGGCAGCACCAACGTGACCGAGCCGTCCTCGGGATCGACGGTGATGGTGTAGTTGCCGTGCGGGGCACCGGACTCCCCGTCGGCGGTCAGAAACAGCCGGGCAGCAGCCCACCGCTTTCGCCAGTCGGCCTCGGTCAGGCCGGCCTCGGCGAGGTGGTGACGGGTCCCGGCCAGCCTGCGCCCGCCTAGCGTGATCGCGGGGCGCCCATGCTCGATCTGCTGCTCCACCACCACAAGACGGGCCTCAAGCTTGCTCAGGTGCCGCTGCTTCTGCCAGCGCTCGGCCCGGTCGGCGTAACCACGTACCCGGCCATGCTTCTGCCCGCATGCCACCGCCAGCCGCTGCCCGATCTTGCGGATCCGGCGCCGCAGACCTGCCCGCTCATCCGCCAGGCAGCGCATCGACAGCTGGTACTGATCCTCCGAAGCCCGAGTCATCGCCCCCGCCCACCGAGACGAGGAAAGGGCCGTCAACCGCTTCTTCCGCCCCGCGCGGCCGGTCTGCTTCGCCGGGACGTTTCCGATCCGGACACGGACGGCCAGATCCGCTCGCTGATGGCGGCCCAAGTGCTCACCGACCAGTGCCAGAACCTTCACGTCCACCACTGTCAGGTCCTTCAGCCGGTCCCGGATCCTCGCCCCTGACGGAGCGGCCACCGTGAACGGGGCAGCCAGCACGCGCAACACGCGCTTCCTCCCCCGCCTGCGTGCCACCAGCCCCCCAAGCATCTCGAACGAACCCGCCACCACCGATCATGCATTCCCCACCCGCGCAACACCCCAAGAAGCAGTCCCGTTCACCCAATCGAACGACACACCAGCCGACCACGGCCAACAACCGCAGCGGCATTCGGTAACCCGCCCCCCAACCAGCAGCCGCAGCGGTGACTGATCAGGTACCAACCGCCTACACCAATTCCTGTACGTTCGTTCACGTCACGCATGCAACTGCCGGGCGGTGGGAGGTACCTGCAGTGGGACGCTGGCGGAACGGATTCGGAACGCTGGTCGTACATGGGCACGGTGGCACGAAGGCGACCGTCCCTTTGGAGATCGCCACCTCCTATCGCGCCCGCGCCAAAGGGCTGTTGGGGCGTGATGGCCTTGAGGGTGCGATCCTGCTGTCCCCCGCCAACGGGATCCACACGTTCCGGATGCGCATCCCGATCGACGTCGCTTATCTCGACCGCCGCCTTACCGTGATCGCCGTGCGCACCATGCGCCCCGGCCGCCTGGGCCGGCCCCGTCTGCGCTCCCGGCATGTACTGGAGGCGGAGGCCGGGGCCATGGCGACCTGGGGCATGAAGGCCAGCACGCGGGTGACGATCGAGGTGGAGTAGGCCAACCCTTCTGACGCCGGGGTGTGCACCGGCACGCGCTCGTGGCAGTACCGCCCACACGCGGGTGCCGCCGCCTGGTTGCCTTGCCTCGCCGAATCCCCAGTCGCCCTGGCTGACGCGGACAACCTCGGCCAGGGTGGCTCTGGTGCTGTGACCGCAAAGGTTCACCGGCCTGGGGCGTGTGTCTTCCTGTGGCTGAACAGACGTTCAGCGGCACTCGCGCAAGGGAACTGTCGCGGGAACGCAGCGCGTCACACGCCGGCGGATGAGCTCTGTCGTCGGGAGAGGGCTAGCCTGCGTCGCTGTCGGTCGATCTCGGTGACGACCACCGTGATCTTGTCGCCGACCTGGACGACATCTGATGGAGTCTCCACCGGTGTCCGGGCAAGCTCTCGCAGGTGAACCAGTCCCTCGATTCCGTCGGCGACCTGGACGAAGACGCCGAACGGGATCAGCTTGGTGACCTGGCCAGGCAGTTTCTGCCCCACCGCGATGGTGTCGGCGAATACCTGAAAGGGGTCCGGCTGTGTGGCTTTCAAGGACAGTCTGGCCTCCAGGTTCCACGTGTCGAACTGGAGGAACTCGCATGAGACGCGCTGTCCGATCTGCACGACGTCGGAGGCTGCCTCGAAACGTCGCCAGGACAGTTCAGCGAAGGAGATGAATCCGACGCCGGGGAAGACCGGGTGGGCGGGCCCGTCGTCCAGCGCCACGAACACTCCGAACCGTTCGATCGCTGTGACGGTGCCGGAAAGGAACTCGCCGCGGTGCAGTGACTCCAGGAATGCCCAGAGTTCTGGGTTCTCAGACGGTCCCCCCATCATGCGTCCAGCCTTTCACGATGAGCTGCGCACTGGGTAGGAAGTGCGCTCACGCTGTGGTGAGGGGACGTCCACCCCAGCGGATGCCTTTCCCGCTGCGGATGCGGGCGCGTTCCTTGCGTTCGGCAGCCAGGACGTCGCGGTGGCGGGCGTTGGCGTTGCGCCAGCACAGGTAGGCGTGCAAGGCCCATGTCTGGAGGGCCCCGTGACCAAGGCGTACGCCCTGGACGCGCTCCAGGAACTATGACCGTCGCCACAACTCTCCGTCAGCGGTCCAGTCCGGTGGGCGGCGCCGGCGTCCCGCATCTTGGCCCGCACCTCTGCGGACTGCTCGTCGGTCACGTATCGCCCGAACCGCTTGGCGAGCAGGGCACGAGTGCGCTCGACCCGTGGCCTGATCTGCTCGGGGCCAGAGTCTGTGCCGCCATTTCCTACATGAGAGCGCGGAGACCGATCCCACCCACCTCCGCCACGGCGGCTAGCTGGTTACGGCTTCGTCGGGCCCCGAGTACGCACCGCGCATCAGCTCCCCGTCCGGGGGAACGTGACCTCCACCCTCCGGTTCTTCTTCCTTCCCTCCTCCGTGGAGTTGTCGGCGATCGGGTACTGCTCGCCGTAGCCGCGGACGTCGAAGGTGATGTTCGGGTCGTTCAGGTCCTGGTCGAGGACGCCCTGTACGGCGTTGGCGCGCTGGCGGGAGAGGACGTCTCCGTGGGCCGAGGAACCCAGGTTGTCCGTGAAGCCGAAGACGCGGACCTGGGTCGCGTTCTGCTTCCTGATCTCGTCCGCGATCGCGTCGATCCGCGCCTTCGCCGCCGCGCTCAGCTTCGCGCTGTCCTTGCTGAACAGCACCTCGGCCTGGAGGGCGAAGGTCACGTCCGCGTTGGTGTCCTCCCGCCGCTCGTCACCGCTCTGGTCCTCCACGACCGACTTGATGTCCAGCACCTTAGGCTCGGCGAGGGTGGCGCCCTCGGGGAGCTTGAGGTCGGGATCGGTGGGGTCGATCTTCACGGGGGCGGAGGCGGAGGGCTCGGTGCCCGGGGGGACGCTCGGGTCGCCGCCGTCGGCGTTCGCGGCCGTCGCACCGTAGAGCTGCGTGACCACGAGGATCGTGGCCGCGCTCAGCGTCAGGGGCAGGCGTGGTGTGGTCACTTCGCCCTCACCCGGAGATCTTGATCGTGCCGCTGGAGAAGGTGGGGAGTTGGAGGGTGACTTCGGTGGTGCTGGTCGGCGGCGCCGGGAACTGCATGAAGACGGGGATGGTC
This sequence comes from Streptomyces sp. NPDC007901, assembly GCF_042959465.1. NCBI lineage: Bacteria > Bacillati > Actinomycetota > Actinomycetes > Kitasatosporales > Streptomycetaceae > Streptomyces > Streptomyces sp. NPDC007901. The sequence continues at coordinate 766,267 of NZ_JBIBKW010000001.1, read as the reverse complement.
TGGCCGGCCTGGATCTGGTTCAGATCGGTCGTGGTGAGCGGTCGTCCGTCCGTGTCGCGCAGGACGTAGTAACGCTTCTTGCCCTGGGAGTCCACGAGCGTGGCACCGCCGAGCGACGTACCGTGCTTGACGATCTCCGTCTCGTCGCCACGCAGTGCCACCGGGACCACGACCGTCTGGGAGCCGTCGTTCTTCATGTTCGCGTTGACGGTGAGGAAGCCGCCCGAGTCCCGAACCGCGGAAGTGACCTGGAGGAGGAGCCCGGAGGGACCCGAGAGTTCGGCGAGGGGCGTCGCGGACTGCCCGTCCTGCGCGCTCGGCTGGGAGCCGGTGCTGTTGGAGGCCGATGCCGACGATCCGGGCTTCTTGTCACCACCGCCATCTCCACCGCCGCATCCGGCCGCGCCGAGGGCTAGGCCGACCGCGACGGCCAAGGCGACCGTCCCCTTGCGGGCCTTCGCAGTGAACCGAACACTCATCGCTCCGCCTCCTCCTTCACTCGTCGATTCCGTTTGTCAGTCGGCCAGGTGGACGTCGAAGAGGTCCTCGGGGCCCGGGAGATCGCTGAGATCGGCCGGGTCCAGAGTCCAGTTGCGGTCCTTGCAGGTGAGTTCCGGCAGTACGCCGCCCGGACCGGACAACGTGAATGTGCAGAGCGGCTCGATCACGGCGGTGGCGTGTGCCGTCGACTTCATGTTCTCGGTACCCGGTACGACGGAATCGCCGACGGTCTTGTTCGTCTCGGCGTCGACCTTGTAGCTCAGCGGCGACGCGGCCGTGCACTGTGCCGTCGCATCATTCTGAGCGGCCAGTTCGTAGGCACGCCAACACGAGCCGACCACCGTCACATTGCCGTCGAAGATGTCCTGCCACTTGGTCGGGTCGAGTACGTCCGTCACCCACTGGTCCGCAAGCTCGTCACGGGTCTTCATGGCCGCGGCGAGCGCCGCCGCGTCGGCGGCCGTCTGAGCGCCGTTCCGGTTCACCGCGGCCTGGCCGACCGCGAGGTAGGCGAACGCGAGAAAGAGCAGGCCCCCCACAACCGTGATGTAGATGGGGAAGGCCTGCCCGGAGTCGCCGTAACGGCGGACGCGCGTCACACGATTTGGCCGATTTTGTTCAGGATGGCCTGCAAGATCGCGTTGCCGATGCTGGTACCCGTAACCGCCAGCACGATCGCCACCACCACCGCGATGATCCCCAGGTACTCGACCGCGGTCTGCCCCCGGTCGTCGGCGCGGCGCTGCATCGCGACAAGCATCCTCAGCATCAGGTCGCTCATGGTGCTCCCCTCCGGGTTCGGTTCCGATCGTCGCAACGTACGACGGAACATACCCATCGGCGGAGGGTCCCAGGGCCCAAATGCGGACCCAGTTCATCCTGTTCATCTCAGGCCACCCCCAGCCACTTGGCCGTCGCCTGGGCGCGGGTGGTGGTGTGGAGCTTGGCGAAGATGCGGTTGATGTGGTTCTTGACCGTCTTCTCGCTGATGAAGCAGACGGCGGCGATCTGCTGGTTGTTCATGCCGGACGCGATGAGGTCCATGATCTCCGCCTCTCTGCCGCTCAGTTGAAACCGGGACTGTGCCGACTGCCCCCTAGAGGATTGCAGTTGCGAAAGGTTTTGTGAAGAGATTTGCGCGGACAGGAAACGGAGTTCGGGTTTCGCGTGTGCAGTTGCGTGGTCTCTGATATGTGCCAGCAACGCGTTCGTCGCCGTCGGTGTGAAGTGCGGGCGCCCTCCGCCCACGTCCCGTACCGCCTCGGTCAGCTGCTGGGTGGTGAACTCGCCGTGGACCAGGTAGCCCCCGGCGCCCAGCCGGACGGCCTCCTGCACGATCTCCGTCTCGTGGCTATAGGTGAGCATCATGACCGGGGCCAGGCGCACCAGGTGGGGCAGGGCCGCCATGCCGTCGACGCCCGGCATGCGGACGTCCAGGAGGATGACGTCGGGGCGGTGGCGCAGGGCGGCCTCGTAGGCGGCGCGGCCGTCGTCGGCCTCCGCCACCACCGTGAGGTCGTCCGAGGCGGAGAGGACCGCCGTCAGGCCCGCGCGGATCACCGGGTTGTCGTCGGCCACCAGGACCCGCAGGGGCGGGGGCGGATGCTCCTGGTCTCCCTCGAAGGGGTGGTACGGCATCGGGGGGCCTCCCCTCGGCTCCGTCATGTCAGGGGCACCTCCACTCGGACCTGGGTGCCCTTGTCGGTGGTGAGTCGGATGCGGGCGCCCACCGACGCCGCGCGTTCCGTCATGCCGAGAAGGCCGAAGTGGCCGGTGCGGCGCAGGCCTTCGAGGGTGGTGTCCGGGGGGAGCCCCCGGCCGTCGTCGTGGATCGTGACCACCAGGTGGGTGGGGGTGGTCTCGGCCCGTACGTCGACCCTCGTCGCCCGCGCGTGCCGGTGCGCGTTCTCCAGCGCCTCCGCCGCCACGCTGAGCAGCTGGCGGGTGGTGGCGGAGGGCAGGGGGACGGGGGCGGCGGGGCCGTCGTAGGTGGCGGGGAGGGTCGTACGGGCGGTGAAGTCGCCCGTCAGGGTGCGCAGTTCGTCCAGTACGTCCGGGGGCGTGTCGTCCGTGCCGGCGCGCAGGTCCGTCAGGAGGTCGCGGGACTCCGCCGCCGCCTTGCGCGCCGCGTCCGCGACCAGTTCCGCCTGCCGGCGGATGAGGGCCGGGTCCAGGCGGTCCGGGGACGCGGACGCCGACTCCGCGAGGCCGTCGGCGATCAGCGCGACGCCGTACAGCGTCTTGGTGAGCGAGTCGTGCATCTCGCGGGCCAGCCGGGCACGTTCGGCGCTCACCGCCTCCGTCGCGGCGAGCCGGGAGCGGGTCTCGGCCAGGGCCTCGGTGGCGGTGCCGAAGCGGAGCATCAGTGTGCGCAGGGTCGAGCCCATCGCCCCCGTGATCACACAGAGGCCGGGCAGCAGGAGGGACTCGGCCACGCTCGCGTGCTGCTTCAGGGTCTCCTGGACGAGAAGCAGGATCAGGGACTGGAACGAGGCGAAGACCGCCGCTCCGCGCCAGCTGTAGAGGAGGCCGGCGAGCAGCGGTGTGCAGACGCTGACGTACGCGAGGGTGGTGTCGGGGCCCGCCGAGATCAGGAGGAAGGAGCCGAAGACGGTGTCGGCGGCCAGGAGGGTGGGGTGGCGGAGCAGGAGGGGGCCGAAGCGCTGCCAGTCGCGGAAGAGGACGTAGGAGATCATGAAGGTGACGACCACCGCCGAGCCGACCAGGCGGGCGCCCAGGCCGGGGGCGGCGTTGAGGAGGGCCGCGGGGGCCGCCACGGCGATCATCGCGAGGCGGAAGCCGAAGACCTGGCGGCACATGGCCTGCAGGGCCCGCAGCTCGACCCGCGTCCCGACCTTCCCGTCGTCCTCCCTGGTCGCCATGGCCGTCGCCCCGCCTACTTCCCCGTGATCGACCCGAAGTCGACCCCCGAGCCCAGCAGCAGGCCCGCGGCCAGCAGCAGCATCGTCGCCGGGACCATGAACGTGGTGATCATCAGCGTGGCCCTCGGGACCGCCCGGGCCGCCTTGCGGCGCGCGTTCTGGGCGTCCGTGCGGCGCATGTCCTTGGCCAGCGCGACCAGGGTGTCCACGATCGGCGCGCCCAGCTCCTCGCCCTGCTGCAACGCCGTCACGAACATGGCGACCTGCTCGGAGTCGTTCCTCCGTCTGAGCTCCGCGAAGGCCTGGCGGCGGCTCATGCCCAGGTCCATCTGGCGGAGCGTGATGCGGAGTTCGTCGGCCCAGGGGCCCTCGTAGTGCGTGGCCACCCGGTCCAGGGCCTGGCGGAAGCCGAGGCCCGCGCCGACCACCACCGCGAGGACGTCCAGGAAGTCCGGCAGGGTGCGTTCGATGACGTCCCTGCGGATCCGGATCGCCGACCAGATGCCGACCTCCGTCCAGAACGCGCCGAAGAGCAGCAGGATCAGGGCCATCAGGTACTGGCCGCGGAGGAGGAAGACCAGGCAGCCCACGCCGCCGAGCGCGCCGTAGACCGCGCGGCGGGCCGCGTAGCGGTCGATGGTCAGGCCGCCGGGGTTGCCCGCCAGGTCGATCCTGCGGCGGTACCGGGTCACCAGGCGCGGGCCCATCAGGCGCAGGACGGCGGGGGCGTAGCGCATGCCCATGCGGTCGACGAGGGAGTTGGCGGCGCCGGTGCGGGTGGCGCCCACCTCCAGGGCGATCGCCAGGTCGGCGGGGAGCTTCGCGTCCGCGCGGTACATGCGGAGGCCGGCGAAGGCGCCCCAGACGCCTAGGGCCATGAGGAGGGCCAGGATCAGTGCCATGTCACATATCACCCATCACATACCGTCCAGTGCCATATCACATTCCACCTACACGTCGATCCGGCTCAGACGGCGGATGAGGACGAACCCGACCGCGTACAGCCCGAAGGCGATCAGCACGGCCGCCTGGCCGAGCGTGGTGCCCGTCATCCGGTCCAGGGTGCCGTCCTTGACGCCGTTCATCAGGAACAGGGCGCCGATGCCCAGGGCCGGGACGGCGTACGACGTCATCGTCACCTGGGAGAGCTGGGTGCGGATCTCGCGGCGGGTCTCCTTGCGCTCCTCCAGGGTCTCGGTGAGGTTGCGCAGCGCGCTGACCACCTGGCCGCCCGCCCGGTTGGAGAGGACCAGGGTCGTGACCAGCACGACCAGCTCGCGGGACGGGAGCCGGTCGGCCAGCTCGCCCAGGGCGTCGTCCATGGAGTGGCCGATCGCCAACTGGTCGGCGACCTTGGCCAGTTCCTCACCGGCGGGGGCCTCCAGCTCCTCCGCCGCCATGCCGATCGCGGTGCGCAGGGCGAGGCCGGCGTGGGTGGCGTTGGCCAGGATGCGGGCCAGTTCGGGGAGCTGGTTGATGAACCGCTCGATGCGTTTCTGCCGCTGCCAGTTGAGGAACTGGACGGCGGCGAAGACCCCGAGGAGACCGGCGATCGGGCCGAAGAAGGGGGCCAGCGCGGCCTGGCCGATCAGCCAGAGGGCGACCACCGCGGCCAGCATGTAGACGAAGAACTCGCCCGGGGTGACGTCCAGGCCCGTGGCCGCCAGCCGGAGTTCGAGGCGACGGCCGATCCCCGTGCCGCGCAGCCGGCGGTCCAGGTTGCGGAAGCGGCGCCGGCGGCCGCTGAGCGGGGCCTCGCCCGTGTAGGAGAGACGGTCCACCAGGGCGGCGCGCTGGGCCCGGCCGGAAGCGTAGGTGTGCAGGCCCACCACGGCCAGCAGGCCCGCCAGCAGGGTGACGCCGGTGGTGAGGGAGACGAGGTCGTGGAGGGACATGGGCCGCCTACCGGGCTTCTCGGGTGGTGAGCTGGTCGAAGTGCTGGGCCACGCCGAACGCCTGCGGGATCGGCTGGCTCGCCATGTAGAGGCGGTCGGCGGTGCGGCGCGGGAGCGGGAAGTACTGGAAGACGCCGTGGACATGGCCGTCGTGGGTCATCGGCTGGGCGTCGAAGCGGGCGACCGTCACCAGCCGGTACGGCTCGCTGCCGTGGCTGTCCAGCATCGCGATCTCGGTGATCCGGCGGGCGCCGTCGGCGAACCGGGTGAGCTGGACGATGACCTCGACCGCGCTGTTGATCTGGTCGTGCAGGGCGACGAAGGGGACCTCCACGTCCGACATGGAGGCCAGGGTCTGGAGCCGGGTGAGCGCGTCCTCGGCGCTGTTCGCGTGGACGGTGGCGAGGGAGCCGTCGTGGCCCGTCGACATGGCCTGCAGCATGTCCAGGGACTCGCCGCCGCGGACCTCACCGACCACGATCCGGTCGGGGCGCATCCGCAGCGAGTTGCGGACCAGGTCGCGGATGGTGACCTGGCCCTTGCCCTCGACGTTCGACGGGCGGGACTCCAGACGGACCACGTGCGACTGCTGGAGCTGGAGTTCGGCGGAGTCCTCGATGGTGATGATGCGCTCGTGGGCGGGGATGAGACCGGACAGGGCGTTCAGCAGGGTCGTCTTCCCGGTGCCGGTGGCGCCCGAGACGATGATGTTGAACTTCGCCTGCACCAGGCCCGCCAGCAGGAACACCATGTGCTCGTCGAGCGAGCCGAAGGCGATCAGCTCCTGGAGGGTGAAGGAGCGCGGGAAGCGGCGGATGGTGAGGATCGGGCCGGTGAGCGAGAGCGGCGGGATGATGACGTTGACGCGCTCGCCGGAGGGGAGGCGGGCGTCGACCATCGGGTTCGACTCGTCCACGCGGCGGTTGACCGTCGAGACGATCCGTTCGATGGTCTGCATCAGCTGGTCGGCCGAGACGAAGCGCAGCGGCAACTGCTCCACGCGGCCGCCGCGTTCGACGAAGATCGCGTCGGGGCCGTTCACCATGATTTCCGTGATCGACGCGTCCTCGAGGAGCGGCTCCAGGATGCCGAGCCCCAGCGCCTCGTCGACGACCCGGCGGATCAGCTGGGAGCGTTCGACGGTCGACAGGACCGGGCCCTCGCGGCTGATGATGTGGCCGAGGACGCGTTCGAGACGGGCCCGGCGCTCGGCGGCGGCCAGCGCGCTCATCTCCGCGAGGTCGATCTCCTCCAGGAGCTTGGCCCGGTACGAGGAGACCAGGTGGCCGTCCTCGCCCCGGCTGCCGTTCTCCTCGGGGGAGTTGATGCGTGCCCGCAGGCTCATGCGTTTCCTTCGGGATCCGTAGTGATGCCTCAGTCATCGGACTGATGCCTTGTGTTCGGCACCGACCTCGGCGTCGGATGTAAGTGCGCGGATCGAATGCGTGACCTTTCAGGGAGGGTGTCGTTGATCGGATGACAGCACCACGAGTGGGAGGAGGCAACGATGAGCCGGAAACTCTTGGTCTCCGAGGGCGAAACCTTCCGTACCGCGTGTGCCCGTGGTGTGCTGCGTACCGGGCGGGATGAGAAGAGCGGCGAACTCCTGCCTGCTGCTGTGCTGACTGTTCGGGTTGGCTGGGCGGCCGACCTGGTGTCCGGCTTGACGTCCGATCTGCTGGCCACGCACTGGAACAGCACCGATGTGGATGTGCTGGCCTCCGGTCAGGACGCGGGCGGCAGGAAGCTGCCGTCCAATGCCTGGATGGCACTGCGCCGCCTGGGCTGGGCGGCTGCCGCGCCGGAGGGCGTCCAGGTCAACGACCGTCTCGTGCGCATGGCGCAGGAGCAGGCCGGACGGACTCTGCGCTCCGCGAAGTGGCGGGCCGACCTCACCTCCGGTGTGCTGGCGACATGGCCCGCCGATCCGGACAGACGCACTCCTGAGGAATGGGATGCCGTACGCGCGGCGGTGCCGGGCGGGCAACATCTGCCAGGAAGTGTCATCAAGTCCCGCACCCGGCAGATCTCCGCGTTCGAGCGCAAGCACGGGCGACTGCCTGGCGACGTGTTCGAAGCCGAGGCAACGCCGCGCGCCGCGCGCATGCTGCTGCTTTCCGCATGCGACGGACAGCAGGCCACCATCGAACGCGGCGACGACTCCGCGCGGGCACTGCTGCGCCTGCAGCTGCCCACTTGCCCTGCCCCGCACTCCTACCGGGACTGGACGTGGGTGTCCTGTCCGATCGCGCTGCCGCCCACCATCCCGGCCCACGCGGCGCTGCACCTGCCCACCCTGCGCCTCCACCAGGGAGTAGTTCGCGCCGACCTCGCCTTCACCCACGCCGTTCCAAAGGCCCAGCGCTCCGGCCACCGGGTCGCGTTGGGCGTGGACTGGGGCCTGAACACGCTCCTCAGCGCGGGCGCTGCCCGCTTGCACTACAACGACCGCATCACCGCTCTCGGCACCGGCGCGCAGTTCCGGGCCGCTGGCGTGCTGGCCAAGCAGCACCGGCTGCGCCGCCTGTCCGAGTGCTTGCATGCCAAAGCCGACCACTACCAGCGGCTCATCGGCGAAGACGCCGAACATCCCCTGGCCTCCAGGCTCACGGTCCTGACCAGCGAGACCCACGCGGTGTTCGAGCGCAGATCGAACCTCAACAATGCCCTGGCCAGGGCCGCGGCCCGCTGGGCCGTGGATCAGGCCATCACGGCCGGTGCCACGGTCATCTACCTCGAAGACCTGCGCTCCTTGGAGGCTCGCGGTATGGGCCGCACCATGAAGGCCCGCCTGTCCCAGCAGGTACGCGGGCAGATCGCCAACCACATGCGGCACCTCGCTGCCGAGGTGGGTATCGCCATCGTCACCGTCCCGGCCCGGAACACCTCCAAGCAATGCCCCCGGTGCCTCACCCCGCTGCGCCACCGCAAGGCACCCGACCGGCCCAGCGCCCCGGGCTGGAAGTGGGCCGTATGTCCCGACCGTGACGGCTGCGGCTGGCAGGGCGACCGCGACACCGGTGCGTGGCGGCGCATCGCCGCACGTGGCCTTACCCACCAAACAATGACCGTCGTCGACCGCACCACCGGGCAGATGGTCGTCCGCGCAGTCGTGGACAATCTCGAAGCGCAGGCGGTCATCACTCCAACCGCGCCACAAGCCAGCCGGACGGACCGGTCCAAGACAGGTCCCACCCGGCAACGACGCACACGCCCCGCGCCCAGGCGACGCAGGGTACCCTCCCCCACCAGCCCTTCGGGTCTGGCGGGCCAGCGTCCGGAGGGACACGTACCACCGGGCCGGATGCAGCTGCCCCGCGCAGCCCAGCGGTACCAGGGCGTGACGACGATCAGCACACCCACCGCCGGCCCCCGGCCGGGGAGACCCCCATGCGGCCCACACAGGCCACGCGGAGCAGCACTGGGCGCGGGATTCCATCTCCACGCTCACGCTTCCCCGCCCCGGTGGGAACAGATCCCGGACAGTACGTCTGACACAGGATCATTCAGCTGATCAGAGACGCTCATGGTTGCCGTGCTCCTCGTTCAGTGCTCGACGTTCAGTGGTCGACGGGCATCGTGGCGGACTTGGTGGCGTTGCCGAGCTCCCAGACGATCTTGGGGATGTGGACCGTGGCGGTCACGGTGACCGAGTCGCCGCCGCCGGAGGAGGCGCAGCTGACGTCGATCCCGCCGCTGACGGCGCTCGCGCAGGCCGCGCCGACGTCCTCCTGCAGCGAGGCCGCGCGGGCCCCCGCCCGGGCCGCCGTGCCGGCCTGCTCGGCGGCGTAGGCGACGGCGCCGAGCTGGATGCCGGCCAGGGCGACGAGGAGCAGGATCGGGACGAAGCCGAGGTACTCGATGGCGACCTGGCCGCGGTCGCGGTCGCGGGGGCGCCGGAGACGGGGCATGTCAGCGCTTCACCTCCTCCACGGTGCCGGCGTGGCCGTGGACCGTGACCGGGAAGTCGATCGTGCCGGGGAAGAGGACCGGGACGCGTAGGGAGACGTCCGCGGTCACCGTGCCGGTGCCGCCGCACTGGTCCACCGTGGCTCCCTCCCGCCAGGCGCTGGAGAGGTCCTCCAGCGCGGCGCGCTGACAGGCCGCGTAGCGCTCCGCCCGGGGGACGGCCGTGCCGGCGCGTACGCCTTCGTCGGCAGCGTTCCCCGCGAGGGTGAAGGCGTATCCCGTGAGGACGGCCTGCCAGACGAGGACGAGGGTGAGGATGATGATCGGGGTCATGCCGAGGAGTTCTATGGAGACCTGGCCGCGGTCGCGTGCGGGCCGGGAGGGGGAGGTGGGTCGTCGGTCGGGTGCGGGTGCGTGGGGGCTGGTCGCGCAGTTCCCCGCGCCCCTGAAGGGGCGCTCACCCTGGCGCCCTGCTTTTACCGACCGACGACCGGCCGACCCCGAACCCGACCCCGAACCCGACCCCGACCTCACCCCACGGCACCTCACGGAAGTTCCTTCCGCCGTCTGAACCCCACCGCGCCCCGCTCCGCGGCACGCGCCCTCGCGGCCCTGCGTGGTGGCGCCGCCTCTCCGCTGCGTACGAGCCCCAGCTCCCCCGCCAGCGCCCACATCGCCTGTTTGACCGTGCTCCGTGCGTCCAGTTCGTGCATCCGGCCCGCGTCCACCGCGCCCTGGAGCTCCTTGAAGTTGGCGGGGATGGCGGTGCCCGCCAGCGCCGTGCCGGTGATGCGCCGGATCAGGGCCGGCTGGATCTCCGTACTCCTCGTGTGCCGGTTGACCACGACCGTCGTCTCCTCGGCCTTGCGGATCTGCAGCCGGTCCCACATCCGGACCGTGCGCTTGGCGGCGCGGACGGCGACGACGTCCGGTGTGGTCACGAGGAGCGCCATGTCGGCGGTCTCCACGGCCGCCGCGCCCGCGCCGCCGAGCTGGGCGCCGCAGTCGACGATGACCATCTCGTAGCGGGAGCGCAGGGCGCTGAGGATCTGGCGGGCGGCGCGGTCGGTGACCTCCTCGCCGCGTTCGCCCTCGGCGGGCGCGAGGAGCAGGGCGAGCCCGGAGTCGTGGCGGAAGACGGCCTCGGCCATGACGCGCGGGGAGATGTCGCCCACGGCGGCGAGGTCGGCGACCGAGCGGCGGAACTGGACGTCCAGGTAGGAGGCGACGTCGCCGGTCTGGAGGTCGAGGTCGACGAGGGCGGTGGGGTGGCCGGAGGCCTGCGCGGCGAGGGCGATCTGGATGGCGACGAGGGAGGCGCCGACCCCGCCCTTCGCGCCGCTCACCGTCACGACCGTGCCGCCGACGCCGGCGAACACGTCGGCGCCGTGGCCGAGGTGGCGTCGTACGCCTGTGGACCACTGGGCGACCGCCTGGACGCGGCCGGCGAGTTCCTCGTAGCTGAGTGGCAGGCCCACCAGTCCGCGGGCGCCGGAGTCCATCGCGGCGGCGAACAGGCCGGGGCTGGTGTCGGTGGTGACGAGGACGACGCCGACGGCGGGGAAGCGCAGGGCGACCTCGCGGATCAGCTCCAGGGCCGGGACCGGGCCGATGCGTTCGTGGACGACGACGACCTCGGGGAGTTCGTCGACGGACTCGGCGGCGGCCCGGGCCAGGGTGTCGACGAGTTGGGTGGAGTCGACGACGGGCGGCAGGGGTTCGGTGTCCGGGAGCTGGCTGAGCAGGGAGACCAGGGTGCGGACGGCGTCCGCGTCACCGACGGCGGGGAGGATCCTGATGGGCATGCGGGGCGCCTCTCACTTGTCCGTCGCGAGTTCGTACGTACGGTCCTTGTCCGGCACGGTGGTCGTGGTGCCGGGCGCGACCAGGGCGAGCCGGACCCGCTGGGCGAAGGACTCCGCGTAGGTGAGGCGCTGGGCGTCGAGCGTGGACAGCGCGAAGGTGATGGGGACGGCGTCGGTGGGCTGCTGGTTCTTGTTGTCGGGTTCCAGTGAGGTGAGCTGGCCGACGTCGAGGACCCGGGCGTTGGTCACGATGATCTTCGACTGGTCGGGGTCGGTCTGCTGCCTGCCCTCGAAGGTGGCGTAGACGTTGACCAGCGAGCCCGGGGTGATCTTGCCGGCGACGCCGGTGGCCGCGTCGATCATGATGGCGACCTCCTGCTCGCCCGGCTTCAGCTCGGGCTGGTCGACGATCATGTCGGTCTGGAGCAGCGAGCCCTTCTTCAGCGTGGTGACCGCGATCTTGCCCTGGATCTGGCTGAGGCTGGTGACCGCGTTGGCGGACAGCCACCGCTTGGGCAGCGCGATCCTCTTGAACTGGCTCGGGCTCAGCGTGGTGTACGGCGTGACGTCGGACCGGAGTTCGTACGCGGTGACCTTGGGACCGACCTCGGACTTCGCGTTGTCGATGACCGAGAGCACACCGGCGAACGCGGCGAGCGCGCAGATCACCGACAGGATCAGGAGTATCACGCCGCGGCGCTGACGGGAGTTCATGGACCGTGCGACCTCATCGGGGAAGTGGGGGCAGTGAGGGAGCCGAGCGGGGAGTGGTGCGGGGTGGCCCGGGGTGTCAGGCGGGCGTGCGCTGTTCCAGCGCGCGGGGCGCCGGCGGGTCGTAGTCGGGCGGGGTGGCGGAGCAGAAGACGCAGCGGTCGCCGATGACGTCGATGCCGCACCAGTGGCAGCTGGTCTGCCGGACCGAGGTGACCAGTTGGTAGAGGACCGACAGGTCGGCGAGGTAGCTGGTGAACTCGATCATCCGGCCGGTGCCCCACCAGTCGGCGGACTCGGCGGGCAGCGGGGTCTCGCGCAGTCCGTACGCGCCCCAGGCCTTGGCGAGCCCGGCGACCCAGTCCGACTGCAGCTGTCCCTTGGCGACCAGCATCCAGGTGCTGAACTCGGGGCCGTTCAGTGCGGCCTCCGGGCCGATCCGGACCAGTTGCGGCTCGGGGTGGGCGATCACGCCGAACTGGGTGCCGGGCATCCAGGACTTGGCGTGCGCCTTGAGGGTGACCGGGACGCGGTCCAGTCTGGCGACCGAGCCGAGGACCGCGCCGGCGTGGATGTAGTGGGTGAGCAGCCGGCCGGCCGACGCGAGCACGCCGGGGCTGAGGTCGCAGGAGGCCAGCTGCCGCAACTGCCGGGCCAGGACGGCGATGCCGAGCGGCGGCAGGTCGGGGCGGAACAGCGCGATGCGGTCGCTCTCCAGCAGGGAGCGGAGCGTGTACAGGCGCCGGGTCACGGGCTCCGGTACGGCGGCCGAGCAGACGACGATCACGTGCCCGTGCTGTTCGATGAGGGCCGTGAACTCGGCGAGGGTCTGGTCGAGGGGGCGCCGGTCCAGGTCGCGGAGGACGACCGCGGGCACGGTCCGCTCGTCCTGCGCCGGCAGCGCCATGTCGGCGCTGGTCACGGCAATGGCAGTTGGCACCGGCAGCTCCCCGCTGTTCACACCCCGGCGGCCCACCGGTGTTACTCCAATGAGCCGGGACGACTTCATTGCGTGACTACCTCAGCACTGTAACCACGCCTCTGTGACCGGAGAACAGCGTTTGTGCAGCTGTCTGGGATCCGTGACCACACAAGTAGCGCCAAATCAGGACAGGTTGAGCAGATGACCGAGGCCGGTTCGCCCTCCCCGCCCCTCCCTTTGAATTTGGTCTGGACCTATTGACAGTTGAATTGGTCTGGACCACCTTGATTGTCATGCCCAGACTCATCCCCCGACTCGCGTCCCGGTATGCCGGACGGCGAGCCATCCGCACCTGGTCGGCCGTGGCCGCCCTCGCCACGGCCCTCGCGATGGCGGGCCTGTCCGCCGCCCCGGCCTCCGCCGCCGACGTCAACAACGTGAAGAACGCCGGCTTCGAGTCGGCCCTCGCCAACTGGACCTGCTCCAACGGCAGCGGTACGACGGTCTCCTCCCCCGTCCACTCCGGCGCCGCCGCGCTGAAGGCGACCCCGGCCGGGCAGGACTACGCCCAGTGCAGCCAGACGGTGGCGGTGAAGGCCAACTCCACCTACACGCTCAGCGCGTGGGTGCAGGGCTCCTACACCTACCTCGGTGTGACCGGCACCGGCACCACGGACGTGTCGACCTGGACCCCGAACACGACGTGGACGCAGCTGTCGACGACCTTCACCACCGGCGCCTCGACCACCTCGGTCACGGTCTGGACGCACGGCTGGTACGGCCAGCCCGCCTACTACGCCGACGACTTCTCGGTCTACGGCCCCGACGGCGGAGGCGGCACCGACCCGGCCCCGACCGTCCCGGCCACCCCCACCGGCCTCGCGGTCTCCGGTACGACGTCCTCCTCGGCCTCACTGTCCTGGAGCGCGGTGTCCGGCGCGACCGGCTACAACGTCTACCAGAACGGCACCAAGGTCTCGGCGGTCACCGGCGCCTCGGCCACGGTCACCGGACTCGCGGCCTCGACGTCGTACTCCTTCCAGGTCACCGCGACCAACTCGGCGGGTGAGTCGGCGAAGTCGACGGCGGTGACGGCGACGACCACCGCGACCGGCACGGGTGGCGGCGGCTCCGTGCCCAAGCACGCGGTGACGGGCTACTGGCAGAACTTCAACAACGGCGCCACCGTCCAGAAGATCTCGGACGTGCCGTCCTCCTACGACATCATCGCCGTCGCCTTCGCGGACGCGACCAGCACACCCGGCGCGGTGAGCTTCACCCTCGACTCCTCCGGGCTCGGCGGGTACACGGTCGACCAGTTCAAGGCCGACATCAAGGCCAAGCAGGCGGCCGGCAAGAAGGTCATCATCTCCATCGGCGGCCAGAACGGCACGATCTCGGTGAGCGACTCGGCGTCCGCGACGAACTTCGCCAACTCCGTCTATTCGCTGATGCAGACGTACGGCTTCGACGGCGTCGACATCGACCTGGAGAACGGCATCAACGCCACCTACATGAGCCAGGCGCTGCGCTCGCTGTCGTCGAAGGCGGGCTCGTCCCTGATCATCACGATGGCCCCGCAGACGATCGACATGCAGTCGACGTCCAACGGGTACTTCCAGACGGCCCTGAACATCAAGGACATCCTCACGGTCGTCAACATGCAGTACTACAACAGCGGTTCGATGCTGGGCTGCGACGGCAAGGTGTACAGCCAGGGCTCGGTGGACTTCCTCACCGCGCTGGCCTGCATCCAGTTGCAGGGCGGCCTGGCCCCGTCCCAGGTGGGCCTCGGCCTGCCGGCCTCGACCAGCGCGGCGGGCAGCGGCTACGTCTCCCCGACCGTGGTGAACAACGCCCTGGACTGCCTGACCAAGCTCACCAACTGCGGCTCGTTCAAGCCGTCGACGGCGTACCCCGACCTGCGGGGCGCGATGACCTGGTCGACGAACTGGGACGCGGCGGCCGGCAACGCGTGGTCGTCCTCGGTGGGCGCCCACGTCCACGCCCTGCCGTGACGCCGTAGCGCCGTAACACGTGGGTGGGTCCCGGTGGCCGGGCAGGCCGCCGGGACCCGGGCTGTGGGGTGCTACGGCTGTCGCCGACCGCATCCGTCGCACCCGCAGGTACCGAGCTCGAACCACACCGTCTTGCCCGGCCCGTCCTGGTGACAGCCCCAGCGCCGGGCAAGCGCATCCACCAGGTACATCCCTCTGCCGCCCTCCGAGAGGCCCGCGTCCAGCAGCCTCGGAGGACGGTGGTCCTCGTCGGCGACCTCGCAGCGCAGCACGCCGTGCGAGGCCCACAGGGTGAGCCGGAACCGGCTCTCCGCATGGCACAGCGCGTTCGCGGCCAGCTCGCCGACCAGGAGTTCCGCCACATAGGCCACCTCCCCCTGGTCCGCCAGCCCCCACTCCTCCAGCTGCCGTCGCACCGCCACCCGGGCCTCGCGCGCCGCCGTGGGCCGGGGGTCGTAGTCGACGCTGAGATGCCCGGCCCTGGTCGGGGGCTGCGGGTACTCGGCGTACGGGGGGCCGGCGTCCGGGAGCCGACTCCCGGAGGGCTGCAGCATGCCCACCAGCGTGCCGGTGCCCGCCTCCCCGCGCACGGGGAGGAATACCTGATCCGATACCCGCGTATGCGCCGATACGGGGGTACGCGCGTACGGCATCTCGTTCACGCGTACTGGACGCGGATCTTCGCCACGTCCCCCGGCGCCCCGTCCCGGACATCGACGTACGCGCACACCTGGCGTGTGAACCACAGCCCCTGCCCCGGCTCCGGTGCACCGCCCGGCGGCGGCACGAACCCGGCGAGCGGATCGTCCACGGCCCGGCACAACCGCAGCTCGACCAGGCAGGCCGGGGCCTCGCCCCAGGCGAGGATCTCGATCACCGGTCCGTGCGCGGCCGCCGCCTCCACCACCGCCCGGGCGAACAACGCGGCGTCCGCCGCGGGCAGTCCGAGCCCGGCCGACCAGGCGTCCACCGCCTCCGGGGCCGGCAGCCGCTCGGCCGTCCGCGGGACCGGCGCCAGCGGTACGGCGTCCAGCTCGCGCACCAGCACGGGCGGCTGCTCGTACACCCCCGTACCCGGGTGGGTGCGGCGGGCCGCGTCGACGACGGCCGGGCCCGCCGTCCGGGTGTCGTAGGCGCACAGCGCCGTGGTGGCGAAGGGTGCGAAGAGGAGGTTGGCGAGGGACTCGTAGCGGATCCACTCGGCGCTCTCCCGCGCCGAACGCCCCGCGCGGCCCGCCCAGTCGGGCTCCATGAGGAGGTGGATACGGCCGCCGGGCCCGGCGTGCGCGGCCAGGTAACCGGCGCCCTGGGCCACCGCGTTGGCGGCCGTACCGATGTACCAGTCGGTGTGGTCGATGAAACCGACCTCCTTGGCGTCGCTGCCGAGCGTGTCCCGCAGGGCGGCCAGCCGGGCGGGGGCGGCGATGGCGACGGGCGGGGGCTCGTCGGCGGCGGCGAGCCCCTCGGCGAGGAAGGGCAGGGCGGCGGCGACGAACGCGTCGTCCGAGCCGAAGACGGCCATCCGGTGGTCGAACTGCCCCTGAGCCGCGGCGGGATGCACGCTGGTACTGCTACTCATCGGGTCTCCTGTGCGTCAGCGCCGGGCGGTCACCCAGGCGGCGATCTGGCTGCGGTTGCTGAAGCCGAGCTTGCCGAGGATGCGTTCCACATGGCCCTCGGCGGTGCGGCGGGCGATGACCAGGCGGTCGGCGATCTGCTGGTTGCCCAGCCCCTCGGCGACGAGCTCGGCGACCTCGGTCTCCCGGCGGGTGAGCCGGACGGGTGCGGTCCGCACCTCCGGCCGCAAGTCGGGTATTCGCGGCTGCTCGTCGAGGGCGAAGCCCGTGATCCCGGCGAGGTCGAGCGCCCCGCCCCGGCCGCACGCCCGCTCGTACGCCACCGCTCCCAGCGCCGCGCGGGCGTGGGTCTCGCAGTCACGGCGGGCCGAGTTGAGGGCGGTGGAGCCCCAGCGGTCGCGGTCGATGTCGGACCAGACCCGGTCGGCGCCGCCGAGCAGGACGGCGGTGCGCTCGGCGGCGCCGAGGCCGTCGGCGATCCGGGCGAGCAGGTCGAGGGTGAGCCCGATGCCGATGACGTCGTGGACCTCGCGTTTGCGGCGCAGCGCCTCACGGGCGTGCGGCTCGGCGCGGCGCCAGTCGGCGCGGACGGCGTGCGCGAGGGCGAGGATGCGCAGCACGTAGGAGCGGACCCAGTCCTCGCCGTGCGCCTCGCAGAGCCGCAGCGCCTCCTCGCAGACGGCGGTGGCCCGGTCGGCCCGGCCCAGGAAGGCGTGGGCGCAGGCCAGTTCGACCAGGTCCAGGCCGCGCAGACTGAGGTGCTGGCCGGGTACGGGGCCGCGGGCGACGGTGGTCTCGTAGTGGGCGCGGGCGGCGGGCAGGTCGTCGGCGAAGAGCTGGACGACGCCGATCACGTAGTCGGCGTGGGCGGCCTCCGCCTGGTCACCGAGCCGCTCGGCGAGCGCCCGGGCCTCGCGGGCGCGGCGCAGGCCCCGGGTGAGGTCCTCGGGGCTGCCGACCAGCAGGGCGGAGACCCACAGGGCGCGGGCCCGTTCGGGGGTCGGCTCGGGGCTGGCGTCCAGGGCGCGGTCGAGCCAGTACCGGCCCTCCCGCGGGGCGCCACACGCATGCCAGTAGAACCAGAGGGTGCCCGCGAGCCGCAGCCCCGCGCGGGCCTCGCCGCCGGCGCCCAGACAGAAGTCGAGGGCCGCCCGCAGATTGTCCTGGTCCGCCCGGAGCCGCGCCACGATCTCCCGCTGCCCCGGCCCGAACCACGCCGCCTCACAGGCGGACGCGTGCGCCTGAACCCGCCCCAGATGCCGAAGCCGCGCGGCGACCTCCTCACCGGGCCGCTCCCGAAGCCGGTCCAGACCGTAATGCCGAAGGGTGTCGAGCAGTTGGTAACGAACCCCGGCACCGGACACGCCCTCCTCACGAACGAGCACGGACTTGTCGACCAGCCCGGCGACCACTTCGAGGGCGTCGAGGGGGGTGGGGGCGGTCGCTGTGGTTCTGAGTCCGGCGCCGACGTCAGCTCCCGCTTCAGCACGCGGTGTCCTGCATACGGCCTCGGCTGTCTCCAGGTCGAAGCTGCCGGGGAGGATGGAGAGGCGGGCCCAGGCGGACTGTTCCTGCTCGGTGCAGAGGTCGTGGCTCCAGTCGACGGCCGCGCGGAGCGTCTGGTGGCGGGGCAGGGCCGCCGGGCTGCCGGCGGTGAGGAGGCGGTAGCGGTCGTCGAGGCGGGCGAGGAGCTGGTCGAGGCCGAGGACGCGCATCCGTACGGCGGCCAGTTCGATCGCGAGCGGGAGTCCGTCGAGGCGGCGGCAGAGGCGGGCCACGGCGCCCCGGTTGGCGGGGGTGAGCCGGAAGCCGGGGAGTACGGCGGCGGCGCGGTCGGCGAAGAGGGCGAGGGCCGGGTGCGCCTCGGCGGCGGAGAGGTCGCCGTCCGGGTCGGGGACCGGCAGCGGTCGTACCTCCATGAGGTGTTCCTCGGTGAGGCCGAGGCGGTGCCGGCTGGTGGCGAGGACCCGGACACCGGTGGTGCCGCGCAGCAGGGCCGCGGCGAGGCCGGCGCAGGCGGCGAGGAGATGCTCGCAGTTGTCGAGGACGAGCAGCAGCCGGCGCTCGCGGAGCCGCTCCACCAGCGTGTCCAGCGGGGGCCGGTCGGAGTGGTCGTGCAGCCCGAGGGCGTCGGCGGCGGCCAGCGGGACCAGTTCAGGGTCGTGCAGACCGGCGAGGGCGACATAGCGGATGCCGTCGGGGAAGGCACGTTCGACGCGGCCGGCGATGTGTGCGGCGAGCCGGGTCTTGCCGACGCCGCCGGGTCCGGTGAGCGTGACGAGGCGGGCCTTGGCCACCAGCTCGCGGCCCGCGTTCTGTTCGGTGCGCCGGTCGACGAAGCTGGTCGTCTCGACCGGCAGATGGCAGCCCCCGCGCGGCGCTGATCCGCCCATGATCAGCCAGCCCTCCTCTTGGCCGTCCGTCCACCGTCCCCCGGCGGACCGGGGGAACGCACACCGGCGTCACGCGGGTGGGTGTACTTCGGCGGGGGCTGCTTGCGCGGGCGGGGTCCGGCGTACACTGCGCGGCCGATCGCACAGGCCGGGCTACACGGCTGTGCCAAGGGGCTGATTTACGCTGCGCCGGGAGCGGCTGATTTTACCGTCTTGACCTGTCCATGCCATTCCCAGACGATGAGCGGCACCCGCACAGCAAGTTCACAGATCCACAGAGGACAGAGAAGACCCGCAAGGCACAGAACCGTCGCACTGAACCACCCCCACCTCCCCCTCTAGGAGACTTCATGCGACTTCGCATCCGCGGCTCCGGTACCCGCGGCGGCAGACGGACCGCCGCGCTCGGCGCCCTGCTGGCCCTCGCCCTCGCGGCCCCGCTGTCGGCCACGGCGACCCACGCCACCGCCGACAGCGCGCGGCCGGCGGCACCCTCGCCCGACGACGTCCGGCAGTACGAGATCCACCAGCACACCACCCCGGTGACCCGCGCGGCCATCCAGCAGACCGGTGTCACCGTGGACGAGGCCGACGAGGAGACGGTGGTCGTCTCCGGGCGCGCCGCGCAGATCGCGGCGCTCAAGCGGCTCGGCTACGACGTCACCCCGCTGGGCGCGGCCCCGGACCGGTCGTCCGCCGCCGACGCGCTGCGGCTGTTCGACTTCCCGACGGCCGACTCGAAGTACCACAACTACGCCGAGATGAACGCCGAGATCGACCAGCGGCTGGCCGCCTACCCGGGCATCATGAGCAAGCAGGTGATCGGCAAGTCGTACCAGGGCCGGGACATCGTGGCCATCAAGGTCAGCGACAACGTGGCGACGGACGAGAACGAGCCCGAGGTCCTGCTCACCTTCCACCAGCACGCCCGCGAGCACCTCACGGTGGAGATGGCGCTGTACCTGCTGCGCGAACTGGGCGCCGGCTACGGCTCCGACTCCCGGGTCACGAACATCGTCAACAGCCGCGAGATCTGGATCGTGCCGGACCTCAACCCGGACGGCGGCGAGTACGACATCGCCACCGGCTCCTACCGGTCCTGGCGCAAGAACCGGCAGCCCAACTCCGGTTCGTCGTACGTCGGCACGGACCTGAACCGGAACTGGAACTACAAGTGGGGCTGCTGCGGCGGCTCGTCGGGCTCGACGTCGTCCGAGACCTACCGGGGCGCGTCCGCCGAGTCGGCGCCCGAGGTGAAGGTGGTCGCCGACTTCGTGCGCAGCCGGGTCGTCGGCGGGAAGCAGCAGATCAAGGCCGGGATCGACTTCCACACGTACAGCGAACTGGTGCTGTGGCCGTACGGGTACACGACGGCGGACACGGCGACCGGGATGACCGCGGACGACGCCGCCGCGTTCAAGGCGCTGGGCCAGAAGATGGCGGCGAGCAACGGCTACACGCCGGAGCAGTCGAGCGATCTGTACATCACGGACGGGTCGATCGACGACTATCTGTGGGGCAGTCAGAGGATCTTCGACTACACCTTCGAGATGTATCCGACGTCCAGTTCCGGGGGTGGGTTCTACCCGCCCGACGAGGTGATCGAGCGGGAGACCTCCCGGAACCGGGACGCGGTGTTCCAGCTGCTGGAGAACGCGGACTGTGTGTACCGGACGATCGGGAAGGAAGCCCAGTACTGCAGCTGACCGGTACCTCTACTCGGCGTCGGTGTCGGTGTCGTCCTCGGACGTGTCGGCACCGTCGTCGAAGTACGCGTCCAGGACCGCGTCCAGCTGCTCTTCCCACTCCTTGAAGCGGGCCCGGGACGTCGCCTCGATCTCGATCGGGTACCAGCGGCGGTCCGGGGTGTGGACGGTGATCGTGAACCGCTTGCCGAAGCGCGGGGCCTCGGTCTCGACCGCCCCGATCTCCTCCCAGCGGAACTCGCACTTCTCCTCGTCGAGGGCGAGCCGCACACCGGTGGCGTCCGCCACTATCCGCGCGCGACGGTCGGCGGCCTCGAAGGCGGGCCCTTCCGAGGGCTCCGCCTCCTCGGCGTCGTCCGCCGCGTCCTCGGCCTCCGGCTCGACGGCCTTCGCCTCGGCCTCCTCCACCTCGGCGGCCTTGGCCTCGGCGGCCTCGGGCGCCGCGGCCTCCGGCGCCGCGTCCTCCGGCTCGGCGGACGCGGGCGAGGTGAGCCCGGGGATGAAGGCCGGGTCGAATCCGGCGCCTTCCAGGGGCTTGCTGTTGGCTCCTATGCGCTGCTCCACAGCGGGCAGTATGGTCGAAGAACCTGTGCCGGACACAGCCAGCCCCAACTTCGTTATGAGACGCCTACACGAACGCGCCTACACGAAGACGCTGAGCACGGCCGCCACCGTGAATCCCACCACCGACAGCACCGTCTCCAGCACGGTCCAGGTCCTGAGGGTGTCGCGTTCGCTGATGCCGAAGTACTTGGCGACCATCCAGAAGCCGCCGTCGTTGACGTGCGAGGCGAAGATGGAGCCCGCCGAGACGGCCATGATGACGAGGGCCACGAAGGCCTGGGAGTGGTCGCCCTCGGCGAGCAGCGGGGCGACGATGCCGGCCGTCGTCACGATCGCCACCGTCGCCGAGCCCTGCGCGACCCGCAGCACGACGGAGATGAGGTAGGCGAGGACGATCACCGGGAGGCCGGCGCCGTTGAAGGTGTCGGAGAGTGCCTGGGCGACCCCGCTGGCCTTCAGCACGGCACCGAAGATGCCGCCCGCGCCGACCACCAGCAGGATGTTGCCGACCGGCTTGAGGGACGCGGTGGACACGGTCTCCAGGGACCTGCGGGACCAGCCGCGCCGGATGCCGAGCAGGTAGTAGGCGAGGACCAGGGCGAGGGTGAGGGCGACCATCGGCGTGCCGAAGAACTCGATGACCGAGCGGCCGGTGGAGGGGTCCAGGGCGATGGAGGAGAAGGTCGCGGCGAGGATGAGGACGAGCGGGGTGCCGATGATGGCGAGGACCGTGCCGAGCGGGACCGGCTGCTCCTGGGGCTCCACCCCGGCCGCCCGCTGTTCCGCCACCACAGCCTGCTTGGCCTCCTCCGCCGCCTCGACCATGTCCTGCGGTACGGCGACGAAGATCCGCTTGCCGATCCACGCCGAGAACGCCCAGGCGGCCAGCACCGCCGGGATGCCGCAGACGACGCCCATGAGGATGACCCAGCCGAGCTGGACGTGCAGCAGCGCGGCGGCGGCCACCGGGCCGGGGTGCGGCGGCAGGAACGCGTGGGTCATGGAGAGACCGGCGAGGAGCGGAAGGCAGTAGAGCAGGATCGACTTGCCGCCGCGCTTGGCCGCCGCGTAGACGAGGGGGGCGAGCACGAAGATGCCGACGTCGAAGAAGACCGGGATGCCGAAGATGAGGCCGGTGAGGCCCATGGCGAGCGGGGCGCGCTTCTCGCCGAAGAGGTTGAGGAGCCGGGTGGCCAGCACCTCGGCGCCGCCGCTGACTTCGAGGATCGCGCCGAGCATGGTGCCGAGGCCGATGATGATCGCGACATGGCCGAGGATGCCGCCCATTCCGGACTCGACGGTGGAGACCGCGTCCGAGCGCTGGACGGTGCCGAAGAGTTCGGTGACCGAGAGTCCGGCCAGCAGGCCGACGGCTATGGAGACGGCGAGCAGGGCCACGAAGGGCTGCAGCCGGGCCTTGATGATGAGGAAGAGGAGAAGCGCGATGCCGATGGCGGCGACGGTGAGGAGACCGGCGGTGCCGTCGAGGAGGAGGAGCAGGCCACCGGTGTGGGGTGGGGCTGCGGGGGTGGTGGGGGCGGCGAGCGGTAGGGACATGTGGGGGTCCTCTGCGTAAGTACATGGTGCTTTCGGGCAGGGGGGAGCGCGGCACGGGACCGTGCGGGGTGCCGTGCCGTGGTGCGGGGGTGGTGCGGGGGGTGCTGCGGGGACGTCAGCCGAGTACGGCGAGGGCGTCGATCTCGATGAGGAGGCCGGCGGGCAGACCGACGTAGACGGTCGTGCGGGCGGCGGGCGGGGCGGTGAGGCCCTGCTCCTCGAAGTAGGTGTTGTAGATGCCGTTCATCTCCGCGAAGTGGTCCACGTCCGTCAGGTAGACGCGGATCATCATCACGTCGTCCCAGGAGGCGCCGCCCTCCTCCAGGATCGCCTTGACGTTGGCGAGGGTCTGGAGGGTCTGCTCGCGCAGCGTCGGTCCGGCCGGGGTCGGGGGCTTGCCCTCTTCGGCCGGCAGGAAACCGACCTGGCCGGCGACCTGGAGGATGTTGCCCTTCTTCACCCCGTGCGAGAACTTCGCGGGCGGGGTGGTGTGGGTCGTGGGGGTGAGGGCGATCTTCTCGGTCATCAGTTGCCGGCTTCCTTGATCGGGGTTCTGCCTGAGTACTCGCCGCTGATCGCGTCCGCCGTACGGCGCACCTGCGGGAGCAGGGTGAGGAGTTCGTCGGCGGTGACGACGACGTTGGGCGCGGAGACCGACATCGCGGCGACGACGCGCCCGTCGGCACCGCGGATCGGTGCGGCCACGCAGTTGATGGACTCCTCGTGGCCGCCGAGGTCGGTGGCCCAGCCCTGTTCGCGCACCCGGGCCAGTTCCTTGCGGAAGGCCTCCGCGGTGGGGGTCGAACGGGCCGTGTACATGGGGTAGTCGAGCTTGTCGGTGAGGGCCCGCCGCTCGGGCTCGGGCAGGTCGGCGAGGAGCAGCTTGGCGACGGCGGCGACGGTGATGGCGACGGGCTTGCCGATCCGCGAGTACATGCGCACCGGGTAGCGGCTCTCGACCTTGTCGATGTAGAGGACCTCGCCCTCCTCGAACACGGCGAGGTGCACGGTGTGTCCGCAGGCCGAGTTGAGGCGGGCCAGGTGGGGGTGGGCGATCTCGCGGATGTCGAGGTTCTCCATCGCCTCCTGGGCGAGGGCGAAGAGCCGGGCGCCGAGGCGGTAGCGCTGGTCGGACTGGCGGTAGACCAGGCCGTGTTCGTGGAGGGTGCGCAGCAGCCGCAGCGCGGTCGACTTGTGCACGCCGAGGCGGTCGGCGACCCGGCCGAGGTCGGCGGGGCCCTCCGCGAGCAGGGGCAGGATGCTGAGCGCTCGGTCGACGGTCTGGCTCATGGGGTGCGTACCTCCTGTTCGGCCATACCGGCTTGCGTCCAGCCGGGGCCGAGTCGAAGTCTCTCCCACGCGGCGTCGTCGAGACCGATCAGGCGGTCGGTGGTGTCGCGGGCGGGCGGCGGGGCGAGATCGGCGGGGGTGGTGAGGGCGGCGGCGGCGAAGAGATGCCCGAGCCGGAGTCCCTTCCGTACGGGCAGTCCGCGCAGGGCGCCGGAGAGGAATCCGGCGGCGAAGGCGTCCCCTGCACCGACGGTCGCTACGACGTCGACGGCGGGGGCGGGTTCGAAGGTGCCGTGAGGGTCGGCCGGGGGCGGGGTTTCGCTCGCCCGCGCTTGCGGGGTGCCGCTGCGCCCCGCAAGGGGCGCGGGGAACTGCGCGACCAGCCCCCACCCGCCCGCGGCCGACGCACCGCCCGCACCACCCCGCTGAAACGCCGTCGCCCCCTTCGCCCCCTCCTTGACCACCAATACCCCCGGCTCCGGCAACAGTTCCCGGACCGCCGACGGCCCTCCCGTCACCCCCCACGCCAGCTCCGCCTCGTCCTCCCCCACAAAGACGATGTCGGCCCGCCGAGCCAGTTCCAACAGCACCTCCGCGCCGCCGGAACCGGTCCACAGCCCCGGCCGGTGGTTCACGTCGAACGACACCACCGGCCGCCCCCCGGCGGGAGCCGTCAGCTCGCGCAGCAGCCCCAGGCAGCCCTCCGACAGCGCCGCCGTGATCCCCGACAGATGCAGGATCCGCCCCGCACGCGCCGCCGCCAGGTCCACGTCGGCCACCGACATCACCGACGCCGCCGACCCCGCCCGGTAGTACGCCACCTCGTGCGCGTCCGTCGTCCGGTCCTCCGCCGTACGGAAGTACACCCCCGTCGGACGGGCCGGATCGCGGTCCACGTACGAGACGTCGACGCCGTACGACGCGACCGTCTCGACCAGGTGGTCGCCGAACCCGTCCGCCCCGACCCGGCTGACCCACCGCACCGCGTGGCCGGCGGCAGCCAGCCCGCAGGCCACGTTGGACTCGGCGCCGCCGATCGCACGGTCGAAGGACGGTACGTCCGCGAGGCGGCCCGGCCGGCTGGGCAGGAAGGTGACCATGGACTCGCCGAGCGCGACGACGTCCGGTGCGTCAACGGCGTCGACCGCGTCCGTGGCCTTCACGATGGTCGGGCTCCTCGTCGTCGGGGAAGGGTCGTTGCGGGCTCCATTGACCCGGCGTTGGCGTGGATGTTAGACAGCGGTAAGCGATATACGCAATGGACGTTGCACATACTGCAACCACCCCGATCAGGGAGGCTCCGTGACCCTCGACCCCGGCACCGAAGCGCTCGCGCGGCTCGCGGAGGAGCGCGTGGACCACCGCTTCAAGGGTCTTCCGCCGGACGCCGAGGGACTGACCGTCGGCGAGCTGGCCGCCCAGCGCCGCAACCTCTTCTCCGACGGCTTCGCCACTCCGGTGCTGGCCCTGTCCGCCGAGCGCCTGGAGCACAATCTCGCGCTGATGGAGACGTACGCCGCACGGCACGGCCTCGCCTTCGCCCCGCACGGCAAGACCTCCATGGCCCCGCAGCTGTTCCAGCGCCAGGTCGAGCACGGGGCGTGGGGCATCACCCTCGCCGTGCCGCACCAGGTGCGGGTGGCGCGGGCGTTCGGCACCCGCCGGGTCTTCCTCGCCAACGAGCTCGTGGACGCCCCGGCGCTCCGCTGGATCGCCGCCGAGCTGGAGCGGGACGCGGACTTCCGCTTCGTCTGCTACGTCGACTCCGTGCGCGGGGTCGGCCTGATGGACGCGGCCCTGAAGGGGACCTCGCGTCCCGTGGACGTGGTCGTCGAGCTGGCCGCAGGGGAGGGCGCCCGCACCGGCGTCCGTACGGAGGCGGAGTGCGCGGCGGTCGCCGACGCGGTGGCCGGGACGGAGACCCTGCGGCTGGTGGGGGTGGCCGGGTACGAGGGCGAGGTGCCGCAGGCGGACCCGGACCGGGTGCACGCCTATCTGCGCCGCCTCGTCGCGCTCGCCGTGGAGTTCGACGGGGCCGGACGGTTCGCCGGGACGGACGAGATCGTCGTCAGCGCGGGCGGCAGCGCCTGGTTCGACGCGGTGGCGGACGTCTTCGCCACCGTGCCCGAACTCTCCCGCCCCGTCCTGAAGTTGCTGCGCTCGGGCGCGTACGTCTCGCACGACGACGGCCACTACCGCGAGATCACCCCCTTCAACCGGGTCCCCGGGGAGGGCGCCCTGGAACCGGCCTTCCGGCTCTGGGCCCAGGTCGTCTCCCGTCCCTCCCCCGAGCAGGCCTTCGCCAACGCGGGCAAGCGGGACGCGGCCTACGACCTCCACCTCCCCTTCGCCCAGGTGGTCCGCCGGGAGGGCGGCGAGCGCCCGGCGACCGGCATCGAGGTCACCGGCCTCTCCGACCAGCACACCTGGCTGCGCACCGCTCCCGGGGCGGATCTGGAGGTCGGGGACTGGGTGGGCCTCGGCCTGTCCCACCCGTGCACCTCGTTCGACAAGTGGCAGCTGATCCCGGTCGCGGAGGCGGACGGAACGGTCGTCGACTACATCCGCACCTACTTCTAGGGAGCGCCCAGTGGAGGATCTGGTCATCCGGGACGCGGACGTCGTCGACGGCAGCGGCGCACCCTCCTACCGCGCGGACGTGGTGGTCGACGACGGCCGGATCGTGTCGATCGTCAAGGAGGCCGCGGCGGCCGGCTGCCAGCGCCCGCGCGCGGTGCGCGAACTGGACGCGGAGGGCCTGGTCCTCTCCCCCGGCTTCATCGACATGCACGCGCACAGCGACCTGGCGCTGCTCCGCGACCCCGACCACAGCGCCAAGGCCGCGCAGGGGGTCACCCTCGAAGTCCTGGGGCAGGACGGGCTGTCGTACGCCCCGGTCGACGACCGCACCCTGGCCGAGGTCCGCCGGGCGATCGCCGGCTGGAACGGCCACGGCGACGACATCGACTTCGACTGGCGGTCGGTCGGCGAGTACCTGGACCGTCTCGACCGGGGCATCGCGGTCAACGCGGCCTATCTGATCCCCCAGGGCACGGTCCGCGCACTCGCCGTCGGCTGGGAGGACCGCGAGGCGACACCACAAGAGCTGGACCGGATGCGGCAGTTGGTGGCGGAGGGCCTGGAACAGGGCGCGGTGGGCCTGTCCTCCGGCCTGACCTACACCCCCGGCATGTACGCCAAGGACGCCGAACTGACCGAGCTGTGCCGGGTGGTGGCGGAGTACGGCGGCTACTACTGCCCCCACCACCGCTCGTACGGCGCGGGAGCCCTCGAGGCCTACGAGGAGATGCTGGCCCTCACCCGAGAGGCGAACTGCCCCCTCCATCTCGCCCACGCCACCATGAACTTCGGCGTGAACAAGGGCCGGGCACCCGAGCTGCTGTCCCTCCTGGACGAGGCCCTGGCCGCCGGCGCCGACATCACCCTCGACACCTACCCCTACACCCCCGGCAGCACCACCCTCGCGGCGATGCTGCCGAGCTGGGCGAACGAGGGCGGACCGGAGGCGGCCCTGGCCCGCCTGGCGGACGACGACACATCCGAACGCATCCGCCACCATCTGGAGGCCCTCGGCTCCGACGGCTGCCACGGCGTCCCCATCGAGTGGGACACGATCGAGATCTCGGGCGTGGCCGATCCGGCGCTGACGGACTTCGTCGGCCGTACGGTCGAGGAGTCGGCGCGAGAGCGAGGCGAGACCCCGTGGACGACGGCCCGCCACCTCCTGCTGGCGGACCGCCTCGCTCCGTCGATCCTCCAGCACGTGGGCCACGAGGAGAACGTCCGCACGATCATGCGCCACCCCGTCCACACCGGCGGCTCGGACGGCATCCTGCACGGCGCGAAGCCCCACCCCCGGGCCTACGGCACCTTCCCGCACTACCTCGGCCACTACGTACGGGACCTGGGCATCCTCCCCCTGGAGGAGTGCGTCGCCCACCTCACCTCCCGCCCCGCGGCCCGGCTCCGCCTACCGGACCGCGGCCTCATCCGCGAAGGCCACCGCGCCGACCTCGTCCTCTTCGACCCGACGACAGTGGCGGCAGGCTCGACGTTCGAAGAGCCCCGCCGGCTACCGACAGGCATCCCCCACGTCCTGATCAACGGCGGCTTCGTGATCGAGGACGGCCACAGGACGGACGTACTGGCTGGACGAGCGGTACGAAGAGCGCCCCTTTAGGGGCGCGGGGCTGTATCGATGTGCGGCTCCGCCGCGTGGGCGCGACCAGCCCCCACCGAACCCGCACCCGAAAACCGGACCCCCCTACGGCTTCGGCAACGTGCACGCACTCGCGCTCAGGTTCAGCGCATTCCCCGTCGTGAAGCACGCCGGAATGTTGTACGTCTCCTCGGCATAGTTGATCCCCTGCCGCACCGTCACGGTCCCGTTCTGGTCCACCTCGCACGGGTTGTCGACGGTGCACCGCTCCCCGTCCTCGTTGCCCGTGTTGTTGACGGCGACGACCTGCCCGGTGGTGGTGTCGATCACCGGCGACCCCGAGGTCCCCCCGATCGTGTTGCACGCGGAGGTGTAACGGACCGAGTCCTTCCAGGTCCAGTCGCCCTCCTTCAGCCGGTACACGAACCCGTCGATGTTGCAGCTGTAGATCGTCTTCCAGTAGCCGGAGACGACCTTGATGGCGGTGCCGGCGGTCGGGTGGGTGTCGCTGACGGTCAGCGGGCTGATGCCGTAGGAGCTCTTGATCGCCGCGTACGTCGTGGTGGTGCGGTAGATCGTGACGTCCGTGTCGGTCATCGTCGAGTAGACGACCTGGTTGGCGCGGAGCGTGGCGACACGGGTGCCGGAGGAGTTCAGCAGTCCGAAGGTACGGCTGGAGGACTGGCCGGTGATGACCTCGCCGGGGTCCGGGAAGCCGGTCTCCAGGCAGTGGCCGTTGGTCAGCACCAGGGCCGGGTCGGTGTCCGCGGAGTTCGGGAAGCGGATGACGGAGCCGGAGCAGTTGCTGAGCGAGACGGTGCCCGCGAAGTTGACGGTCACCGCCGCGGCCGCCTTGGCCTGCGGTGCGGCGACCGCCGGTGCCGTGCCGATCCCGGTGATGGCCAGGGAGGCGAGCGCGGCGACGAGAGGCTTGTTCATGTGGGGGTCCCCTCTATACGACGAGGTGACCGGAGATCTTCCGGCCACCCGTTGTTTTTGTCATGTGCATTCTCAGCACAACAGGCCGCGAGAGCAAGGAGTTGTTTCCGGCCCGGCGTTGGCGGATTTCCGTACGGCCCGCTAGTGGGACCTGCCGCCGCCGCCCCGCCCGTGCCCCCAGCCGTGCCCCGGATAGGTCGGGGCCGACGTCGCCGCGGTGGCGGTCGGCGTCGGCGTCGTACTCGCACCGCGGGTCGAGGTGGCGCTCGGCGAGCCGCTCGCCGACGCGGACGCCCCGGCCGTGGAGGCCGCGGCCGTCGGCGTGGTGGCCCGGGCCGAGGGGGTCCGCGCGACCGGCGCGGCCGACTTCACCGAGGGCGAGGCGGCGGACGCGCTGCCCGGACCCCCCTCCGGCGCC
This sequence comes from Streptomyces sp. NPDC007901, assembly GCF_042959465.1. Taxonomy (NCBI): domain Bacteria; kingdom Bacillati; phylum Actinomycetota; class Actinomycetes; order Kitasatosporales; family Streptomycetaceae; genus Streptomyces; species Streptomyces sp. NPDC007901. The sequence continues at coordinate 737,000 of NZ_JBIBKW010000001.1, read as the reverse complement.
TGCGCCCGCGTCGAGGACCCGTCCGTCGCGTGCCCGGTACGGTCCTGCTCTCCCTGGGTGCCGTCGGGCGACGAGGAGAGGGCGAAGCCGGCGATCAGCGCGGCCACGGACGCGGCACCCACCGCCCCCACGGCGACCGCCACGCGCCTGGAGCGCCGGGCGGCCGTGTCGCGGGCCGCCCGCCGCCGGTCCGCGCGGCCCGGTTGCGGAGCGGTGGAGGCGATCCGGGGCAGTTCGCGCGTCTCGTCGTATGCGTTGAGCCAGCCGTGCGCGGACGCGGGGTCCCGGTACTCGCCGTACGGGGGGGCCGGTTCGCCCTGGGGTTGGTAGACGCTGGGCGCCCCGGTCTCGTCCTCGGCAGGTCTCGGCATGGACGCGGATTGTAGGGAGGGGAGGAGCCTTTGAGACAGCTACCGGCGATAACAGGCCAAACCGCCGGGCCGCACCGACGCCTCACCGGCACCCCGGCGGGACCCCGGCAGGGCCCCGCGCGCACCACGCCCGTGTCTCACGTGTCGGAAAACACGACACGGCGCGTGTTACCTCCCCGTAAGCTCAGCGGCATGCAGGTGATCCAGTCGACCAAGCTCGCCAATGTCTGTTACGAGATCCGGGGACCGGTTCTCGAGGAGGCGATGCGGCTCGAGGCCGCGGGGCACCGCATCCTCAAGCTGAACACCGGGAACCCGGCCGCCTTCGGCTTCGAGTGCCCGCCGGAGATCCTGGAGGATATCCTCCGCAACGTCTCCTCGGCACACGGCTACGGCGACGCGAAGGGCCTGCTGGCCGCCCGGCGCGCGGTCGTCATGCACAACCAGACCATCGGCATCGAGACCGACGTCGAGCACGTCTTCATCGGCAACGGCGTCTCCGAGCTGATCGTGATGGCGATGCAGGGCCTGCTGGACGACGGCGACGAGGTCCTCGTACCGGCGCCGGACTACCCGCTGTGGACCGCGGCGGTCTCCCTCTCCGGCGGCACCGCCGTGCACTACCGCTGCGACGAGCAGGCAGACTGGATGCCCGACCTCGCCGACATAGAGCGCAAGGTCACCGACCGCACCAAGGCGATCGTCGTCATCAACCCGAACAACCCGACGGGCGCGGTGTACGACGAGGCGATGCTGCGCGGGCTGACCGACATCGCCCGCCGCCACAACCTGCTGGTCTGCTCGGACGAGATCTACGACAAGATCCTCTACGACGGCGCCACGCACACCCCGACCGCCAAGGTCGCCCCCGATCTGCTCACCCTCACCTTCAACGGCATGTCCAAGGCGTACCGGGTGGCCGGCTACCGGGTCGGCTGGATGTCCATCTCCGGCCCCCGCGCGCACGCCGACTCCTACATCGAGGGCCTGACGATCCTCGCGAACATGCGGCTGTGCGCGAACATGCCCGGCCAGCACGGTGTCGTGGCCGCGCTCAGCGGGCGCCAGACGATCAACGACCTGGTCCTGCCGGGCGGGCGGCTGAAGGAGCAGGTGGACACGGCCTACGAGCTGCTCACCCAGATCCCGGGCGTGAGCTGTGTCCGCCCCAAGGGCGCCCTCTATCTCTTCCCGCGGCTCGACCCCCAGGTCTTCAAGATCAAGGACGACCGGCAGATGGTCCTGGACCTGCTGCGGCAGGAGAAGATCATGGTCGTCCAGGGCACCGGCTTCAACTGGCCGGAGCCGGATCACTTCCGGGTGGTGACCCTGCCGACGGTGGGCGACCTGCGGGACGCGATCACCCGGATCGGCCGGTTCCTGGACGGGTACGGCCAGCCATAGGTAGCCGCCGGGCCACCGACCGTGACACGGGTCAACTTTAGACGAGATCTAAGCTAGGATGGTTTCCTGTCACAGCACAGGAGGCCATCTCCCATGTACGAACCGATCCGCACCAAGTCGGTGCACAGCACGATGGCCGGCGCCCCTTCCGACTTCCCGCACCGCACGCGCGAGGAGGAGCTGGACATCCAGCTCGCGGGACATCTCGCGGCACTGCTCGCCGTCACCGACGAGCTGCGCTCCCGCACGCCGTCCACCGACCTCGACGCGGCCGCGACCCGGCTGGCCGAGCAGGTGGCCCGGCTGCGGGGCGGACGGACCCCGGTCCGCGCGCCGGCGGCGGTCGGGCAGCCGGCCGCGCTCCACGAGCGCGCCCACGCACTCGCGGGCCGGGCCCTGGTGGTCGCGGCGTCCCGCGCCGACACCGCGGCGGCGATCCTCGCCGCGGAGCGCATGGACGCACACGCGGCGGCGACGGAACTCACCACCGCCGGCTGACCCGCAACACCCCAGCGGGCACCCCCCGCCCGCACCCCCGAACGGCCCCGGTCCGCGCGCTCCCGCAGCGACGCGCGGACCGGGTTGCCATACCCTCCTGACCTCCCGCGCCCCCCGGTGGCCCGCGCGGTCGGCGCACCTCTGCTCGATCCTCGTCCCCCCGTTGTAATCCGGGACGTCCGATTCACCCCCCGTTCACCCCGGACGCCCAGGAACGTGGGGTTCCGTGAGCACGCTCCCCCGCGTGAGACGTATCGCGGGAATCATCCTGGCGGTGCTGCTGATCGGTGGCGTGGTGGCTGCCGTCGTCGCAGGCCGACATGGGGATGACAAGGGCACGGCAACGAAGACCGTGCGCGGTGTGATCGGTTCGGAGAAGTCGGACTTCTTCGCCGATCCCGATGTGGTGAAGGCCCTCGCCGCCAAGGGCTACACCGTGAAGACGGAGGCGTCGGGGTCCTGGGCCATGGAGGACCTGGACCTGAAGGGCTACGACTTCGCCTTCCCGTCCAGTTCGGCACCCGCCGACCAGCTGGCCGAGAAGTACCACGCCCGCCAGCCCCTCCCCCGGCCCTTCTACTCGCCCCTCGTGGTGGTGGCCCACCGCAGCGCGGCCGAGGTGCTCGCCGCCAACGGGCTCGCCGTCCTCGACGGCAAGGGCAAGGGCACCCTGAAGATGAGCGCCTACCTGGCCGCGGCCGAGCACGACCGCACCTGGCAGCAGCTGAAGGGGGCCAAGGCGCACGGAGAGCTGACCGGGACGCTGTACATCACCAGCACCGACCCCGAGACCTCCAACTCCGGTGCCCTCTACCTGGCCGCCGCCTCCTATGTCGCCAACGGCGGCCGGGTGGTGGCGAGCACCGCCGAGGTCGCGAGGACCGCCCCGCTGCTGCACAAGCTCGTCAGCGTCCAGGGCGCCCAGCAGCCCAGCAGCGACTCGGTGTTCCGGGACTTCATCAGCGGCGCCGGCAACCCGCTGGTGTGCCTGTACGAGTCGCAGGTGGTGTCGCTGCTCGCCGAACAGCACGGCGCCGACGACCTCGTGGTCCTCTACCCGGACACCACGGTCAACAGCGACCACACGATCGTGCCGCTGGACGACGCCGGCCGGGGGCTCGGCCAACTCCTCAGCACCGACCCGACGTTGCGCAAGCTCGCCGTCAAGCACGGCTTCCGGCCCCAGGGCGACTCCGCCGAGTTCGTCAGGGCCACCGCCGACCACGCCGCCTACCTCAACCAGACACTGACCGGCGTCCGGCAGGCGCCCGTGCCCACCTCCGCGGTGCTGCACGAGATGGCCCGCCGGGCGCGCGGCTGACGGGGGGATCCTGTGAGCAACTTCGACAAGATGACACCGAGCGGCGGTGAACACGCGCCCACCCTCAGCGGCGAGGACGTCTTCACCCTGACCCCGCCCGAGGCCGTCGCGCCCGTACCGCGGGAGAAGGCCGGCGGACTGGTGCCCGTGGAGGACAGCGTCCGTGCGGACATGGCGCACAAGGCCGCCGGCTACGTCCGGGACCTCGCCGCCCTGGACGCCCGGTCACCGGAGTTCGCGAGCAAGGTCGGCGAGATCACCGGCCTCGGCGCCGGCGAGATGCGCACCGCCGCCTCGCAGTCCAACCGCATGCTGGAACGCGCGGTGCGCAGCCTGCCCGACAAGGGCGGCGACGCCCAGACCAAGGTGGCCGGCTCGCTCGTCGAACTCCGCCGGGTCGTCGAGGACCTGGACCCGCGCGACCTGCCCGCGAGCAAGGGCCGCACGTTCCTCTCCCGGCTGCCCGGCGGCAACAAGCTCCGCGACCACGTCGCCAAATACGCCACCGCGCAGGGCACGCTGAACAAGATCGTGGGGTCGCTGCGCGGCGGGCAGGACGAACTCCGCCGTGACAACGCCGCGTTGCAGACCGAGCGGGTCCGGCTCTGGGAGACCATGGGCAAGCTCCAGGAGTACGTGGTCCTCACCCAGACCCTGGACACCGCCGTGGAGCAGCACATCGTCCGGCTCACGGACCCCCAGGAGGCCGACGCCGTCCGCGCGGACGTGCTCTTCCCGGTCCGGCAGAAGCACCAGGACCTGCTCACCCAACTCGCGGTCTCCGCGCAGGGCTACCTGGCGATGGACGTCGTACGCCGCAACAACGACGAGCTGATCAAGGGCGTCGAGCGGGCCGCCACCACCACCGTGTCCGCCCTGCGCATCTCGGTGATGCTGGCCTCCGCGCTCGACAACCAGAAAAAGGTCATCGAGCAGGTCAACGCGTTGCGCGGGACGACGGAGGACCTGATCCGCGGCAACGCCGAGATGCTCGCCACGCAGAGCGGCGAGATCCAGCGGATCGCGGCCGACCCGGCGGTCGGCGCCGAGACCCTGCGCGCCGCCTTCCAGCAGATCTACCGCACCCTCGACACCATCGACACCTACAAGGTGCAGGCGACCGAGGTGATGGCGAACACCGTGCAGTCCCTCACGGACGAACTCCAGCAGGCGAGCGCCTACCTGGAGCGCAGCCGGGCGAAGGGCGCGCTGGAGGGCGGCCTCGCATGAACAGACGCACGCTCCACGCCCTTTCCGCCCTCCTCGCGACGGCGGCCGTCGTCCTGGCGGGCTGCACCCCCGAGGACCACGGCGACGACGACTCCACGGCCCCCAAGGCGGGCACCCTGCGGGTCCTCGCCTCCTCCGAACTCAGCGACATGACCGCCGTGTTCGACCGCGTCCGCAAGGACACCGGGGTAACCATCCGCCCGACCTACATGGGCACCCTGGACGCCGTCGACCTGCTGGCCAAGGGGAAGGTCGACGGCAGGTACGACGCGCTGTGGCTGTCCTCCGACGACTACCTGCGGCTGCGCCCTCAGGCGGCGAAGAAGGTCGTCTCCGAGACCTCGATCATGTCCAGTCCGGTCGCGATCGGCGTGAAGACGGCCACCGTCCGGTCGCTGGGCTGGAAGCCGGCCGCCGTCACCTGGTCCCAGGTCGAGCAGGCCGTCGAGGCGGGCAGACTGACGTACGGCATGACCGACCCGGCCCGCTCCAACTCCGGCTTCTCCACGCTGGTCTCGGTGGCCTCCGCGCTCTCCGGCGCCCAGTCGGCGCTCACGGACGACGACGTCACCAAGGCGACGCCCCGGCTGAAGAAGTTCTTCCAGGGCCAGACCCTGACCTCGGGCTCCTCCGGCTGGCTGGCCTCGGCCTACAAGCGGCGCGGCAACGTCGACGCGCTGCTCAACTACGAGTCGGTCCTCCAGGAGATCCCCGGCCTGACGGTGATCCGTCCGACCGACGGTGTGGTCACCGCCGACTACCCGCTCTCCTCCCTGGCCTCGACCTCCTCGGCGACCCGCGAGGACGTCCGCCGGGTGACGGAGGACCTGCGCACCGCGGCCGTGCAGAAACTCATCACGGACACCACGCACCGCCGCCCGGTGGTGGCCGCCGTCCCGCCGGCCGCCGGCCTCGACACCAGCCGCCGCCGCGAACTCCCCTTCCCCGGCAGCCAGTCGGTGGCCGACGGGCTCATCTCCGCCTACGAGAACGACCTGCGCCGGCCCTCCCGCACCGTCTACGTCCTGGACACCTCGGGCTCGATGGAGGGCGACCGCCTCTCCCGCCTGAAAGCCGCCCTCACCGGCCTCACCGGTGACTTCCGCGACCGCGAGGAGGTCACCCTGATGCCGTTCGGCTCGGACGTGAAGAGCGTCAGCACCCACGTGGTCGACGACAAGTCCGACCTCGCCGCGATCCGCAAGGACACCGACGCCCTGCACGCCGACGGCAACACGGCCATCTACACCTCCCTGGAGAAGGCGTACGCGCAGCTGAACCCCTCCCAGGAGACCTTCACGTCGATCGTGCTGATGACCGACGGCGAGAACACCACGGGCGCCAAGGTCGGTGACTTCGACGCCTTCTACAACAAGCTCTCCGCCGACCGGCAGCAGATCCCCGTCTTCCCCATCCTCTTCGGCGACTCCTCCCGCGCCGAACTCCAGCACATCGCCACCCTGACCGGCGGCCGTCTCTTCGACGCGCAGCAGGGCTCCCTGGACGGCGCCTTCGAGGAGATCCGTGGCTACCAATAAGACCCATGGGGTCCTCGCCTACCTCGAGTCCCGGAAGAACCTCACGGGCGGCGCGGCCGGACTCGTCGGCCTGGTCCTGACCTTCACCGGGGTGGCGGGCACGTACTGGCCGGTCGTGGTGGCGGGCCTGTACGGCGCGGGCGCGCTGATCGCCCCGCCGGAACGCCCGCCGCTGCCGGAGTTCCCGACCCCGTCCGCCCAGCTGGGCGAGGTGCGGGCGGACTTCCGCAAGCTGGAGACCTATCTGGCGGAGGTGGGCCTGCCGGCCTCGACCGAGGCGCGGCTGGCGGAACTGACGGACCTGCTGACGGCGTTGCTCGATCCCGGCCGGCCCGCCGAGCTGCTCGCCCAGGACCCGGAGAGCGTCCATGTCCTGTCGCGGACGGTACGGCAGGACATCCCGGAGGCGGTCGACAGCTTCGTCCGCACCCGGTGGTGGACGCGCCTGGCCCCCGGGCAGGAGCCGCCGGAGCGGCACCTGGAGCGCCAGCTGGCCCTCCTGAAGGAGGAGGCGGAACGGCTGGCGGCCGACCTCAGGGACGCCGAGGCCCGCCGCCAGGAGACGCACACCCGGTATCTGGAGGACCGCAACAAGTCAACACCCCTGGACTAGTCCCGGGCTTGCACAACGGGCGCCACTGGTGGCGGTGCTGCGTTTGCGTCCTGTCCCACGCCCCGGTTCGGGGAGTGGTTCTGGGGCGGTTGACTGCGCCCCGCGTCGCCACAACTCCCACGCACGGGCGCGGATGTTGCGGGAGCTGTTCCGGTCTGCGTGATCAACGAATCCGCAGGACCGGCAGGCGAACCAGGCCTGACTCACCCGATTCGCCCTGTCGACGTACCCGCACTCAGCGCAGGTGCGGGAGGTGTATGCCGGATCGACATACACCACGGGCACCCCCGCACGGCGGGCCTTGTACGCGATGAACTGCCCCAGCTGGGCGAAGGCCCAGCTGGAGTGGGTGGCCCGTTGGGGCTTTCGAAGCCGTACCCGTTCACGGATGCCCGTCAGGTCTTCCAGGGCAATCCCACGACCGGTGCTCCCCCACTGCCTTAAGGGCGTGGGAGGTACCCCCATTGCCTCGGCCACCACATACTTGGCAATCTTGTGGTTGATGTCCCGTGCCCGCCGTGCTTCCTTGCGCCGCCGTTTCTTCAGACGTCGCTTGGCGGACGGGGTGTTCTTCTTCTGCAGCTTGGCGCGGAGCGTGCGCGCCCGGGTGCGGATGCGGTTAAGTTCGCGTCCGGCCATGATGCCACCGTCGCTGGTGGTGGCGATGTTGACGATGCCCAGGTCGATGCCGAGGAAGTCCACCGGATCGGTGTTCGGTGGCGCTTCGGGCACCTCGCAGGTGGCGTTGAGGAACCACATGCCGTCCCGCCACACCAGGTCAGACTCGCCTCTGCGGTAGAGCGCCGGCGTGGCCAGTTGCTCCGGCGAGGCGATGAACGCCACGTCCTTGATCCGCCCGGCGGTAGTCCAGATCGAGATCCGGCGCCGGTCGATCTGCCAGGACAGCATCCTGTCGTCGTAAGGCTGCGCGCCCTGCGGACGGAAGGCGACCGGCTTCTCCACAGCCCTGCGATACCGCTTCGAGCCGGGCCTGCCCAGGTAGCCGGCCTTCAGGTTCGCCTTGAGTGTGGCGTACGCGTCGCAGGTCTTCTTGATGACGTGCTGGGCTGCCTGCGCGCCCAGCCCCCAGCGGGCCTTGATCTCACTGTAGGTGTGCTTGCGAAGCGCGAAGTTGTTCTTCACGTCCTTCTCGAAACGCCGCTGGCCCAGGTTGCCGCTTCATTGCAGGCACGCAGGGTCGCCTCCAGCGCCGCCGCCTGCACGGGCGTCGGCAGCAATCGGACCTGCATCACCAGCTTCACGATCACCGAACTTACACACGCGTCCGACTGCCCACCGTACGTTCACCATGCGTCACCCGATCGAGCGACCTCGCCACCGTGTGCCGCAGCACGGGCGGACCGGACACCGCGGGTGGAGCCGACCTCGCCCGCCACCACGATCTTGCCGTCGGGCTGCAGCGCCACGGCGTGGGCCTCGCTCCACTGGAGGTCGCCGTCCGTGATCATGTTGTTGATGGGGGTGGTGACCTTGCCGTCGCCCCCGAAGCCCGGGTCCAGGGTGCCGTCGGGGTTGTGCCGGGTCAGCGCGAAGTCGCTCTCCGGTACCGAGTCGTCGGCGGAGGAGCCGACGTCGGTGAGGACCGTGCCGCCGTTGCCGAAGCCCGTGTCCAGGTCGCCGGGGGCGGCGACCGCGGTGCCGGGCAGGGCCAGGACGAGCGCCAGGAGGGCGGCCGTCACGGTTCCGGCGCGGACCGTGAGCGATCGAACACCAGGTGTGAACGACCGAACATATGGTGTGATCACGGCCGCCAGCGTTCCGGCACCGGTCCCCGGGTCGGCTCGCCACGAGCCGCCTTGCGCCCACCGGCCGCAGGAAATCAGCCGGGCGGGCGACCGGGCCCCACCCACACAGGCGAAGGCCTGCCGTCCCCGCGACCGTCAAGGCGAACGGAGCAGGTGACGGCAGGCCCGTGGGCCGCACACGCCGTTGTGCGCGGCCTCGCCGGTTCACACCGCGGCCGGTCGTGACGATCGCTGGTCAGGGCACATCCCCCAACCGGCCGCGGAGTCCTTCGTACGGGACTCAGCCCAGGCGCTCGACCAGCGACCGGTACTCGTCCCACAGCTCCTTCGGCGTGTGCTCGCCGAAGGTGTTGAGGTGGTCGGGAACGAGCGCCGCCTCCTCCCGCCAGACCTCCTTGTCGACGGTCAGCAGGAAGTCGAGGTCGCTGTCGGCGAGGTCGAGCCCGTTGGTGTCGAGGGCCTCCCGGGTCGGCAGCACACCGATCGGCGTCTCCACGCCCGCCGCCTTGCCGTCCAGCCGCTCCACGATCCACTTCAGGACGCGGGAGTTCTCGCCGAAGCCGGGCCAGACGAACTTGCCCGCGTCGTTCTTGCGGAACCAGTTGACGTAGTAGATCTTCGGCAGCTTGGCCTGGTCCTTGTCCTTGGCCACGTCGATCCAGTGGGCCATGTAGTCGCCCATGTTGTAGCCGCAGAACGGCAGCATCGCGAACGGGTCGCGGCGCAGCTCGCCGACCTTGCCCTCGGCGGCGGCGGTCTTCTCGGAGGCCACGTTGGCGCCCAGGAAGACACCGTGGTTCCAGTCGAAGGACTCGGTCACCAGCGGTACGGCGGTGGCGCGGCGGCCGCCGAAGAGGATCGCCGAGATCGGCACGCCCTTCGGGTCCTCCCACTCCGGCGCGATGATCGGGCACTGCGCGGCGGGCACGGTGAAGCGGGCGTTGGGGTGGGCGGCCGGGGTCTCGGAACCCGGCGTCCAGTCGTTGCCCTTCCAGTCCGTGAGGTGGGCCGGAGTCTCCTCCGTCATGCCCTCCCACCAGATGTCGTCGTCATCGGTGAGGGCGACGTTGGTGAAGACCGCGTTGCCCCACAGCGTCTTCATCGCGTTGGCGTTGGTGTGCTCACCGGTGCCGGGCGCGACGCCGAAGAAGCCGGCCTCGGGGTTGATCGCGTAGAGGCGGCCGTCCTCGCCGAACCGCATCCAGGCGATGTCGTCGCCGATGGTCTCGACGGTCCACCCGGAGACGGTGGGCTCCAGCATGGCGAGGTTGGTCTTGCCGCAGGCGCTCGGGAAGGCGGCGGCGACGTACTTCGACTCGCCCTGCGGGGGCGTCAGTTTGAGGATCAGCATGTGCTCGGCGAGCCAGCCCTCGTCGCGTGCCATCACCGACGCGATGCGCAGGGCGTAGCACTTCTTGCCGAGCAGGGCGTTGCCGCCGTAGCCGGAGCCGTAGGACCAGATCTCGCGCGACTCGGGGAAGTGCGAGATGTACTTGGTCCGGTTGCACGGCCAGGGGACGTCCGCCTCGCCCTCGGCGAGCGGGGCGCCCAGGGTGTGCACGGCCTTCACGAAGAAGCCGTCGTCACCGAGTTCGTCGAGGACCGCCTGGCCCATGCGCGTCATCGTGCGCATGGAGACGGCGACGTACGCGGAGTCGGTGATCTCCACGCCGAGCGCGGAGAGCGGCGAGCCCAGCGGGCCCATGCAGAACGGGACGACGTACATCGTCCGGCCCTTCATCGAGCCGCGGAACAGGCCCTGCTCACCGGAGAAGATCTCCCGCATCTCCGCGGGATCCTTCCAGTGGTTGGTCGGGCCCGCGTCCTTCTCCTGCTCGGAGCAGATGAAGGTGCGGTCCTCGACCCGGGCGACATCGGTCGGGTCGGAGGCCGCGTAGTAGGAGTGGGGGCGCTTGATCGGGTCGAGCTTCTTGAAGGTGCCCTTCGCCACGAGCTCTTCGCACAGTCGCTCGTACTCGGCCTCGGATCCGTCACACCAGACCACGCTGTCCGGCTGCGTCAGTTCGACGATCTCGTTGACCCACGAGATCAGTTCCTGATGGTTGGTGGGGATGACGGTGGTGGGAGCCGCGATGTCGCGCGCCACGATTGCTCCTAAATGAGGGTTTTTTTGATCTTTTTGGTCCGCTGAGGACCTCATTGCCCCGTGGGGGCCGCGACCCGGATGCTTCGTAGCCGCTCATCCGGTGCCGACCGCACTCATTTGATCCTCCGACTCGATCACCCATCTGTCCAGAGGGAGTCACAGATGAGCGACGTGAGGAACACCACGGTTTCCGTGTTTTCCTGCGCTTCTTTGCGTCCACATTGAGTTCAACTTGAGATCTTTTTGCCCTCACCCGTCCATGCGGGGCCCACGTACCACCCAGGCGCCGGGGAGACATGAGACGATGGCCACTCCGGCAAGGTCATCGAGCGAGACCGACCCGTAACCTACGGTTCCGTAGGTACGATGCGGTGCATGACTGCGTCCGCCCCCGCCGCGCTCTCCTCCCTGTCACAACAGGTCAAGCCCAAGCTGCGCGGCTGGCTGCACCTGGGCATGTTCCCGGCCGTACTCATCGCGGGACTCGTCCTCACCGCCCTCGCGGACTCACCGCGCGGCCGGATCGCCTGCGGGATCTACGCCCTGACGGCCTGCCTGCTGTTCGGCGTCAGCGCGCTGTACCACCGGGGCGACTGGAGCCCGCGCATGGACGGCATCCTGCGCAGACTCGACCACGCCAACATCTTCCTGATCATCGCCGGCACCTACACGCCCCTGACCATGCTGCTCCTGCCCGGAGCGAAGGGGCAGTGGCTGCTGTGGGGCATCTGGGGCGCGGCGGCCGCGGGCATCGTCTTCCGGGTGTTCTGGGTCGGCGCCCCGCGCTGGCTGTACACGCCCTGCTACATAGCGATGGGCTGGGCGGCGGTCTTCTTCCTGCCCGACTTCATGCGCACCGGCGGCATCGCCGTGCTGGTCCTGGTGATCGTGGGCGGCCTGCTCTACAGCGCGGGCGGCGTGATCTACGGCATCAAGCGCCCCAACCCGTCCCCGCGCTACTTCGGCTTCCACGAGGTCTTCCACTCCCTCACGCTGGCCGCGTTCGTCGTCCACTACGTGGGGATCTCCCTGGTGGCGTACCAGCACGCGTAGCTCCCCCACCCCTCCTCCGAGTGGCCACGGCTCCCCAGCCGTGGCCACTTTTTCATGCCCTGACATCGACTCCCCATTGACAGTCCCTCGATTTTGAGAGCTACTCTCATTTCATGGCTACTGTCACTCATACCGAAGAGACACGTCTCGACCCCCGCCGTTGGTGGGCGCTGGGCGCCCTGGTCGCGAGCATGCTGGTGCTCGGCTTCGACACCACGATCCTCAACGTGGCGCTGCCGACCATGGCCGAGCAGCTCGGCGCCACCACCAGCCAGCAGCAGTGGATGGCCGACGCGTACGTCGTCGTCTTCGCCTCGCTGATGCTCCCGGCCGGACTGCTCGGCGACCGCTTCGGCCGCCGCCGGATGCTCGTCACCGGTCTGGTGATCTTCCTGGGCGGCTCGGTGATCGGCGCCCTCGCCGGCGACGTGAACTGGGTGATCGCCGCCCGCACCGTGATGGGCGTCGGCGCGGCCCTGGTCATGCCGCTGGCGATGTCCGTGCTGCCCTCGCTGTTCGGCCCGGCCGAGCGCACCCGTGCCGTCGGCATCGTCTCCGCCGCCTCGGCGCTCGGTCTGCCGCTCGGCCCGATCATCGGCGGCTGGCTGCTCAACCACTTCTGGTGGGGCTCGGTCTTCCTGATCAACGTGCCGATGGTCGCCATCGGCGTCGCCGCCTGCGTCTTCCTGCTCCCGGAGACCAGCGACCCCGCCTCCCCGAAGGTCGACGTCCTGTCCACCGTGCTCACCGCGACCGGCCTCGGCGCCCTGATCTACGCGATCATCGAGGCCCCCGACCGCGGCTGGGGCGACCCGCTGGTCCTGGCCCTGTTCGCCCTCGCCGTGGTCCTCGTCGGGGCCCTGGTGCTGCGCGAACGCCAGGTCGAGCGCCCCATGCTCGACATGGCGCTGCTCACCCACCGCGGCTTCCTGCTGAACGCGTCCGCGGCGACCCTGGTGATGTTCGTGCTCTCCGGCCTGATGTTCGTGCTGCCGCCCTACCTCCAGGCGGTCCTCGGCAACGACGCCTTCGGCACCGGCCTGCGCATGCTGCCCATGATGGGCGGCCTGATCATCGCCGCGCGGGCCGCGCAGCCGCTCGTCGAACGCTTCGGGGCCCGGGCCGTGGTCGCCGCGGGCCTGGTCGTCCTCGCCTTCGCCGCCCTCCTCGGCAGCCGTACGACCGTCCACGACGGCTACGGCTTCACCGCGCTGTGGCTCTCCGTCGCGGGCCTCGGCTTCGGCTTCTCCGTCGTCCCCTCGATGGACGGCGCGCTCGCCGCCCTGCCCGCGGACCGGGCCGGCAGCGGCTCCGGGCTGCTGATGACCCTGCGCCAGGTCGGCGGCGCCATCGGCATCGCCCTGCTCGGCAGCCTGCTGGCCGGCGCCTTCCGCGACCGCCTGGACATCACCGGCCTGCCCGCCCCGCTCGGCCACACCGCCGGCGAGTCCGTCGTCGCCGCCCACCTGGTCGCCGGGAAGACCGGCTCGACCCACCTCGTCGCCTCGGCGAACGCCTCGTACGTCCACGGCATGGGCCTGGTCCTGTTGGTCTGCGGCATCGCCGCACTCGCCACCGCGCTGCCGGCCGCCGCGCTCCTGCCCAACGCCCCGACCGACCGCCGTACCGAGGGGAACGAGTCCCCGGCCGTGGCCTCCGCCACCGCCGATGCCGGACAATGACCAGCATGACGGCACCAGACACCTCCCTCTCCGCCGCCGACAACCCCCGGCTCGGCCTGCGCGAACGGAAGAAGATCAAGACCCGCGAGGCCATCCGCTCCGCGACCTACGCACTGGTCGAGGAGCAGGGCTACGACGCCACGACGATCGAGCAGATCGCCGAGCGGGCCGAGGTGTCACCGTCGACCGTCTTCCGGTACTTCCCGACCAAGGAGGACATCGTCCTCACCGACGAGTACGACCCGCTCATGGTGGAGGAGCTCCGGTCCCGGCCCGGCGACGAGCCGTGGCCGGACTCCCTCCGCCATGTGATGCGCCGGGCGGTCCAGCTGGGCATGAAGGAACCCCTCCGGGTCTCCCGGCTCCGCACCCGGCTGATGGCCGAGGTCCCGGCGGTCCGTTCCCGGATGATGGAGAGCATGTCGGAGACCGGCCGCATGCTCTGCCGGGCCATCGGCGAGCGCACCGGCCGGGACCCGCAGAGCCTGGAGGTCCGGGTCTACGCGATGTCGATCATCGGCGGGCTCATGGAGACCTCGATGTACTGGGCGGAGAACGAGCACGAGGACGACTTCGAGTCCCTCGTCGACCGCGCCCTGAACGTCATCGAGCACGGCCTGCCCACCGAAAACCCCTGAGGTCACGGCCGTCGCCCATGCCATCCTGACCAGGTGAACGCTTCCGAGATCCACGTCGAAGTCGCCCCCGAGCTGGCCCTGTTCGTCCCGCACGCCCGGCGCGCCGGCACCCACCCGCTCGCCGTCGACGGCGTCTCGACGCTCGGCCACGTCATCGAGTCCCTCGGCGTCCCCCTCACCGAGGTGGGCGCCCTGCTGGTGGACGGCCGCGAAGTCCCCGTCGCCCACATCCCGGCGCACGGCGAGCGGGTGACCGTACGCCCGGTCACCCGCCCCCAGCCCGTCCCCGGCGCCCCGCTCCGCTTCCTCCTCGACGTCCACCTCGGCACCCTCGCCCGCCGTCTCCGCCTCCTCGGCGTCGACACCGCCTACGAGTCCACCGACATCGGCGACCCCGCCCTCGCGACCCGCTCGGCGACGGAGAAGCGCGTGATGCTCAGCCGCGACCGGGGCCTGCTGCGCCGCCGCGAACTCTGGGCCGGCGCCTACGTCTACAGCACCGCCCCCGACGACCAACTCCACGACATCCTCGACCGCTTCCGCCCCGAACTGCGCCCTTGGACCCGCTGCACGGCCTGCAACGGCCTGCTGGAGAAAGCCACCAAGGAGCAGGTCGCCGACCAGCTGAAGGGCGGCACGGAACGCTCGTACGACGTCTTCGCCCAGTGCACGGAGTGCGGCCGCGCCTACTGGAAGGGCGCGCACCACGACCAACTGGAAGCAATCGTGGAACGCGCCCTCACCTTCCAACGCCCCTGACCTTTCAACGCCCCTTCCTGGAGCGCCCCGTCAGGGGCGGCCGACTACCGCACGTCAGCCCGCTCGCACACCACTCCGTCCCGATTCCGGTCAAGCCCCAGCGGATCGTCCTTCCCGTTCACCTTCAACCGCCCGTACTGGTTCGTCTTCAACCACGCACACCGCGCCGCCGCCGTCTTCTTCACGGAACTCGGAAACGCCGTAGGCACACACACGTTCACCGACCCGTAGTGCCGGTCGCACCCGGAGATCGTCGTACTCACCGGCTGCGAGGCCCGCTTCTTCCCCGCCCCCGAGGTCTCCCCCGAAAGGGCGTCCGCGAAGGAGTGGACGTGCGCCGAGGCGTCCCCGAGCGCGGCCGGCCCCTGCAGATGCACCCACTTGGCCACCGACGGCACCCCGTTCGCGTCGACCGCGAACAGCATGTACCACCCGGGCGGCGCCAGATTCGGGTTGCTGGTGACGTTGAGGTCGACGTTGTTGCCGTCGACGGACAACGGCAGGTCCACGAACCGCTGGTTCGGATCGGACGAGTGCGTGACCGCCGCCGGACGGATCAGCTCCGCCTTGGCGATGGGCCGGTCGACGGTGATCCGCTGGGTGTCGCCGTACTTCCACTCCTGGTTGATGACGGAAGTGATCGTCGGCCGGGTGCCCTTGTACAGGTAGGGCGGCGAGTAGATCGACACGTTGTGGTTCCAGGTGCCGTTGCCGGGGTTGTCGCCGGTGGCCATCACCCGCCCGTCGGGCAGCAGGAACGCCGAGGAGTGGTACCCCCGGGCCTCCGGGTCCGCGGCCACGGAGTCGAACGCGTTCGTGTCCGGGTCGTAGAGCGACGACTCGTACACCGGATCGGCCCGGTTGTGCAGCGCGCCGCCCGTCTCCAGCACGTTGCCGTCCGGCAGCAGGACCGCGGAGACGTACATCTTGCCCTGGTTCCCGGTCTCGGCCACCTTGCCGTTCCCCAGGTCCACCGTGCCCTGCGGCAGCGGCGGCCCGGCGACGTACGACGGGTTCGCGGCCTTGAGGTCGATGACGTCCGTCAGCCGGTTCGCGTCCGGGTTGGAGTCGATGTTGCCGCCGCCCAGGGTGAGCACCTTCTGGTCCTGCGCCGGAGGCAGCAGCACGCTCGCCGACTGGTCGCGCTCGTCCTTGTTCTGGAGCCCGGGGATCTGGGTGACGGTGTTGGCGTCGTAGTCGTAGATCGCGGAGCCGGTCCCGGGGATGTTGTTGCCGAAGACATGGCTGCCGGAGTAGAAGAGCCGCCCGTCCTGCATCAGGATCATCGACGGGTACAGCCCCCAGTACGACCAGGTCTGGTGCACGTCCCCCAGGCCCAGCCACTCCTGCTGGGCGTCGGACCAGTACTCCGCCGTCACCGACCCCGAGGAGTCCTCCCGCAGCCCGCCGAAGGAGATGACGTCACCGTTGCCCAGTTCGGTCGCCGACGGGTACCAGTGGCCGTCGTTCAGGTCGTTGGTCTTGCTGTAGGTCTCGGTGACCGGATCGAAGATGTACGAGTCCTTGTATCCCTCGTAGCCGTGCCCGCCGGCGACCGGATAGGCCTTGTTGCCGCTCATCACGAGCACCCGGCCGTCCTGCAGCTGCACATGCCCGGAGCAGAACATGTCCTTCGGCGTCGGGATCACCTTGTAGGTGCCGTTCGCCGGGTCGTACACCGCGCTGGTGAAGCTCCCCGCCGCGAAGTTCTCCTCGCTGTTGCCGGAGCCCGCGATCAGCAGCACCTTGCCGTTGTTGAGGACGACGGAGTGCATGGAACGGACCGGGTTCTGGGTCGGGAGGACCTCCCAACTGCCGTCCGCGCACTGGGTGGTGGTGCCCGTGCACGAGGCCGGCGGCACGACGTCGGGCACCTGGTCCATCGCGTAGTCGTCCGTCGTCACCGAGCCCGTGCCGTAGACCGAGACACCCCAGGTGATGCGGTCGGTACCGGCGGGCACCTCGGGGGTGCGGACCGTCGCCTGGGTGTACGCGGACGCCATGTCGAGGGTCTTGAGGTCGGTCCAGTACTGCCAGCCGGCCGTCGTGTCGTGCCGGAACAGCGTGACGGCGGTGTCCGGGGTCGTCGACTTGTACCAGAGCGAGAGGTCGTACTGCTTGCCCGCCGTGACGACGGGCGCGCAGTCGGTCGACTCGGTGATCAGGGCCTTGCGGTCGCCGTCGACCCGGCGGGTCAGCGTCACCTTCATCGCGGCGGAGCCGGAGTGGGCGTCGGCGACGGTCGCGAAGTCGAAGTCGTTGTCGCCCCAGCCGGACTTCTCCCAGCAGTACGGCATGCCGTCCGTACCCGTCGTCTCGAAGCCCGGGTTCTTCACGAGGTTGGCGGCCTCGGCGGACTGCGGTGCGGTGAGCAGCAGTCCGGCGGTCAGGGCGCCCACCCCGACCAGTGCCGTCCTTCTTCGGTACGGTTTCACGCGGCTCTCCTTGCGTCCTTCTTGCGTCGCGGCAGGTACACCAGCGCCTCGGTCCCCACGAAGCGCAGGACGAACGTCGTCACCAGCGCCAGCGCGGTCGCGGGCAGCGCCCCCATCCCGAACCGGCCGACGAACAGGGCGATCAGCGGGATGCGCAGCACCAGGTCGGCGTTGGCGAGCAGCGCGAACCGGCCGGCCCGGTCCCACCAGCGGCGATGGGCCCGCCGGTCGCGGAACAGCAGATGTTCGATGAGGACGAAGTTCCAGGCGACGCCGAGCTGGTTGGCGAGGATCTCGGCGGGGACGTAGTGCAGGCCGAGGGCGGTCAGCGCCCACAGCCCGACGAGGTTCGGCACGAAGCCGCTCAGGCCGATCAGCCCGAAGCCGATCATGCGGGCGGCCGGCGAGGCGGTGCGCAGCCCGGCCAGATGGCGCAGGAAGCGCAGGCCCTCCTGTGCGGTCGACTTGGACTCCCCGGCGAACCGGTCCTGGAAGACGAAGGGGACCTCGGCGACGTCACGGGGCCGGCTCCGTACCGCCAGCTCAAGCAGGATCTTGTAGCCCAGCGGCTTCAGCGCGTCCGCCGTGACCACGCTCCGCCGGATCGCGAAGAAGCCGCTCATCGGGTCGCTGATGCCGTGCAGCCGGCGCGGGAAGAGGGACTTGGTCAGCCAGGTCGCCCCGCGCGAGACGGCGACCCGGTAGCTGCCGGCGAGCCCGGCCCGGCTGCCGCCCTTGATGTACCGGGAGGCGACGACGAGCCCGGCGTTGCTCCGCTCCCCTGTGGCCACCAGCTCCGGTACCAGGGACGGCGGATGCTGGCAGTCGCCGTCCATGACCACGATCCAGTCGGAGGTGGCGGCCTTCAGCCCCTCCACCACCGCGCCGCCGAGTCCGCCCACCGCTTCCTCCCGGTGCAGCACGGCCACCGGGAACGGGCAGTCCTGCGCGGCCTCGCGGATGACCTCGGGGGTGTCGTCGGTGGAGTCGTCGACGAAGACGACCTCGCAGGGCAGCCGGGCGGGCACCGACTCGGTGATCTGGTGCAGCAGCTGCCGCACGTTCCCCGACTCGTTGAAGGTCGGTACGACGATGGTGACGGCGCCCGGCTCGGGAACCTCGGTGGCCTTCAGCCCCGGGACGGGGACGGTGTACTCGTGGCCGCTCATCGGACGCCCCCTGCGATCTGCCGGATCTCGATGCGGTCGGCACCGGTGCCGAAGACGGCGACCGGGGTGGAGTGCCGGAGCGCGGCCTTGACGTTGGGCAGGTCGCGGGCGTCCCGCCGTACCGTCGGCGAGGCGACCACGTAGTCGAGGTCGCGCCAGCCGTGCGGCAGGGTCTTGGTGACGGCCGGGTCGAGGTCGGCCTTGTAGAACCAGATGACGCCGAGGCCGGGCCGGTAGCCCTGGTGGACGAGGTCGAGCCAGAGCGCGTCGTCGACGAGGACGCGGGTGTCGGCGGGGTCGGCGACCTTGCTGCCGAGCCACTTCGAGGCCTGCCGGTAGGGCGCGTTGGCGTCGGCGGTGACGGCGGTGTGGTCTCCGTCGTACCACTTCGGTACGACGTATGCGCCGGCGGCGAGGGCGAGTACGACGGCCAGCGCGTACCGGCCGTAGGTCAGGGCCCGCTTCTCGCTCTCGGCACGCCACCTGCGCAGGGTGGCGTGGGCGACGGACGCGGTGGCGCCGGCGAGGACGAGGGCCAGGAAGGGCAGCGCGCCGATGATGTACATCGCGGGCAGATAGCCGTTCGGGCGCATGGCGACGGCGGTCAGGATGACCACGGCGAGGGCCGGTCCGGCGAGGGCGCGGGCGGTGACCGACCAGCGGTGCACGACGATCAGGAGCAGGGCTCCGGCGAGGCCGCCGACGGGCAGCACGTGGTCGTAGTACAGCCAGGAGTGCAGCACTCCGTACGAGCCGGAGGTGGTGTCCAGGATGAAGCCCGAACCGGGCCGGGACATCTGGTACTTGGCGCCGTCCCAGAGGGAGACATGGCCGGCGCCCGGCAGCAACTCGCCCTTGAGGAGGGCGAACAGGGGGTAGGAGAGGCCCGCCAGGGTGCATGCCGTGATGGCGCCGGTGAGGGCGAACTTGCGGGTGTCGGCATGGCCGTGGCGCCACATGGTGACCAGCAGGGCGGGGAGGACGACGAGCATCGTCTCCTTGGTCAACACCCCCGCGGCCGCGGCGAGTCCGGCGCCGAAGTGGTGCCAGAGATGGCGGCTGGGCGAGGCGGCGAGGCAGAAGGCCAGCAGCAGCCACATCACGGCGATGTTGTCGAGGAAGATCTCGCGTTGCAGGACGACCGCGAGCGGCGAGAGTCCGAAGAGGGCCATGCCGAGTCCGGCCGCCCAGCGGGGCAGCGAGAGGCGGCGGCCGAGGACGTAGACGAGGACCGCGCTGGCGCCGCTGACCAGGAGCATCGCCACGCGCATCGAGCCGACGGTCATCAGGGAGGGGTCGAGGGCGGAGGGTATCCAGGTGAGCAGGGCTATCTGGATCCAGCCGAGCGGCGGGTGGTCGTACCAGTAGGTGTAGTGGGCCAGGCCCCGGCCCTCCTGGACGGCCCAGGCCTGGGCGAGGTAGGTGCCCTCGTCGTCGCTGAGGGTGGGGTAGTCGGCGATGTTCCAGCCCTGGACGACGAGGATCACGACCAGCAGGACCCCGCACAGGAGCAGGTCCGGGCGGGAGGAGCGGAGCCGGAGCGGCGGGGACGTTCGACCGGTCGGACCTGTTGTGGGCACAGGTCGGTGCTGCGCGGGGACCTTGGGAGCGGTCACCGCGGGAAGGGTGGAGGTCACGCAGGAACGTCCTCTCGGATCGTCTCGGCCGCGGTGAGGTGCGCGCCGACGTGAGTGGTCAACTCCCAGTCGTTCCGGCCGCGTTGCTCACGCCACACTGCGCGGATCGCTGCTCCGGCGAGGAGGACCTGGTAGAAGGGGCCGCCGACGACGAGCTTCACGTAGTGCACGAAGCGGACGCGCAGCCCGTACTGCTTGCCGAAGTCGTGCAGCCCGACCACCTCGAAGACGAAGGTGACGGCGGCGGTGACCAGCGGCAGGAAGGTGAGGAAGGCGATCCCGACGGGGACGTCGAGGAAGAGGGCGACCGCCGCGTTGAGCGGGATGATCACGCCGGAGAAGGCCTGCAGGAACGGTGTCATCAGGGTGTAGCGGGCGAGCAACCGCTGGCCGAAGCCCGGGAGTTGCTTCCAGTCCTGCTTCCGGTAGACCTGCAGGAAGCCCTGGTTCCAGCGGGTGCGCTGCTTGAGCAGGGACATCAGGGAGCCCGGGGTCTCCTCCCGGGTCACCATGTCGGAGTCGTAGGCGACGACGACCTTCTTGCCGACGGACGAGAGGCGTACGCCCAGGTCGCAGTCCTCGGCCAGGCAGTCGGGGTCCCAGCCGTCGGCCTCCCTGAGCACGGCCGTCCGTACGAAGACGGTGTTGCCGCCGAGCGGGATGAACCCCTTCTGCGCGTGCAGGTGGAGCCGGGAGCGGAACCAGAAGAAGTACTCCAGGCAGTTGCGCAGGCTGTACCAGCTGGAGTGGAAGTTGATGAGCTGGACGCCGCCCTGGACGACATCGGCCTCCGTGGTGCGGAAGGCGTGGTCGACGTGGGCGAGGAGCTCCGGGTGGACCTGGTCCTCGGCGTCGAAGACCCCGACGACGTCGCCGCGGCAGTGCGGCAGCGCCGTGTTCATGGCCTTCGGCTTGTTCTTCTTCTCGTGGGTGTCGACGACGACCCGGACGCGCGGGTCGCGCTCGGCGGCCCGCTCCGCGACCGCCGTGGTCTCGGGGTCGTCGTGGCCGACGATGACGATGATCTCGAAGTCGGTGTGGCTGGACTCCAGCAGTCGCTGGATGGTGTGGTCGAGCACGGCCTGTTCGTGCCGCGCGGGCAGCAGCAGCGAGAACGACAGGTGTTCGTCGCCGTCGGGTCTGCCGAACCGGGTGGAGGCCAGCACTTCGGGCGTACGCCACGCGTGCATCTGCCACCAGAGAGTGAAGGCAGCCATCCAGAACAAGGCCAGTGAAACGGCAGCGATGAAGACAGACGTCAGCAAGGAAAGATCCCCCCAGATCCCAAAGCCCCCTGTACGCGACGCTGAGTCACACCCGTCGCGCATCTGTGGAGAGCCTAGGGGGGTTCTGTGAAGCAGGGGAGCCGTTCCGATAAATAGCATGTTTCGGAACGGCACTGCCGTAAGCGGTATCTATCCGAACAGACGCACAATTCCGACCGTCTGTTCACCTGTCAGGTCTGCCCCCTTCGCCTTCAGCTCTGAAGGGCCGCCTTCAGCCGCTCCGGGTCGGTGGTCGGGGCGTCGCAGGTGAAGTGGCGGCAGACGTACGCGGCCGCCGCGCCGTCGACGAGCGGCCGGCCCGCCAGCAGCGGGAACTCGTCACTCTCCGGAGTCCCCACGGCCACGACCGCGCCCGGGGCGGTTGCGAGAAGTGCCGTGCGGTGCAGGGCGGTGGTGTTGCGGTCGTCCGCCCCGGGCCCGACGATCGCGACCTCGCGCGGTCCGTCGAGCAGCGCCTCGGCGACGGCGAGCCCCCATCCGACGAAGCGCGGCACCCGCGGGCCCAGCGTCTTCACGACCCCCAACGCCCGTTCCGCCGCGGTGCGGTGCGGCTCGGCACCGGTGTGGGCCGCGTAGCCCAGCAGGGCCCCCGCGGCGGCGGTCCAGCCGGAGGGGGTGGCGTTGTCGGTCGGGTCCTGGGGGCGGCGGATGAGCCGCTCGGCGTCGGCCGCGGTGTCGTAGAGGGCACCGCTCTCCGGGTCGGTGAAGCGGGTGAGCACATGGTCGAGCAGCAGCCCGGCGAACTCCAGCCAGACCCCCTCACCGGTCACGGACGCGAGCGCGAGGAAGCCCTCGGCCACGTCGCCGTAGTCCTCCAGCACGCCGGAGTTGGCCCCGACCCGGCCGTCGCGGCTGGTGCGGGCGATCCGGGCGTGGTCGTCGAGATGCAGGCGTACGAGGAGATCGGCGGCGCCGAGGGCGGCCTCGACCAGGTCGGGCCGGTCGAAGTAGGCGCCGGTCTCGGCGAGCGCGGCGATGGCGAGGCCGTTCCAGGCGGCGACCACCTTGTCGTCCCGGCCGGGGGCGGGGCGCCGCGCCCGTGCGGCCAGCAGCCGCTGCCTGACCGACTCGACCTTCCCGGCGTCGAACACATTCTCCTGCTGCGGGAGTTGCAGAACGGACTGGCCGTGCTCGAAGGTGCCCTCCGCGGTGACGCCGAAGTACCGGGCGGCGAGGTCCGCGTCCTCGCCGAGGACCTCGCCGAGCTGGGCGGGCGTCCAGACGTAGTACGCCCCCTCGACGTGCGCGCCGGACCCGTCGTCGCTGTCCGCGTCGAGGGCGGAGGCGAACCCGCCCTGGTCGGTGCGGAGTTCGCGGACCATGAAGTCGGCGGTCTCCAGCGCGACCCGGCGGGCCGGCTCCGACCCGGTGGCCCGCCACAGGTGGGCGTAGACCCGGCACAGCAGGGCGTTGTCGTACAGCATCTTCTCGAAGTGCGGCACGACCCAGTCGCGGTCGACGGAGTAGCGGGCGAAGCCGCCGCCGAGCTGGTCGTAGAGGCCGCCGCGGGCCATCCGTTCGCAGGTGTCGGCGGCCATCTGCAGCGCGCCCTCGGCACCGGTGCGGGCGTGGTGGCGCAGCAGGAACTCGAGGACCATGGACGGCGGGAACTTGGGGGCGCCGCCGAATCCGCCGCGCTGCGCGTCGTACTCGCGGGTGAGCCCGAGCAGTGCCTGGGAGAGTTCCTGCTCGCCGGGCGGCCCGTCGCCCTGGTGGCTGAGCTCCCGCTGGGAGAGGTCCCGGACGATCTTCCCGGCGACGTCGGCGACCTCGTCCCGCCGGTCGGTCCAGGCGGCCCGGACGCCCTCCAGGACCTGCCGGAAGGAGGGCATGCCGTGGCGGGGGGCGGGCGGGAAGTAGGTGCCGAAGTAGAAGGGTTCGGCGTCGGGCGTGAGGAAGACGGTCATGGGCCAGCCGCCCTGGCCGGTGGCGGCCTGCACGGCCTCCATGTAGACGGCGTCGACGTCGGGCCGTTCCTCGCGGTCGACCTTGACGCTGACGAAGTGCTCGTTGAGGTAGTCGGCGGTGGCGCGGTCCTCGAAGGACTCGTGGGCCATCACATGGCACCAGTGGCAGGAGCTGTATCCGACGCTCAGCAGAACGGGCTTGTTCGCGGTCCGCGCGGCCTCGAAGGCTTCGGCCGACCAGGGCCACCAGTCGACGGGGTTGTCGGCGTGCTGGAGGAGGTACGGGGACGTCTCATGGGCCAGTCGGTTCACCCTCCCACTCTCCCACGGGGTCCGGGGCCGCATAGAAGCGCAGGTCGACCCGGCGCGCCCCGTCGGGGGCCGTCTCGCCGGGGTGGCCGTACCGGTCGAGGAGTTCCTGGTAGCCGCGGACGAAGGCGTGGAGTTCGTCCTTGGTCATCCAGGTGCCGGCGCGCCGGACCTGGGCCCAGCCCTCCGGTCCCCGGTACTCCTGGTGGGCGCGGCGGAAGAGCCGGGTGTCCAGCTCGATCTTCAGCAGGGCGAGTTGCTCGGCCGCCGCGTACTCCTCCGGGGCCATCGTGGCCGGGTCGGGGGTGGTGTGCCTGAACGGCAGGCTCCGCCACCAGCGTTCCCGGCCGCCCGACTTCTCCGGGATCTCCTCGATGAGCTTCTGCTCGGCGAGTTTGCGCAGGTGGTAGCTGGTGGTGCCGGAGCTTTCGCCGAGTTCGCGGGCGAGCACCGTGGAGTTGGCCTCGCCGTGTCGGCCGAGGTAGTCGAGGATCCGGCGGCGCAGCGGGTTGCCGAGTGACTTGTAGAGGGCGGTGCGTTCGACGCTGGTCATCTCGGACGTGCCGTCGGTCATGGATCCACCGTAACCCTGAGAACCCTGAGACATCCCCGATGTCTGCCGAATTTTCTTTGCAGAATTTTCTCTGCGGTCTAGCGTGGGGGCATGCGGAAGGACCGCGGCGGGACGGAACAAGACGGGGGCTGATCGCGTTGCAAAGGTCGACTACGACGAAGGCGCGGCTGATGAAGCGGACGAAGCGGTGGGCCCTGATCCTGCTCGGCTCGTCCTCCGTGCTGCTCGTGCCGTGGATGGTGGTGCTCGCGCTGACGCTGCCCGCCAAGACCGAGGTGCACAACTGGTCCCTGGCCTGGATAGGCCTGGACGTGCTGATGGCGCTCGGCTGCGCGACAACCGCCTTACTGGGGTTGCGCGGTGATCCCAGGGCCCGCCTGACCGCTTCCGCCACGGCCTCGGTGGCGGTCCTGGACGCGTGGTTCGACATCACGACCTCGGCGGTGGGCACGGAGCTGCTGGAAGCCCTGGCGAGCGCGGTCGCGGAGGCGGGACTCGCGGCGGCCTGTGTGTTCCTTGCGCTGTCCAAGGGCTGGGTCCGCACCAATTCCTCACGCGCCACCTGATCGTCGCCCCCTCGCCATCGCGCCCCTTCACAAGGACACTCGTACACAACGGAGTTGCCGCTGGAGGGGGACGGGACATGCGGGACGCCCACCGGGCCGATGCCGATCGGCTGCTGGAACGGGCCGTGGAGGAGGAGGTCCGCCGTGCGGGCGGGCGCGTCGACGGGCAGGTGCTGCTGTCACGCGCGCGCGGCGGGCTGGAGGAGATGGAGCGGACGGCCGCCGAGGAGTACGAGGCCTACACCCACGCCCTGGACGCGTCGGAGGCGGGCCGGCAGAGCTTCGGCCAGCGGTACGCCCGGGACGGCGCGGGAACTCCGCTGCTGGTCGCGGCCGTCGCGGCGGTCGCCGCCACCGTGGCCGACCTCTCCCTGGGCACCGGTGCGGGCACCGCGCTCGGCGCGGGCGTGGCCGTCGGGGTGATCGGCGCGGCCGCCACGGTCGTCAAGGTCGCCGGTTCGCATCTGCCCGCCGCCCATCACCACGCCGGCGCGGCCGGTCAGCCCGGCGGTCCGGAGCAGCTGCGGCTGCAGTGGCTGACCGCGCTGGAGGTGCGGGGCATCCGCCCGTTCCTGGACCAGCAGCGGGTGCTCAGCGCGTCCACGGGGCCGAAGAAGCAGGCCCCAGGGCTGCGCGGCGCGGACAAGAGCGCGGCGGCCCGCAGGCGTACGGTGCTGCAGCAGTCCTTCGGCCAGCTCCCCGAATCGGACGGCCCGTTCGCCGGCCGGCATCAGGAACTGGCGCGGATCCGGCAGTGGGCGCAGGCGGCCCGGGCGACCACCGAGACCCGACCGACGGTCGTCGTCCTGTACGGGGAGCCGGGCTCCGGGCGTACGGCGCTCGCGGTCCGGGCCACCCACGAGCTGAAGGACCTCTTCCGGGGTGCGGTCGTGGTGGACCTGCGCGGGGACAGCCAAGGCGAGGCGCCGCTGCCCACCCGGGACGCCCTGCTGCATCTGCTCAACCGGCTGGGGGCGCCGCGCGAGCAGCTGCTGTTCCGTGAGCGTTCCTCCCCCGACCAGCAGCTCAAGCGGCTGAGCGAGCTGTACCACCAGCACCTCGCGGGCCTCGCCGTGACGATCGTGCTGGACGACGCCTCGGACT
Source organism: Streptomyces sp. NPDC007901 (assembly GCF_042959465.1). Taxonomy (NCBI): domain Bacteria; kingdom Bacillati; phylum Actinomycetota; class Actinomycetes; order Kitasatosporales; family Streptomycetaceae; genus Streptomyces; species Streptomyces sp. NPDC007901. The sequence continues at coordinate 711,033 of NZ_JBIBKW010000001.1, read as the reverse complement.
CCGACCAGGTGCGCACCCTGGTCCCGGAACGCTCCGACAGCCTGGTCCTGGTCACGGCCCGGGAGCAGCTGGACCTGCCGCTGGACCTGCCGGCCTGGGTGCACCAGCTGCCGGTCACCGCGCTGGACGCGGCGGGCGCGGAGGAGCTGCTGGACGCCTCGGCGCAGGACGTGTCGGGGCCGTACGACGCGCAGTCCGCGGACCGGATCCGGGAGCTGTGCGGCGGGCTGCCGCTGGCGCTGCGGGTCGCGGGCTCGTCGCTGGGCTCGCGCTCCCCGCTGCAGCTGGCCACGGATCTCGGCGCGTACGGCCCGGTGGGGCCGGTGGAGCGGGTGCTGTGGCTGCGGTACACCGACCAGTCGGACACCGGGCGCCGGCTGCTCAGAAGGCTGGCGCTGGCCGGGCGGGCCTCGCTGGGCGCGGCGGCCGCGGCCGCCCTGCTGGGCGCGGACGAGGCGGAGGCGACCCGCCAGCTGGTGACGCTCTCCCGGGCCGGCCTGATCGACCACGTCCGGGGCAGCCGCTACCGGCTGCACGACCTGGTCCGGTCCTTCGCGCAGGCCCGCCTGCTGGACGAGGAGGAGCCGGCCGACCGGACGGCGGCGCAGCAGCGGCTGATCGTGAACTACGCGGAGCTGGCCGACTCGGTGCTGCGGCTGGTGGACGGCAACATGTCGACCCGCTCGGACCGGTTCAGCCCGCACGGGTTCACCTCGCTCGACGAGGCGCTGCGCTGGCTGGACGACGAGTCGAGCTTCATCACGGCGGCGCTGCGGCACGCGGAGGGCGTCGACCAGGCGGCCGTGCAGAACCTGCTGGGCGCCCTGTGCGACTACTGCCTGCTCCGCGGTGACCTCTACCGGCTGGGTGAGATCAGCGAACTGGCCCAGGCTGTCGACCAGGGCCTCCTTGTGCGTTCGGTGCAGTGGCGGACGGGTATCGCGGCCCGTCAGCTGGGCGAGCTGGACAAGGCCCGCACCACCCTCACCTCGGTGGTCGACCTCTACCGGGAGGCGCACCACGACGCCGGCGTGGCACGTGCGCTGTGCTCGCTCGGGATCACCCTGCACCACCAGGGCAACCTCACCGAGGCGGCGGCCAAGCTGCAGGAGGCGCTGGATCTCCAGGCGGCGCCCGAGCTGGCGACCGACCGGGCGTGGACGATGCACGCGCTGGCGGCGGTGCAGCGCGACCGGGCCCGGCTGCCGGAGGCCATGGACCTGCTCACCCGCTCGCTGGTCCAGCACCGCGAGGGCGGTTCGGTGCACGGCGAGGCCTGGGCGCACTTCCAGCTCGGCCAGCTGGCGCTGCGGATGGGTGACGTACCGCGTGCCGAGCGGGAGCTGGGGGCCGCGCTGGAGCGTTACGGCCGGACCCGTGACGCCCGTGGCGAGGCCTGGGCGCTGACCCAGCTGGCCCGGGCCCGGCTGGTGGCCGGCGACGCGTCACCGGCGGTCGACGGGCTGCGGCAGGCGGCCGCCCGGCACCGGGAGAACGAGGACGCGCGCGGCGAGGCCTGGACGGTCTACTACCTGGGCCAGGCCCTGGAGGAGTCCGGGACCCTGGACCGGGCGGTCCGCGAGCTGGAACGCTCGCGGACGATGTTCTCCCGGATGCGGGACGTCTACGGGCTGGCCTGTGCCCGCCACCACTCGGCCCGGGTCACCCGGGACCAGCGGGCGGCCCAGACCGGTTCGCTGCGCAACTCCGGCTTCGCCCGGCAGCTCCTCGTCGACGCCCGCGCCGACTTCCAGCGCATCGGCGTCGTGCACGGCGAGGCCTGGACCTGCCTGGAGCTGGCGGTGGTCGACGCCGGCAACACGCGCACCCAGCAGGCTCTGGCCCTGTGCGACGAGGCGATCACCCTGTTCACGTCCTACGGCGACCGCCGCGGCGAGGACTGGGCGCGCTTCCTGCGCTGCACCCTGCTCCCCTACGCCGCGCCCGGCGGCGTGGAGGTGGGTACGGCCGTCGCCCAGGAGGACCTGGCCCAGCTCGCCCGGAACGCCCACCCGCTGCGCGACGAGAAGCTGACCGAGTACGTCACGGCGTACGGACTGCTCTTTGAGCGCGGGGTGAACCTGGAGGCGGGCTGGCAGGCCTGGCGGCTGGGCATGGTGCCCAGCCGGCACTCCCGTGAGGTGATGGGGGTGCCGGTGCCGGGCGGCGCGTGACGCCGGTCAGACCTTGGGATCGGCCGCCGGAGTCCCGGAGTCCGCCCTGGACTCCGGGGACGACTCCTTGAAGTCGACCTTCTGCATGTGCTTGTTCATGGACTTCATCAGCCCCCAGACCGCCACCGCCATCACCGCGAAGACGATGAAGCCGAGGACGCCGGGGGTGACCTTGTTCTCGTCGACCTCCTTGGCGAGGGGGACGAGGTGCGTCAGTGCCAGGCTTGCGCTCATGTCAGGCATTGTCGCGGATGCCCGCAAAGAGGTCGTCCTCGGGTAGGGAGGTGTCGACGAGCGACTTCGCGAGCTCGTACTCCTCGGTCGGCCAGACCTCCTTCTGCAGGTCCATCGGGACCTTGAACCAGCCGCCGTCGGGGTCGATCTGCGTGGCGTGGGCGATCAGCGCCTTGTCACGGATCTCGTAGAACTCCGCGCACGGGATGTGCGTGGTCAGGGTGCGCTCGGCGCGCTCGAACTCGTTCCACCGCTTCAGCCAGTCTCCGTACGGCGACTCCAGGCCGCGCTCCAGCATGGCGTTGTGCAGCGCCTCGGTGCGGGGGCGGTTGAAGCCCTGGTTGTAGTAGAGCTTCCGCGCCTGGTACACGGGGCCGAACTCGGCCTCGGGGTACTTCTCCGCGTCGGCCGCGCCCTCGAAGGCCACCATCGAGATCTTGTGGGTCATGATGTGGTCGGGGTGCGGGTAGCCGCCGTTCTCGTCGTAGGTGGTGATCACCTGCGGGCGGAACGCGCGGATCTTACGGACCAGCTCGCCGGCCGCCTTGTCGACGTCCTCCAGCGCGAAGCAGCCCTCGGGCAGCGGGGGCAGCGGGTCGCCCTCGGGCAGACCGGAGTCGACGAAGCCGAGCCACTCCTGCTTGACCCCGAGGATCTCGCGGGCCTCGTCCATCTCCTTCTTGCGTACCTCGTGGATGTGCTCCTCGATGTACTTGTCGCCCTGCAGCTTGGGATTGAGGATGGAGCCGCGCTCCCCGCCCGTGCAGGTCACGACCAGCACGTCCACCCCCTCGGACACGTACTTCGCCATGGTGGCCGCGCCCTTGCTCGACTCGTCGTCGGGGTGGGCGTGGACGGCCATCAGTCGCAGCTGGTCAGTCAAGACTCAATCCTTGGTAAGTCGGCGCCCCGGTAGCTCGGGGGCAATCGGCGGCTTCTATAGTGACCGAAGCGGGGGGCGAATAATTCCGGGGTCCGGGTCCGGGGTGGTTCTTGCCGGGAGGTCGATCATGAGTACCGCGAGTACGCGGCTGCCCGAGGGGCGCTACGGCGGCACCTCGGACGAGCGCGCCGACCGCAGGCTCAGGACCGCCGGTGTGATCCTGGGCGCCCTGTTCCTCGTCCTCGTCGGGTACTGGGCGTACCACTACGTCGTGGAGAGCAGGATCAGCGCGCAGGTCGTCACCTTCGACGCCTCCGCCGACGCCGTCAAGGTACATCTCGAGGTCCACAAGGACTCCGGCACCTCCGGCTACTGCACCCTGCGCTCCCAGGCGGCGGACGGCTCCGAGGTGGGCCGGGCGGACTTCCGCTTCACCGGTTCCGCGACCCAGATCGACAAGGTGGTCACGCTCCGTACGACGGCCCGGGGCACCACGGCGGAGCTGCTCGGCTGCCACGCCGACTGACGTCAGCCACAATACGTAGACGCTGACCTGCGTTGACGTGATTCTGATGGCTTATGTCCTCCCCCTTCCGCCGTTGAATTGTTAGGCTCGTGGTTTCGCCCTTCCGTGAAGGAACATGCTTCTGGGTAGGGCGATGCTTTGTATTCCCAGTACCGACGAGGAGCACCTGTGACCCAGACCAGCGAGAACGTCACCTGGCTGACCCAGGAGGCGTACAACCAGCTCAGGGCCGAGCTGGAGTACCTGTCTGGTCCTGCGCGCACGGACATCGCCGCCAAGATCGCGGCCGCGCGCGAGGAGGGCGACCTGCGCGAGAACGGCGGGTACCACGCGGCCAAGGAGGAGCAGGGCAAGCAGGAGCTCCGTGTGCGCCAGCTGACCCAGCTCCTGGAGAACGCCAAGGTCGGCGAGGCTCCGACCTCGGCGGACGGCGCCGTCGCGCCCGGCATGGTGGTGACCATCGCCTTCGACGGTGACGAGGACGACACCATGACGTTCCTCCTCGCCTCGCGCGAGTACGCCAGCGCCGACATCGAGACCTACTCCCCGCAGTCCCCCCTGGGCACCGGCGTGATCGGTCACAAGGTGGGCGAGGACGCGGAGTACGAGCTGCCGAACGGCAAGAAGGCCTCGGTGAAGATCCTCAAGGCCGAGCCGTACTCGGGCTGATCCCGACCGGCACGACAGCCGTCCGCCCCCGGTGTCCGCGTGACGCCGGGGGCCTTGTCGTGCCGCCGCCTCACCCATCAGGGGTGCGCATACTGCGATAAAATGCGACAACCGCCTCCGTCACCACCGGTACCTCAGCTCCGTTCTCCGGTAGGTCGGTTCCCATGGACCTCAGCACCATCACCGAAGTCGTCCGGCGCCCCTCCGAGCGGCCGGGCACGGACTGGCACGAGGGCGACGCCTGGCTCGCGGGCGGCACCTGGCTCTACTCCACGGACCAGCCGGACCTGCGGCGGCTCATCGACCTGACGGCGCTGGGCTGGGAGCCCCTGGTCCCGACGGCCGAGGGCCTGGAGATCGCCGCCACCTGCACCGTGCGCGACCTGTACGCGTTCCCCTGGCCGCCGGAGTGGACCGCGGCGATCCTCTTCCGCCGCAGCTGTGAGGCGTTCCTCTCCTCGTTCAAGGTCTGGAACGCGGCGACCGTCGGCGGCAACATCTGCATGTCCCTGCCGGCCGGCCCGATGATCACACTGGCCGTCGCGCTGGAGGCGCGGTACGAACTGTGGGCTCCGGACGGCTCCGTGCGGACCGTCGACGCCCTGGACTTCGTCACGGGCGACCACCGCAACGTCCTCGCCCCCGGGGAGATCCTGCGGCGCGTCACGGTTCCGGCGCACGCGCTGCGCAAGCGCACCGCACACCGTCGTTTCACGCTGACCCGGCTCGGCCGTTCGACGGTGTTCCTCGTCGGCACGCAACGGCCGGGAGCGAACGACCTGTTGCTCACCGTCACCGCCGGCACCACGCGGCCGGTCCGCCTCGCCTTCGACTCGCTGCCCGACGCCCACACCCTGCGGCAGCGCGTCGACGCCCTGCCGGCCGGCGTCTGGTTCGCCGACCCCAACGGCACCCCTGACCACCGCAGACATCTGACCCGGTACTTCGCCGAGGAGATCCGCCGCGAGCTCACGGCTGGGGACCTGCCATGACGTACGTCGTGAACGGCCGGACCTTCGACCGGGAACCTGCCCCGGGCCAGTGTCTGCGCACCTTCCTGCGCGAACTCGGCCACTTCGGTGTGAAGAAGGGGTGCGACGCGGGCGACTGCGGCGCCTGCACGGTGTGGCTGGACGGCACCCCGGTCCACAGCTGCATCACCCCCGCCTTCCGCGCGGACGGCCGGGAGGTGACCACGATCGAGGGGCTCGGACGGCCCGGCGCCCCGCATCCCATGCAGCGGCAGTTCGAGGACGCCCCGGGGTTCCAGTGCGGTTTCTGCACCGCGGGCATGATCATGACGTCGGCGACCTTCACCGAGGAGCAGAAGGCCGATCTGCCCCGGGCGCTGAAGGGCAACCTCTGCCGCTGCACCGGGTACCGGGCGATCGAGGACGCCGTGAAGGGCGTCACCGCGGTGGAGACGGCGGCACCGGGCAAGGCCGTCGGGACCAGCGTCGGCGCGCCCGCCGGCCACGACGTGGTGACCGGGCACGCCGAGTTCACCATGGACACGAAGATCGAGGGCATGCTGCACCTCAAGGTGCTGCACTCGCCCCACGCGCACGCCCGGATCCTCTCGACCGACAAGAGCGCGGCCCTCGCGGTGCCCGGCGTGCACCGGGTCTACACCTGGGAGGACGTACCGCGCAGACGCTTCAGCACGGCGATCCACACCGACCACCTGGTCGACCCGGACGACACCTACGTCCTCGACGACACGGTCCGCTTCGCCGGCCAGCGCGTCGCCGCCGTCCTGGCCGACACCGTCGGGGCGGCCGAGGAGGGCTGCCGGCGGCTCGCGGTCGCGTACGAGGTGCTGCCCGCGGTGTTCGACCCCGAGGCCGCGATGGCCGACGGCGCGCCCCAGCTGCACGGCTCCCACGATCCGTTCGCCCGCGACCCCGTCCACAACATCCTGCTCGAACTCCACTCGCACATCGGCGACGTCGACGCGGGATTCGCCGCGGCCGACGTGATCCACGAGGGCACGTACTTCTCCCCGCGGGTGCAGCACGCGCATCTGGAGACCCACGGCTCGATCGCCTGGATGGAGAACGGGCGGCTGAACGTCCGCACCAGCTCGCAGTCGCCGTCGATCGCGAAGGTCAAGCTGGCGTACCTGTTCGCGCTGCGCCCGGACCAGCTGAGGGTGTTCTGCAAGCGCGTCGGCGGCGGGTTCGGCGGCAAGCAGGAAGTGATCACGGAGGACCTGGTCGCGCTCGCCACCCTGGACACCGGGCGGCCCACCTGTCTGGAGTTCACCCGTGAGGAGGAGTTCACCACGGCCTCGCCGCGGCATCCGATGACCCTGACGGTCCGGCTCGGCGCGAAGGCCGACGGAACGCTCACCGCCTTCCAGGTGCGCAACGTGTCGAACACGGGCGCCTACGGCAACCACGGCGGCGAGACCGCGTACGCGGGCAGCGCCGCCGTCATGATCTACCGCTGCCCCAACAAGAAGTACGACGCGTACTCCGTCTACACCAACACCGTGCCGAGCGGGGCGCTGCGCGGCTACGGCATGACCCAGCCGGCCTTCGCCGTGGAGTCGGCGATGGACGAACTGGCCCGCGCCCTGCACCTCGACCCGCTGGAACTGCGCCGGCGCAACATCGTCCGGCCGGGCGAACCCCTGGTCGCCCTGCACGACGGCCCCGACGACGTGATCTTCACCGAGGACGGACTGGCCACGTGCCTCGACCTGGTGGGCACCGCCCTGGCCCGTACGGCCGGCCGGCCGCCTCCCGGTCCCGAGTGGCTCCTCGGAACCGGTGTGGCGAGCTCCCTGCACGAGACCGCGCCCCCGACGGACCACCTCTCCGAGGCCTGGGTCACCCTGGGCGACGACCTGATCTACGAACTGGCCGTCGGCACCGTCGAGTTCGGCGAGGGAACCTCCACGGCCCACGTCCAGATCGCCGCCCACCAGCTGGGCACGACGCCCTCGCGGATCCGTCTGGTGCAGTCCGACACCGACCGCACGGGCTTCGACACCGGCGCCTTCGCGAGCGCGGGCCTCTTCGTGGCGGGCAACGCGGTGCTGCGGGCTGCAGGCGCCGTGCGCGACCGCATCCTGGAGTTCGCCGCGGCCCACACGGGCGTCCATGTCGTGCTCTGCACGATGGACGACGACGGTGTCCGCTGCGGGGACCGGCGGGTGTCGCTGGCCGAACTCGTCGCGCTGGCCCGCGGCCGTGGCATCCGCTTCACGGCCGCCCGCAAGGCCTACGGCTCGCCCCGCAGCATCACCTCCAACGCACACGGGTTCCGGGTCGCCGTGCACCGGGTGACCGGCGAGATCCGGATCCTCCACAGCGTGCAGGCGGCGGACGCCGGGGTGATCATCAACCCGGCGCAGGTCCGGGGCCAGATCGAGGGCGGTGTCGCCCAGGGCATCGGCTTCGCGCTCACCGAGAACCACCACGTCGACGACGACGGCGTCATGGTCAACCCGAACCTGCGGAACTACCGCATCCCCACCTACGCCGACATCCCCCGTACCGAGGTCCTGTTGGTGGGCTCGGCGGACTCGGTGGGCCCCCTGCGGGCGAAGGGGATGGCCGAGTGCTGCATCAACCCGGTCGCCCCGGCGCTGGCGAACGCGGTGCACGACGCCACCGGCGTCCGCTACCGCGCGCTGCCGCTGACCCCGGAACGCGTCTACGGCCGGCTCCCCGCGGAGCAGTCGGTGCCGGCGGGCTGAGCCGTCATGAACGCCGAGAAGAACGTGGCCGCGGCGGCGACGGCGATCATCGGCCAGAAGGTCCTGCCGGGGCGGGAGCGGGAGTTCGAGTCCTGGCAGGAGGGCCTCAACACCGCGGCCTCCTCCTACCCGGGGTTCCTCGGCGCCGAGGTTTCCCCGCCGACCCCCCTGCAGCCCGACTGGGTCATCGTCTACCGGTTCGACTCGGTGGCCCATCTGCAGGCGTGGATCAACAGCGGGACCAGGCAGACGTATCTGGACGCCGGCACGGAGTACTTCGACGGGCCGGCCACCCAGCAGGTGGTCAGCAGCGGCACCCAGTCACTGGATCCGCTGGTCACCGTGGTGGTCACGCACCACGTCCACCCGAAACAGGTCGACGACTTCCTCGACTGGCAGCGCCACATGGTCCAGGAGGAGAGCAGGTTCGAGGGGTTCCGCGGGACCGAGCTCTTCCGCCCCGTCGAGGGGCTCCAGGAGGAATGGACCACCCTGTACCGCTACGACAACGCCGAGCACCTCGAGGCCTGGCTGACCTCGCCCCAGCGGCGGGAGATCCTGGCCGAGGGCGAGAAGTTCAGCGACTTCACCCTCCGGACGATCGACAACTCGTTCGGCAGCTGGTTCGCCTTCGAGGGCAACGGCAAGGAGGCACCGCCGCCGCCCTCCGAGACCAGGACCTCCCTCGCCATCTGGGTCGGCCTGTACCCGACCGTCGTCCTGCTGACGCTCGCGCTGTCCCCGCTACATCTGAAGCTCTGGATCGGCCTGCTCGTGGGCAATCTGCTGTCGAGCTTCCTCATGAGCTTCCTGACGATGCCCTACTACGTGAACCCGTTGCTCGGGCGCTGGCTGCGACCGCCGCCCGAGGAGCCGGCGGGCCGGAGCAACCTCCGCGGCCTGAGCATCGTCGCGGTGGCGGTGGCCGTCTGGGCCGTCGTCTTCTACCTCGTCACGGTCCGGTTCTGGACCCTGCCCTGAGCCGGGGCCCTGGTGTTAGCCCACCTGGCCGGGTGCACCTGTGCCGGTCAACGACCGAGGCGGTATCCCGTGCTTGCATCCTGCAAGGAGGCTCGACCGCCTCCGCACCGCCGACGTCGCACCCATGCCTGGAGGAACCGGCTGATGGCCGCGGACAACGAGACAATCACCTGCTCGTTCGACTTCAGCGAAGCACTCGACTTCGATCCTGAGCTCGCGGCCCTGATGCGGCGCCGCTCCCCCGCGCGCATCCGGCTCCCCTATGGCGCCGCGGACGCCTGGCTGGTCACCGGCTTCGACGCCGTCAAGCAGGTGACCATCGACCCCCGGTTCAGCAGGGCGGGCGTCATCGGTCACGACTACCCCCGGATGACAGCGGAGCCCATCGTCTCGCCGGAATCGATCAACGTGGTGGACCCGCCGCACAGCAGCCGCGTCCGCCACCTGGCCTCGCAGGCCTTCATCCAGCAACATGTCGACGAGATGCGGCAGCGGATCAGCTGGCTCACGGACCGCCTGCTGGACGGCATGGAGAAGGAGGGCGCGCCGGCGGACCTGGTCCGGCACCTCTCCGAGAAGCTGCCCCAGCACGCCGTCCTGGACCTGCTCGGCGTCGAACGGGAGGACTGGCCCCGGATCCAGGCCTCCGTGCTCCAGCTGCTCGTCGTCGGCGCGGGCAACAAGGAGGCCGCGGCGAGGGCCAAGACCGAGGTGACGGAGTACTTCGCCGGACTCGTCGCACAGCGCCGGACCTCACCCGGCCCCGACCTCATCAGCGTGATGGCCGCGGCGCGGGAGGGCGAGGAGCAGCTCGACGACAGGGAGCTGGCGGTGATGGCGCTGACGCTGGCGCTCAGCGGCCAGGACACGGCGACCTGCCAGATCAGCAACATCACCTATCTGCTGCTGACCCGTCCCGAGCTGATGCGGCACCTGAGGCGCCGGCCCGAGAGCATCACCGACGTCCTGCACGAGCTGCTCCGCTGGATCCCGTTCCGCAAGGGCGTCGGAATCCCCCGGGTGGCTCTGGAGGACGTGGAACTGGAGGGTGCGCGGATCAGGGCGGGCGACTTCGTGCACGTGTCGTACCTGACGGCCAACCGTGACCCGGAGCGCTACCCGGACCCGCATGTCATCGACCTGGACCGGCCCAGCGCTCCGCACATGACCTTCGGCTGGGGCGGACACCGGTGCATCGCGATGCCGCTGGCCATGGCGGAGCTGGAGGTGGCCATCGGCCGCCTGGTGGAGAGATTCCCCGGCCTGCGGCTCGCGGTGGAGCCGCAGGAACTGCGCTGGGACACGAAGACGATCAGGCGGTTCCCGCTGGAGCTGCCGGTGGCCTGGTAGGCCCGGTGTGCCGGGCCGCCGTGATCAGCCGGCTGCCCGGCGGTACTTGCGGACCGCGAGCGTCCGGAAGGCCAGGATGATCACGACCGACCAGATCAGCGAGGCCCAGACCGGGTGCTGCATGGGCCAGGCGTCGGACGCGTTGAAGCCCGGCGGAAGGTTGCCGAACAGCTCGCGGCACGCCTGCACCGTGGCACTGAACGGGTTCCACTCCGCGATGTGCCGCAGGAAGGCCGGCAGATGGTTCGCGTCCACGAACGCGTTCGAGATGAACGTCAGCGGAAACAGCCAGATCAGACCGCCCGAGGTCGCCGCCTCGGGGGTGCGCACGGTCAGGCCGATGAGCGCGCCGATCCACGAGAACGCGTACCCGAGCAGCAGAAGCAGCCCGAAGCCCGCGAGCACCTTGCCGAGGTTCTCGTGCGTGCGCCAGCCGACGATCAGCGCGACGACCGCCAGCACCACCAGGGTGAGCGCCGTCTGCACCAGGTCGGCGAGGGTGCGCCCGGTCAGGACCGCACCACGCGCCATCGGCAGCGACCGGAACCGGTCGATGAGCCCCTTGTGCATGTCGTCGGCGATACCCGCACCCGCGCCCGCCGTGGCGAACGTGACCGTCTGCGCGAAGATGCCCGCCATCAGGAACTCGCGGTAGGCCTGCGTGGAACTGGACGAACCGACCGTGATCGAACCGCCGAACACATAGGTGAACAGCACCACGAACATGATCGGCTGGATCAGCCCAAAAATGAGCATCTCGGGAATCCGGCCCATGCGGATCAGGTTCCTGCGGGCCACCACCATGGAGTCGTTCACGGCGCTCACTTCACGGCCTCCTTGCGGCTGTCCTTGCGGGTGTTCTTCTGGCCGCCCGCTTCGCCGTCGTCCGCGGACCTCTCCTCGGCCGCGTGTCCGGTCAGGGACAGGAAGACGTCGTCGAGGGTGGGGCGGCGCAGGCCGATGTCGTCGATCTCGATGCCCCGGGTGTCCAGCTCGCGGATGACCTCGGCGAGCAGCTTGGCGCCGCCGGTGACGGGCACGGTCAGCTTGCGGGTGTGCTCCTCGACGGAGGTCTCGCCCTTGCCGAAGCCGGCCAGCACCTCGGCGGCGGTCGGGATGTGCTCGCGCTCGTGCACCACGACCTCGACGCGCTCGCCGCCGGTGCGGGCCTTGAGCTGGTCGGAGGTGCCCTTGGCGATGACCCGGCCGTGGTCGACGACCGCGATGTCGTGGGCGAGGTGGTCGGCCTCCTCCAGGTACTGCGTGGTGAGCAGCAGGGTGGTACCGCCGGAGACGAGGTCCTTGATGACCTCCCACAGCTGCTGGCGGTTGCGCGGGTCGAGGCCGGTCGTGGGTTCGTCCATGAACATCACGGGCGGTGAGACGACCAGGGCGGCGGCGAGGTCGAGGCGGCGGCGCATGCCGCCGGAGTAGGTCTTGGTGGGGCGGTCGGCGGCGTCCGTGAGATGGAACTGCTCCAGCAGCTCGACCGCGCGGGCCTTCGCCTGCTTGCCCTTCATCTGGTAGAGCTGGCCGACCATCTGCAGGTTCTCGCGGCCGGTCAGGTACTCGTCGACCGCCGCGAACTGTCCGGACAGGCCGATGGAGCGGCGTACGGCGTCCGGTTGCTTCAGCACGTCTATGCCCGCGACGACGGCCTTGCCGCTGTCGGGGCGGAGCAGGGTGGTCAGGCAGCGGACGGTCGTGGTCTTGCCCGCGCCGTTCGGCCCGAGCAGTCCGAGGACCGTGCCTTCGGGGACATCGAGGTCGACGCCGTCCAGTGCCTTTACGTCGCCGAAGGTCTTGACCAGGCCTTCGGCATAGATGGCGCCTGGCATATCAGTCTCCACGTCGTTGGGGATGCTTCGGAAAAGGGCTTGGTTCGCACTCTTGGGGCCGCCTATGGTTTCTCGCCGGCGGGACGGCAGGCGGGCACGGCCACAACCCTGCGGCACACCATAACGCGATGTATCGCGTCCGTCGACGGATTTTCCCGAACGAGTGAATGAACGGATTCTGGCGGAATTCAGTCGATGACCGTGTATCCGGCCTCGCGCAGGGCGTGGCCGACCTCGACGCAGTGTGCGGGTCCCTTGGTCTCAAGGTGCAGCTCGACCTCCGCCTCCGCGAGCCCGAGCCGAGGGTCGGTCCGGACGTGACTCACATCCAGGACGTTAGCGTCGACCACTGACAACACCCCCAGAAGCGTGGCGAGGGCACCCGGCCGGTCGGTCAGCCGCAGCCGAACCGCCAGGTAGCGGCCCTGCGCGGCCATGCCGTGCCGCAGCACCCGCTGCATCAGCACCGGATCGACGTTGCCGCCGGACAGCACCGCGACCACCGGTCCGGGGAAGGCGCCCGGCTCGGCGAGCAACGCCGCCACCGGGCTGGCGCCGGCCGGTTCCACGACCAGCTTGGCCCGCTCCAGGCACAGCAGCAGCGCGGCGGAGAGTTGGTCCTCGCTGACCGTGCGGACCTCGTCGACGAGATCCCGGACGATCGTGAACGGCACGTCACCGGGGCGTCCGACCCTGATGCCGTCGGCCATCGTCGCCGGGTGCCGCACCGTGACCGGGTGCCCGGCCGCCAGCGAGGGCGGGTACGCGGCCGCGCCCGCCGCCTGGACGCCGACGATCCGCACATCCGGCCTGATCGCCTTCACCGCGACCGCGATCCCGGCCGCGAGCCCGCCGCCGCCGACCCCGACGACGATCGTGCCGACCTCCGGGCACTGGTCCAGGATCTCCAGGCCGACGGTGCCCTGACCAGCGATGATGTCGGGGTGGTCGAAGGGGTGGATGAAGACCGCGCCGGTCTCGTCCGCGTACTCCTGGGCGGCGGCCAGCGTCTCGTCGACCACCTGGCCGTGCAGCCGCACCTCCGCGCCGTACTCCCGGGTGGCGCTGATCTTGGGCAGCGGGGCGCCGTTGGGCATGAACACCGTCGCGTGCACACCGAGCAGCGACGAGGCCAGCGCCACGCCCTGGGCGTGGTTGCCGGCACTGGCGGCGACGACCCCGGCGGCCCGCTCCTCGGGCAGCAGCCCGGCGATCCGGACGTAGGCCCCGCGCAGCTTGAAGGAACCGGTCCGCTGGAGGTTCTCGCACTTGAGGTGCACCGGCGAGCCGACCAGCTGGGACAGGTGCCTGCTGCCCTCCATCGCGGTCGCCCGCGCGACACCCGTGAGCATCTTCTGGGCGCCGCGTACGTCGTCGAGGGTGACGGGGCGCAAGGAGTCAGCCGTGCCGTAGCTCATGACTCAAGTCTCGCAGTTCACAGGCCGCCGCCGCGGGTGTGACCAAGCTCCGAGACCGGTTTGCGCAGCGCCGGTACGGCTCGCCCCCCGTCCGCGTACTCTGTCCCCCACCACAGCACTCTTCATGAAGTGAGCCCCCGGCCATGCCCACAACACCTGAAATGTCGATGGACATGACGACCGTCGGTGACAGCGGTCTTCTCGACACGCTGCAGCACGAGGTGGCGGTGTTCGCCCGCCGTGCCGAACAGACCCGGCTCGGCGGTGTCGGACAGGTGCGCAACTCCATGGACCGCGCCGCGTATCTGCTGCTCAACCGCCTGGACAACGAGGGCCCCATGGGGGTCAAGGCGCTCGCCGCGAGCATGGGGATCGACTCCTCGACGGTCACCCGGCAGGTGGCTCCGCTGGTCGACACCGGGCTCGTCAAGCGCACCTCGCACCCCGAGGACGGGCGGGCCGTGGTGCTGCAGCTGTCCCCGCGCGGGCTGTCCCGGCTGGAGGAAGTGCGTTCGTCACGGCGCCAGTTGATGGCGGAGTTGACGCAGGACTGGGAGCCGGAGGAGCGCGAGGCGTTCTGCGCGCTGCTCACGCGCTTCAACACCGCCCTCTCCGCGCGCATGGCCGTACCGCCCGGCACGGACACCCCGCCCGCCACCTGACCGCCCGCCCCGCGCACCGCCACGGCGTACGAGCGCCCGCCGAACCTCGTACCGCCACCGCGCACGGGAACCCACCGGCCCTCGTGCAGCCGCCGCGCACGGGAACCCGCGTGTCCGGCACGCGCGTGTGCTGCGCGGCTCTTGACCGTGGGCCTGCCCCTGGCCTCATATGAGACCGGGCCCCGCCGTACCCGTGTCCCGGGGGCCCGTGGACGGGGAGGCACGGTGCGCGATCGGCAGGCGTTCCAAGACGCCTGCCGGGCCCGGGAGTTCGAGGCATTCGTCGCGGGCGCGGCAGGACGGCTGCTGCATGCCGCCACCCTGCTCACCGCCGAGGCCCCGGACGCCAACCCCCGCGCGCGCCGCCTGCTGACCCGTGCGCTCGCGCACACGTACGCGTGCTGGGACCGGCTGCACGGCGAGGACCCGTACGACAAGGCCCGGCAGTTCCTCGCCCTGCGCTTCGCGAACTCCGCGTGGCACGAGTACGGCGGCCCGCTGAGCCGCACCCGGCCGCACCCCCGCAGCGCCCTCGCCGTCCTGACCCCACGGGAACGCCTGATCCTGGTGCTCCGCCTGTACGAGGGGGTCGCCGAGGAGCAGACGGCGGCCCTGCTCGGCCTGCCCACCGAACGCGTGCACATCCTCTGCGAACGGGCGACGGCCACCCTGCTGCACCCGCCGAGGAAGGCCGCGCCCAGGGTGGTGGGGGCGAAGGTGGCGCCGTCGTGAACCGCGTCGAACGCGAGGCCGCCGCCCGGCGGATCATGGAACGGACACCGCCCCCGCTGCCGCCCGACCTCTACGGCGAGGCCCTGCGCCGGGGCGGTCGCCTCCTGCGGCGCAGGCGCCGGGCCCGCCGCCTGCTGTGGCTGCTGCTGTGCGCGGCGGCCGTGGCGTTCACCGTCTGGGCGGCGACGGTCCACCCGTGGGCGGAACCGCCGTCCACGACGACCCCGCCCGTCGTCGGCTGGTGAACCGACGGTGAGCAGGTGGTCAGCCGGTGATGAGCCGGTGATCTAGCCGAGCGCCTGCTGCAGGTCCTCCAGCAGGTCGTCGACGTTCTCGATGCCCACGGACAGCCGCACCAGGTCGGCGGGCACCTCCAGGGCGGAACCGGCCGCGGAGGCGTGCGTCATCCGGCCCGGGTGCTCGATCAGCGACTCGACACCGCCCAGGGACTCGCCGAGTGTGAACACCTTGGCGCGGTTGCAGACCTCGACGGCCGCCTCCTCGCCACCGCTGACCTGGAAGGACACCATGCCGCCGAAGGCCTTCATCTGCTTGGCGGCGGTCTCGTGCCCCGGGTGCTCGGGCAGGCCCGGGTACAGGACCCGCGTCACGCGCGCGTGCCGGCTCAGCATGTCGGCGATCTTCGTGGCGTTCTCGCTGTGCCGGTCCATGCGCACCGCCAGCGTCTTGGTGCCGCGCAGCACCAGCCACGAGTCGAACGGCCCGGCGACCGCGCCCATCGCGTTCTGGTGGTAGGCCAGCTCCTCGCCGAGCGTCTGGTCCGACACGATCAGCGCACCGCCGACCACGTCCGAGTGACCGCCCATGTACTTCGTCAGCGAGTGCACGACGACGTCCGCGCCGAGCGCGAGCGGCTGCTGGAGGTACGGCGTGGCGAAGGTGTTGTCGACGACGAGCTTCGCGCCCGCGTCGTGGGCGACCTGGGCGACCGCGGCGATGTCGGTGATGCCGAGCAGCGGGTTGGAGGGGGTCTCCACCCAGACCGCCTTGGTCTTCGGGGTGATCGCGGCGCGCACTGCGGCCGGGTCGCTGGTGTCGGCCACCGACCACTCCACGCCCCACCGAGAGACGACCTTCGCGAACAGCCGGAACGTGCCGCCGTACGCGTCGTTCGGGATGACCACGTGGTCGCCGGGGCTGAGCAGCGTGCGCAGCAGGGCGTCCTCGGCCGCGAGCCCGGACGCGAACGCGAGCCCGCGCCGCCCGCCCTCGAGCGCGGCGAGGTTCTCCTCCAGGGCGGTCCTGGTGGGGTTGGCGCTACGGCTGTACTCGTAGCCGCCGCGCAGGCCGCCGACGCCGTCCTGCTTGTAGGTCGAGACCTGGTAGATCGGCGGTACGACCGCACCGGTGAGGGGGTCCGCCGTGTTGCCCGCGTGGATGGCGAGCGTCTCGAAGTGCTGACTGATGTGGTGCCTGTCGCTCATGGTTGACGAGCCTAGTGCTCCGGCGGCCCGGGCGCGTTGTCCACAGGGCGGGGCGCCGCTCGTCCACAGGCCGGGGCACCGGTTGGCCAATTGCCGGCGCCGTCTGGTTCGCTTGTGACATGGCGATTCTCTGGACCCTGATGGCGCTGCTCCTGCTGAGCTTCGCGCTGCTCCCCGTCCTGCGGCGGCGGCGCGGCATGATCGAGCGGGTCCACCCGAGCCACCCGGACGCCGCCGACCCGGCGGACTACGGTTTCGTGCGCGAGGAGGACCTGGACATCCGCATGCCCGGCCCCGACCAGGACCTGCTCGACGTCCTCGACGTCGTGCAGCGCAGTCAGGACTACCGCGCGGCCTCGCAGCTGCTCGCGGGCACCGAGATCGCGGGCGAGGTGCGCTGGCAGCGGGTGCAGGCCTTCGCCGGCGCGGCGGCGCTGGAGCTCAAGCAGCGGCCCGGCGGGGTCAGTGAGACGCCGGGCGGCCAGTGGCTGCGGGTGTGGCGCGCCGAGCAGCCCAAGGACGCGGGGGGCGCCGCCGTGCACGCCGAGTTCCTGGTCCAGCAGGCGTGGCGGACGTCGACGCCGGGCACCGACGACTTCCGGATCATCATGGAGGAGGCCAGGGACGCCTGCGGGCAGGCCGCGCTGCTCTCCCCCGGCGACCCGGTGCCGTACATCATCGAGCTGTCGGTGGCGCGCGGGCTGAACTACCCGCAGTCGGAGTTCGAGAAGCTGTGGCTGAAGATCCTGGACCGCGCACCCACGCACATGGGGGCGCATCTGGCGGCGCTGCACTACTGGTGCGAGAAGTGGCACGGCTCGCGCGAGCTGGCGTACTCCTTCGCCGAGGCCGCCGCCGCACGCGCCCCGCAGGGCTCGCTGCTGGCCGCGATGCCGCTGTTCGCGGTCTTCGAGCACCTCCCCGAGGTGAACCTGGTGGTGAGCTTCTACCAGAGCGAGGTCGTCACCAAGGCGATCCACGGCGCCCTGCACGCGGTGCACTCGGCCCGCCAGGACGACCCGATGCTCGCCCACGTCCGTCATCTGCTGGTGTTCTTCCTGGTGCGCTCCGAGCGCTGGGCGGAGGCCATGGGCGAGCTGATACGCGTGGACGGGCATGTGGGGGCCCTGCCGTGGACGCTGTCCGCCGATCCGGCCGCCGAGTTCGCCCTCTACCGCGCGCTGGCGGTGGCGGGATACGAGGCGAACGGCGGCACTCCGGCGTCGCTGCTCAGCTGAGTCCGTTCTGCTGAGTCCGTTCTGCTGAGTCCGTTCTGCATGTCGTTCGTTGTCGGTTCCCGTTTCCGGGGTCCTGTGGGGGGATCTGCCCGATGGGCGCAACTCTGCGCGCGCTGCGCGCCCTTGTTCTGCTCTGCGGTTTCTATCTGCTGAGCCTCGTCCTGCTGGCGGCGCTGGCCGCGCTCGACGTGGCGGCGTTCGGCTGGGCGCCCGGCGCCGTCGCCGGGAAGACCGTGATCGTCTCGCTGCTGCTGGCGGTCCCGATCGTGCGGGGCATGTTCATGCTGCGCACACCCAAGGGCGAGGGCCCGGCCGGCCTCGTGGTCACGGAGGCCGACGAGCCCCGGTTGTGGGCCCTGGTACGGGAGCTGGCTGCGGCGACGGGCACGCCCGCACCGGACACCATCGTGCTCACCGGTGACGTCAACGCGGCGGTCAGCGAGGAGCCCCGGCTGCTCGGCCTGCGCCCCGGACCGCGCCGCCTCTACCTCGGCGTACCGCTGCTGACGGGCCTGACCGAGGCCCGGCTGAGAGCCGTACTCGCCCATGAGTACGGCCACTTCACCGGCGGTGACACCCGGCTGTCGGCCCTCGTCGTGCGCGGCCGGGTGCAGATCGGGCGGACCGTCGGCCACTTCCACGCGAAGGCCGACTCCAAGGAGGCGGCCGAGCGCGCCCGGCAGGAGCAGGCCGCCGCCAAGCGGGCCGCGAAGGGCAAGAAGGCGAAGGAGGTCGACACCGCCGGCGCCGGATTCACGTACCGGATGATGGCGGCGGTCTACACGGCGTACGCGAAGCTCTACATGCGGGCCACACTGTCGACGGCCCGCGCGCAGGAGTACGCCGCCGACCTGGCCGCCGCGCGGATCGCCGGCCGGGACGCGACCGCCTCGGCGCTGCGCGAGATCCCGGTCCTGGCCGCGGCGCACGGCTTCTACCTGGAGTCGTACGCGACACTCGGCCTCCCGGCCCGCCAACTGCCGCCGCGCGGACAGTTCTTCGGCGGCTTCGGCCGCATGCTGACCGCACGCGAGGCGGAGCTGGCAAGGCTCCGGGAGAAACTGCCGACGGAGCCCGCCTCCCCGTACGACTCCCACCCGCCGATCGCCGACCGGGTGGCCCGCGTCGAGGAGCTGCCCGCCGACGGGCGCGGCGCCGAGGACGGCGGCCCGGCGCTCGCGCTGCTCGCCGACCCGGCCCGGACGCTGGCCGCGCTGGAGGACGAGGTGCTGTGCGACGAGGTACGGCAGTTCGAGCGCGCGCCTGGGTGGGAGCCGCTGCTGGACTCGTCGATGGCGGTGGGGCTGGCCACGCTCGACACTCCGCTGCACCGTGCGCTGGCCTTCCACACCCAGGCCCTGCCGACCCTGCCCGCGCTGCTCACGCTGATCGACGACGGTCAGCTGTGGCAGCTGGCCCAGCGGCTGCCGCTGTCCGAGCGGGCGGCGGCCGCGCAGGGCGAGGAGTTCCGGAAGTACGTACGGCCGGTGCTGCGGGACTCGCTGCAGAGCATGGTGCTGGCCGAGTTCAGCGCGAGGTCGCTGCTGCACTGGGAGTTCTCCTGGTCGCGGCCGGCGGCGGTGCGTCTGCCCGGATCGGCGTCGGACCTCGACGGCGAGGCGGGCACGGAGGCCGCGCTGGGCGCCGCCGTGGACGCGGCGCTCGCCGACCACCCCGACACGGGCCCGCTGCGCGCCCTGCTGCCACCGGCCCCCCAGCCCGCCTGAACGAAATACGCACGGCACCCACCACGTTGTCGCCAGTGTCGCGGGTGTCGCAGCAGGGCAGGTGCCGCAGCAGAGCAGGTGCCCCGCCCCACCCGCCCCGTCCCCAGACCGACAGGGAGACCCCATGCTCTTCGGCCGCACGCCTCAGCTGCCCACCCCCGAGCAGGCGCTCCGGGGCCGGCCCGGGCCCGCGTTCGAGGTCCCCGACCGCCACACCGTCCTGGGCACCCCGCTCCAGGGCCCCTACCCGGAGGGCCTGGAGATCGCCGACTTCGGCCTCGGCTGCTTCTGGGGCGCCGAACGAAAGTTCTGGCAACTCCCGGCGGGCATCTGGACGACCCTCGTCGGCTACCAGGGCGGCTACACCGAGCACCCCGTCTACGAGGAGGTCTGCTCGGGCCTCACCGGCCACACGGAGGCGGTCCGCGTGGTCTACGACCCGAAGCTCATCTCCTACGACCGCCTCCTCAAGACCTTCTGGGAGTCCCACGACCCCACGCAGGGCTTCCGCCAGGGCAACGACGTCGGCACCCAGTACCGCTCCGCGATCTACACCCACTCACCCGAACAAGCAGCCACCGCCCAGGCCGGCCGCACGACCTACCAGAACTCCCTCACCGCCTCCGGCCACCACCGCCCCATCACCACAGAAATCCTCCCCGCCGAAGCCCGCCCCTTCTTCCCCGCCGAGGCATACCACCAGCAGTACCTCGACAAGAACCCGGCGGGTTACTGCGGGTTGGGCGGTACGGGCGTGTCCTGCCCGATCGGCGTGGCTCCGGCCGAGGGATGAGCAGCGACCTGGACAGAGACCGTCTGTCAGCACTGTGGCAGCGCCAGTTCCCGAAGGGCCCTCCGATCGCCCATGAACTGCGCACTGCCTACGGCGACCGAACGGTCCCGGAACTCCCCCCAGAGCGGCACAAGGTGCACCCCCAAGGCACCCGATGGACAACGCTCGCGTACGACGACGATCCCGACTCCGAGCTCCACAGCTGCACACACCTCTACGCCGACCGCCGCCCCTGGCGACCAGGCACGGTCGACAGCATCCTCCGCGAAGTGGCAGACGACGTACTCAGTGGAGTGATCATCACCGACAGCGGACTCGGCCGCATCCACCACCCATACGACGGCGGCGCAGACGTCATCGCAACGAGCTCCGCCGAACGCGACCGAATGCGTGACAGCCACCAAGACCGGCTGCCTCGAAACCCCGCCGGCCTCTGAAACGGCAATCGGGGAGCGACCAGCCGCTACCCGATCGAGAGCCGGCACCAGCAGTACCTTTCGAGCGGCGAAAACCCGGGTGGGTACTGCGGGCTTGGTGGGACGGGGGTCAAGCCAAGTGACGTGTTCGGGACGAACCGGGGGGCGTCCTGCCGGTGAGCGGGCGGAGGTGGCTGCCTCCGCCCGCCGGGGGATCAGGGGGCGTCGATGAGGCCGTACTTCGGCACGGTCACCGTGCGGGCGCCCGGCGTGCCGCCGAGGACGACCTTGCGGTACGTGACGTTGTTGGCCGTGCTCTGCTCCTTGAGCCGGTGGTCCGGGTTGGCGATGACCTGGATGTAGTAGGTGCCGTTCGGCAGGTCCGTGACGTCGAAGGACTGACCGGGCCGGTACTGGCTGTAGGTGTCGCCGTTGCCGACGTCGAGCACCTCGCGCACCGAGACGGCGGTTTCCTCACCGCAGGCGGTGGCGAGGTCGGTGTTGTACGGGTGCCAGTTGGCGTTCTTCACCGTGTAGTCGATGGCGTCGGTGTTGGCCAGGCAGAACGCCTCCTTGCCGCTGCGGACGATCTCCTTCTTGTCCGCGCCGAGCAGCCGGTAGCTGGCGAAGTCGCTGAAGTGCCAGTGCTGGTGGCCGTCCCGCGGGTCCCACTCCATGGTGCCGGTGGGTGTGTACCCGACCTGCTTGCCCTTGGCGTCGTAGAAGTACTGGTACGCGTCCATCTTCTCCGCGCCCGGCTTGCGGAACCCGTCCACGACCAGCGGCGAGGGGCCACCGTTCCAGACGGTGGCGCTGAAGGCGAGGTAATCCTTGCCTGCGACGGCACCCTCGCCGCCCTCGCCCCCGTCGGTGATCGCGATGCCGTACGCGGGGAGGGCACGCAGGTCGGGCTTGGGCACGTCGGCGGCCACGGCCACCCTGCCGACCGGGCGTCCGGCGGCCGGCTTCAGGCTCTTCGACGCGTTCTTCTGCCCGCGCTTGGCGCCGGCCAGGCCCTGGCCACCGCCGGAGTCCTGCTGGCGGACCGTCACCTTGACGGTCTGGGTCTTGTCCGGCATTCCGAACAGGTCGCGGTACTTCTTCGCCACCGACACCTTCGCGGTGTAGACGCCGGTCGGCAAGTCGATCGCGTTGTCACTGCGGAAGCCCTGGGACGTGGCGGCCGCCCAGCCCTTCTCGACACCCCACACCCCGCCGAGCGCGAACGGGTTGTCGGAGCAACCGTCGGGGTACTTCGAGGTGGCCGGGGCGTCCGGCCGGATCCGGCCCGCCCGGTTGTTCGGGCAGAACGACTGCGTGGTGTCCGCCACCTTCGCGCCCGACGCGTCGCTGATGCTGACCTTGAGGAAGCCCGGCAGACCCGAGAAGTCCTTCACCAGGCCCTTCGGGAGGGTCTTGGTCACCGTCCGGCCGCCGGAGCGGATCACCTGCGACGCGACGACGGGGTCGTTGTAGGACTTGCGCGTCACCCGCAGCTCGAGCGGCCCCCCGTCGACCGTGACGTAGGTGCCGAGGTCCAGGTAGACCCCCGGCTCGCCTTCCCATCGGTCGACGGTCACCGCGGGGGTGGCGGCGATCAGTGCGAGCTTCGGCGTGCCCGCCGGTGTCGCCGCTCCCGCGCCGGGCGCGGCGAGGGTTCCGGCGGCGCCGACGGTGAGGGCGGCGGCGGCGATGATCGCCGAACGCCGTAAGGCAGTGGGGTGGTGTCTGGTCATGAGTGCTCTCTCTGCGTCTGGTCGGGACGATTCGTGCACGTTTCGCAGGCACGGGAAGAGGTGCTTGTGTGCCACTTGTGAAAAGGGTGAGAAGTCGGCTCAGGTTGCCTGGCAGCCGAAAGTCGCCGTGAACGCGGGCTCGTTGCCGCACGTCGACTCGGTGACCGCCGCCCGCCTGCCGTTCGGCCAGGCCGGAGAAAGTACGCAGACCGGTGCGCGGCTTTGCTACGGCTCGACTCCCCCGCGCATTCCCCACTCGTCGAGCCCCGAGTAGATGAGCGCCGTCCGGCCCCGGGGGTAGGACAGGCACTCGGCCTCGCCGGAGTAGACGGCCACCAACGAGTCCCGTCCCCGCCACCAGGTGTCCGCGAGTCCCCTCACCTCGTGCACAGGCTCGTAACCGTCCAGGACGATGCCGTCGACGTCGTCGCCGGTGACCCTGGTGATCTGCCTGGCCCACATGGACGCATGGTGGGCCAGTGCGAGCGACTCGATCCATCCCTCGACGGTCGCGTGCAGGGGTGTCCACCGCTCGGCATGGATGCCGAACTCACCGCCCGGCCCGATCATGAACGAGTAGGGGACGGCGGTCCGTTGGTCGCCTGCCTCAAAGGACCATCCTTCGGCCGGCGACCCTTCGGGCACGTCGGGATGGAAGTACTTGGGGCCTCCGTCGTACGCCGGAGCGGGCGGCAGACACAGGCCGCCCCAACGTTCTTGAAAGGCCGCCATCCGGTCGATCACCGCCGACGGGACCTCCCGGTCGAGCCACCACTGCCTGTGCTCCGCGACCGGCCGGACATCGACCTTGATGCCGTGCACACTGACGAAGGACCGGGCTCTTCGGGTCAGCCCGTCCGGCACGTCGTTGACCAAGTGACACTTCTCCCCTGCATCCCCGCATCGAAAATCGGTGGCCGCCCGTGCGGACCGGGCCGACCCTGTACCTCATGGAACGACCGCAACATGAGATCCGCGCAACCTACGGAGCATCCACCATCACCGTCCACCAGGCCTACTCTCCCGAACTGGGTCTGCCCGCCGTCCGCGAAGGAAGGTTTCCCACCACGTGGAAGCGGGACAGGATGACGTGAGTCATCAAGCAGCGTTCACAACCCACAAGAACCTATGCCTACGCGCTGGACCGAGGCCACCTTCGGGCCGGCCTGCCGGGGCGAGGATCATGGTCCCGTGATGAAGTGGACGAAGGAGACGCCCCCGGTCGGGCAGTCCGATCATGAGCCCGAACTCTCGGCCTACCAGCGGGTGATGCGGAACCGGCTTCTCGCGGCCCCGGTGATGCCCGCGCCCGAACCCTGGCGGCCCGTCTTTGAGTACGAGTACGGCGTCCCTGTAGGCGGACTGCTCGGGATCGGCTTCGCGACGGCCCCCGACACCGGCCGCGATCTGGTGATGGTCGTCTCCTCCGACGGGCACGGTCTCTTCGACGCCGTGACCGGCGAGAAGATCGCCAGGGACCGCGACCCCGCTCCCGAGCACAGCACCCCCGACGCGGTCGCCGACCTGTCCTGCCCCGGGCTTGGGCCGATCACCGGAAGCCGCGTACGCATCGCCGGGCTCTTCGGCGGCGGGCTGCACACCACCACCGAAGACGGCTGGGCCCTGGAAGTCGTCACCCCGGCCTGGCCAAACGAACGGGTCCTGCTGTCCCGCGACGGCGGGCTCCCCCACGCGGGTCCGCACGGAGAGGAGTGGTGGCACATCTTCTCTTCCACTCGAACTACTCCACATTCCGTGCAGCCGGTTTCTCCCCCTCCGGCCGAACGATCGCCGTAGCGACGAGCAGCGACCTCTCCCTGTGGACCCGCAGTACGGACGACCGTCATACCGGCGGCTGAGACATGCCCGAGTTCGGGTGGAAGAGCAGAAGGAGGCGGAGTTGAGCGTCACAGGTGTGTGGATCGTCGGCGCGGTGCCTGAACAGGAGGTACGGAATTTGCCGAGCGCTTGGGGCCAGAGCTCGGCGTCGGCAACGGTGCACTTTGACGTGCCTGGGGAGCTGGCTTGGTGGCGAAGCAAGGCGCAGTCGTCCATGTTCACTCCGTCGACGAGTTCTCCCGGCGATTGGAGCGCCGACGATGACGCCTTCCGGCTGAGCGCCCTCTTCGACGCCTGCCACGACGACTCCGACCACGCGGAGGAGTTGCGTGACGCGGTCATGGATCAGTTTCCTCCCGATGTGGAGGAGGGCTTGTTCGTGGCCACGGCGCGCAAGGCCGACCCGTTCTCCGCCTTGGCTTACGCACTGGGTCCCGATGCGACGCTGCGGCTGCCGGGCTGGTTCGGGGACTTCCTTCTCGATGCCGAGCAAGTCCGTGCTCAACTGCCCGCGGTCGAGGAGACCCTCGTCCTGACCGGAACCCCACGTCGCGACGCGATCGAGCGAATCCACGCGTGGATGACCGGCTTGGGTGACGACCCCGACCACAACGCGGACGAACTACTTGACGGCCCGCTCCGCGTTCTCCGCCACGCCGCCTCCACGGGCCATGGGGCTGCCGGCCAAGTCCGCTGGTACTGACGTAGCCGAACACCGCACGTATCCCGTTCGGAAAGCTGCAGGTAGTATCCGCGAGCGCTTTGGCCTCCTCGGGCTGCTGAACCATGTGAGTGGGGGATTCCTCGATGACGTTTCGACTGCGTGCTGTCCGCGCATTCGCGTTGCTGGTCGGCTTCTTTCTGATGGGCGTGGTTCTGCTGTCGGCCATGGCGGTACTTGACTGGCTGCTGATGACACGACTGTTCACGGCGCAGGCGGCCTGGTTCGAAGGCACGGTACTGACCGTCACCGTTCTGCTGGCAGCGGCGATTCTGCGAGGTCTCTTCGCCTTTCTACGGGCCGGGCGTCTGGGCCCGGTGCCACACGCGGTGGCGGTCGCTCCGCAGGACCAGCCCGAGCTGTGGGAACAGATACAGATCGCTGCCGAAGCGACGGGGCAGCGGCCGCCGGATGAGCTCTACCTGGTCGCTGAGGTCAACGCGGGGGTCGCCGAACAAAGCCGCCTGCTGGGCCTGCTCCACGGGCGACGCCGCATGCTCCTGGGCCTGCCGCTGCTCACCGGGCTGACCGTCCCACAGCTGCGCGCCGTCCTCGCCCACGAGTTCGGGCACTACGGCAACCTCGGCACTCGGCTCGGCGGTGTCACGATGCGCGGCCGGGAAGCAGTACTGCACACGGTGGAGGTTTTCCAGAAGGGCAGCACCCGGCTGCATTACGCGATCGGTGCCCTGTACGTCGGCTACGCCCGGATGTTCCTGCGCACCTCGCAGTCCATGGCTCGCCACCAGGAGCTGGCCGCGGACCAGATGGCCGCCCGGCACGCGGGCCGTGACGCGACGGCCGCTGCACTGCGCATGCTTCCGGTGCTCACCGGGGCCTACACCCACTACCTGGAGACGTACGCCGCGATGGGTAGGTCGCTGGGAGCGCTACCGCCAGTTGGCGAGACGCACGGCGGTTTCCGTCGGCTGCTCGCCGCCCGCACAGGGGAGCGGCTCACTGCGCTCTCCGCCGGGCAGCGTCCGCCGCGGCCGCACCAGTACGATTCGCACCCGCCGATAGCCGAGCGGATCGCCTTTGTCGAGCAGTTGCCCACCGATGGCCGGCCGGATGAATCGGCCGACGAGCCGACCGGGCTGACCCTGCTGCGCGACCCCGACGGGGTGTTCGCCACGCTGGAGGCGCGCACGCTGCCGCAGGAGGCGGCGCGGCTGCGGCGCATGAGTTGGGACGACCTCGTCATGGCCCGCGCGGTCGCCGACGCCGAGGGCTGGTCTCGGCCGCTGCGGGTCGCCGTGGCCAGGGCGCTTCGCTCATCGGCGCAAGGCGCAGGTGATTCGGCGGCCGTACGCCGAGATGCCTCGGCCGAGGAGGTGGCCGACGGCCTCTTGCCCGGCTTGGAGGAGATACTCGACGCGTTCGACCGCGGCCTGCTCTGGATGGCGGTCGCCGACTGCATGCCCAAGCCGTATCAGGCGGCGCGGCTGATCGGGCCGTCCGCCCGCAACTTCATTCGGCCCAAGATCTTCGACGGACTCGCGGGCATGGTCCACCTGCGCCTCGCCGAGTCCGGACACGCCAAACCGGACATCGCCTGGTCGGGGCAGCCCGGACTCTTCCTGCCCGAGTCGTGGGAGAAGGGCATGGACGATGCCATCGACGCGGCCGTCGCCGACACGCCCGACACCGCTCCGCTACGCGCCCTGCTTGCCACCCCTCACTGCGTGCCCGCATAGCCGCTGTACGGCCGGGTCGCCCGTCAAACGCAACGATTCCAGCCCGCTTCAACTCGACAAATGGTTTGTGAACACGGCTTGACGTGAGTCATCAAGCCGCGCTCACAGACTGCATCCGTGACTGAGGTGCAACGTGCCGTTCCGGTGACGTAGGTGTACCTTCACAGGTCTCCCGAGGGTTCGGTTCGTTGGGCTTGCCAGAGGGATCGCAGTGTGGCGACTACTCATGGCGCTGCCTCGCGGGGCTCGAAACGCGGGGCGAGGGTCCGTGGGCCGGCCATCTCGCTAACCGAGAACGCACATGCTTTGACTGTGAAGCGACGTATGGAACCGTAGAGTTGTCCTCGAAAATGGCGTGGGATGTGG
The DNA here is from genome assembly GCF_042959465.1 of Streptomyces sp. NPDC007901. Taxonomy (NCBI): domain Bacteria; kingdom Bacillati; phylum Actinomycetota; class Actinomycetes; order Kitasatosporales; family Streptomycetaceae; genus Streptomyces; species Streptomyces sp. NPDC007901. The sequence goes on along the minus strand of NZ_JBIBKW010000001.1, from coordinate 683,882 downwards.
GGGAAGGAGTCCCATGACACCTTCGATGTGCTGTCGCCACTGCGGAACCACCAACGGCTACCGGCGGACCAACAGCGAGCAGTGGTGGTGTAACACCTGCGACCGCGGAACTCGCATCCCCCCTTGGGTGTTCCACAGACTCGACACCGGCAAGGAGTCTGGTTCGGCCCCAGTAGAGGGCCCAGCCCGCGCGCCTGAGATCACCGCATGTCCTAAGAACGGCCGCCACGTCCTGCCCGATGGCGCGCAGGGGATGATCACCGGAGATGAGAACAACATCGCCGAGGCACTCGCCGCCGCTTACGAGGGCTGCGAGCCGTGCAAGGCCGACCTGGAAAGACGGGTCACGTTCGACGACGGCACCTTGACCGTGTTGATAACCGCAGTTTGGTTGTGCTCCTACGCCCAGGTACGCGCTTCTCAGGGCCTTCCGCCGGCTGACGCCGCCGACGAGCTTTTCCCCCCGGTCGTACTAAAGGAACTGGATGCCAAGACTCGCCGTCTCCTCCGTAGGTTGGTGCTGGAACCGGTCGAAGCCCCGGGCGGACGGTCCGCTGCCCAGCCTGAACCTCATGAGCTAGCTGACTTGGTCATCAATGTCGCCAGCGACGAGGAGCGCGCCGCGCTGTGGCGAGATGCCCTCGACGGCGCAGTCTCCATCGTGATGATGGAAGCCTCCCGGCTCTGACTCAGGCAGGCTGGGCACACGGAAAGGTCTGTGAGCGAGGCTTGACGTGGGTCTTCGAGCCGCGTTCACAGACCCTTCCACGGCAGTGGTGGCACGCAAGGGATCGCTCGCCGGGTTGCGGGGAGGCTCTGCGCAGTTGTTCCGTCTTGAATGATCTGGTTCCGAGTCGGGCCGCTGGCCTGTGGCGGCCAGTTCAGTTGAGACGCGGGAAAACCGGGAAGCTCAAGTGATGTGGCCCCGTGCGAGCGGATGCCGGAGGCTGTCCCAGTTGTGTGGCGCGACTTCGCTGTGTCGTCGGCCGCAACCGGACCGCTGACATGGCTAGGACTGACGGCGTGCGAAGAGGACTGCACCTGGAACGCTCTCGTCGGGGTCGATCAGCATGTGGGCCTCGACGGAGAACCCGGCATCGCGTAGCCAGGCCGCCACTTGGTCAGGCCGGCGGCGGTGAACGTGGACGTTCATCGGGTGGCCGCCGTAGCCCTGTGTCTTCAGCCTCGACCCGTCGCCGACGTGAAAGCCGAGCAGCAGTGGTCCGCCGGGACGCAACACGCGCCGGAAGTGACCGAAGACCGTGGGCACTGCTTCGTCGGGGACGTGAATCAACGACCAAAATGCGAGCAGGCCGACCACTGAAGCATCGGCGAGGTCGAGGTCCGTCATCGAGCCCACCTCGAACCGCAGGCGGGGGTGGTCACGTCGAGCCACGTCGATCATTCCGGATGACAGGTCGACACCGAAAGCGTCCAATCCCAGCTTGTGCAGGTGAGCGGTGACGTGCCCAGGTCCGCAGCCCACGTCCGCCACCGGCCCACCGCCAGCGGTGTGCACCAAGTCGGCGAACAGCGCCAGAGCCGCCCGAAGATACGGCGCCCCAGCCAGAGCCTCGCGTAGTTGGTCGGCATAGCTGACCGCTACCGTGTCGTAGGAGGTCCGGGTGTCTGCCAACCAGCGGTCCGCGTTCATGGCTCGACAGAGTAGTGCAGTGATCAGGATCGCGAACCAGATCAAGTGAGACCAACGAAGCGTCAGATCAGGCCACTTGAGATGGGACCGGATCCTTCGAGACGGGACGGCAGTCAGTCGAACGCCACGACCAAGCGGACTCCGTCGTCACCGAATCGGCCGGCCAGAGCCTTCATCACAGCGAAGACGTGCGGCCACTGAGTCTCCGAACCCAAGACAGCGCCCGCGGTCAGTGGTTCGTAGACACAGACCAGATCGTCGGTGAACCACTCAACACGTTCTGAAGGGTTGTGACAGTCCAGAGGCGGCACGCCCACCAGGGACACGAACTCCGACGGCCACTGATGGGATACCGGCTGGCGGTGCAGTATCGACGGCAGCGACTTCTTGTACCAGGTCACGCGGCCGACGAAATGCTCAGGCCCGGTCGCGGGATCGAGGGAAGCGAGCTCGCCCCAGCTGACCCAGCTCGCAGCGTCCATCTCACCCCGCTCGATCCAGGAGCCCAGCTGCAAGCGCATACCGCTCGACAGGTCAGCGGGAAGACCACGAGCGGGTGCAAGCGGCAGGAAGCCCGCGTAGTTGCGTACTCCGAAGAGAAGACCGAAGGCCGTGTAGTCGGTCTCGTCATACAGCGGCCACAGATCCATGGCAGCCACCCATGGCTCGCCGTCGTAGTCGTCGGTACCGGCATAGGTATGACGAAACTCGATCCCGCCGTATATGTCCGTGCCCATGACGGCGCACCCTAACGGCCGTGGCCTACACGACGCACCGCTATTGAAGGTCAGCGACAGAGCGGGGCCGCGTTCCGCTTGATGCGCAGCCCCTCATGTCGATACCAGCCAAAGGTCTGTGAACGAGGCTTGACGTGGACCATCAAGCCGCGTTCACAGCCTCCAGGGACATATACCTGACGCCTGGCCTGTATCAACTCTGTTGGGTGCACTCACAGGCGATATCGACCTGCGCAACCGCGCCTATCCACCCAGCGGGAAGGAAGCCCGCTGCCGCCACCGCGTCCCGTCGTGGACCAGCAAGTCGACCGACGAGACCTGCGCGACGACGGGAAGACCGGTGAGCAGATCGGCCTCGGCCTTCTCCACCACGGCCTCGTCCTGGCCCTGGGCGACGGTCAGATGCGGGACTACATCTTCGAACTGCCCGCCGAACGGCGGGTTTTCCGGCCACCGCTCCACGATCGCCTCGGTGAGACGCCTGAAGCCAGTGACCGGTTCGGGTGCGAGATACAGCACTCCAGGGAACCGGCCGCAATGGTCGAACCGGGCCTCGAAGGGCTGGTGCCGACCGAGTACCTTGCCGATCGCGGCGCAGACACCCTCGTCAATGCGGCTCGCGTCGAGAAACGGGAAGAGCACGGTGACATGCGCCGGAACGCCCGCTCGGGCTGAGGGATCAAGCCGGTCACGCCATGCTCGCACCAAGGGCTCCACCTCCGGAACCCTCACGATCAGCCCCGACTGCCCTGCCTGGAATCCCTGCGCGTCCTCATCCGCCATCGCATCTGTCTATCAGCGGGCCCGACCGGCGGCGACCTGATAATCACCGCCATGAACGACGACGAGAGCCTGCACCGGTACGGCCTTCACCCCACCGGGGCGAACCTGGACGAAGTACGAGGTCTGCTCACCGCACACACGCGGCTGGAGAAGCGTGCGCAGAAAGACGGCGACACTGAGCTGATGAAGCTTTGCTGTGTGCAGCTGTTCAACGCCGCGGTCCTCGAGGACGTGCTGCTCATCTGGCAGGCCAAGTCCGCCAGTATGGACGCCGACTGCTCGATCGACGTCCAGTTGCTGTGCGGCAGCGGACTGGCCACGACCAAGGCCTTCCTGTCGAGTCGGCGTCTGCCCGAAGCCGAAGCGGCACTGCAACGACTGCTCCGCTGCGCAGCGGCCGGCGACTTCGATGATTTCTCCGTAGCAGCGCACTCGGCCTGGTACGCCGCGTACTACGCGCCTGATGCCTGATGCTGGTCCAGCTAAATCAGAGGAGTATCGCCAAATGGGCTGTGAACAAGGCTTGACATGGGTCATCAAGCAGCGTTCACAGACCTGCGCCGCCATGTGACCCGTGGATGATGGCCCCAGTTGTGCCGTGATCGCAGGTCAGGGACACAGGTGGGCCAGGAATTCTGCACTGGCGGGGTACCCCTGCTCCTGGGGGAGCAGTCCGGTGGCTGAGTCCAGTTCACCGTTCCTGACGAGTGCGTGGATCTCGTTGGCGAGCGGAGTCACGTCGTTGATGGACACGATCCACTCGTCCGCATAGCGCGACGATGCCTCACCCGAGAGCCCCAGTTGCAGCGAGCGGTGCGGCAGGGGACGCAGGTGCAGATCGCGTTCGGGATCCCACTGGACACGGGCCGGTGCACGCTTGAGGTCACGCTGCCAGACGCCGCGGTCGGGATGCAGTCCGCGGACGTAACTCGACAGGCAGGCATGGCGCAGTGCCCAGTCGAAGCCGTCGCGGGTGATCTCGACGGCGAGGACGGTCTCCTGCCCCTCCTTCGTACCCCAGCCGGACCGGTACATCATCCACATGAAACTGGGTTTGATCCACGTCATGCGGCCAGGCTTCCACGCTGCCGGAAAACGGCCGTCTCGGATGGCGGGCAGTCCGATCTCAGGGGAGTACGCCTGGTAGACGGTGATCGTGGACGCCGTGTGGAGCGCGCGAATCCTGCGGAGCGGTTCTTCCATGGCGTACAGCGTGGGCTCGGTCAGCTCAGGTGACCACCGATTTTCGACCCGTTGCCCGAGCCGACGGAGCACGTCGGCCGCAAACGGCAGGCAGTTGCCCGTGCGGGCCAAGTAGCGTCCGGTACATGGAGCGACATCTCAGCAAAGCCGTACTCGATGGACTGACGCGTCGGGCGCGGTCGTTCATCACCGCGCACAGCATCAGGATCGACGTGCCGCCGGTCAGCCGGCTTGCGGAGCAGTGGCTTGCGCTCGGCGTCCCGCCTGTGCAGATCAACCGTGTGAAGGAGTATCAGGAGCGCTGGGGAGGTCTCGTGCTGCCTCCGGCTCCGCACTATGACGGTGGACCCAGGTATCTGGACTCCGATCTTCCAGAGGGTTCGCTGAACGAGGGATGGTTGTACCCGGCAGGGACCGATCGGACTGCAACCCCCTACTCGTTCATGATCGGACCGGGCGGGGAGTTCGGGGTGTACGGCTATCGCTGAACGCCCCTGCACCGAACCGTCGAGGGGTGGGTGGAGTCCGTCGCTCTCGCCCACCATGCGTCGATGTGGGCGCAGCAGGTCACCAGAGTCATCGGCGATCGCGTCGATGAGATCGCTCTGGACGGCTTCGAGCCGGTCGCGGAGGTCAAGGGGATGACGGACAACTGATGGAGGGGCAACGACTCCTTGGTCGCCCTGTACGCGAGAGAGGCCGAGTCCCTCTCTGCCCCCTCGTGCCGCACCGTGTTGATTTACTCCGGTCTGGATGACTGGGGGCTCTACGGAGGCGTACGGAGCCCTGGACACCGCCACGCGAAAGGGTCTGTGAACACGCCTTGACGTGGACCACCAAGGCGTGGTCGTAAGATCCCCCGCTGGTGGTCGACACAGCTTGTGGGGGCGAACTTGGAGAGACCGGACGACCGCATCGCATCCGTTCTGCGCTTCGCTGCGGAACTCGTCGCCTGGGTGGCCAGTCCCTGGGCCTTGTCCAAGTACTCATGGCTGCTTGCCGTCTTGGCGGTGGCGGTACTGATCGGCCTCCCGGCCGTCTTCTCCACTCCGGGAGACAAGGCGCAGGTGATCATCCCTGTTCCGGGTACGGTCACGATCCTGCTCGTGCTGCTTCAGCTCGCTGCTGCCGCGATCGCCGCATGGTTGGCGTGGCCCATCTATGCGGCAGTCCTCGTGTCTCTCCTCGTGGCCGCCACCCTCGTCACGGAACGTCAACGCTGGCAGTGGCTACTCTCCACGGACCGGCGCACTGGCTGAGCTGCGGAGAGGTGGCACCGGAGTGCCTTCGCTCGCCGGACACGCCCGCCACTTCCTTGCCTCTCCCTACCCTTCAGTGAAGTACGTATACGGCGCCACCGAGACTCCTTCGGAGACCGCGCGTTCGTCGTCCTCGCCGGCCTCCGGGTCGAGGTCGCGCGCCCACAGCGAATGCATGGACCACACGGAGAAGCCGGCGTGGAAGTCGTGGCCGATGTCCGAGGGTGTGCTTGAGTGCCCGAGGGCGTGGAGGTCCGCGACAACGTCATCCAGAAAGCGATGGGTCAGCTGAACCCCGTCGTAGTGCGCTTCGGCATCGCCGCCTTCGCCGCCGTAGCCGATCTCCACGAGTTCGACCGTCTCGTCAGCCGCGTAGGTGATCACCAGTGTGGGTGAGGTGGTGTACACGGCCCGCTGTCCACCCGGGCCGTGATACGGAGACCCGACGCGCTCCTCGACCTGCGATCGCGGATCGCCGATTCTGACGAGGGCTACGCCTTGTCCTGGAATGATCTCCATGATGACCATCCTGCCACCCAGGACAAGCACTCGGGAGTCCGCGGAGAGAGCAGAGTGCCGCCGCTCCGTCCGGCGAAGGTCTGTGAGCGAGGCTTGACATGGGTCATCAAGCCGCTTTCACAGACTCCAGTGGCTTGGGTGGCCTCTGACCTGCACCCATCCTGGCGTCTCGTACCGATGGGCATCGCCCCGGCTTCCTGCGTCGATCGACGGCAGGCAGGTCCTCGGACGTCAGTCCACCGGCTCGCTGGGCGGTTCCGGTGGGCGGATGCGCTGGCCCGGGTCGGGGGCCCGGGTGGACTTGGCCGTTCGCCACAGCAATAGACAGCACAGGACCGTCACTGTCAGACCGAGCAGCCACACGAGCACCAGGCCGACCGTCGTACCGAGTGACTGGTGACCATGGTCCGTCGTGAACGCTGCGGGAGCTGCCGCTCCGAGAGCGAGCAGCGCTACCCCTGGACAGGTGACGAAGTACGCATAGATCCACAGCAACCACGGAATGCCGAACCTGGCTGGGTTCCGGGGCGACCCAGGATTCCCAGCCGAGGCCTCCCGGTACGCGTGGACTCAGATGTTCGCGGATGTAACGGCCCAGCTGTCCGATACCGACATGGTCCTCGACGAAACGCGAGAAACTGAACACCGCACCGGAGATGGTCAGTTGCAACGCGGGGATGTTGTGCTGAGTGGTCTGCCGTTGAAGGATCTCCTGCCTCAGGGCTACGAATTCGGCCAGTGGCCCTTCGGAATCGTGATCCGATGATGTGCTCACCCACCACCCCCGGTTGTCCCGCCGACAGCTCACTCCGATCGCGCACGGGAGCTCCGCAAGAGCGTCCGGCACCTGCCGAACGGAACACGCCTGCCGCGTCGGAGTACGCCGAGCCGCAACGACGATCGTGTCGTGCCGACGACGTCGATAGGCAGCGCGTCCCTCAGGGGCGAAGGCTGCGGCGGGAAGCGGCAATTCTCGGGGAGCGGTGAGGATCACTCGATGCCCAGCGGTCCGATGCCCAGGTCCTCACGCATGATGTCGCGCATGCGCGCAGTGGCCGCGCGCCGCTGCGCTATCAGGGGCGCTTCCTCGGCGGAGCCGACAGCCATTCCTCGGGCGTAGGCGTCGCGGAGTGCGCGCAGACCGTGGAACGCCTCGTTTCCGGCCGTCACGACCTGCGGCGGCCCCACGAGCCAAAGCCGTTCACTTGCTGTGTAGATGCCGGTGCCGCGGACGGCCTCTCGTACGGCCGCGTCACGTGCCGACGCCGACATGTGATCGCCCAGGGCGACGGCCCGTATCTCTTCACCCGCGTCTTTGAGGGCGGCGACGAACACCGTGTACACCTCGCGCCGTATCTCCAGCGCGTGCCTGTCTTCTTCTCGTTGCCACCGATTGCGATCGGCGATCAGAGTGGCTGCAATCCCGATGGCGGCACCAGCCAGTGTGGAGAGCAAGGGCATCCAGTCCATGTGCCGCAGCCTGTCCGAAGCGGTGCGTCGGCGCCAGTGGGTCCCGCTGGGCACGCGTACACGTCGATGTCAGAGCACGAACTGATCGTCTCGAGTACCGTCGGCGGCATCCGAGCGGGCAAGTTGGCCGTGTATACGGCTCGACGTTCTCGGGCGCGGAGCCGATGGCACCCGCCAGATGGCGCACGGCTGCTGCTGGACTGCCCACGTAGTGCGCCATCACCCGTGCGAGACCTGCTCCAGCTACTACCGCCCGAATCGTCACCGCCCGGGGGTATCCCTGAACCGTCCTGGTGAGCCTGGCGAAGAGTGGATCATGGTTGCGTGACGAAGTACACGAAGGACGGACCTCCGGTCGAGCAGACAGTTCCTGAGCCGGAGCTTTCCCCGTACCAGCAGGCGATGAGGCAAAGGCTCCTCGCCGCCCCGGTGGTACAGGCTCCCGCCCCCTGGCGGCGCATCGCGTACACCCCGGTCGGCGGACTTCTCGGTATCGGCTTCGCCCCGCACCCCGGCAGCGGCCAGGACTTGGTGATGGTCCTCTCGCACGACGGTCACGGTCTCTTCGACGCCGCCACGGGAGAGAAGATCGCGCGGGATCGTGACGCGGACCCCGAGGACAGTAGCCGCGACGCGGATCCCGCTCTGTGGTGTCCTGGGTTGGGACCGGTCGCCGGAAACAGGGTGCGCATCGCCGGACTTTTCGGCGGAGGGCTGCACACCACCAGCGGAGACGGTTGGAAGCTGGAGGTCGTTGCCCCGGCCTGGCCGAACGAGCGCGTCCTGCTCTCCCGCGACGGCGGTTTGCCGCACTCCGGCCCGCACGGGGAGCGCTGGTGGCACATCTTCCACTCCGACTACTCCGAGCTCCGTGCCGCTGGATTCTCGCCCTCCGGGCAGACCCTTGCCGTAGCGACGAGCAGCGACCTGTCCCTGTGGACTCGCAGCGCCGGCCACAGTCGCAGTAGTAGCGACTGATGATCAGCTAAGGACCTGAGAGCTGAGGTCGTCAGTCTGCTTGATTCTCGCTGACCACCACGCGCAGGCTTCGAGGTTCCAGGTATGGCCCGTTGCGCTGTCCTGCGGTCGGCAGCGGGGTGTCGCCATAAATGGTTTGTGAGCGAGGCTTGACCTGGATCAAGCCGACGTTCCTGTGGATGATGTACCGGTGCGGCTGGGGCGGGAAGGTAGGGCAGGAGACCGTTCTGGCTGTCGAGATCAGCCGTGCCGGATTCGAGTGGGCGCTGCGCCACGCATGTCTGTCGAGCTACGCCCGCGAGGTGCACCCCGATCGGGCCGCCTGGCAGCGTGAGTTGAAGCGTGCGCCCGCTCGCGTGCAGTGGGATCCCGAACGGGACCTGCGCCTCCGGCCGCTGTCGCACCGGGCCTTGCAACTGGGGCTCTCGGGTGAGGCCGTACGACGCTACGCGGACGAGTGGACGGTCGCCATCCACGACGTGACCCCGCTCGTCCACGAGATCCACGCCCTCGTCAGCAGTGGTGACCTGGCCTCCGCCGCCCGCCTGCTGCCCCAGGAACGCCCGTACCCCGTCGGCGACGAATCACTTGCCCACTTGCTGGGGTAACGGACTTGCCGGCAAAGACGGACGGTTGAGCCTCGCCCCCGGGATCCGTCGGCTCTTCCCGGACCGGCCCGAGATCACCGCAAGTGATCATCGGCTGCCAGGCGGTACCCCCAAGCCCCCCAGGGCCGCCCTCGCCGGGCTTCTCCGACGCCCGGCGGAAGTGCGGGCCGCTCTCACGCCGACGAGCCGTCGTCTCGCGGAGGCCGGCGGAGCCGGTGCAGGCAGACGACGGAGGCGACGAAGGCCAGCCGTTCGGAGGCGTCCAGGTCAGGGCCCAGCTCGACGACGTACTGCTGCAGCCCGAGCCACGAGTCGACAGTGCTCACCGTGACCCGGCCGAGCATCTCCGGCGCCGGACCCTCGTCCGTATCGGTCTCTGTGAGATGCCACTCGGCGGACAGGAGACCCAGCCGCGTGAGAAGGAACCGGCGGCCCTGCTCCGTCTGCAGACCGAACTGCCGGGTCTTGACGCGCCCACACGCACCGGCGGTGCCGACCTCCCGGTCCGCGGCATCGGTGAAGCGGAACTCCACCGGCCCGAACTGCTCGATACGGACGACGAACTCGCCCGACGCCGTCGTGAGCACGGAGAACGTGTCATCGGTGTACGCGACCCAGGCGAGCGGATCCCCCTCCACGGTGGACAACCCCAGGTCGGGACCCACATACCTGCGCCACCGCGACCGCTTCGGCTGCCCCACCACGACGACATCCCGCTCGAACAGACCGGGCTCCGTCATCGGACTTCCTTCCCCCACCACGGCTTCCCCCGAGCGGTCGCGCCGACCGACGCCGCAGTGCTGCTCGCAGCGGCACAGCTGACCGTGCGCCGGGGAGCCGTCCCGCTGCGCGGCGGTCGTCCTGGATCCCCGTTTCGGCCATACCGTCCACGCGCCGCATGATTCGTCGGGCCCATAGCCACGATTACAGGCATGGCGACTTAGGACAATGGTGGGGCGTCATAGCCGGAGCCCTCCTCATTGCCGCGTGGATCAACGAAGCGGCAGGCCCAGTGGTGATCATCACCCTGTCAGCCGTGGTTCTCCTCTGGTCGTTCTTTCAAGCTCCAGTAACCTACGGGGCAACGCCACGGGCATCCTCATGGGCTGCCACATCCGTCAACACCGCTGGCAGAAGCTGAATACCTGGCGTCGCCGTCTGAGGCAGCGGGCCACACGGCAGCACAAGCCCGCCGGGACGGCCCGCGATACGGGCAGGCACGCAGTCCGCCCGGATGAGATCAGAGAGGTCTGCCCGCTGGTCCGGTGCTCGAGGCCGGGGCGGAGGCCCGGCTGGGTGCCGGGGCCTCCTCGGGTCGGTGGTTCAGTCGGTGGGTTCGCCGCACTTCGGCTCGGCGAGGGTGTGGGGCCGAGCCGCTCGTTTCGGCGGGGTCGGCTGGAAGTAGTGGGCCAGAGCCCAGGCGGCCACGTGGGCGCCGGCTCGGCAGCCGGCCACGTCCGCGGTGCGGGAGTGGACGCCGCCCCACACGCGGGCGTCGATGACGTCGCGGTTGAAGTCGTCGGCAGATCCGTAGAACCGCGTGGTGCCGGTGGCGTCGGAGGGGACGTGGAGGTCGATGTGCGAGGTGCCGAGGACGCCGGTCAGGGCGCGGCCCACGGCGGCGGCGACGGTCGTGTGGCCGGCGACGTAGTCCGGGTGCGACGGGGTGACGAGCAGCGGCTCCCAGGCAGGGTCCGCCGTCGTCGCGGGGTTGCCGTCGGTGTCGGCGAGGCGGATGGCGGTGATCGGCCGCCAGGTGCCGTAGTGGAGCTTGGCGTCCCATGCCGTGACGGCGGCGTCGGTCGCCGACGCGTTCACCGCGGCGAACAGCCGGGCCGTCTCGGTGATACCGAGCCGGTGCCGGGCGGCGTGGTCCCGTACGGCCGCCTGGACCTGTTCGACCAGGTTGCCGCTGAAGAAGAGGGCGGTCTCGGTCTGCTGCGCGCTCCGGCCCGAGCCGGTCTTCGCACCCATGGTCTTCAGCTCCTGGATGTCCTCGGCATAGGCGGCCGAGGACAGGGCGGGTGGTGCGCCGGGGCGGAACTGCTGCGGGGAGGAGAGCAGGAGGGGGCGGAGCCTGGCGAGCCAGGTGTCGATGAAGGGCTGGAACGCGGGTGGGGTGGGCCGCCAGACCCCTGGTGCCGGGGAAGCGGTGAAGGGAACGTCCGCGAACCTTCCGTCCCCTTCCCGGAGTTCGAGGATGCGGGCGGCGGCGCGCTTTCCGTAGGCCACGCCCTGGTCCCTGGCGTGACCGGCCGGGAGAGCGGCGAGCGAGTCCGCGTAGGCGGTGTCGAGTCGCGCCTTGGAGGCGGGGAAGCAGGTGAGCAGCACGTCGTGGGCCGCGGTGGCGGCGGCCGCGGTGGCGGACGCCTTGGCCGGACCGCGCTCGTGCCACTTGTACAGGGCGTAACCGCCCTCGATCCCGACCACGGCGTTGTACACGGCGACGGAGACGAACCCCTCCCAGATCGCCGCCTGCCCGGAGGGGCGTGGGCCGAGGCTGGTCTTGATCGTGTCGGTGGCGATGGCGTTCCACTCGCGGACCACGGCTGCCGGGTCCGCCGCGGTCCGGGGGTGCGCGTCGGAGAGAGTTTCGGAGGGAGTTGCAGGGGGAGTTGTCGCGGCGGTGAGCGTCACGAGGGCGATGGCCACGACGGCGCAGACGAATCCCCGGACACGTGAACGCGGAGGAGCGGGAGGAACGGGAAGAGGGGGCTCTTGATGCACAGCGTGCTCCCTTGGGTTGAGTGCCCAAAAGGCTTAGCAACGGCCCACTGGGCGAGCAAGACAACTCGCCGCGAATCGGACAGGCCGAAGGGTCGTCGAAAGCGCCGTCGAAGGCGCTGTACCGAGTGGGCGTCCGTCGGGCGAGACCTCACAGCGGAAGCCGGTGCTCCGCCTTCCCCGCGATTGCGGATCGCGCGAGACTGCACCATGGCATTCCCGGGACGGCCGTCGCCGCCTCCGCCGTGGGGACCGGCCGCCCCCCTCAGCGGGCACAACGGAGCGGTGAACGCGGTGGCGTTCAGCCCGGACGGACGGGTGCTCGCCGGTTGCGGCGTCGAGACAACGGTGAGGCTCTGGGCAACGGGCTGAGGGTATGCGGCATCTCCCGATGCACGCGGTGAAGGCGCGTCCGGCACCCGTCCACGAGATCCACGCCCTCCTCAGCGGTGGTCACCTGGCGTCCGCGACCCGGTCGCCGCCGTGGGAACGCCCATGTCCCGTCCCGCCGGAGGAGGCCGTGCCGGCGGCGCTACGCTGCTCTGTCATGCAGGAGACGCGCCTCGACACCGCCCGGATCCGGGCGGCTCGGCAGGTGATCGACCCGGTTTTTCTCGATAGTCCGCTGTACCGCTGCGAGGCGCTGGAACCGGTCCTCGGGTGCGCGGTGAGTATCAAGCTCGAGACGGCGAACCCGGTCCGCAGTTTCAAGGCCCGCGGCACCGAGGTGATCGCGAGCCTGCTCGCCGGGCAGGGTTCGTCGGCCGTGGTGTGTGCCAGCGCGGGCAACCTCGGCCAGGCGCTCGCCTGGTCCGGCCGGGGCCGGGGGCTGGACGTGACCGTGGTGGCCTCGCGGTTCGCGACCGCGGCCAAGCTGGAGCGCATCCGCGCGTTGGGGGCGCGGCTGGAGCTGGTGGACGGCGATCACGAGGCGGCTCGCGAGCGGGCGGCGGCCATCGCGCGGTACGACGGCATCCGGCTGGTCGAGGACAGCCTGGACCTCGAGACCTGCGAGGGCGCGGCGACCATCGGCCTGGAGCTGGTGGAGGCCGCGCCGTCGTTCGACGCCGTGCTGATCGCCCTGGGCGGCGGGGCGCTGGCCACCGGTGTGGGGCATGTGGTGAAGGCCTGCGCGCCGCACGCCGAGGTGATCTGCGTCCAGCCGCTGGGCGCGCCGGCGATGACGCACTCGTGGCACCGGCGCCGCGTCGTCACCACCGACTCGGCAGACACCATCGCCGACGGCGTCGCCGGCCGGTACCCCGTCCCGGCCGTCCTGGACGACCTTCTCCTGGTCGCCGACGACGCCGTCCTGGTCCGGGAGTCATCGATCGTCGCCGGGATGCGGACCCTCCTCGACCAGGCCGGCCTGGTCGTCGAACCGTCGGCCGCCCTCGGCGTCGCGGCGATCCTGGAGGACCGCGACCGCTTCGCCGGCCGGCACGTGGTCACCATCGTGTGCGGCAGCAACGTCGACCCGGACGCCTATCGGCGCTGGGTCGCCACGGCCCCCGTCCGCGAGTCCCGCGAGTCCTGACACCCGCCCCGCTCCGGAAACGCGCTGTCAGCCCTCCGCGCGGGCGGGCAGGCGCCAGCCCGGGCGCGGGAAGTGGCAGGTGTAGCCGTCCGGGTAGCGCTCCAGGTAGTCCTGGTGCTCGGGCTCGGCCTCCCAGAAGGGGCCGACCGGCTCCACCTCGGTGACGACCTTGCCCGGCCACAGTCCGGAGGCGTCCACGTCCGCGATCGTGTCCTCGGCGATCCGCTTCTGCTCGTCGTCCACGTAGTAGATCGCCGAGCGGTAGCTGAGGCCGATGTCGTTGCCCTGGCGGTTGCTGGTGCTCGGGTCGTGGATCTGGAAGAAGAACTCGAGGATCGCGCGGTAGTCGGTCTTCTCGGGGTCGAAGAGGATCTCGATGGCCTCCGCGTGCGTGCCGTGGTTACGGTACGTGGCGTTCGGCACGTCACCCCCGGTGTATCCGACCCGGGTCGCCGTCACCCCCGGGAGCCGGCGGATCAGATCCTGCATCCCCCAGAAGCATCCGCCCGCCAGTACGGCCCGCTGCGTCTGCGCAGTCATTCCGGCTCCTCCCATATCTGTCAGCTCGGTCAGTCACCTGCCAGCTCAACGCGCGAGGACCCTCCGCAATTCCGCACACGGGGGGGGCTCGGCACCGGACGACGAGAGCACGGAAGGAGACGCGAGCACAGAGGAGACGAGTCTCATGAACGGGAAGTCGTGCGGACCGGATCCGAGGTGCTTACGGACGGTCGCCTCGATCTCGGCGCCGACGAACTCGGCCGCGCTCACCCCTCCCCGTCTTCTCAGCTGTCGCGCGGTCGGGGTGTCCGAGTCCAGTCCCCAGTAGCGGATGAAAAGGCGCACGAGTCTCTTCGTCGCCTCCCGCCAGCCCGCGTTCGCGGGGTCGATCCGGGCGGCCGCCATCCTGGCGATGAGGCGGGTGGCCGGCGGACGGGAGTCGGCGTCCAGCAGGAGGTGGAAGAGGAACTGTGCCTCGTCCGCGCTCAGGGTGTCGCAGACCGCGAACAGGTCGTCGAGCGCGGGCCGGTAGTCCCGTCGGAGATGGCGGAGCAGGAACCGGTAGCCCAGGCTGATGTACTTGTCCTGCGCCGACTTCGCCAGGGCGACGGCGGTGTCGAGGTCGCGCAGGGCGGCCGCGGCATCTCCGGTGGCGAAGCGGAGCATCGCGCGGACCACGTACGCCCACAGATAGTGCGGACTGGCCGTGATCGCGGCGTCCATACAGGCGACGGCCCCGGCGAGGTCCCCCTCCTGGTGATGGGCGAGAGCGCTGACGTAGAGCGCGAAGCCGGACTCCGGTTCCCGTGCCCGCGCGATCCGCAGGCAGTCGCGGGCGGACGGCACATCCCCGATGGCCAGGTATGTCAGCGCGCGCTGCGCCGGCACGACAGTGTTGTCGGGATCGATCTGCTGGGCCGCGCCCAGGTCCTCCAGGGCGCCGGCGCGCCGCAGATCCTCGGGCGGCAAGGCCAGGTTCTCGGCGAACCGGGTCAGCTCGCCCTGCCGTCCGACGAACCGTGCCCGCTGGCGGCGCCGGATCAGGTCGTGCAGTGAGTGAGCGTCGTGCAGTGAGTGAGCACTGTTCACGTGGCCCCCCGGACCGGTCCTCCCGAACGACCCCATTGTGACAGCGCCGACGCACCGCGTGACGGGAATTCGGTTGCGTCCGGCGGGTGGCGGCGGGCTCAATGGCGCCCATGGCCGACATTCACGGGTCCTACGACGACCTCTTCGCCGCCGTGCCCACCCTGCTCTCCGGACTGCTCGACGAGGGGGACGCGGGCGGTGCCGTCGCCGTGTTCGTGGACGGGGAGCCGGTGGTGGACGTGTGGGGCGGGTGCGTCGACGCCGGGCGGAGTGTGCCGTGGGAGCGGGACACGCTCGTCGGTGTGTACAGCGTGACGAAGACGATGACCGCGCTGTGCGCGCTGGTGCTCGTCGACCGGGGCGAGCTGGATCCGGAGGCTCCGGTCTCGCGGTACTGGCCGGAGTTCGCCGCGGCCGGGAAGGAGCGGGTGCTCGTACGGCATCTGCTCGCGCACACCGCGGGGCTGCCCGACTGGGAGGGCCCCGTGGAGGAGCTGTACGACTGGGCCGCCGCCACGGCGCGGCTCGCCGGTCAGGCGCCGCGGTGGGAGCCGGGGACCGCCGCCGGGTACCACTCGCTCACCCAGGGGTTCCTCGTGGGCGAGGTGGTGCGGCGGATCACCGGCCGCGGCCTGGGCGAGTTCTTCGCCGCCGAGGTGGCCGGGCCGCTGGGCGCGGACTTCCACATCGGGCTGGGTGCCGAGCACGACGGGCGGGTGGCGCTCACCGTGCCGCCGCCCGGCGAGGACGAGGACTACGCGGCCGGCGCGGCGGGCGGCGAAGCGGCCGAAGACACCGGCGCCACCGCCCGCACCGCCACCACCCTCCGCCTGCGGGACGGCAACAGCCTCGCCTGGCGGCGCGCGCAGATCCCCGCGGCGAGCGGCTACGGCAACGCCCGCTCGGTCGCTCTCATCCAGTCGCTGCTCGCCTGCGGCGGAACCGTCGGCGGGGTGCGCGTGCTGTCACCGGAGGGGTGCGAACGGGCGCGGGAGGTGCAGTTCGAGGGCGAGGACCGCGTGCTGGGCATGCCGGCCCGGTACGGCCTCGGCTACGGCCTGTTCGGCAACGCCCTCGGCTGGGGCGGCTGGGGCGGCGCCCTCGTCTGGGTGGACCCGGAGGAGCGGATGACGCTCGCGTACGTCACGAACCAGATGCGCGAACCCGCCGCCGACAACCGGGGCATCGAGCTGGTCATGGCCGCACAGGACGGCCTCAAGGGCCTGCGCGCCTGAACGGGCGGAGGGCTTCGCAGGGGGAGGGAACGGAATGAGCGGTGGGGTCTTCCTCATCGGCGGGGGCTGGGACGCGCCCGAGGTGTACGGGCCGTTGCTGCGGGCCGCGGGTGGCGGGCGGATCGGCTGTGTGCTCGTCGACGAGGGCGACGGGGAGGAGCAGTTCGCGCGGTACGCGGGGGCGTTGCGGCGGGCCGGGGAGTGTGAGCCGGTGCCGTCGCCGGTCCCGGTGGGCGGGCGGTTCGAGGCGGATGTCCTCGTGAAGGACGGCTGGGACGGGGTCCTGGTGTGCGGCGGTCTGACGCCCGCCTACCAGGACGTGTTCGCCGGTTGCCTGGAGCGGCTGCCCGAGGTGCTCGCCGAACACGGCATCCCGTACGCCGGTTTCTCCGCCGGTGCCGCCCTCGCCGCCCGGCGGGCCGTGCTGGGCGGCTGGCTGGTGGACGGCGTCCCGGTCTGCCCACCGGACACCGCCGAGGATCTCGAGGAGGTCGAGGTACGGCGGGGGCTCGGGCTCGTCCCCTTCGCGGTGGACGTGCACGCGGCGCAGTGGGGCACGCTGGGCCGGCTGGTCGCGGCCGTGTCGTGCGGCTCGGTGCCGTACGGGGTCGCGCTCGACGAGAACACCGTGCTGGAGGTGGACGGCGGGGAGGGCCGGGTCGGCGGGCGCGGGCACGCGCACGTCGTACGGCCGGTGCACGTCGTACGGCCGACCACCGGACCCTCGGACGACGGCCACGAAGGCGCGCGGCGGGTGCGGTCGTACGGTCCTACGCACCCGGCGAGTCCGTGCCGCTGGGTCAGCCGCCGCTGCCGTAGGGCCTGGTGAGGATCTCCAGGCGGTGGCCGTTGGGGTCGTCGAAGTAGGTGCCGCGGCCGCCGTCGTTGGTGTTGATCTCGCCGGGGCGGCTGTGGGACGGGTCGGCCCAGTAGGCGAGGCCGGAGTCGCGGATACGGGCGAAGATCTCGTCGAAGTCGTCCTCGGAGACGAGGAAGGCGTAGTGCTGCGTCGGGATGTTCCCGGGGGTGTCCATGTAGTCGAGGGTGACGCCGTTGGGCAGCGCGACCGGGGCGAACGGGCCGTAGTCCGGGCTGACTTCCAGTCCGAGGACGTCGGCGAGGAATCTGGCCGACGCGTGCTTGTCGTGGGCGGCGACGATGGTGTGGTTCAGGTTCACGGTCATCGTGGGACCTCCTCCTGTCCAACGTACTCCCGACATCAGATAAGGTAAGCCTTGCCTTAGTCGTCGATCGGGAGTGCTGTCGTGCGTGCGTTGAGGTCGAAGGCCGTCCTGGCCCTGTCCGCCGTGTCCGTGGTGGCCGGGCTGCTGTCCGGCTGCTCGTCGTCCGGCGGTGAGAGCGGCGACGGCGGTACCGGTTCGGCGCACGGCGACGGAACCGTGAACAAGGTCGCCGGCGCCTCCGAGGGCCCCTCCGCCGCGCCGAGCGCCCTCACCGACGGCATGGGCTCCGACACCGAGACCGACGGCGTCTTCCCGCGCACGGTCACCCACTTCGAGGGCACGACCACCATCAGGTCCCAGCCCAGGAAGATCGCCGTGCTCAGCACCGGGCAGCTCGACGACCTGCTCACCCTCGGCATCGTCCCCGCCGCCGGCACCCGCGCCGACAACGCCGGGCTCGTCCCCGACTACCTCGCCGACGCCTTCCCGAAGGACAGGGAGAAGCTCGCGGCGATGACCGACGCGGGCACCCGCACCGCGCCCAACCTGGAGTCGCTGGCCGCCGCCGGGCCCGACCTCATCCTGGTCAACGACTCGCTCGGCGACCTCTACCCACAGCTCTCCAAGATCGCCCCGACCGTCGTCACGGCCGGCAACGGCATCAACTGGAAGCGTGATCTGCTGCTCGTAGGGGACGCCGTCGGCAAGGGGCAGCGGGCGCAGGAGCTGCTCGACGGCATCGCCGCCGACGCGAAGGCCAGCGGGTCCGCGCTGGACGGGCGGACCACGGTGTCCATGGTCCGCTTCACACCCGACCGGACGCGGATGTTCGGCGTCTCCTCCTTCACCGGCTCGATCGCCGTCGACATGGGTCTCTCCCGCCCCGAGTCCCAGCGGTTCAACGCCATTTCGCAGGACATCAGCGCCGAGAAGGTGGACACCGCCGACGGCGACTGGATCTTCTACTCCGTGCAGGGCGACGCGGCGAAGACGGACGCGGCGACCGTGCTCGCCGGGCCGCTGTGGAAGTCCCTGAAGGCGGTCGAGGCCGGGCACGCCGTCCAGGTCGACGACGACCCCTGGTACCTCAACGCCGGTCCCACGGCCGCCCGTCTCGTCGTACGACAGCTCGCCGAGCACCTCCGGTAAGTGCGCCGCGTCCTCGTCTGGCCGACGGCCGCCGTCGTGGTGGCCGTCGTCGCCGTGCTCAGCCTCGCCGTCGGCACCCGTGCCGTACCGCCGGCCACCGTGCTCGACGCCCTGCTGCACGGCGGGTCGTCACCGGACGCCCTGGTCGTACGGTCCCTGCGGCTGCCCCGCACCGAGATCGGCCTCACCGCGGGCGCCGCGCTCGGCCTCGCCGGGGCCACGCTCCAGGCGGTCACCCGCAACCCGCTCGCCGACCCCGGCATCCTCGGGCTGAGCCAGGGCGCGGCGGCCGGGGTGGTCCTCGCCCTCGTCCTCGGCGGTTCCGCCCACGGCTTCGGGGCGTACGTCTGGTACGCCTTCACCGGGGCCGTCGCCGCCGCGTGCCTCGTCTACGGGATCGCGGCGCGCGGCCGGGGCGGGGCGTCCCCCGTCAAGCTGGCGCTCGCCGGCACGGCCCTGTCCGCGATGACCGCGGGCGCCACGACCGTCGTCCTCACCTCCAGCTCCGCCACCCTCGACCAGTTCCGGTTCTGGCAGGTGGGCGCGCTCAGCGGGCGGGACGCGGCGACGGTCGTACGGATGCTGCCGTTCCTCGCGGCCGGCGCGGTCCTGGTGCTGTCCTGCGCACGCGGCCTGGACGCACTGGCCCTCGGCGACGAAACGGCCCGCACACTCGGCCACCGGGTCCATGTCGTCCGGGGCTGCGCCGCACTGGGCGCGACCCTCCTGACCGCCGCGGCCGTCGCGGCGGCCGGACCGATCGCCTTCGTCGGACTGGTGGTCCCCCATCTGGCACGGCGGGCGGTGAGGGGCGGCGGCTACGGCCGCGTACTGCCGCTGTCCGCACTCCTGGGAGCGGGCCTGCTGCTCGCGGCCGACGTGCTGGGGCGGGTGGTGCGGGCCCCTGCCGAGGTCCCGGCCGGCGTCATGACGGCGCTGGTGGGGGTGCCGGTGCTGGTGGCACTGGTACGAAGGAAAGGAGCCGTGACATGAGGCGTACCCGGGGCGTGTCGCTCACCGGCGCCGGCCCCGCCAGGGGCGCGGGGAACTGCGCGACCAGCCCCCACCGGCCGGCAGTAGTCGTACTACGCCCCCACCCCCGTTTCTCTCTTCTCCTCCACAAGCGATCAACGATCACCGCCCTCGCCCTGCTCACCCTCCTCGCCCTCGCGATGACCGCCTCCGCCTGCCTCGGCCAGACCTCCCTCTCCCCCGTCACCGTCTGGCGCACCCTCCGCGGCGAGCACACCCCGTACACCCTGATCGTCAACGAGCTCCGCGCCCCCCGCATCGTCGTGGGCGCCCTCGTCGGTGTCTGTCTCGGTCTCGGCGGAGCCCTCGTGCAGACCGTCACCCGGAATCCGCTCGCCAGCCCGGACGTCATCGGTGTCGGGCACGGCGCCGCCGCCGCGACCGTGCTCGCGCTGGCCACGGGAGTGGTCGCGTCGCCCGCCGCGCTGCCCGTGGTGGCCGTCGGCGGCGGACTGGTCGCCGCCGCTCTCGTCTACGCCCTCGCGTGGCGCCACGGCATGCAGCCCGCCCGCTTCGTGCTCACCGGTGTGGGGATCGGTGTCGCGCTGTCCGCCGTCGTCCAGCTGTATCTCACGGACAGCGAGCTGGACGCGGCCGAGCAGGTCAAGCTGTGGCTGACCGGCAGTCTGAACGGGCGGGGCCGGGAGCAGGCCGGCCCGCTCGCCGTCGTCCTCGTCCTGGCCCTGCCGGGGCTGGTGTGGGCGGGCCGGGCGGCGCGGCCGCTCGGGCTCGACCCCGAGACCGCCGCCGGTCTCGGGGTCCGCGTCGACCGTGTCCGCCTCGGCCTCACCGCCCTCGGCGTCGTGCTCGCCGCCACCGCGACCGGCGCCGCCGGGCCGATCGGGTTCGTCGCGCTGACCGCGCCCCAGCTGGCCCGGCGCCTCACCCGCACCCCTCAGCTGCCGCTGGTCTGCTCGGCGCTGACGGGCGCGGTCGTGCTGGTGACCGCCGACCTGGTGGCCCGCACCCTGGTGCCTCCGCTGGAGATCCCGGTGGGTGCGCTGACCTCCCTGGTCGGCGGTCCCTATCTGCTGTATCTGCTGGGCAGACGGAGGTGACTCAGATCGTCGCCGTGTCGATCACGAACCGGTAGCGGACGTCGCTGTGCACGACCCGCTCGTAGGCCTCGTTGATCTGGTCGGCGCCGATGAGCTCGATCTCGGCGCCCAGGCCGTGCTCGGCGCAGAAGTCGAGCATCTCCTGGGTCTCCGGGATACCGCCGATGCCGGAGCTGCTCAGCGTGCGGCGGTTGCCGAAGACGGAGGACAGGAGGATGTGGACCGGCTCCTCGGGGATGCCGACGTTCACCATGGCGCCGTCGGTGCGCAGCAGCGACAGGTAGGCGTCGAAGTCGAGGGGGGCCGAGACCGTGTTGAGGATGATGTCAAACGTGCCCTTGAGCTCCTCGAAGGTCTTCGGGTCGCTGGTCGCGCGGTAGTGCGTGGCCCCCAGCTTCAGGCCGTCGTCCTTCTTGCGGAGGGACTGGGAGAGCACGGTGACCTCGGCGCCGAGTGCCGCCGCGATCTTCACGCCCATGTGGCCCAGGCCGCCGAGACCGACGACCGCGACCTTCTTGCCGGGACCGGCGTTCCAGTGCTTGAGCGGGGAGTACGTGGTGATGCCGGCGCAGAGGAGGGGGGCCGCCACGTCGAGGGAGAGGCCGTCCGGGATGCGGACGACGTAGTTCTCGTCGACGACGATCTTCTGCGAGTAGCCGCCGTAGGTGGGCTGCCCGTCCTTGCCGACGCCGTTGTACGTCCAGGTGGCGCCGCCGCCGGTGCAGTACTGCTGGAGGCCGGCCTTGCAGTTGTCGCACTCGCGGCAGGAGTCGACCATGCAGCCGACGCCTACCCGGTCCCCCACCGCGTACTGGGTGACACCCGGGCCGACCTCGGAGACGATGCCCGCGATCTCGTGACCGGGCACCATCGGGAAGATCGCCGTACCCCAGCCCTCACGGGCCTGGTGGATGTCGGAATGGCAGATTCCGGCGAACTGGATGTCGATGAGGACATCGTGTTCGCCGACCGCGCGCCGCTCGATCGTGGTCCGCTCCAGCGGGGCCTTGGCGGCGGGCGCGGCGTAAGCAGCAACAGTGGTCATGAGGGGGGTTCTCCTAGGGGTGTCTTCGCGCCCGGTCACCTTCTTCCGCCCCGGGCACGCTTACAGACTCCTCCACGCTACGTCCCTCACCCAGCCCCCGCCTCTGCGTACGTCTGCCGTGCCTACCACTGGCGGGGTCAGGTACCTGTACGTACGACCGTGAATACTGGATGTATGGAAGACCATCCCCTGCCCTCCTCCGAACCGGCGTCGCTGGACCGGCGTGCCGAGCTCAGCGAGTTCCTGCGCACCCGCCGGGCCCGGCTGCTCCCCTCGGACGTGGGGCTGCCGGACTTCGGGCGGCACCGCAGGGTGCCCGGGCTCCGGCGCGAGGAGCTGGCGCAGCTGGCCGGGGTGTCGGTGGCGTACTACACGCGCCTGGAGCAGGGCAACGGGCGGAACGTGTCGGCGGAGGTACTGGACGCGATCGCCCGTGCGCTGCGGCTCACCGACGCCGAGCACGCGCACCTCATACACCTCGCCAAGGGCAAGCAGCACAAGAAGAAGGGGTCGGCGCGGCCGCAGCAGGTGCGGGCCGCGCTGGCGCAGCTGCTGGAGGCGATGGACGGCGTACCGGCGTACATCGTGGGGCGCCGCTCGGAGGTCCTGGCGTGGAACCGGATGGCGGCGGCGGTCTTCGGTGACTGGGGGGAGCTGCCGGCCGCGGAGCGCAACTGGGCGCGGCTGACGTTCCTGCGCCCCGAGTACCGGGATCTCTTCGTGGACTGGGAGCAGAAG
Organism: Streptomyces sp. NPDC007901; assembly: GCF_042959465.1. Classification (NCBI taxonomy): domain Bacteria; kingdom Bacillati; phylum Actinomycetota; class Actinomycetes; order Kitasatosporales; family Streptomycetaceae; genus Streptomyces; species Streptomyces sp. NPDC007901. Next base: position 661,379 of record NZ_JBIBKW010000001.1, on the reverse strand, counting down.
GCGATCGACATCGTCTGCCAGCTGCGGATGGACGCGGGCTGCTATCCCGACGATCCCCGGCTGTCCGCGCTGGTCGGCGAGCTCTCCGTGAAGAGCGAGGAGTTCCGCCGGCTGTGGGCGACGCACGACGTCAAGGAGAAGAGCCACGGGCTGAAGCGGATGCATCACCCGCTGGTGGGTGAGCTGTCGCTGAACTACGAGTCGTTCCGGATGCCGGACGACACGGACCAGGCCCTGGTCACCTACCACGCGGAGCCGGGTTCGGCGTCGGCGGAGGCGCTGCGGCTGCTGGCCAGCTGGGGCACGGACGCCACCCGGGTCGCCCCCGCGCCCTGAGCCGCCGGCACGGACCTTCGGGCATGGGGAACGGCCCGCCGGAAGCCGCGCTTCCGACGGGCCGCTCGCTGGGGGATCTACTCAGCGGTCGACGCGCTCACTTGGCGTAGTACGCGTTGTAGATCGAGATCGTCGACTTGTTGCCCTTCTTGTCGGCGATCTTGGCGTGGAACGAGATCGCCTTGCCCTTGGCCGGGTTCTTGACGGTGATCTTGCCGTGGCTGACGGTCAGCTTCTTCCAGGTCTTGCCGTAGTCGTACGACACGTACACCGAGAGGGACTTCAGGTTACGGCCGGCGGCCGCGCCCTCGACGGTGACCGGGAACGTGACCTTCTTGCCCGCCTCGACGCGGCTGTCCAGGCCGGTCTTGGCGCCGAAGTGGACGGTGGAGGCCGGGAGCTGGGCCGGGATCACGCCGCTGGGCTTCTTGGAGTGGAAGGTCCAGCTGGCGTCGATCCGGGTGGAGGCGGCGGCGACCTTGACCGAGCGGATGACCGAGGTGGTCAGCTTGTACTCGGCGTCGGCGGACGGCACGGTGAACGCCTCGCCGCCGAACAGCGGGTCCTTGTTGGAGCCCACCTTGGTGCCGTTGCGGTACAGGGTCGTGTTCACCGACAGGAAGTCGGAGGACCCGGCGTGCTTGGCGCTGTCGGAGAACAGCGGGACCACACCGTAGATCTGGTTGCCGTCGCGGAACAGGCCGTACTCGGACGACAGATGCGGGCCGAAGACCGCCTCGTTGAACGTGTTCTTGTAGCTCTGGCCCGCCTTGTACGTCTTCGGGTCGCCCAGCGTGTAGAAGGCGTCGGCGACCGGGAAGCCCTGGGCGTCGTGGCCGGAGTACTGGGCGACGTCGAAGGCCCACTGGGCGCCGTCGACGGTGGAGACGTGGAAGGTGCGGGTGCCGGGCAGCTTCTGCTCCACCCCGTCGCCCACGACGAAGTCCTCGCCGACGACGCCCCACGGGCTGACCGAGCCGGTCTTGTTGGAGGCGGAGGCGCCGACGGTGTTCTTCACCGTGGCGAGCTCGCCGGTCTTGAAGTGCCGGACCTTGTCGCCCTGGAGCTTCTTGACCTGGGCGCTGGTGGCGACGTCGTACTCCTCCTTGTCACCCTTGGTGAACTGGCCGCTCCAGGTCTGGGTCAGACCGCTCGCGACCTCACCGCCCAGACCCGCGACCCGGATCTTGTCGAAGGTGTCGAAGCCGATCCCGAAGCCGATGCCGGCCGGGTCGTACATGTAGTCGATCGTCGCGGAGTGCGGCTTCGCCTGGGCGTCCGGCACGGTGATGTCGGCCGCCTTGGTGGTGCGGGCGTCGATCGTGACCGTGAGGTCCTTGGTGACGCTCAGCTTCGGCTGGACCAGCCAGTCGAGACCGCCGTCGAAGGTGGTGAAGTCCTTCGCGATCCAGGCGTCGAGCAGGTACGTGCCCTTCGGCACCCGGATCGTGGTGGTCCCGGTGTCGGTCGGCGGGACGTTGATGGCCTGTCCGTTGCCGATGCCCGAGTAGCCCATCAGGGCGGTGCTGTAGACGCCCGTCGGGTTGCCGTCGCGCCCGATGTGCTTGACGGTGACGCTGTACGACTGCACCTCACGCTGCACGGCGGCGGCGGTGCGGACGGTCTGGCCGCCGCCGGTCGCCGTCACGTACGCCGAGTAGGCGCCGTCGAGGGTGCCGCCCAGCTTGGTGTTGACGGTGACGTCGACGGAGGCCGTGCCGCCCGCCGGGACGGTCACCTGGGTCGCGCCCAGCTTGAAGAAGCCGGCCGGGGCCGCCGCGCCCTTGGGGTCGGTGGCGGTCGACTTCAGGGTGAGCGTCACATCGGACGTGCCGAGGTTGCGGTAGGTCAGCTGCTTGGTGACCGGGGTGTCGTCGGTGTGCGGCCACTGCTGCACACCGAAGTTCACCGACGACGGGTCGGCGAGCACGGTCTGCTTGATGGCCTTGTCGACGGCGATCCGGCCCGAACCCTGCTCGAACGGCGTGTACTTGCCGCCCTTCGCGGAGCCCGTCAGGGCCGACTTCAGCTCCTGGTAGCCCCAGTCCGGGTGCTCCTGCTTCAGGATCGCCGCCGCGCCCGCCACGTGCGGGGTCGCCATCGACGTACCGGAGATGGTCAGGTAGCCGTCCGGGTTCTCGCCGACCTCCTGGTCGATGACGCTGCCCTTGGCCGCGGCCGCGGTGATGTCGACGCCGGGCGCGGTGACGTCCGGCTTGATGGAGCCGTCGGCGGCCGGGCCGGTGGAGGAGAAGTCCGCCAGCTTGTCGTTGCCGTCGACGGCGCCGACGGTGAGCGCGGACTCCGCGCTGCCCGGCGAACCGATGGACTGGGGGCCCTCGTTGCCCGCGGCGATCGCGAACAGGATGCCCTTGTCCTTGGAGAGCTTGTTGACCTCGGCTTCCAGCGGGTCGATCTCCGGAGTGTCGTAACCGCCGAGGCTCAGGTTGACGATGTCGGCACCCTGGGCGGCCGCCCACTCCATGCCGGCGAGGATGCCGGAGTCGTCACCGGAGCCGGTGTCGTCCAGGACCTTGCCGTTGAGGATCTTCGCGCCGGGCGCGACACCCGTGTACTTGCCGTGCGACTTGGCGCCGGTGCCCGCCGCGATGGACGCGACGTGCGTGCCGTGGCCGAAGTGGTCGGTGGCGTCGGCGGCCGAGGTGAAGTTCTTGGACTCGATCACCTGGTCCTTGAGGTCCGGGTGGGTGGCGTCCACACCGGTGTCCAGGACGGCGATCTTCACGCCCTTGCCGTTGTAGCCGGCCGCCCACGCGGTGGGCGCGCCGATCTGCGGCACGGACTTGTCGAGGCTGGCCTTGCGGACGCCGTCGAGCCAGACGTGCGCGATGCCGGAGGCGGCCTTGTCCCCGTTGGTGACCGCGTCCCACAGCTCGGGCGTGTCCTTGACCGGGGTCTGCACGGCGTCGGCGTTGAGCGTCCTGAGGCTGTGCCGCAGGGTGCCCGCGTCCCGGACGTCGGCCTTGGTGGCCGCGGCGGCACCGGTGTAGCCGACGATGACCTTCAGGCCGTTCTTCTGTGCCTTGCGGTTCGCGGACTTGTTCAACTCCGTGACGTCGAACAGGCGTTGGTCCAGCTTGCCGGAGGCGACCAGCTGGACGGCGTCGCCGGGGACGACGAGGGTGTGCCCGTCGACCTTGCTGATCCGGAACGGTATGTCCTCGCGCCCCTTGGCCCGGTCCAGGCCGACGACCCGGCCCTTGGCGTCGAGGGCGACCCGGTCGCCGGTGATGAGGGTGACGTGGTGCTTGGCGGTGAGCGAAGAAGCGGCCGCCGCGGTCGCGGCGGCGCGCTGTTCCGGCTTCGCCGAGGCCGGGCTGGTCATGCCCGCGGCGAGGGCGACGGCTGCCGCCGTGGCCACCGTGGCCGCGGCAGCTCTTTTCACTTGTCTGCGCAAGACTCCCCCTGGGAGACGGTGTGCCGGGCGAATTCCCCGTTCACCCGGCCGGGGGCAGTCTCGTACGCGCATGCGTCAACCCCCCGGAATACGGAGTATGCCGGGGGGTGATCAGTGGGCTCAAGAGATGAGAGGCCGGTAAGAAGAGTGCGTGAGAACTGTTACGCGCCGGGGTGAACACCGTTACACAACCGCGCGGTTGTGCGCGGGGCTTCGATGCTATGCGCCGGCGTTCTCCTTGACGGTGATCTTGCCCTTGCGGATGGTCGCCAGACGCGGGGCCTTCTTCGCGATCGCGGAGTCGTGGGTGACCATGATGAAGGTCAGCCCGTGCTCCTTCCACATGCGCTCCAGTACGTCCATGATCTCGTCGCGCATGCCCTCGTCGAGGTTGCCGGTGGGCTCGTCGGCGAGCAGGACCTTGGGCTGCTTGACCAGGGCCCGGGCGATGGCGACGCGCTGCTGCTGGCCGCCGGACATCTCGCCGGGGAGGTGGCCGAGGCGCTCGCCGAGACCGACGGACGTCAGCGCCTCGGCGGCGCGTTCCCGGCGTTCCTTGGTCTTGACGCCGAGCGGGACGAGGGCGGTCTCGACGTTCTCCTGGGCGGTGAGCGTCGGGATCAGGTTGAACGACTGGAAGACGAAGCCGATGCTCTCGCTGCGGACCGACGTGAGCTTCGCCTCGGAGAGCTTGGCCATGTCGGTGCCGTCGAGCACGACTTCGCCGGAGGAGGGGCGGTCGAGTCCGCCCAGCATCTGCAGGAGGGTGGACTTGCCACCGCCGGTCGGGCCCTGGATGACCAGGCGGTCGCCGTCGGCGATGGTGAGATCGATGCCGTCGAGGGCACGGATCGTGTCCTTGCCGCGTGAGTAGAGCTTGGTGACGTTTCTGAGTTCGTACATGGTGGCTCCTGGGAGGGTTCGGGGTGGGGCGGTGCGTTGTCGGCCGCGGGTCCGGTGGGGGCTGGTCGCGCAGTTCCTCCCCCAGCCTTCGGCCGGGGGGGACCCCCAGCGCCCCTGGGGGTTGCCCCCACCGGCGCGGCAGGGGAACCGCTACTCGACCCGCCGCAGCGCGTCCGCCGGACGAAGGCGGGACGCGCGCCAGCCGCCGAACGCGCCGGCGATCAGGCCGCCGGCCACGGCCAGGCCCACCGCCACTCCGATCGTGGTGACGCTGACCGGAGCCGTGAGGGCGACCTCCAGGGTCTTGGCGGCCTGCCGGCCGGGGCCGCCGAAGCCACCGCCGCCACCGCCGAAGCCGCCACCGCCCGCGTTGCCGCCACCGCCGCCGCTGCCGAGGGAGGCCTCCAGGGTGGGGCTGATCTCGGTGACGAGGTACGCGCCCGCCAGGCCGAGCGCGATCCCGAGCGCACCGCCGACCAGGCCGTTGACCATGGCCTCGCCGACGACCTGCCGGGTGACCCGGCCGGACTTCCAGCCCAGCGCCTTCAGCGTGCCGAACTCGCGGACCCGGCGGGAGACCGCCGAGGAGGTCAGCAGACCGGCGACCAGGAACGCGGCCACGAGCACCGCGATGGACAGCCACTTGCCGACGTTGGTGGCGAGGGAGGACGCCGTGGACAGGGAGCCGGAGACGGTGTCCGCGAGGTCGGCGGAGGTGGTGACCGTCGTACCCGAGACGTTGCTCTGGATGGTCTTCTTGACCGAGGAGATCTGCTTGGAGTCGGTCGCCTTGACGTAGATCGTGGTGACCTTGTTCTTCTCGTCGGCGAGCGTCTGCGCCTGCTTCAGCGGCATGTACAGGTTGGCCGCCGCGTCACCGCTGTCGGCCGTCGCGATGCCGATGATCTTGAACTTGACCTTGTTGACGGTGACGGTCGAACCGACCTTGTACTTCTTCTCCTTGGCGTACGCCGAGTCGGCCACCAGCACCTTGGCGTCGGTCTCGGTGGTCTTGAAGGTACGGCCGCTGGTGATCTTCGAGGAGGTCAGCGGGCCGATCCCGGTCTGGGAGACGTCGGTCCCGTAGATGGAGTACGAGTTGACGTCGAAGTTGGCGCCACCGCCCTGGACCTCGCCCTGGGGCTGGCCGTTGCCACCGCCCTCGGGTCCGCCCTGGCCGCCGCCGGAGTTCCCGTTCTGCTGGAACTGACCGCGGGTGAACTGGCCGCTGATCTTGACGACGTTGAGGTTCAGCCCGCCGACCGCGGTCGCGACGCCCTTCTGGGAGCCGACCTTGGTGACGGTGGAGGAGGCGAGGGTGGTGAAGCCCTGAACGATGACGCGGTCACTGCTCTGCGTGCTCGACGAGCCGTTGTTCTGCGCGTCGAAGTTGAAGCGGGGCCGCTGGGACGCGCTCGTGGACGCCGACGCGGCCTTGGTGACCGTCATGTCCGTACCCAGGCCGTACAGCGACTGGAGAACCTTGTCCTGTGCCTTCCCCATGCCGTTGGACACGGAGTTGACCACGATGACGAGTGCGATGCCCAGCGCAAGGCCGGAGGCGACGACGAGAGCCGCCTTTCTGCGGCGGCGCAGTTCGCGCCTCAGGTAGGTGAAGAACATGCCCCGCAAGCTAGGCACGCACCGTGATGGCTCGATAAGGCCTAAATAAGAGATGCATGAGAAGGCTGTACGGAGGCCAGGAAAGTCCCCATACCGGGCTGTCAGCACCGGCCCGGGGCGTATGGAAAGCCGGGCGGGTCGCGGGAGTTGCCGGCCTGGGCCGCTCACCCGGTCCGTCTCGGCACCCGGTCCGTCGTCTCGGCAGCCGGCCGGGAGGACGTCCGCGGCGCACCTGCCCCGGCGCGCGGCGGTGCCTCCGTCCGGGCTCGCAGCAGGTGCCGCAGCAGAGCGAGGCCGGACAGGAGCACGACCAGACCGCAGACGCCGTTCCAGCCGAAGGCGGAGTACGCGCGCACGCCCAGCCAGGAGCCGGCGCTGCCGCCGAGGAACGCACAGGTCATGTAGGCGGTGTTGAGCCGGGCGCGGGCCTCGGGGCGGAGGGCGAGGATACGGGCCTGGTTGGCGACCTGGCCGCACTGCACGGCCACGTCGAGCAGGAGCATGCCCGCGCCCAGCCCGGCCAGGCCGACGGCACCGCCGAGTCGACCGGTCAGCAGCAGGGCGCCGGCGGCGACGGCAGCCACCATGCACACCAGGTTCACGGCGTCGGGCCCCCGCCGGTCGGTGCGACGCCCCGCGATCGGCGTGGCGAACATGCTGGCCGCGCCCACCAGGGCGAGCACGCCGACGACCGGGGTGCCCAAGTGGTAGGCCGGGCCGGTGAGATACAGGGCGAGGGCCGTCCAGGCGGCGCTGAAGGCGGCGAACACCAGCACCTGGTACAGGGCCGAGCGGCGCAGCAGCGGCTCGGTGCGCAGCAGGCGCAACGAGGCCGCCAGGAGGGCCGGGTAGGGCTGGTCGGTGCTCGGTGTGGTGGCCGGGAGCGCGGCGGCCAGCGCCAGGCCGAGGACGAGCACCAGGCCGGCGGCCACCAGGTAGGGGGCGCGCCAGCCCAGCCACTCGCCGAGGGTGCCGGAGAAGGTGCGGGCCAGCAGGATGCCGCCGATCAGGCCCGACAGCAGGGTGCCGGTGACCGCGCCGCGGCGCTCGGGGGCGGTCAGGCCCGCCGCCATCGGGATGAGGATCTGCGGGACCACGGTGGTCAGACCGACCAGCGCCCCGGCGACGGCGAGGACGGGCAGGGAGGTCGCGGTGCCCGCGAGGACGAGTCCGGCGCAGGTCACCATGAGCAGGGTGGTGACCAGGCCGCGGTGGCGCAGCCGGTCGCCGAGCGGGACCAGCAGGAAGATGCCGGCCGCGTAGCCGAGTTGGGCGCAGGTGACCACGACGGCCGCGGACTCCGGGGACACCCGCAGGTCGTCGGCGATGAGCGGGCTGATCGCCTGCGGGAAGTAGATGTCGGCCACCGCGACACCGCAGGCGACGGAGAGCAGCAGGATCAGGCGCCGGCTCGGCGCCGGCGCGGCAGTGGAGGAAGGTCCGGCGGACACGGCACACCTCTCGCCAGGAAGGGGGAGGAAGACAGAAGAAGAGAGAAGAAGGGCACAGCGTCGGGAACCGCTTTAACCGGTTCCCGACGGTACCAGTAAAACCGGTTCCCCAGTAGGGTGGTTGGCATGCCCGACGCGCCCGTGCCCGTGCCCCCGGCCCCCCGCTTCCGTACCGGCGCCGGCCGGATCTGCCTGGACTTCATGCGCACGCTCCGGCTGCGCGGCACGGCGGACGCCACCGAGGAACTGGACACCCCCGAGGCCCTGACCGCCTGGGTCGCCCAGCTGGGCCCCTACCCCGCCGGCACGGCCGTCCCGGCCCCGGCCGAGGACGTGCTCCACCGGGCGCGGGCGGTACGGGAGGCGGTGCACGCCCTGTTGACGGCGGCCCGCTCGCCCGCCGGACCCGTCGGCTGCCCGGCGGACGAGCGGAGACTGCTGAACGAGGCCGCCGCCGCGGCACCCCCGGTGCCGGTGCTCGACGCGGACGGCACCGTGACGTACACCGCCGCGGATCCGGTGGGCGCGGTGCTCGCCGACATCGCGCGCGACGCGCTCGTGCTGGCGACCTCCCCCGCCCTGGACCGGGTGCGCGCCTGTTCGGGAACCCACTGCGCCGCCTGGTTCCTGGACACCTCACGCCCGGGAAACCGCCGCTGGTGCTCGATGGAGACCTGCGGCAACCAGGCCAAGAAGAGCACCTGGCGCACCAGGCACGCCTCGGCGCACGGGACCGGGGCCACGAACGCGTGAGGCGGCCGCCTCAGGTGCGTGCGGACGGAGGGCTCAGACGGCCGAACCGGCCTTCCAGTCGGCCCAGTTCATGTTCCAGCCGTTGAGACCGTTGTCGGGGGAGACGGTCTTGTCGCCGGTGTTGGAGACGACCACGACGTCACCGACGATCGAGTGGGTGTACATCCAGTAGGCGGGCGTGCTGGTGTCGTTGGCGCCCTTGGTGTCGGACAGGCCGACGCAGCCGTGACTGGTGTTCACCGCGCCGAAGATGGACTTGGCGCCCCAGTAGTTGCCGTGCAGGAAGGTGCCGGAGCTGGTGAGGCGGATGGCGTGCGGCACGTCCTTGATGTCGTACTCGCCCTTGCCGTCGCTGTCGGTGAAGCCCACGGTCGCGCCGTTCATGCGCGTCTCCTTGTACTTCTCCGACATCACCATGATGCCCTGGTAGGTCTTGTTCTCCGGGGAGCCGGCCGAGATCGGGATGGTCTTGACGACCTTGCCGTCCTGGGTGACCTTCATCTGCTTGGTCTTGGCGTCGACGTACGAGACCTGGTTGCGGCCGATGTGGAAGGTGACCGTCTTCTGCTGCACGCCGTAGACACCGGAGGCGCCCTCGACACCGTCGAGCGCCAGCTTCAGCGTGACGGTGGAGTTCTCCTTCCAGTAGTCCTCGGGACGGCAGTCCATGCGCTGGGTGGAGAACCAGTGGCAGGCGACCTCCTGGCCGCTGCTGGAGGTGACGGTGACGGCCTTCTGGACGGCGGCCTTGTTGGTGATCGCCTTGTCGAAGTTGATCGACACGGGCATGCCGACGCCGACCGTGGAGCCGTCGTCCGGGGTGAAATAGCCTATGAAGCTGTTGGACGGCGAGACCGTGGTGAACGAGGCGTTCTCGTGGGCGACCAGGCCGGCGGAGTCCTTGGCCTCGGCGGCGACCTTGTAGGTGGTGGACCGCTCCAGCTGGGCGGAGGGCTTCCAGCTCGTCTTGTCGGCGGACAGCGCGCCGGCGACCGTCTTGCCGTCGGCGGCGGTCATGGTGACACCGGTGAGGGTGCCCTTGCTGACCGTGACCGCGGCGGAGTTGTTGATGGACGCGCCGCTGGAGCCGTCCTTGGGTGTGATGGTGATCTGCGCCTGGGAGGACTTCTTGGCCGCGGCCTCGTCCGCCTGGGACTGCGAGGTCTCACCGCTGCCGGACGCCTTGTCGTCGCTGCCGGAACACGCCGTGAGCACCAGTACACCGCCGAGCAGTGCGGACGCGGCCACCAGGCCCTTGCGCCGCTTACTGTCCGTCATCACACGCTTCTCCATCGTTGCCGAGTCCGCGAACACGCCGGGAGTCCCCGTCAGAAACCTTCAACGCCAGGACCGTGCCGCCCCGTTCCACATTCTTCGGATCTGTGGGGCACACCACGTCCGCCGGGGCGGCTGGTGCGGCAGGGACCGGTCTGTGCGCCCTCCGAGACGACGAAACCCCGGACGGCGGTTGCCGTCCGGGGCCACAGGTTCCCCGGATCGCTCAGCCGATGCCGACCTCTTCTTCGTCGTCGCGGTCGCCATCATCCTCGTCGAGATCCCAGTCCGGCGAATCCGGATCGTAGGAAATCCGCTCGCTGGACCAGGAGGCCTGCTGGAGATCGACTCCCGGCACCTCGCTGACCAGGTCGAACGGATCGACGAGATAGGCGAGGGCCTCGGCGGTGTCTTCCGTCACAGCGGCCTCGGCATGGGCCCGCTCCTCGCCCGGCAGGTCGGGGTCGTCGGCGATCCGCAGCAGCGCGGCCTTGGTGACCGCGTCGACGTCCTCCACCTCGACGACCAGCTCCACCCGAAGCCGCACAAAACGTGATGTCTCTGGAGTGCTCATGCCCGGAGCGTACGACTGAAACCTCCCGTGACTTTCCCGTGACCCGCGACTTTCACTAACATCACCTCACACGGCCAATTCGCCAGCGCCACAAGGGGATCGATATTCCGTGTCATCCGCTCGCCGCCCGTTGCTGACCGCCACCGCCGCAGGCACGCTGCTGTGCGCGCTGTGGTTCGTCCCGTCCGCCAACGCGTCCCAGGACGCCACGGCGAGAACCGGCACGTCGGAGGGTACGGCGACCACGGTCACCCAGCAGGCCAAGGCGCTGTCCGAGGCCACCACCGAGGCGACCGGGGACGCCACCCGACTCGCCGACACCGGCAGCCCGGACACCACCCCGTACGTCGTCGGCGGCACCCTTTTCCTCGCCGTCGGCGCGGGCTTCGTGGTCTATTCGGTCCGCCGGGAACGGCTGGAATTTTAAATAACTTGACCGTCCTTTGACCGCGGACTCACAGTCCTCTCATGAAGAGATCATCGGGCGTGCGGATCCGCGCCCTCGCCGTCGGCGGCGCGCTGTCCCTCGCCCTCATCGCGGGCTGCTCCGAAGGGAGTTCGAAGGACACGGACTCCGCGGACTCCTCCCCCTCGGTGCCGGCGCTGAGCACCGCGCAGCTGAAGCAGCGGATCCTCGCGCAGGGCGAGGTGGACGGCTACAAGGTCAACGCCGTCGGCGAGGCCGCGCCGGGCAGGAGCGCCATCAAGACCAGCGACGAGAAGTGCCGCCCGCTCGCCTACGTCCTCACCGGCCTCGCCCCGGCCGCCCCGGCCACGGAGATCGGCCGCACGGTACGCGAGGACAAGAAGGACCCGACCGACGACGCGACCTCCCTCGACGACCTGGCCGACGGCACGTTCGAGTCCTCCCTCAAGGACTCGATGAACCTGGACATCACGTCCCTCGACCTGTCGTCGTACGACGGAGACGGCGCCGAACAGGCCCTCAAGGCCCTCTCCACAGCGGTCGAATCCTGCGCGGCCGGCTTCACCGGCGGCGCCTCCGGCGACGAACAGAAGGTCACCAAGGTGACCTCCGTGAAGCCGTCGGGCGAGGGCGACGACTCCGTGGCCTTCACCGCGATCACCGACATGGACGGCGACAAGGCCCCCCTGCACGCCGAGGTGGTCCGCCACGGCAACACGATCGCCACGTACTTCACGATGAACATCGGGGCGATGATGGCCGGGAAGACGTACACCGTGCCGACGGCAGTGATCAGGGCACAGTCGGCGAAGCTGGGCTGAGCGCCCGTAGGGGCGCGGGGCTGTATCGATGTGCGGCTGCCGCCGCGGGGGCGCGACCGGCCCCCACGCTCCCCCGCGCCCGACGAACTACCGCAACGGCCCGGTGACCGTCTCCACCGCCGCCACAAGGCCGCCGCCCCGCACGAACTCCTCCGCCGCGGCAAGGTCCGGCGCCAGGTACCGGTCGGGGCCAGCCCCCCGCACCCCCGCGGAGCGCGCCGCCTCGATGACGGCCTGGGAGGCCGGTGCCGGCGTCAGCCCCTCCCGCAGCTCGATCGCCCGGGTCGCCGCGTACAGCTCGACCGCGACGATCCGCGCCAGATTGCCCACGGCGGTCCGCAACTTGCGCGCGGCCGACCACCCCATGGACACGTGGTCCTCCTGCATCGCCGAGGAGGGGATCGAGTCGGCCGACGCCGGAACGGCGAGCCGCTTCATCTCGCTGACCAGCGCCGCCTGCGTGTACTGGGCGATCATCAGCCCGGAGTCGACGCCCGCGTCGTCCGCGAGGAACGGCGGCAGCCCGTGGCTGCGGTTCTTGTCCAGCAGCCGGTCGGTGCGCCGCTCGGCGATGGACCCGAGGTCGGCCGCCGCGATGGCGAGGAAGTCGAGGACGTAGGCGACCGGCGCACCATGGAAGTTGCCGTTGGACTCGACCCGCCCGTCGGGCAGCACCACGGGGTTGTCGACGGCGGAGGCCAGCTCCCGCTCGGCGACCAGCCGGGCGTGCGCGAGCGTGTCCCGCCCGGCCCCGGCGACCTGCGGAGCGCACCGCACCGAGTACGCGTCCTGGACGCGCGGCGCGTCGTCCTGGTGGTGCCCGGTGAGCTGGGAGCCCTTGAGCACGGCGAGCATGTTGGCGGCGCTGTCGCCCTGCCCCGGGTGCGGGCGGATGGCGTGCAGCTCGGGCGCGAGCACCTTGTCCGTGCCGAGCAGCGCCTCCAGGCTCAACGCGGCGGTGACGTCGGCGGACTTGTACAGCATGTCCAGGTCGGCGAGGGCCATCACCAGCATGCCGAGCATGCCGTCGGTGCCGTTGAGGAGCGCCAGCCCCTCCTTCTCGCGCAGCTCGACGGGCGCGATCCCGTGCTCGGCGAGCAACTCGCCCGCCGGCCGTACGACCCCGTCCGGGCCCTCGGCCTCCCCCTCGCCCAAGAGCGTCAGGGCGCAGTGCGACAGCGGGGCCAGGTCGCCGGAGCAGCCCAGGGAGCCGTACTCGTGGACGACCGGGGTGATCCCGGCGTTCAGCACGTCGGCCATGGTCTGGGCGACCTCGGGACGCACACCGGTGTGTCCGGAGCAGACGGTCTTCAGCCGCAGGAACATCAGGGCCCGTACGACCTCGCGCTCGACCCGCGGCCCCATGCCGGCGGCGTGCGAGCGGACGATGTTGCGCTGCAGCTGGGCCCGCAGCTCCTGGCTGATGTGCCGGGTCGCGAGGGCGCCGAAGCCGGTGCTGACGCCGTAGACCGGTTCCGGCTTGGCCGCCAGCGCGTCCACGATCTCGCGGGCCGCCGCGAGCGCCGCGACCGCCTCCGCGGACAGCTCGATCCGGGCGCCGCCGCGCGCCACGGCGAGAACGTCGGACGCGGTGACACCGGACGTCCCCACCACCACAGTGTGCATATCCATATTCAGGAGCGTACGCACTGAATGCAGTCGCTGTCACTAGTGGGGTACCGGGTTGCCCCTTACTTCTCCATGACTTCTACGTCACAGCCCCCGGCGCCCACGGAAGCTCCGCCGCTCGGCCCGCTCCGGCGGAGGCGCGTCGGCCAGCCGTACGACCGGATCGTCCGGGCCCTCCCGGCCCGCCACCACCGGCCGGTCCGCGCGCAGCGCCTTCGCTTGGTACTGGGCCGCGTCCGCGAGCCGGAACAGACGGCGGGCGGAGCGCACCGGCCCGATCGGGTCCGCGGTCGAGGCGACCCCGCAGGCGACCCCCTCGCCGAGCTCCAGCTCCCCGGCCCGGCGGCAGAGTTCGCCGGCCGCCTTGACCACGTCGTCGGCCGGCGGGCCGACCGCCAGCAGACAGAACTCATCCCCGCCGAGCCGCGCCGCGAGCGCGCCCGGGAGCATCGCCCCGCACAGGGACAGCACCGAGCCGAACCGCTCCAGGAGACGGTCGCCGACGGCGTGCCCCTGACTGTCGTTCACCTTCTTCAGCCCGTTGAGGTCACAGACCACCAGACTGACCACGGCCCCTTCGGCACGGTGCCGTTCGACCGCCTCGTCGAGACGGACGTCGACCGCGCGGCGGTTGGCGAGCCCGGTCAGCGCGTCGGTGTACGCGAGCCGGCGGGCCTCCTCCAACTGCTCGGTCTGCGCGATCCCGGCGGCGACGACGGAGGCGAGCACGGTGGCGAAGTCGGCGTCGCCGCGGCCGAAGACGGGGGCGTGGACGGCGCGCGCCACGTACAGCTCGCCCCAGGCCCTGCCGTGCAGCACGATCGGGGCGACCAGGCAGCAGCCGCGGCCCCGGCGGCGCAGGGCGGCGACCCGCTGGTGCGAGTAGCCGGGGCGGCCGGCGGCGGGGCCCTCGGCCGTCTCGACCCAGGCGTTGGGACCGCCGCCGCCCGCCCAGCGTTCGTGCAGGAACTCGGTGATCTCCGGGAACTGGTGCACCGGATAGGCCTCGGCCTCCGGGAACTCCTCCTCGCCCGGGGCGCGCTCGCCGACGTTCACCAGGACCCGGAGCCGGCCGAGCTCGCGCTCCCAGACGGAGAGCGCGGCGAAGCTGCCGTCGAGTGCGCGGCAGGCACCGGCCGCGGCGGCGTGCCAGCACTCACGTGGGGTGTGAGCGGCGGCCATGCCCTGCGCCAGCGTCACTACGGCGGCGAGCCGGTTGTCATCACCCATTACTCCAGGTTAGGGATGGTTTGAGTGATTCGGGGCATTGGTGCGGCGAACAGGTGTTGCGGCAGCAGGGTCGGCTGCGGGCCGGTGGGGGCCGGTCGCGCCCACGCGGCGGTAGCCGCATGTCGACTGCAGCCCCGCGTCCCTTCGGGGCGCCTCACTCCCCCGGCCACTCCGGGCTCCGCTTCTCGTTGAAGGCCGCGACGCCCTCCGCGCGGTCGCCCGAGAACGCGACCGCCCGCCAGGCCGCGTCCTCGACCTCCAGGCCGGTGCGCAGGTCCAGTCCGTGCCCGAGTCGCAGGGCCCGCTTCGCCGCTCGCAGGCCCACCGGGGAGTTCGCGGCCATCCGCGCCGCCAGCGCCAGCGCCTCCTCGCGGTCGCGGCCCGCTTCCACCAGCTGGTCGACCAGGCCCAGCTCGTGCGCCTCGGCGGCCTCCACCCGGCGCGCCGAGAAGATCAGCTCGGCCGCGCGGGCCGCGCCGACGCGGCGGGGCAGCAGCTGCGTGCCGCCGCCGCCCGGGATCACCCCCACGGACACCTCGGGCAGGCCCACCACGGACGTGTCGTCGGCCACGATCACATCGCAGGACAGGGCCAGTTCGAAGCCGCCGCCGAGCGCGTAGCCGTGCACGGCGGCGATCGTCGGCATGGGCAGCTCCAGGACACCGGTGTACGTCCCGCGCGACAGCGGCCGGGACCGGAGCAGCTCCGCGTCGGTCATCCCGTTGCGTTCCTTGAGGTCGGCGCCGACGCAGAACGCCCGCTCGTGCGAGGACGTCACCACCACCACGCGCGCGTCCCGGTCGGCGCCGAGCGCGGTGCACGCGGCGATGACCGAGCGGGCCATCGCCATCGACACCGCGTTCATGGCCTTGGGCCGGTCCAGTACGAGCTCCGCGACGTGACCGTGCCGCCGTACCAGCACGAACTCCCCGTACCGCTCCTCGCTCATGTCACCCTCCGCTCGACGCACCCACGAGTTAACGCTTGTTAACTCCCCGATCATCGCAGCCGGGGCGGCCCCGGGGAAAGGGGCGCCGACCGGTCCCGTGCCCCCTCGTTCGGGTGACATCCCGGGAGACTCCCGGCGCAGGCCCCACAGCAGCGCATAACGTGCGCTCGCCACGGCGCATCGGGGGCGCGCAACGGGAGCGAAGATGCGGGGAGGGAAGCGTCATGACAGGAATGTCCGCAGTCGGTCGCCGGGGACGCCATCGCAAGCCCCGGCCGCGCAAGGTGGTGCTCGCCGCCGGAGGGCTGGCGCTGGCCGCCGGTGTGCTGAGCCTCGTACGGATGACCCCGGAGGGCGGCGGCGTCGGGGTGCCGGGCACGGCGGAGGCCGAGCCCCGGCTCGATCCGACCGCGCACGCGACGGACCGCCCGGTGAACACGGCGGCGACCCTCGGCGCGGCCCCCACGGCCCCGCCCTCGGCGAGCACCCTCATGGACGGCGAGAGCCCCACCCCGACGGCCGCGCCCCGCACCGCACCGTCACCGACGGCCTCCCCGACCGCCCTGCCCGGCGCGACCACGGTCCCGACCACCATCCCGACGGGCCCGGCCCGCCCGACGAGCCCGCCACCGGCACCGGCCGCCACCACCCCGGCGGCCACCCCCACTACGGCCCCGGCCCCGGCCCCGAGCACACAGCAGCCCGACGACGGCGTCTGCCTGCCGATCGTCGGCCTGTGTGTGAACCCGCTGCCGCAGTCCGGCCGCGGCTAGGGCCCGGGGCGGCCCGGGCCGGCTACGACTCGCCGTCGCGGCGAGTGAGGAGCCAGGGCTCGACGACGCCCAGGCCGCGGACCGGGCGCTGCCACATCGGCTGGAGGGCGAAGCGGTACGTCGGGGGTTCCTCGCCCTCCTTCTCGGCGGCGGCCGCGGCCTCGGCGGCCTCCGCCTCCGAGGCGGGCGCCTCACCGCTGCGGATCAGCTCCTCGGCGAAGGCGGAGTCGACCAGGACGGCGTCCCGGGGGGCTATGGAGGTCAGCCGGGAGGCGAGGTTCACCGTCGTACCGAAGACATCGCCCATTCGGGTGGTCACCGTGCCGAAGGCCATGCCGACGCGGAGCTCCGGCATGGTCTCGTCGTTCGCCATGGTCTCGACGAGGCGCAGCGCGATGTCGGCGGCGATACCGGCGTCGTCGGCGGCGTAGAGGACCTCGTCGCCCAGGGTCTTGATGAGCCGGCCGCCGCGGGCCGCGACCAGGTCGGCGGCGGTGGTCTCGAAGGCCTCGACCAGCTCGCCGAGCTCCTCCTCCTCCATCCGGCGGGTCAGCCGTGTGAACCCGACGAGGTCGGCGAAGCCGACGGCCAGCCGGCGGTCGACCATCTCCTCGTCGTCGGTGGCCTGCACGACCCGGCCGGCCGAGGCGGCGAGCTGGCGGCGCCAGACGTAGACGAGGAACTCCTCCAGTTCGGGCAGCAGCAGTTCGACGATCGGGTACGTGACCTCGGTACGGGTCATGCCCGGCTCGGGCGGTTCGGTCAGGCCCTCCAGGAAGGAATCCATCTGCCACTCCGCCAGACGGGCGGTGGTCTGCCCGGTCGACCGTGCCACCTGCACGGCCATGGCCTCGCTGAGCAGGCCCGCCTCGACGAGACCGGCGAGCCGGCGCAGCGCCAGGACGTCGGCCTCGGTCAGCGCCTTGGCCTGCCCGATGTCGGCGAAGCCCATCGCCCGCCAGAACCTCGACGCCAGCTCCATCGACACGCCGGCGCTGCGGGCGGCCTGGAAAGGGGTGTAGCGGCGGTCGGCCCCGAGGATCAGGCCTTCGAGGCGCAGCGCGAGCGGGTCCTCGCCGGAGTCGGCGGCGTCCGCGCCCTCGCCGGAGCCCGTGTCGTCGACGGTCACGCCTGCTGCCCTTCCGATCTACCGCGGTCGCATACCGACCGGCCTCAACTCTACGGCAGCTGTGCGGTAGCTCACTTCGTGAGGTAAGCCGACATTGGGGTGGTGGGGGTCGAGTTTCGGGGTGCGGGTGAGTGGGGCTGGTCGCGCCCACGCGGCGGAGCCGCACGTGCATACAGCCCCGCGCCCCTCACGGGGCACTCCCCTTACGGGGCGCTCCGCAGGTGCACGATGTCTCCCGCCCCCACAGGTTCCTGGACACCCTGCCCCGTCGCGATCACCAGCCTTCCGTCGCCGTCGATCGCCACCGCCTCGCCGACGAGCGACCGGTCGCCGGGGAGCTCCGCGCGGACCGTTCGTCCCAGGGTCGCGCAGCCCGCCGCGTACGCCTCCTGGAGCCCGCTGGCGGCCGGGTCGCCGCCCGCCGCGCGCCAGCGCCCGTACCAGTCCTCCAGGGAGCGCAGGACGGCTCGCAGCAGGGTCTCCCGGTCGGTGCTGACCGCGCCGGCCAGGGCCAGCGACCCGGCCTGCGGGACCGGCAGTTCCTCGGCGCGGAGCGAGACGTTGATGCCGACGCCGACCACCACACCGTCCTCGCCGGCCCGCTCCGCGAGGATGCCCCCGGTCTTGCGTTCCTCGTCACCCACGGTGACCAGGAGATCGTTCGGCCACTTGAGTGCCGTGTCGACGCCCGCCGCCCGCGCCAGCCCCGTCGCCACCGCCACCCCGGTCAGCAGCGGCAGCCACCCCCACCGGGCCACCGGCACCTCGGCCGGCTTGAGCAGCACCGAGAAGAACAGGCCCGAGCGGGCCGGCGCCGTCCACTGCCGGTCCAGGCGGCCGCGCCCCGCCGTCTGCTCCTCGGCGACCAGCACCGCCCCCTCGTCCGCGCCGCCCGCGAGCGCCCGCGCCACGAGGTCGGAGTTGGTGGAGCCGGTGCGCTGCACGACCTCGACGTCGCAGTAGAGGCCCTCGTGCCCGCCGTCCCGCACCAGGGCCCGGCGCAGCCCGGCACCGTTGAGCGGTGGACGGTCCAGGTCGGACCAGCGATGGTTGTTCTCGTCTGCTGCATCTCGCGGCGTCATGCAAGCCACCCTAGGTGTGGTGTACGCCGCACCGCCGTTTGGTAGGCACGCCACTACTCTACGAATGAGTAACCGTCCCCCCTTTTGAGCAGGCAGGGAGCCGCATCCCGATGTCCGAGCCGGAAGAGATCGACATTCACACGACCGCGGGGAAGCTCGCGGATCTCCAGCGTCGTGTCCACGAGGCGACACACGCCGGTTCGGAGCGCGCCGTCGAAAAGCAGCACGCCAAGGGCAAACTGACGGCCCGTGAGCGGATCGAGCTGCTCCTCGACGAGGACTCCTTCGTGGAGTTGGACGAGTTCGCCCAGCACCGCTCCAGCAACTTCGGCCTGGAGAAGAACCGCCCCTACGGGGACGGCGTCGTCACCGGGTACGGGACCGTCGACGGCCGACCCGTCGCCGTCTTCTCCCAGGACTTCACCGTCTTCGGCGGCGCCCTCGGCGAGGTCTACGGCCAGAAGATCGTCAAGGTGATGGACTTCGCCCTGAAGACCGGATGCCCGGTCATCGGCATCAACGACTCCGGCGGCGCGCGCATCCAGGAAGGCGTCGCCTCCCTCGGCGCCTACGGCGAGATCTTCCGCCGCAACACCCATGCCTCCGGCGTGATCCCGCAGATCAGCCTGGTCGTCGGGCCCTGTGCCGGCGGCGCGGTCTACTCCCCCGCCATCACCGACTTCACGGTCATGGTCGACCAGACGTCCCACATGTTCATCACCGGACCGGACGTCATCAAGACCGTCACCGGCGAGGACGTCGGCTTCGAGGAGCTCGGCGGCGCCCGCACCCACAACTCGGTCTCCGGCGTGGCCCACCACATGGCGGGCGACGAGAAGGACGCCGTGGAGTACATCAAGCAGCTGCTGTCCTACCTGCCGTCCAACAACCTCTCCGAGGCCCCGGTCTTCCCCGAGGAGGCCGACCTCGCGGTCACCGCCGAGGACCTGGAGCTGGACACCCTGGTCCCGGACAGCGCGAACCAGCCGTACGACATCCACACGGTGATCGAACACGTCCTCGACGACGCCGAGTTCTTCGAGACGCAGTCCCTGTTCGCCCCGAACATCGTCACCGGCTTCGGCCGCGTCGAGGGCCACCCGGTGGGCATCGTCGCCAACCAGCCGATGCAGTTCGCCGGCTGCCTGGACATCAAGGCGAGCGAGAAGGCGGCCCGCTTCGTCCGCACCTGCGACGCCTTCAACGTCCCCGTCCTCACCTTCGTCGACGTCCCGGGCTTCCTGCCCGGCGTCGACCAGGAGCACGACGGCATCATCCGCCGCGGCGCCAAGCTCATCTACGCCTACGCCGAGGCCACCGTCCCCCTGATCACCGTCATCACCCGCAAGGCCTTCGGTGGCGCCTACGACGTCATGGGCTCCAAGCACCTGGGCGCCGACCTCAACCTCGCCTGGCCGACCGCCCAGATCGCCGTCATGGGCGCCCAGGGCGCCGTCAACATCCTGCACCGCCGCACGATCGCCGAGGCGGAGGCGAACGGCGAGAACGCCGAGGCCGTCCGTGCCCGCCTGATCCAGGAGTACGAGGACACCCTCCTCAACCCCTACACGGCGGCCGAGCGCGGCTACGTCGACGCCGTCATCATGCCGTCCGACACCCGCCGCCACGTCGTGAAGGGCCTGCGCCAGCTCCGCACCAAGCGCGAGTCCCTCCCGCCGAAGAAGCACGGCAACATCCCCCTGTAAGGAGCCGCTGTGACGATCAAGGTCATACGGGGCAACCCGACCCCGGAGGAGCTGGCCGCCGCACTCGCGGTGGTAAGGGCAAGGGCAGCGGCCATGGCGGCCACCCCTGCCGGCCCCCCGACAACAAGGGACGCCTGGTCCGACCCCTCCCGCATCGCCCAGCACCGGGTACCGCGCCCGGGCGCCGGCGCATGGACCCGCACCTACTGGCCGAGCTGAGACAACCCACCTTCTTGGGGGCGCGGGGCTGTATCAATATGCGACTCCGCCGCATGGGCGCACTCAAGAGGAACCCCGTCCACCGATTTGAGTACCCCTACTCAGGCGCCCACCCCCGGCCAGGCCACACGCTGGTGACATGCTGTGGTCGGACCCTGATGACGAGCCGCCGAAGGAACTGCGAGACATGCAGAACACCCTCCGGCGGCTCGGCGTCCTCCTGGCCCTGGCCATGCTGCTGGCGATGATCGTGCTCGGCGTGAGGTGAGAACCCCCCTGCCGGCCCCCACCGATACGCTGGCGCCATGCGCAGACTCGTCCTCGCCTCCCAGTCCCCCGCCCGGCTGAACCTCCTGCGCCAGGCAGGCCTCGACCCCGAGGTGATCGTCAGCGGCGTCGACGAGGACGCCGTCACCGCCCCCACCCCGGCCGACCTGGCCCTCGCCCTCGCCGAGGCCAAGGCCTCCGTCGTCGCCGCGCGTCCGGACGTCCAGGGCGCGATCGTCATCGGCTGCGACTCCGTGCTCGACATCGACGGCCAGGCCCTCGGCAAGCCGGCGGACGCCGAGGAGGCGACCGCCCGCTGGAAGTCGATGCGGGGCCGCGCGGGCACCCTGCAGACCGGGCACTGCGTCTGGGACACGACGGCCAAGCGGTACGTGTCGGCGACCGCGTCCACCGTCGTCCGGTTCGGCGAACCCTCCGACGAGGAGATCGCCGCGTACGTCGCCTCGGGCGAACCCCTCTACGTGGCGGGGGCGTTCACGCTGGACGGCCGCAGCGCGCCCTTCATCGACGGCATCGACGGCGACCACGGCAACGTGATCGGCATCAGCCTGCCCCTGGTCCGCCGGCTGCTGGCCGACCTGGGCATCGGCATCACGGAGTTGTGGGCGCCGG
This sequence comes from Streptomyces sp. NPDC007901, assembly GCF_042959465.1. Lineage (NCBI taxonomy): Bacteria > Bacillati > Actinomycetota > Actinomycetes > Kitasatosporales > Streptomycetaceae > Streptomyces > Streptomyces sp. NPDC007901. The sequence continues at coordinate 640,181 of NZ_JBIBKW010000001.1, read as the reverse complement.
CGGAGTGACCGGAGCGGCGGGCGGCACGTCCTTCGTCACCGGCTCCGGCTCTGGTGCCGATGCCGGGCCGCCGTCCTCCGAGCCCGAGCCCGAGGCGTCCGCACCCCCACCGGCGTCACCCCCGCCCGCGTCGCCCCCAGCGGCCGCCACCGCCCCGTTCTCACGGTCGTACGTCATCAACAGCAGCACGACGAGCGCGAGGACGACCACCATGTACAGGAAGGCCTTCCAGCCGACCAGGCCCCAGGCCACCGCGCCCAGCAGGCCGTGGACGACCGCAACGCTGATCAGCAGGACCCGGCCGAGGCCGGCGGGCGCGCGGTTGCGGATGGCGACCAGCAGGGCCACCAGGGCGCACAGCGCGAAGTAGAGGCCGAAGACCACGCCGCCGATCTTCGCGGACATCGACATCTTGTCCGGGTCCAGGCCGGCCATCGACATGTTCTGCCGGTCGACGACCACCCCCATGAACCAGTTGAGTGCCGCGATCCCGAGCGCCTCGGCGAGGAGTACGACAGCCACGACCCACGCCACCGGTCTGCGCACCACCGGTCCCCACCCACTTTCGTCCCCGACCCGCTGCGAGCCGGTGTTACCTGAAGTTCGTTCAAGACAGCGCGAACGCTACTAACGGGTAAACCGGGGGACAAGGGTTCGGGCGGCAGCAAAGATTCGTTGGGCCATTCGTAGGGACTCGACAAAGAAACGCTGTGGGGCGCGGCACGCTCTCACAGAGACCTTGAGCACATCGCGGGGCTAGGGTTTTCCGAAGGAGTCCTGCGTACTCGGTGCGACAAGGGCTTTCGCGGGTCGGGCGAGCCTCGCATCACGCTCCGTGTGGGCAAGCTCACCATTGGGGACGGGTCGAAGTGCCGTGTCGGCAGTCCCTAAACTCGGCTTGTTTCAAGGAGGGAGCCTCAATCGTGCGCAAGGTGCTCATCGCCAACCGTGGCGAAATCGCTGTCCGCGTGGCCCGGGCCTGCCGGGACGCCGGTCTCGCGAGCGTGGCCGTCTATGCGGATCCGGACCGTGACGCTCTGCATGTCCGCGCCGCGGATGAGGCGTTCGCCCTGGGCGGTGACACCCCGGCCACCAGTTACCTGGACATCGACAAGGTCCTGAACGCGGCGCGTGAGGCGGGGGCGGACGCGGTCCACCCGGGCTACGGCTTCCTCTCGGAGAACGCCGAGTTCGCCCAGGCCGTCCTGGACGCGGGCCTGACCTGGATCGGCCCGCCGCCGCAGGCCATCCGCGACCTCGGCGACAAGGTGGCGGCCCGTCACATCGCCCAGCGCGCCGGTGCCCCGCTGGTCGCCGGCACCCCCGACCCGGTCTCCGGCGCCGACGAGGTCGTCGCGTTCGCCGAGCAGCACGGTCTGCCGATCGCCATCAAGGCCGCCTTCGGCGGTGGCGGACGCGGCCTGAAGGTCGCCCGTACCCTCGAGGAGGTTCCCGAGCTGTATGAGTCGGCGGTGCGTGAGGCGGTGGCCGCGTTCGGGCGCGGCGAGTGCTTCGTCGAGCGCTACCTGGACCGCCCGCGGCACGTGGAGACCCAGTGCCTGGCCGACAAGCACGGCAACGTGGTCGTCGTCTCCACGCGCGACTGCTCCCTGCAGCGCCGCCACCAGAAGCTGGTCGAGGAGGCGCCCGCGCCGTTCCTGTCCGACGCGCAGGTGGACGAGCTGTACCGGGCCTCCAAGGCCATCCTGAAGGAGGCCGCGTACGAGGGTGCGGGCACGTGTGAGTTCCTGGTCGGGCAGGACGGCACGATCTCCTTCCTGGAGGTCAACACCCGTCTGCAGGTCGAGCACCCGGTGACCGAGGAGGTCGCGGGCATCGACCTGGTGCGGGAGATGTTCCGGATCGCCGACGGCGAACCACTCGGCTACGACGACCCGGCCCTGCGTGGCCACTCCTTCGAGTTCCGGATCAACGGCGAGGACCCCGGCCGGGGCTTCCTGCCCGCCCCCGGCACGGTCACCCGCTTCGACCCGCCCTCGGGCCCCGGTGTCCGTCTGGACGCGGGTGTGGAGTCCGGTTCGGTCATCGGCCCCGCCTGGGACTCCCTCCTGGCCAAGCTGATCGTCACCGGCCGCACCCGCGCCGAGGCCCTGCAGCGGGCCGCCCGCGCGCTGGACGAGTTCCAGGTCGAGGGCATGGCCACCGCCCTCCCCTTCCACCGCACGGTGGTGAGGGACCCGGCGTTCGCACCCGAGCTCACCGGCTCCGAGGACCCGTTCACGGTCCACACCCGCTGGATCGAGACCGAGTTCGTCAACGAGATCAAGCCCTTCGCCGCCCCGGCCGACGCCGAGGCCGAGGAGGACAACGGCCGGGAGACGGTCGTCGTCGAGGTCGGCGGCAAGCGCCTGGAGGTCTCCCTCCCCGCGTCCCTGGGCATGACCCTGGCCCGCACCGGTCTGGCCGCCGGCGCCAAGCCGAAGCGCCGCGCCGCCAAGAAGTCCGGCCCGGTCGCCTCCGGCGACACCCTCGCCTCGCCCATGCAGGGCACGATCGTCAAGGTCGCCGTCGAGGAGGGCCAGGAGGTCAAGGAGGGCGACCTGATCGTCGTACTCGAGGCGATGAAGATGGAACAGCCGCTCAACGCGCACAAGGCCGGCACCGTCAAGGGCCTCGCCGCCGAGGTCGGCGCCTCCCTCACCTCCGGCGCCGTGATCTGCGAGATCAAGGACTGACGACGCCCCGAACCGCATCGCCCGGCGAACGGCATCCGACCGTTCGCCGGGCGCCGAGTTCTCTGGAACGGCCCATGCGCGCCGACGCCCGCCGCAACCACGACCGGCTGCTCGCCGAGGCCCGCACCGTGTTCGCCGAACACGGCACCGACGCCTCGCTGGAGGACGTGGCCCGCCGGGCGGGCGTGGGCATCGGCACCCTCTACCGCCACTTCCCCAACCGGCACGCCCTGATGAGCGCGGTCTTCGAGGGCGCGGTGAACGAACTCCTGGACCGGGCACGGGAGTTGCAGTCGGCTTCCCACCCCTGCCAGGCCCTGTTGACCTGGCTGCGCGAGGTGGTCACCCACGCGGCCGAGTACCGGGGCCTGTCGAAGGCCCTGATATCGGCGGACTCGGACTCGGCCCTGTCCCGCTGCGGCACCCCGATGACGGAGGCGGGTGCGGCTCTGCTGACCCGCGCTCAGGAGGCGGGGGCGGTACGACAGGACGTACGGATCGGTGATCTGCTCCGACTCACCCACGCCATCGCCCTGGCAGTGGAGGAGTCACCCGGAGACCCGGATCTGGCGGACAGATTGCTGCAGCTGACGCTGCGAGGACTGACCTGAGGGGCGCGCGCCCTCACCGCCGCCGGAGATCGGCGACCCGCGCCCGCTCGGCCCCCGTCGGCGGCTCTCCCAGCACCGAGGCCGAACGCAGCCCGTTCCCCGGCACCTGGCCCCGCCGCGGTCCCGGAAGGGACACGTCCCGACGCTGTTGATGCTGTTGCTGGCGCGTCGGGACCTGATCACCCCCCGGGTTTCCGGACGCCCCGGCCACGGCGATCTGCACCCCCTGGTCGGCGAGGGCCTGAAGCTCGGTGGCGGCACGGTCGTCATGAGCCGGCGGCTCGTCCGTGACCAGCCGGGTGATGACATCGGTGGGCACGGTCTGGAACATCGTGTCCGTACCGAGCTTGGTGTGGTCGGCGAGGACGACCACCTCCGCGGCGGCCTGCACCAGCGCCCTGTCCACCGAGGCGGACAGCATGTTGGACGTGGAGAGCCCCCGCTCGGCGGTCAGGCCACTGCCCGACAGGAAGGCCTTCGACACGCGCAGCCCCTGCAGGGACTGCTCCGCGCCGGAGCCCACGAGGGCGTAGTTGGACCCGCGGAGCGTCCCGCCGGTCATCACGACCTCGACCCGGTTGGCGTGGGCCAGCGCCTGCGCCACCAACAGCGAGTTGGTGACGACGGTGAGTCCGGGAACCCTCGCCAGCCGGCGCGCGAGTTCCTGGGTGGTGGTCCCCGCCCCAACCACGATGGCCTCGCCCTCTTCGACGAGGCCCGCGGCGAGATCGGCGATGGCCGTCTTCTCGGCGGTCGCGAGATGAGATTTTTGCGGAAAGCCGGACTCCCGCGTGAACCCGCCCGGCAGTACCGCACCGCCGTGCCGGCGGTCGAGGAGTCCTTCTGCCTCCAGTGCGCGCACGTCCCGCCGTACGGTCACTTCTGAGGTCTGGACGACGCGGGCGAGCTCACGGAGCGACACGGCCCCGTTCGCTCGCACCATTTCGAGGATCAATTGGCGACGTTCTGCAGCGAACACGAAACTGACAGTAACCCCAACGACCGTCTGCTTTCAGCAGTTTGCGCCGAATAGCAGAAGTTGTTCGCACAGCAGGGTCAGAAGTGGTATAGAGCCCAGTCCATCCGACTATGCCGTACGCATGCTCGACAACTCCCCGTGACCAGCGGGGAGTCGGTTCCGGCCGTCAGAGTTCGCTGCCGGTCTTCCGGGTGTGCAACTGCCGTGCGACCTCCGCGATCGACCCCGAAAGGGACGGATACACGGTGAACGCGTTCGCGATCTGTTCGACCGTCAGATTGTTGTCGACGGCGATCGAGATCGGATGGATGAGCTCCGAAGCCCGGGGCGACACGACCACACCACCCACGACGATCCCCGTCCCCGGCCGGCAGAACAGCTTCACGAAACCGTCCCGGATGCCCTGCATCTTCGCGCGCGGATTGCGCAGCAGCGGCAGCTTCACCACGCGGGCGTCGATCTTCCCGGCGTCCACGTCCGCCTGCGTGTACCCGACCGTCGCGATCTCCGGGTCGGTGAACACGTTCGACGACACGGTCTTCAGGTTCAGCGGCGCCACCGCGTCACCGAGGAAGTGGTACATGGCGATCCGCCCCTGCATCGCCGCCACCGACGCGAGAGCGAAGACCCCGGTCACGTCACCAGCCGCATACACACCCGGCGCGCTCGTCCGGCTCACCTTGTCGGTCCAGATGTGCCCGGAGTCGCGCAGCTTGACGCCCGCCTCCTCCAGCCCCAGCCCCGCGCTGTTCGGAATGGCACCGACCGCCATCAGGCAGTGCGTACCGCTGATGACCCGCCCGTCCGCGAGCGTGACCTCGACCCGGTCCCCCACCCGCTTGGCGGCAGCCGCACGCGACCGGGCCATCACATTCATCCCACGCCGCCGGAAGACGTCCTCCAGCACAGCGGCCGCGTCCGGGTCCTCACCGGGCAGCACGCGGTCCCGCGACGACACCAGCGTGACCTTCGACCCCAGCGCCTGATAGGCACCGGCGAACTCGGCACCCGTCACACCGGACCCGACCACGATGAGTTCCTCGGGCAGCTCGGTCAGGTCGTACACCTGCGTCCAGTTCAGGATCCGCTCGCCGTCGGGCAGGGCGTCGGGCACCTCCCGCGGATGCCCACCGGTGGCGATGAGCACCGCGTCCGCGACAAGAGTCTCCTCACTCCCGTCCGCCGCGCTGACGACGACCTTCCGCGACCCGTCCAGGGCCTGCATGCCCTCCAGCCGCCCCCGCCCCCGCATGACCCGCGCACCGGCACGCGTCACCGAGGCCGTGATGTCGTGCGACTGCGCCAGCGCGAGCCGCTTCACACGCCGGTTGACCTTCCCCAGATCGACCCCCACCACCCGAGCGGCCTGCTCCAGCGGCGGAGTGTCATCGGCGACGATGATCCCCAATTCCTCGTACGACGAATCGAAGGTCGTCATGACCTCGGCCGTAGCGATAAGGGTCTTCGACGGCACGCAGTCGGTCAGCACCGACGCTCCGCCCAGACCGTCGCAGTCGACGACGGTCACCTCCGCGCCGAGCTGCGCGGCCACCAGCGCCGCTTCATAGCCGCCGGGTCCGCCACCGATGATCACGATCCGAGTCACGTACTCCATTGTCCCGCACGCTTCAAGGTGCTACTGCCCGGGGGCGCCACCCGGCGCTCCCCGGGACGGGAGTGACCCGTGGGACGGCTGCCGTACCCTCTCCCCATGTCGTCGCTCTACGCCGCGTACGCCGGCAATCTCGACGCACGGCTGATGTCCCGCCGCGCCCCGCACTCCCCCCTGCGCGCCACCGGCTGGCTGAACGGATGGCGGCTGACCTTCGGCGGCGAGCACATGGGCTGGGAAGGCGCGCTGGCGACGATCGTCGAGGACCCGATGTCCCAGGTCTTCGTCGGTCTCTACGACATCGCCCCGATGGACGAGGAGTCCCTGGACCGCTGGGAGGGCGTCGGCCTGGGCATCTACCGCCGCGCACGGGTCCGGGTCCACACCCTGGAGGGCCAGGAGACCGCCTGGCTCTACGTCCTCGACGGCTACGAGGGCGGCCTCCCCTCGGCCCGCTACCTCGGCGAGATCGCCGACGCGGCGGAGTCGGCCGGCGCCCCCCACGACTACGTGATGGAGCTCCGCAAGCGCCCCTGCTGAAGGCGCACAGACCCCCCACAGCCGCCACAAAGGTCACCCGCGTCACACCACTCGTTGGAAACGACAAGACAACGATCGCCATCCCGTGAGCTCCGTCATCTACGCGCGTAGGCCCAGACCGGCTACTCTCATCCGCGTGAACGCATCTCTTCTTCCGGACGACATCCAGGGCGACCCCCACGCCGCCGCCGACGCGGCCGCCGCTCGCCTGCGCGAGCTCACGGGCGCCGAGACCCACGACGTCGCCCTCGTGATGGGCTCCGGCTGGGCTCCGGCCGTCGACGCCCTGGGCGCTGCCGACGCCGAGTTCCAGGTCACCGAGCTGCCCGGCTTCCCGCCGCCGGCCGTCGAGGGGCACGGCGGCACGATCCGCTCGTACACCATCGGTGACAAGCGCGCGCTGGTCTTCCTCGGCCGCACGCACTACTACGAGGGCCGGGGCGTCGCCGCCGTCGCACACGGAGTGCGCACCGCCGTGGCCGCCGGCTGCAAGACGATCGTCCTCACCAACGGCTGCGGCGGCCTCCGCGAGGGCATGCGCCCCGGCCAGCCGGTCCTGATCAGCGATCACATCAACCTGACGGCGACCTCCCCCATCGTCGGCGCCAACTTCGTCGACCTCACCGATCTCTACTCCCCCCGCCTGCGGGCCCTGTGCAAGGAGATCGACCCCTCCCTCGAAGAGGGCGTCTACGCCCAGTTCCCCGGCCCGCACTACGAGACCCCGGCCGAGATCCGCATGGCCCGCGTGATCGGCGCGGACCTGGTGGGCATGTCGACGGTCCTCGAGGCGATCGCCGCGCGCGAGGCGGGCGCCGAGGTCCTGGGCATCTCCCTCGTCACGAACCTCGCCGCGGGCATGACGGGCGAGCCCCTCAACCACGAGGAGGTCCTCCAGGCGGGCCGCGACTCGGCGGCACGCATGGGATCGCTCCTCGCGCAGGTACTGGGCAGGATCTGAGGGACGCCGTAGGGGGTGCCACTGACGGGGCGCGGACGCACGCGGCGGGAAGGGGACGGGGTGGGGGGTGTCCGCCCGCAGCGGCCGACGTTCGTCGTCGTTCACGATCCGAGATGCGTCATCGCCGGTCCGAGGACGGACACCCCCCCCCCCGGCCCCGACCCACCACCACCCGTAGGCGCTACGCACACCCCCACCGAAGCCGCGCAGGCGCCGCAGGCATCCACACGAGACCTGGAGACCCGACCGTGCAAGACGATCTCATCGCCCGGGCCAGGACCTGGCTCGCCGAGGACCCCGACCCGGACACCCGCGACGAGCTGGCCAAGCTCATCGAGGCCGCCGACCTCACCGAACTGTCGGCCCGCTTCAGCGGCACCCTCCAGTTCGGCACCGCCGGTCTCCGCGGCGAACTCGGCGCCGGCCCGATGCGCATGAACCGCGCCGTCGTCATCCGCGCCGCGGCCGGTCTCGCCGCCTACCTCAGGAACCAGGGCCAGGGCACCGGCCTCGTCGTGATCGGCTACGACGCCCGCCACAAGTCCGCCGACTTCGCCCGCGACACCGCCGCGGTCATGACCGGCGCCGGCCTCCGCGCCGCCGTCCTCCCCCGCCCCCTCCCCACCCCGGTCCTGGCGTTCGCCATACGGCACCTGGGCGCGGTCGCGGGCGTGGAGGTCACCGCCAGCCACAACCCGCCCCGCGACAACGGCTACAAGGTCTACCTCGGCGACGGCTCCCAGATCGTGCCCCCCGCCGACGCCGAGATCGCCGCCGAGATCCAGGCGATCGCAAGCCTCCACGACGTCCCCCGCCCGGAGTCCGGCTGGGAAACCCTCGACGACGCCGTCCTGGAGGCCTACCTGGCCCGCACGGACGCCGTCCTGTCCCCCGGCTCCCCCCGCACCGCCCGCACCGTCTACACGGCCATGCACGGCGTCGGCAAGGACACCCTCCTCGCCGCCTTCGCCCGCGCCGGCTTCCCCGCCCCCGCCCTCGTCGCCGAACAGGCCGACCCGGACCCGGACTTCCCCACCGTCGCCTTCCCCAACCCGGAAGAGCCCGGCGCGATGGACCTCTCCTTCGCGAAGGCCCGCGAGACCGACCCCGACCTGATCATCGCCAACGACCCCGACGCCGACCGCTGCGCCGCCGCCGTCAAGCAGGACGGCGCATGGCGCATGCTCCGCGGCGACGAGGTCGGCTCCCTCCTCGCCGCCCACCTGGTCCGCCGCGGCGCGACCGGCGTGTTCGCCGAGTCGATCGTCTCCTCCTCCCTCCTCGGCCGGATCGCCGAGAAGGCGGGTCTCCCCTACGAGGAGACCCTCACCGGCTTCAAGTGGATCGCCCGCGTCGACGGCCTGCGCTACGGCTACGAGGAGGCCCTCGGCTACTGCGTCGACCCCGAAGGCGTCCGCGACAAGGACGGCATCACCGCGGCCCTCCTGATCACCGAACTGGCCTCGGTCCTCAAGGAAGAGGGTCGCACCCTCCTCGACCTCCTCGACGACCTCGCCGTCGAGCACGGCCTGCACGCCACCGACCAGCTCTCGGTCCGCGTCCAGGATCTCTCCCTCATCGCGGCCGCCATGCGCCGCCTCCGCGAGCAGCCTCCCGCCGAACTCGCGGGCCTCCCCGTCACCAAGGCCGAGGATCTCACCCAGGGCACGGCCACCCTGCCCCCCACCGACGGCCTCCGCTACACCCTCACCGGCGCCCGGGTCATCGTCCGCCCCAGCGGCACCGAGCCCAAGCTGAAGTGCTACCTGGAAGTGGTCGTCCCCGTGACCGACCACGACGCCCTGCCCAAGGCCCGCGAGCAGGCCACCGCCCTCCTCGCGGCGATCAAGCACGACCTGTCCACGGCAGCGGGCATCTGACAGGACACCCCCACCCCACCCCACCCCACCCCACCCCACCACCCTCCCCCCATCCCCCGCCCCCGTAGGGGTGCCCCTCCGCCCAGGGGCACCCCTACGGGTGATTTCACGGCGGCGACCGCCCCACCCACCGCACCCCGCCCCGGCTCCCGGGGAACGGTGATCCGGTACCGCGAACCGGTACCGCCCGCCGCAGCCGTCGTACTGGAGCCGCCGCCGTGTCCCCGACCGCCCCCGACACCGCCCCCCGCGGGCACATCCCGGGCACCCGACGACCCCACCTCCCCACCCCCGCCGCCCCCCACCTCGCGCTGCGCCACGCCCTGCGCCGCGCGGCCCCCACCCTCGCCGCGTACCTCGCCGTACGCCTCACGGGCCTGGCGTTCCTCGCCGTCTGGGCGCACCGCCGCCACCACGGCGTGTGGCCGATGCTGGCGACGCAGTGGGACTCCCGCTGGTACCTGGGCATCGCCGACCACGGCTACACCCACACGCTGGGCCTCGCGTACGACCACAACAACCTGGCGTTCTTCCCGCTGTACCCCCTGCTGGTGAAGGCCGTCGCGGTCGTCACCCCCGGCACCCGGGCCAGCACCGGACTCGCCCTCGCCTGGCTGGCGTCGCTGTTCGCGGCCTGGGGCGTGTTCGCGGTCGGCGACCGCCTCCACGGCCGCCGCACCGGCGTCCTGCTCACCGTGCTGTGGGCGGCGTTCCCCGTGGGCCTGGTGCAGTGGATGGGCTACACGGAGTCCCTCTTCACGGCGTTCGCCGCATGGACCCTCTACGCGGTCCTGACCGAACGCTGGCTCTGCGCCGCGACGGCCTCGGTCCTCGCCGGACTCACCCGGCCGACCGGCATCGCCGTGGCCGCCGCCGTGACGGTCACCGCACTGCTCGCCCTCCGCACCCGCTTCTCGCCCCGCGTCCTGACGGCGGCCCTGACGGCACCCCTCGGCTGGTGCGCGTACGTCGGCTGGGTGGGCCTCAGACTCGGCCGCTGGGACGGCTACTTCGCCGTACAGCGGATGTGGCACAACGAGCTGGACGGCGGGGCGGAGACCCTGCGGTGGCTGCGCAAGCTGTTCGGGCAGCAGTCCCGGCCGGAGCTGTTCCTGGTCCTGGTGAGCGTCACGATCGTCGTGTCCCTCCTCCTGTTCGGGCTCTCTGTGGCGGACCGCCAGCCGGTGCCGCTGCTGGTGTTCAGCGCGGTCCTGCTGCTGATCGTGGTGGCGAGCGGCGGCGTCTACTTCCCGCGCGCCCGCTTCCTCCTCCCCGGCTTCCCCCTTCTGCTGCCGATCGCCGGGTACCTCGCCCGCGCCTCCACCCGTTCCCGCGTGCTCCTGCTGACGACGGCGGTGGCCGGCTCGGCCTACTGCGGGGCGTACATGCTCCTGGTGTGGCCGAGCGCCCCCTGACCGCCGGCCTCAGTCCCGCACCAGATAACTGAACCCCGTGTCCGGCCCCACGCACGACTGCAGGGTGAGGTCCCCCCAGTAGAGCCCGGCCGCCGGGGCGCCACGGCCCGGAGCGACGTAGTTGGCGTACACCGTGTAGCTCCAGGTACCGCGCGGGGTGCCGATGGTGACCCTCGTACCGACGCGCAATGTGGCGAACAGGTCGAACCCGCAGTAGTCGTGACCGACGATCACGACGGTCCGCATCTCGTAGCCGTCCTCGGTGCCGATGTCGGGCCCCGCCCACTGCACGGCGTCCTCGCAGGCGTCGACCTCGTCCTGCCCCCCACGCACCACACCCGCGGACCAGCTGCCGATCCGGAGGGTGGTACCGGTCGCGGCCTTCGGCACCTTCGAGGCCGGCGCACTGACGACAGGACCCCGGGACGACGACGTGACCGGCACCCGACGGGACAGGTCAGGACCCGGCACCCGGCTCCTCGCGCTCGCCGACGGACGAGGCGTGCCGGACCGCGGGGCACGGGGCACCGGCGGCGCGAGGGAGGCGGAGACGGACGCCGACGGAGCCGACCGCGACGGCATCGGCGCCGAGGGCGTAGCCACCCGATCAGCGGTGTCCGAGACGCGCACCCCACCCCCAGCCCCGCCCCCCGCACTGGCGCCCGACCCCGCACCCGCACCCGCACCCGCCCCGACCCCGCACCCGGCGACAAGCAGCACCGCCGCCGGCACCCCGGCGACCCACCCCGCCCTCGCGCCCGCCCCCGCCCCCGTCACCCGAAGCGCCCGTTCACGTAGTCCGAAGTCCGCTCGTCCTGGGGGGAGTTGAACATCGCATGCGTGTCACCGTGCTCCACGATCACCCCGGGCGTGCCGTGCGAGGCGAGGAAGAAGGCGCAGTTGTCGGAGACGCGGGCGGCCTGCTGCATGTTGTGGGTGACGATGACGATCGTCACCTCGTCCTTGAGGTCGTGGATGGTCTCCTCGATACGACGGGTGGAGGTCGGGTCGAGCGCCGAGCACGGTTCGTCCATCAGCAGGACCCGCGGCCGTACCGCGAGCGAGCGCGCGATGCACAACCGCTGCTGCTGGCCACCGGACAGCGCCCCGCCGGGCTGGCGGAGCCGGTCCCGGACCTCCTTCCACAGCCCCGCCTTGGTGAGGCACTCCTCGACCAGGTCGTCCTTGCCGTCACGCCCGGTCCTGATGGCGTTGAGCTTGAGTCCGGCGACGACGTTGTCGTAGATCGACATCGCCGGGAACGGGTTGGGCTTCTGGAAGACCATGCCGATCTCCCGGCGGGCGTGGGTGATGCGCCGCCCGCGGTCGTAGATGTCGACCTCGTCGAGGAGCACCCGCCCGGCCAGCGAGGCGGAGCCGATCAGTTCGTGCATCCGGTTGAGGATGCGCAGGAAGGTCGACTTGCCGCAGCCGGAGGGGCCGATGAGCGCGGTGACCTGGCGGGCGGGCATGGTGAGCGAGACCCGGTCGAGGACCTTGTGGTCGCCGAACCAGGCGGAGACGGCGTCGGCGCGCAGGGTCGCGGGGCCGTCGCCGAAGCGGGGTCCGCCGCCGGGGACGCTCTCGACGGGCGGCTGGACGACGGTGTCGACAAGATCGGTGTTCTCGGACATGCGGTGGGTCAACTTCCGTGCGTGGGCCGTTGGTTCAGAGCAGGTTCGGCAGCAGTGCCGTGAGGGACTGGGAGTCGGCGAGGCCCAGCGCGAGCAGCAGCGGTCCCGCGCAGATCCAGGTCTGCCAGCGGCCCCAGACGCGGAAGGCGATCACCGCGAGCAGCGAGGCGAGCAGCAGCCCCTGGGTCCACAGGAAGACGCCGAGCCAGGCGCCGGGGTCGGTGCCGAGGGCCTGTTCGGAGTCGGCGATCCAGCCCGCCCGCAGATCCCGCGGCGGGTTGGGCTGCACGGCGGTGACCAGCTTGGCGTCGACCCGGAGCACCCCGCTCGGGGTGTACGGCGCCCCGGTCGCGGTGATGAGGGTGAGCCGGCCCTGTCCCGCGGCGACCGGCGCGGGCAGTTCGTCGCCGGCCCGGCGGACGCCGGTGACCTCGTAGACCGACCTGCCCTGCCCGGTGGTGATCTCGACGCGGCTGCCGACGGGCAGCTGGTGCAGGTCGTGGAAGGGGCTGCCGTATCCCCACTGGCGGCCCATGACCACCGCGGTCCCGGCCTGTCCGGGCAGCGGGGTGTCCCTCCGGTGCCCCGGCCCCGCCATCAGCACCTCGGAGGTGGTCCCCTCGGCGACGACCTCCTTGAGGCCGAGGACGGGGATGCGCAGCAGGGCGACGGGGGCGCCGGTCCTCAGCAGCTTGCCCTCGTAGTCGCGCTGGCCCACGGGGGCGGTGCCCAGGGCGAGTTCCTTGCGCAGTTCGTCGTAGGCGGTCTGCTGGTCGCGGGCGTGCTGGAGGTGGCCGACGACGGTGAGGTTCGCGGCGAAGCCGAGGAGCACGGCGGCGAGAACGCACAGCGCCGCCCCGGCGAGTGCGAGCCCGGGGCGGGCGGGGGGCCGCGGGGTCCGGCGGCGCGGCTCGGTGGTCGGCGGGGGCGGCGGGGCGGGCGGTCCGTCGGCGGGCGCCGACGCGCCGGCCGGTGGCGGGGCGAGGGTGGTCACGGGGTGCGCTCCTCGTGGCGGAGGGTTCTCTGGCGGGTCCTGGGCGAACGGGCGGGCCCGGGGACACGTCGGCGTGTGTCCCCGGGCCGACCCGTCGGCCGATCGGTCGGTCAGCGGTGCTGCGGGGTGTCGCCGCCGAAGGTCAGCAGGCCCTTGCGGCGCATGTGGAGCACGAGTGCACCACCGGCGGACAGGAACGCGAGGGAGGCCAGGCCGATGGCGCCGACCTGGGCTCCGGTGGAGGCCATGGAACCGCCGCCGCCGGAACCGCCGGATCCGCCGGACGCGCCGCCGCCGCTGTCCGAACCGCCGCCGGTGCCGCCGGTGTCCGTGCCGCCGCTGTCCGAGGCGGAGGCGCTGGGCTCGGGGGACTCGGTGGAGTCGTCGGAGCCGGTGGTGAACGCGAAGTCCACGCTGTGCCCGTCGGTCCTGTCCTCGGCCAGCGTCAGCGTGTGATCACCGTCCTGGATGTCCTTCGGGACCGTGAACGCGTACTTCTCCACGGTGCCGTCGGAGTCCGCCTTGGCGTCGTCGAACGTCGCGTCGCTGTCGGCGAGGGTGACCTTGACCGCGGCGCTCGCGGTGTAGCCACGGGCGGTGATCTTCACCTTCTGACCGGCTTCGAGGTTCGGGTCGGTGTCGAGGGTGTTGCCGTCCTCGTCGGTGACGGTGAGGTCGGGGTTGTCGGAGGGGGAGGGGCTGGAGGGCGCCTCGTCGGTGCTGACGAAGTCGAAGGCCGCGTAGACGCCCGACTTCTCGGAGAAGTTCAGGGTGTGGTCGCCGTTGGTGAGGGCGTTGGGCACGGTGAACGCGTAGTCCGCGACGGCGCCGTCGGCGTTCGCTGTCGCGTCCACGAAGGTCGCCGTGGAGTTGGTGAGGGTCACCTGCGCGGCGGCCGCCGGGGTGAAGCCCTTGACGGTGACCTTGACCTTCTGGCCGACGTACAGGGTCGGCTTGTCGGCGAGGGCGTTGCCGTCGGCGTCCTTGGCGGAGACGACGTAGCCGATGTTCGCGGTCCCGCCGGCCTCGGCGCTGGAGTAGGAGTCGGCATCGGTGGGGGTGAACGCGGCCGTGAAGGGCAGCGGGCCGCCGATCGCCGGTGCCTTGACCGTGAGTTCGGCCTTGCCGTCGGTGACCTGTGCCGTGCCGAGCGACGTGCCGCCGTTCTTGAACTCCACGGCGCCGGCCGCCGAGGAGGGCGACACCGTGGCGGTGAGCTTGAGGTCGCCGCCCACGACGACTCCGGAGGCCGCGCTCACCGCGAGGGTCGTGGCCTGCTGTTCGAGCAGGGACCAGGTGTCGCCGGTGATCCGGACCTTGGCGAGGAAGACCGGGACGTCGGTGCCGCCGCCGCAGCCCAGGCCCAGGGTGTAGGTGCCGTCGAGGGATCCGTCGGGGATCCAGGTGCGCAGCCGGGTCTCCAGGCTCTTCGCGGCGGCCAGGGTCGTGATGTCCATGGTGAAGGGACCCGAGCCGGCCACGATCTTGGTGGCGCCCTGGCCGAGGGTGGCCTGCGTGGTGTCGCTCGTGGGGTTGAACACCTTGAGGATGGCCGCCTTGCCGGCGGTGTCGTCGGGGCAGCCGGCGGTCGTCGTCACCGACGTGATCATGGGGTAGGTCGAGATGCTGCCCGTGGTGGGCGTGATCGTGAACTTGCCGAGCTGGGTGGCGGCGTGGGCCCGGCCCGAGAAGGCGAGGACCCCGGCCAGGGCGGCGCACAGCAGGGCGATGCCGGTCAGCAGCGCCACCGGTGATCTGAGTGGTGCGAGACGGTGATTCATGTGGTGGTCCCCCCGCGGGGTCTGGGTCGTGGACGAATACGCCGACAGGGCCGGACACCCGTGGGGTGCCCGGCCGTTGCGCGGCTACCGGGTGGCGATCAGCTCTCGCCCTTGAGGGTGGTGCTGCCGCAGTCGCTGCCGAGGGTGCCGAAGCCGTAGTCGGTGATGGTGGTGGTGTTCGCGCAGACCTTGGAGCCGGTGCCCACGAAGGTGTCGGCGATCACCGCGTCCGACAGCTTGGCGGTCGGGACGACGTTGTAGACGTTCCTCAGGTAGGGGAAGGAGAGGTTCAGCGACAGGTCGTCCTCGTTGCGCGGAGCGACCGTGTTCACCGAGCCGAGCACGGCGTCACCGCGGCGGTCGTCCACCACGGAGGTCTCCTGGGCGGTGTACTGGGCCACGGAGTACGGGAAGATGTCGCCCGCGCTGTCGACGACCGAGCCGTCGTTCTCCTGGATGGTGGAGTTCGAGGTGACGCAGGAGCCGGGGGTCGTCACGCCGATGGAGCTGAGGAAGAAGGCGCGGGTGCCCGAGGCCGACTGCGGCAGGATCGGGGTGAGGGTGACACCGTTGAGCGAGGTCAGGGTGCACTCGTAGATGGCCTTGAGCTGGGCCGTGGTCAGGTCGCTCGGCAGAGCGCTGCCGTCCTGCTTCACCCAGGACACCGCGTCCTTGGCGTACGGGATGAAGGTCAGGTCCGTGGTGGTGGTGTTGTTCGGGCCGCGCGAGGAACGGGCGAAGTCCACACAGCCGGTGCTGCCGTCCAGAGCGGTGTTCAGCGCGGTGATGCCGGCGCCGGAGCCGTCGGGGCGGGTGATCGTGCAGCTGCCGGTGGCCTTGGTCGTGATCGGGCTGGTGCCCGTGGCGTTCCACGAGGCGATGACCTTGCCGTTGCTGTTCGTGATCGCGTTGCCCAGAGCGTTCATCACGTCCTGGGTCGTGTCGGAGCCGACACCGGCCAGCTGACGGTAGTCGGTGGCCGAGCTCGGGTCGGCGTAGGCGGCGGGGGCGGCCAGGGCACCCAGGCCCAGGGCGACCGTACCGACCGCGGCACCGATACGCACGCGGGACTTGACGTTCACTTGATTTCTCCTCCGTTGAAACGGATCAAGCAATGGACGTGCAAGCAAATCCGGATTCTTTCTTTCGCCACCGACCCGTCGGCCGGCCACGCAGAACAATTCCGCAGACTCGAACCAGCGGCCACAAAATCCAACCGGTCTTCAGGTTACGAGTCCGTTTCCTAGGTGAATCCAAGGGAGTTCACCGAGTGGTTCGCAGATTCCCCGGGGCTGAATTCACCCCGGAATTGGGAATCCGCCGTTCATGGGGTGGCGATCACTTCTCTCCGGTGAGGTTCGTCCGGCGCACCGACAGCCGCAGCATCACCGGCCCCGCGAGGGCCGCCACGCCGCCGGCGACGAGGACTCCGAGCAGCACCCAGCGGATGAACCCGAGGACCTCCGCGGGGGTGGCGCCGCCGGACTGCGCCACGTTCTGCTTGGCCGGGTCGGTCCCGCTCGGGGCGGCGGAGGGCCGGGGGGTGTCCGACGCGCCGGTGCCACCGGCCGCGGCGCCCGACGTACCGGCGGAGTCGCCGCCGGTGCCCGTGCCGCCGGCCACGCCGCCCGCCGCACCGCCACTGCCGGTGCCGCTCAGGTCGTCGCCGCCTCCGGAGGTGCCGCCGGTCGTCGAGCCGGCGTCCGCCGTGCCCTTCTCCAGCCGGTCGGCGGCCTGCTTCGCCTGCGTGCGCATGGCGGCGGGCAACGGGGCGTAGCCGTACGGCAGTTCACCCTTCGCGGTGCCCTGGGTCTGCCCCGCGCCGGCCGCGTAGCGCATCACCTTGGCGTAGTCCTGGCGGGCGTCCTTGGCCTGGTCGAGCGAGGCGGCCGCGTAGACCACGGCGGTCAGCGGGTAGGCGCCGTCCTTCATTTTTCCGGGGGCGGGCGCCTTGACCCCGGCCACGTCCGAGTCGGGCATCTCGGCGACGGCCTTGAGCAGGGACTCGTCGGTCGGCGTGACGTAGTCGCCGTCGGCGTTCGCCAGGGCGGCGGCGCCCAGTTGGTAACGCACCGCGGAGGCGTTGTCCACGACTCCGAACTGGCGCTGCCTGGTCGGGATCGGACGGCCCAGCGGCGTCAATTTCGCTATGTTGTCGACGACGACGCAGTCATACGCGGTGCCGATGTCCCCACGGCGTACCTTCAGCGCCCCATCGTGCATGTCGTTGACATAGGGGACCACGTCCAGCCCGGTGTACGTGGTGGTGACGGTGCTGCCGCCCCCGCAGTCCGGTGTTCTGGGTGCGATGTCCGCCTTGGGGAAGAAGTCCAGGGAATCCGAGACCACCCCGTCCTCGTACGAGGGGTTGACCTTCATTCCCCAGGGATCGGCTTTCCCTTCGATGAACTCTCTCGCGTCGGTGTTCGCCAGAATGTATTTCCACACCACGTTGGCGGAGTCCGTGTTGGCCAGCGTCACGGCCAGGCCCAAGGGGGCGTTGCCGGCCGCCTGACCCGCGAGATCGGGATTGAGCCGGAGGAATTCAGGGTCCTTGACGAGGGAATCCGGATTGCCGGAGAGGTACTCGGGCACCTGGTTGGCCGGCTTGACCACGCTGAAGGGGTAGGACTGCGTGAGCACCTTGGCCAGCAGTCTCTGGTTGAGCTTGAGCTTCGTCAGCGGCCGGGTGCCGTCCGTCGCGTCGTACATCCAGACGAAACCGATCGTCAGCCCGGTCACCGCGACAGGCGCGTGCACCACCTGGGCCGCCCCGGCGACCGGTTCGACGGGGTCCACCGTCATGGCGAGCCCCGCCAGCGCGTCACCCGATTTCACGGCGTCCCGGGCCTGCTGCTCACCGGACTGGGTGAAGTTGAACCGGTAGGTTCCGGTCCTGCACAGCGCGGTCTGCCACGACGTGATGGCGTCGGTGGCCAGTTCGGAACCCATGATCCCGCGCTCGGGCTTGTCCGCGTCGCAGTTGTCCGTGACCGGCGCGAAGCCGAGCCGGAACACGAGGCGCTGGTCCCAGTTCGACTGGCTGATCGAGGAGGTGACCTGGGCGCCCCCGGTGTGTGTCTGCCCGTTGGGGTCGTGGGTACCGCGGGGCACGACCACCAGCCAGCACGGCTGGATCGCGCCGGCCGACGTGGTGCGGGCGCCGCAGCCCAGGGCCGGTTGTTCCACGGCCGACTTCAGCTCGAAAGAGATGTCGCCGCCGCCGTCCCCGTCGTTCGGCATGAACGGGTCGGCGTTGGTGTCCCCTTCGGTGAAGTACGTGGTGTCGGTGGGGCCCGTGGTGGGGTCCCCCTGCCCCTCGACCGGCCGGAACGGCACATAGTGGGTGCCGTTCTTGTCGACCGGGGTCGAGGCATCGGCTTCCAGCGGGTCATGGCCCGAGGTGTCACCCCGGTACACGGCCCGGCCGTCCCCGTTCTGCCCGCCTGCCGCCAGCCCGAACTCGCACTGCGTACGGTCCGGCCCGGAGTCCGCGTCCCCCCAGCACTGCATGATCGACAGGAAGTTCGTCTCGGCGTTGCCGGACGGCACCCCGCCCGTCCACGTCACCCGCACGCCCTGCCCGGTCAGGTCCTTCGTCTGGTGCACGGTGACCTTGAGGTTCGAGAAGTCGTCGCCGTACGTCCCCTTCGCCCCGCTCTTGGTGACCGCCGAGCTCTCGGCGGTGGCCGCCTGTGCCTGGTCCACGCCCCGGGGCAGCGGGAGCACCGCCAGCACCAGCGCGGACAGCAGGCACCCCAGCCCCGCGGTCACCCGTCGGCGCCGGCCGGGTGACATCCGTACCGTCGTCGACCGTCTCATCACAGCTCTCCCTTACGGCGCGAACGGGCCGCGAGCAGCCGCGCGGTGAGCGGTGGCCCGACGACCACCGCGACGAGCAGGACGGCGGACAGCGCCATCAGGGCGCCGCGCATCCCGAGGCTGTTGTCGGAGGCGAGGGCGACGGGGTTGGCGGCGACGTTCGTGTCGCCGGTGCTCGCCCCGTCGCCGCTGACCACCTCGCCGGTGTCGGGGTCGACGGTGCCCCCCGAGGTACCCCCGGCGGCGGCACCGGCGCTCGCGTCGGGCTTGCCGTCGCCGTCGGTGTCCGTTCCGCCGGTGCCGGTGCCGCCCGTGGCGGAGGAACCGCCGGAGGACGAACCGCCGGTCGACGAGCCGGAGCCGCCGGAGGAGTCACCGCCCGTCGCGCCCGGCTTCACCGGGGTGTCGGTGCCCGCCGCGCCGGCCGTGCCGGTGGTGCACTGCGTCGTCCCCTTCTTGTCGCAGGACTTGGGGTACGGCGCGTTCTTGATCAGGGTGTTGACCCCGCCGGAGAAGGTGGGGTTGCGGCAGGTGCTGATGTTGATGCTGCCGGTGGGCGCGCCCGGCACCTTGCGGAGCTGGTCGAAGCCGGCCTGGACGAGGTTCTTCGGCAGCGGCGAGTAGCCGAGGTCGTCGGCCTGCTGCTGGCCGTCGCAGAGGAAGTAACGGCCGAACGTGCCGAGCGAGTTGCCCTTGGCGGCGGTGAAGCCGGACTCCGCCTTGGTCGGCAGGATCATGTAGCTGTAGCTGGAAAGGGGGTAGGTGCGGGCGTCGGGGTTGGCGTAGACGCCGTCGAGGATCTGGGTGAGGTAGTTGACCGACGACTTGTTCTCGTTGATCTCGGCCTTGGTCAGCGCCACCGCGACGCTCGCGGCGGTCGGCTCGACGTAGTAGTTGTCCTTGTTGAGCACCTTGGCCACTGGGAAGCCGGTGTTCTTGGCGTAGGAGTACTCGACGTAGGTGATGGCGCCCTCGCCGGAGGGCTGGCGGACATGGCCGGAGACGCCGAGCGAGCCGGACTTGGCGATCATCGTGGAGCCGCTGAGCAGCGGGTAGTTGGAGGTCATGCCGCAGTTGCCGCTGCCGCGGCCGGTGCGGGAGCAGTAGTCGGCCCACAGGGAGCCGTACTGCTTCGACATCCACATGGTGAACTGGGCGCTGGTGCCGGAGCCGTCGGAGCGGACGACCGGGACGATCGCGCGGGCCGGCATGGTCAGGCCCGGGTTGTCGGCGGCGATCGCGGGGTCGTTCCAGCGGGTGATCCTCCCGGTGAAGATCTTGGTGACGACGTCGCCGGAGAGCCGGAGGTTGGTCACCATCCTGCCGTTGATCTTGAGGTTGTACATGAACGCGGTACCGCCGGCCACGATCGGCATGTAGGCGTAGCCGCGGCTCGGCGGGGTGTCCGTGACGCCCTGTTCCTTGAGGCCGTAGGGGATCTCGGAGACCGCGAAGTCGACGGTGCCGTTCTTGAACTGCTCACGGCCCTGGGAGGAGCCGTTGGCAGTGAAGTTGACCGTCATGCCGTAGTTGGCCTTGACGTTGCGGACCCACTGCTGGACGGCGTTGGAGCTCCAGGTGGAGCCGGAGCCGGTGATCTTGGCGTAGGAGGCCGCGGCGGCGGGCGGTGTCTGGACGGCGAACAGGGCGCCCAGCAGGGACATCAGTGACAGCGCGGTGGCCGCCAGACGGAAACGAGTGGCGGGTTTCACGACGAACTCCCGGGATCGGATGCGGTGGGGGCGGTGACGAGGTCGGCCGTCGGGCGGCGCTCGGCGAATCGACGCGCGTCACGCCGGGACGCGAGGACGCGCCGGTGTTCCTGGCGGCGGGTGAGATGGCCGGGGCCGCGGCCGCCGAGGATGCGGGCGGCGACGAACAGCAGCAGCACCAGCGCCATGAGCAGGGCCGCCGTACCGAAGCCGCGCGAGATCATGTTCGGCTCGGGCGACTTGACGAACTCGAAGGTGACCAGCGGCAGGGAGACCATCGGGTCGTGGAACGGGTTGAGGTTGAGCTCGTTGGTGAAGCCCGCGGTCAAGAGGACCGGGGAGGTCTCGCCGATGCCGCGCGCGGTGCCGAGGATCACGGCGGTCGTCAGACCCGAGCGGCAGGTCGGCAGCACCACGTGCCAGACCGTGCGCCAGCGGCTCGTGCCCATCGCGTAGGCGGCCTCGCGCAGGGTGCCGGGGACCAGCCGGATGACGACGTCGGCGGCCCTGATGATGATCGGCAGCATCATCACCGAGAGGGCGAGACCGGCGGCGAGTCCGGACTGGTCCAGGCCCAGGCCGAGGATCACGGTGGCGTAGATGAACAGACCGGCGACGACCGACGGCAACGCTGTCATCGCCTCGACGATGGTCCGCACGAACCGGGCGTAGGCGCCGGGGACTTCGTTCAGGAACACCGCGCAGACCAGCCCGGCCGGCACGGTGATCAGCAGCGCGATGGTGATCATGATCAGGGTGCCGGCCGCCGCGTGCAGGGCGCCGCCCACGCTGAGCGGCTCCAGCGGGCCGGCCAGCTCCATGCTCTGGGTGAAGAAGTTCAGGTGTACCAGCGCCTTGCGGCCCTGGACGAGGGCGTAGCACACGACGAAGACGAGGATCACGACGAGCAGCAGCCCCATGGACCGCACCAGGGCCGCCGCGATCCGGTCGACGATCGCGGGCCCGTCCTCGTCGAAGGAGACCAGCAGCGCGTAGACCAGCAGGAAGAGGACGTAGGCGATGACGACGAAGCCGACGGCGCCGTTGAACGGCAGCAGCCAGTGGAAGAGCAGCCAGGTCATCGAGAGCGCGGCGGTGGCGGCACCGACCATGGCGTACACGTCGGTGGCGTGCAGCTGCGTCAGGGCGCGGCGGCGCTCACCGGCCGGATCGGCGCCGCGGGCCGGGCCCGGCAGGGTGGTGCTCGGGCGTCCGGTCGCCTGACGCGCGCCGGGCGCTTCAGGGGCAACGGTCATGGTCGCTCATTCCTGTATGGCGTAAGGGACTGCGGGCGCCGTGGGGGGGTTGGCGATACCGGGGAGGAAGGGCTCGTCAGGCGTCGCTCGCCGCACCCGAGCGGGAGCGGGCGACGATGGAGGAGGCCGCGAAGTTGACGATCAGCGTCATGACGAACAGCGAGAAGCCGGCCGCCATCAGGGCGGACATGCTGAACTCGCTCGCCTCGCCGTACCGCAGGGCGATCAGCGAGGAGACCGAGCTGGTACCGGACTGCAGGATGTGCCACTGGACCTGGAAGGTCACCGAGATGATCATGAAGATGGCGATCGTCTCGCCGAGGGCACGGCCGAGGCCGAGCATCGTGCCGCCGATCATCCCGCCGCGCCCGAAGGGCAGGACGACGCTGCGGATCATGCCCCAGCGGGTGGCGCCGAGCGCGTAGGCGCCCTCGCGCTCACCGGCGGGGGCCTGCGAGAAGACCTCGCGCATGATCGAGCAGATGATGGGCGCGATCATCATGCCGACGACGAGTCCGGCGATGAACGTCGAGGAGGTGTAGATGCTCTCGGGCGCGAGCGGGTCGTCGGGGTCGGCGCCCTGCACGTCGAAGACCGGGATCCAGCCGAAGTACGTGGAGATCCAGCGGGCCGTGGGCAGCACCTTGTCCTGGAGGAAGAACACGCCCCACAGGCCGTAGACCACGGAGGGCACGGCGGCCATCAGGTCGACGACGCTGATCAGCGTCCGGCGCAGCCGCGGCGAGGCGTACTCGGAGATGTACAGCGCGGCCCCGGTGGCAAGCGGCACGGCCACCAGCACCGCGACGACCGCGATCAGGATCGTCCCGACGAGCACGGCCGCGATACCGAACCGCCCGCTGCCCGGCTCCCATTCGGCGGTGGTCAGGAAGGACCAGCCGGCCCGGTCCAGCGCGAGCCACGCCCGGTACAGCAGGAAGCCGCCGACGAGCAGCATCACGGCCAGCACGAGCCCGCCGCCCGAGCGCAGCACCGTGCGGAACACCCGGTCGGGCAGCCCGGGATCGGCGTACAGGCGTCGCCGTACGTCGGGGTCGCCCACGTCGGCTTCGGCGTCGATGGAGCCGACGCCCGCGATCACGGGCTGCGGCTGTCTGGTTCTTCTCAGCGAAGGCACGGTCCCGACACTCCGTGTCATCGGTTGACATGCACATCCTGAGGTGTGAACTACGGGTTCCCTAAGGGCAACATCGGCCCCCGCCGCACCGGCACGCCTCGTCCCCGACCAGGGCCTCTCCAGGCCCGGTTGACGTGCGGCTCAGCCCTGGCTCACTCGCCCCATAACTCGGGCCCGGCATATACCAGTTCGGCGATCATCGCGCGGAACCGGTCGTAGGACGCACGACAGGTGGCATGCCTCTCGTACGTCCGCGCCGAGCCGGCCAGATGACGGCCGGACTCGTCCCAGACCACCCACACCCAGCCGCCCCCGTCGGAGCCGTGCTGCACTCCGCCCCCCGTACGGGAGTGCAACGCGCACATGCGGTGGAACGCGGCGCGACATCGGGTGTGGCTGTCGTGCGCGGTGAGCGAGACCGCCACCGATCTCCCGTTCGGCGCCACCAGGCGCCAGCCGAACCTGCCCTGCCCGTCGATGTCCACCTGGCATCTCATGCCCGTCGTCCCAGCGGCAGGTCTTGCCGCCCTCTCGGACCGCTCCATGTCCCCACCCCCACCGCCCAATAGGTAAGTAAAATCCGCAGGTACGGCACTCTGGGGCGGCACCAGCAATCTACTGAGGCGTAGGTGGCGGCGCCCGGACAAAACTGACTGCCGGGGCCACGCTTCATGTAGAGGTATCCCCTAGGTAACCCGTAGGCAAGACACGGAGAAAGCGCTCCCACCCGGACCGGGACAACGTTGCCCATGGGGGCGCCGAGCACGGCCCGACCGGCTCCCGTCACCCCCTCGCCGGGCCCTTGAGTCCCGCCAGCCAGGGATGCCCGGGGTCCACGCGCGTGAGCCACCCGGCGAGAGCCTCGCGCCGGGCCCCGCTCAGCAGCGGCAGCACCCCGTCGAAGTCGGCCTGGTCCTTGGGCCGCGTCCCCTGCGCCTTGAACAACAGCACCAACTCCGGTGCCAGGTACGGAATGCCGTCCGCCGTGCGTTCGACGACCGCGCCGTACGGCAGCCGCAGGCTCTCGTCCCGCCGGCAGATCCAGGTCCCGCCCTCGTGCGGCTCGCGGAAGACGTCGAAGAGGAACTGACCGTTCGCCGGATCCCGCACCCAGGTCTGGTGCGTGGCCGCGAGCACCTCGTCTCCCGCCGCGGCCCAGACACGCCCTGAGCCCACCGCGTCGAACGCGTACTCACGAAAGCGGTCGCGCACCTCCGCGAACCCCGCCGCGGGCACCGCGATCTCCAGATCACCATGGCGCCGCGACTCCCCGCCACGGAACAGGTCCAGCGCCCACCCCGCCGCGACGCACCAGGGCGTACCGACCCCGCCCAGCCGCTCCGCGACCTGCTCCGGCCGCCAGGCGTCCGTCCAGCGAGCGGTCAGTTCGTGCGCGTCGAGAACCTCGCCGCCGGGTGGCGAAGAATCGGTCATCGGAGCACCGTAGCCCCCGCAGGCACCACGTTTCTGGACTTGCCGGTCCTTTTCTTCGACGCACAGTGGTCCGCACCCGACGGGGAACCACAGGGAACGGAGAGCTGATCATGGCCATGCGACTGGCAGGAAAGACCGCGCTCGTGACGGGTGCGACCAGCAACATCGGGCGGCCGATCGCGGAGGCGTTCGCGGCGGAGGGGGCACAGGTCGTCGTCTCGGGGCGCGGTGCCGGGCGCGGTGCGGAGGTGGTGGACGGGATCCGGGCGCTCGGCGGACGTGCCGACTTCGTACGAGCGGACCTGGACGGCGCCGGGCCGTTTCCGAGCTCTTCGACACGCAGCACCTCGACCCACCCAGGGGCGCGGGGCCGTATCGATGTGCGGCTACCGCCGCGTGGGCGCGACCAGCCGCTCACGGCCCGCGCCCGGCAACGGCCCGCACCCCTACGGCGCACCCCCGACCGGCGCTACCCCACCGCCAGCAGAGTCACCAGCAGTACCGCGCCCGCCACCGCCGGCGCCATCACCTCGTACGCCCAGCGCACCACGATCTCGCCCTGGGCCGACTCCGCCTCGCCCCTGGTCTCCAGCGTGGTCCGCAGGTCGTCCATCACCTTGTCGGTCTCCGCGCGCACCGGCCCGGCCGGCTCGTCCGCGCCCCGCAGGCCGCCGCCGAAGCCACCGAACCCGCCCAGCCCGCCGCCCGTGCCCGCGCCGGACCCCGTCCGACCGCGCCGCGCGTCCGTCTCCGCCCGCGCCTGCCGACGGGCCGCCTTCTTGCGGCTGCGCAGGGACACGGGGATCGCCCACAGCTGGTACTTCGCGCCCGACTTGACGATCACCTCGTTCGAGTAACCGGAGCGCAGCGACGCGATCTCCCCCCACGGCAGCGTGATCACCCGGAACGGGTTGCGCACCCGCAGCCGGTCCTCGCCCGCGAACACCGCCGGGCGGAGCGTGAAGGCGACGACCAGCGGCACGATGAGGATGAGCGCGGCGAGCGCGAGCCAGGGAGTGTGGCCGCGCCCCCGGAACAGGGCGTCGATGCCGAGCCAGCCGACGATGACGAGGAGCAGGACACCACCGATCAGCGCCTGGGGCGAGCGGTAGATACGGTCCTTGACGAGGGGCGTGGTCATGTCGCCGATTCTGCCTCAGGCGTGCACGGGGGCGCCGTGGGGTGTGCGTCCGGTAGGCGAGCGGGTCGTGCGTGGCAGGTCGCGCAGTTCCTCCCCCAGCGCCCCTGAAGCGGCGCGGGGCCGTACCGTCCTCCACAAGAACCGTTCCCTCGGGGTGTACAGCCGCTACGCGCGTAGATATGCTCGGCTGGTGACCATGCCCACCACCGCACCCCACGCACTTGCTGACGTCACCGCGTCCGACAGCACACTGCGCCGCTTCCTCCACGGGCTGCCCGGCGTCGACGCGGTCGGCCTGGAGGCGCGTGCCGCCTCGCTCGGCACCCGTTCGATCAAGACCACCGCGAAGGCGTACGCCATCGACCTCGCCATCTCGATGGTCGACCTGACGACGCTGGAAGGCGCGGACACCCCGGGCAAGGTCCGGGCGCTCGGCGCCAAGGCGGTCCGTCCGGACCCGACGGACCGTACGACTCCCGCCACGGCCGCCGTCTGTGTCTACCCCGACATGGTGGCCGTCGCCAAGGAGGCCGTGGCCGGCTCGTCCGTCAAGGTCGCCTCCGTCGCCACCGCCTTCCCGGCCGGCCGCGCCGCGCTCGACGTGAAGCTGGCCGACGTACGGGACGCGGTCGCCGCCGGTGCCGACGAGATCGACATGGTCATCGACCGCGGCGCGTTCCTCGCGGGGAACTACGGCAAGGTGTACGACGAGATCACCGCCGTGAAGGAGGCCTGCGGCACCGCCGCCCGGCTCAAGGTCATCTTCGAGACCGGCGAGCTGTCGACGTACGACAACATCCGCCGTGCCTCCTGGCTCGGCATGCTCGCCGGTGCCGACTTCATCAAGACCTCCACCGGCAAGGTCGCCGTCAACGCCACCCCCGCCAACACCCTCCTCATGCTGGAGGCCGTCCGCGACTTCCGTGCACAGACCGGTGTCCAGATCGGCGTGAAGCCCGCCGGCGGCATCCGGACCAGCAAGGACGCGATCAAGTTCCTGGTCCTCGTGAACGAGACCGCGGGCGCGGACTGGCTGGACAACCACTGGTTCCGGTTCGGCGCCTCCTCGCTCCTGAACGACCTGCTGATGCAGCGTCAGAAGCTGGCCACCGGCCGCTACTCCGGCCCCGACTACGTGACGGTGGACTGATCACCATGGCCAAGGAAAAGATGACCACCGCATTCGAGTACGCGCCGGCGCCCGAGTCCCGCTCCGTCGTCGACATCGCGCCCTCCTACGGCCTCTTCATCGACGGCGAGTTCACCGACGCCGCCGACGGCAAGGTCTTCAAGACCGTCAGCCCCAGCACCGAGGAGGTCCTCTCCGAGGTCGCCCGGGCCGGTGCCGAGGACGTCGACCGGGCCGTGAAGGCCGCCCGCAAGGCGTTCGAGAAGTGGTCCGCGCTGCCGGGTTCCGAGCGCGCCAAGTACCTCTTCCGTATCGCCCGCATCATCCAGGAGCGCAGCCGCGAGCTGGCCGTCCTGGAGACGCTGGACAACGGCAAGCCGATCAAGGAGACCCGCGACGCGGACCTCCCCCTGGTCGCCGCGCACTTCTTCTACTACGCGGGCTGGGCCGACAAGCTCGACCACGCGGGCTACGGCGCGAACCCGCGGCCGCTCGGCGTCGCCGGCCAGGTCATCCCCTGGAACTTCCCGCTCCTGATGCTGGCCTGGAAGATCGCCCCGGCGCTCGCCACCGGCAACACGGTCGTCCTCAAGCCCGCCGAGACGACCCCCCTGTCCGCCCTCTTCTTCGCGGACATCTGCCGCCAGGCCGGCCTCCCCAAGGGCGTCGTCAACATCCTCCCCGGTTACGGCGACGCGGGCGCCGCGCTCGTCGCGCACCCCGACGTGAACAAGGTCGCCTTCACCGGCTCCACCGCCGTCGGCAAGGAGATCGCCCGGACCGTCGCGGGCACCCGCAAGAAGCTCACCCTCGAACTGGGCGGCAAGGGCGCGAACATCGTCTTCGACGACGCCCCCATCGACCAGGCGGTGGAGGGGATCGTCACCGGGATCTTCTTCAACCAGGGGCAGGTCTGCTGCGCCGGCAGCCGCCTCCTCGTCCAGGAGTCGATCCACGACGAACTGCTGGACTCCCTGAAGCGCCGCCTCTCCACCCTCCGCCTCGGCGACCCGCTCGACAAGAACACGGACATCGGCGCGATCAACTCCGCCGAGCAGCTGGCCCGGATCACCACCCTCGCCGACCAGGGCGAGGCGGAGGGCGCCGAGCGCTGGTCCCCGGCCTGCGAACTCCCCTCCTCCGGCTACTGGTTCGCCCCGACGCTCTTCACGAACGTCACCCAGGCGCACACGATCGCGCGGGACGAGATCTTCGGTCCGGTCCTGTCCGTCCTCACCTTCCGCACCCCGGACGAGGCCGTCGCCAAGGCCAACAACACCCAGTACGGCCTCTCGGCGGGCATCTGGACCGAGAAGGGCTCCCGCATCCTCGCCGTGGCCAACAAGCTGCGCGCGGGTGTCGTCTGGTCCAACACGTTCAACAAGTTCGACCCGACCTCGCCGTTCGGCGGGTACAAGGAGTCGGGCTTCGGCCGCGAGGGCGGTCGCCACGGCCTGGAGGCGTACCTCGATGTCTGACCGCACCAATGAGCGTCTGACTGTCTTCAAGACCTACAAGCTGTACGTCGGCGGGAAGTTCCCGCGTTCCGAGAGCGGCCGGGTGTACGAGGTGACGGACTCCAAGGGCAACTGGCTGGCCAACGCACCGCAGTCCAGCCGCAAGGACGCCCGGGACGCGGTCGTCGCCGCGCGCAAGGCGTTCGGCGGCTGGTCCGGGGCCACGGCCTACAACCGGGGCCAGGTCCTCTACCGCGTCGCGGAGATGCTGGAGGGCCGCCGGGACCAGTTCGTGCGGGAGGTCGCCGACGCGGAGGGCCTCGGCAAGTCCAAGGCGGCCGCGGTCGTGGACGCCACCGTCGACCGCTGGGTCTGGTACGCGGGCTGGACCGACAAGATCGCCCAGGTGGTCGGCGGCGGCAACCCGGTCGCGGGGCCGTTCTTCAACCTCTCCTCCCCCGAGCCGACGGGCGTCGTCGCCGTCCTGGCCCCGCAGGAGTCGTCCTTCCTGGGTCTGGTGAGCGTCCTGGCCCCCGTGATCGCCACGGGCAACACGGCGGTGGTGATCGCGAGTGAGAAGTCCCCGCTCCCGGCCCTCTCCCTCGCCGAGGTCCTCGCCACCTCCGACGTGCCCGGCGGGGTCGTCAACGTCCTCTCCGGCCGTACGGCGGAGATCGCGGCGCCTCTCGCCTCCCACCAGGACGTCAACGCGATCGACCTCGCGGGCGCCGACGAGGCGCTGGCGAAGGAGCTGGAGATCGCGGCGGCCGACAACCTGAAGCGCGTCCTGCGTCCACAGCCTGTGGATTACTCCGAGACTCCGGGGACCGAGCGGCTGACGGCGTTCCTGGAGACGAAGACGGTGTGGCACCCGACGGGGGCGCTGGGAGCGTCCGGCTCTTCGTACTGATTCGCCCCTACGAGGGGGGAACTGCGGGCCGTTCGTGGCTGGTCGCGCAGTTCCTCCCCCAGCCTTCGGCCGGGGGTACCCCCCAGCGCCCCTTGCGGGGCGCTCAGCTCCCGGCGCCTCCGAGGATCTTTCCCACCACCGGAAGCGACCCGATCGACGGCGCCTGTGCCAGCGGCCCGGTCAGCATCTTCGACGTCAGCGGCTTGAAGTCGGCCAGCTGGGTGCCCACCCCGTTGTCCAGCGGGTCGACGCCGGTCCCGGCCAGGGGGTTGGGCTTGAGCCCGGCCACCGGTCCCGTGACGTACGGCAGTACGCCGCCCAGCGCCTGCATGCCCGCCTGCGGGTCGATCTGGCCGAGCGAGGTGGGCCGGGTGCGGACCACGTCCAGTACGGGCTGGGCGTCCGCGGCGGCGGCCGTCGCGGCGCCCGCGCCGAGCGCCACCCCTGCCGTGGCGAGGGCGGCCAGGGCACGCCGAGCGGTCGGGTTGGGGGAGGACGCGTGTCGGGACATCGCTGGTGCCACCTTCCGGTGCGCAGGGTAATGAGGTCGGCACACAGGGTAGTTGAGGTGTGACTCACGCTCCAAAGCCGACCTGCGGGGTCGGCAGGAGGCCCACCATGCGTCAAACTGGTGTTCCGTGAGCATTCATCCCCCGTCCCCCGCCCGTGTCGTGCTGCTGTGCGGCCCTTCGGGCTCGGGCAAGTCACTGGTCGCCGCCCGTTCCGGGCTGCCCGTCCTGCGCCTCGACGACTTCTACAAGGAGGGCGACGACCCGACTCTGCCGTCGGTGGCGGGGAGTTCGGACATCGACTGGGACCACCCGGAGTCCTGGGACGCGGAGGTCGCGGTCGAGGCCATCGGGCGGCTGTGCGCCACGGGCTCGGCGGCCGTACCGGTATATGACATATCACTGAGCGCCCGCACCGGCGAGGAGACGCTGGACATCGGCCGCACCCCGCTCTTCATCGCGGAGGGCATCTTCGCCGCCGAGATCGTGCAGCGCTGCCGCGAGCTCGGGCTGCTGGCCGACGCGCTGTGTCTGAGCCGGGGGCCGGTGAAGACGTTCCGGCGCCGCTTCCTGCGGGACCTCCGGGAGGGCCGCAAGTCGGTGCCGTTCCTGCTGCGCCGCGGCTGGCGGCTGATGCGCGCGGAACGCACGATCGTGGCCCGCCAGGTGGCGCTGGGCGCGCACCCCTGCGACCGGGACGAGGCACTGGGCCGGATGGCGGCGGCCGCGGTGGGCCGGCAGAGCCGGAACCGCACACAGGCACCGGCGTAACCGTCGTAGAGGAGTCGGCAGTCGTAGAAGAGCCGCAAAAAAAGCGGGACTGGATGGACCCCCCGGCCCTCCAGTCCCGCTTCCCCCGTTGCTCCGCCGAACACCCCCGTGTCCCCCGTGGCGGAGCTCCCCCGTGCTTTCCCCCGGGTCCCCCCGGACCCGTCTGTCCCCCGTGTATCCCCCGTGAGTCCCCCCGGACCCTCCCCCAGGTCCCCCGTGTTCCCCCGGTTTCCCCCGTCAGGATCCCCCCGGATCCCCTTACCTTCAGGCGACGAGCTCCCCGAAGGCGTTCTCCTCGTCACGGCCGAAGCTGAGGACCTCGTCCTCGCGCAGCCGGCGGAGCGACCGCCAGATGCTGGACTTCACCGTGCCGACACTGATGTCGAGGATCTCCGCGATCTCCGGGTCCGTGCGGCCCTCGTAGTAGCGCAGGACCAGCATGGTGCGCTGGAGTTCGGGGAGCCGGGCGAGCGCCTGCCACAGGACCGCGCGCAGCTCGGTGCCGCTCATCGCGTCCGTGTCGCCGGGCGTCTCCGGCAGTTCCTCGGTCGGGTACTCGTTGAGCTTGCGGCGCCGCCAGGCGCTGATGTGCAGGTTGGTCATGGTGCGGCGGAGGTAACCGCCGACCGCGGCCTTGTCGCTGATCCGGTCCCACGCCTTGTACGTCGAGAACAGCGCGCTCTGCAGCAGGTCCTCGGCCTCGTAACGGTCGCCGGTCAGGTGGTAGGCGGTCGCGTACAGGGAGGCGCGGCGCTCCTGGACGTAGGCGGTGAACTCCGCCTCGGTCAGCGAGCGACGCTCCCCCGTGCCCTCCCCGTATGCGGATCCCCCGTGTGCTTCCCCCGTGAAGCCGTCAACCACCGTCATGTAACCGGTGTGCTGACGCCCGGTGCCGCGAGCGCACCCCCGCCCGCTCACGGCACCGGACCTCTCGGAACCCCGGTGCACGTCGTGCAGACGCGTGATCACTGCGCTGGTGCTGTGACCGATCAGCGTGTTCATCTCGCGCCCCCCGTCGTGGACTTCCGGTAGTTCGGCTTGCCCAGGCTCCGCGCCGTCCGGCTCTTGGCCGCTTGCTCGCTTGCCTGTGCCGAGAACTCTGCCGGGCCACCTTCACGGCCGTATCCGCCGACTGTCACAGACCTGTCACAGGGGTCCGGCACAGAGAGTCGACAGATGGTGCACAGGTGGTGGCGCTACAGAGGTTCGCGAGCGGCTACCAGCCGCACAGGTCGTACGACGGGGCCCGCATGGGCCAGAATGAGCCCGTGCCTTCCCTGTTGCTGATCGAGGACGACGACGCCATCCGCACGGCCCTGGAGCTCTCTCTGACCCGCCAGGGACACCGGGTGGCCACCGCTGCGACCGGTGAGGACGGTCTGAAGCTGTTGCGTGAGCAGCGGCCCGATCTGATCGTCCTCGATGTCATGCTGCCCGGCATCGACGGGTTCGAGGTGTGCCGGCGCATCCGGCGCACGGACCAGTTGCCGATCATTCTGCTCACCGCGCGCAGCGATGACATCGATGTGGTGGTGGGCCTGGAGTCCGGCGCCGACGACTATGTCGTCAAGCCCGTCCAGGGGCGGGTGCTCGACGCCCGGATCCGGGCAGTGCTGCGGCGCGGGGAGCGGGAGTCCACCGACTCGGCGACGTTCGGCAACGTCGTCATCGACCGCAGCGCGATGACCGTGACGAAGAACGGCGAGGACCTCCAGCTCACCCCGACCGAGCTGCGGCTGCTGCTCGAACTGAGCCGGCGGCCGGGGCAGGCGCTGTCCCGGCAGCAACTGCTGCGGCTGGTCTGGGAGCACGACTACCTCGGTGACTCCCGGCTGGTGGACGCCTGTGTGCAGCGGCTGCGCGCCAAGGTGGAGGACGTGCCCTCGTCGCCGACCCTGATCCGTACCGTGCGTGGTGTCGGCTACCGCCTGGACGCCCCTCAGTGACCGACCGGCAAGAGGGTTTCCGCGGCTGGGCCTCGGATCGCAAGGGAGCCGTGTCCCGGCTGCGTTTCACCAGTCTGCGGCTGCGGCTGGTGGTGGTCTTCGGGCTCGTCGCGCTGACCGCCGCCGTGTCCGCGTCGGGCATCGCGTACTGGCTGAACCGCGAGGCCGTGCTCACCCGTACCCAGGACGCGGTGCTGCGCGACTTCCGGCAGGAGATGCAGAACCGGGC
Organism: Streptomyces sp. NPDC007901; assembly: GCF_042959465.1. Classification (NCBI taxonomy): domain Bacteria; kingdom Bacillati; phylum Actinomycetota; class Actinomycetes; order Kitasatosporales; family Streptomycetaceae; genus Streptomyces; species Streptomyces sp. NPDC007901. The sequence goes on along the minus strand of NZ_JBIBKW010000001.1, from coordinate 607,624 downwards.
CGGCGCGCTGCCCGTGCACCCGACCCAGGACGAACTGCAGCGCACGGCCGGGCAGATGGCCAACAGCAGCCAGCGCTTCAGCGTGCTGCTGGTCGGTGAGGACGGCAACGGCAAGACGGTGTACGGCAGTTCGGACGGGCTCAGCGCGTTCGCGCTCGACGACGTGCCGACGTCGCTGCGCAAGGCCGTCGACAAGCGGCAGAAGGTGACCGACTCCGACAAGTCGACGTACCACCTGTACTGGCAGCGGGTCGTCGACCACGGGACGCCGTATCTCGTCGCCGGGACGCGGCTGATCGGCGGCGGGCCGACCGGTTACATGATGAAGTCGCTGGAGCCGGAGGCGAAGGACCTCAACTCGCTGGCGTGGTCGCTGGGGATCGCCACCGGGCTGGCGCTGATCGGCTCGGCGCTGCTCGCGCAGGCCGCCGCCACGACCGTGCTGAAGCCGGTGCACCGGCTGGGGGTGGCCGCCCGGCGGCTCGGTGAGGGCAAGCTGGACACCCGGCTGCAGGTCTCCGGGACCGACGAACTCGCCGATCTGTCCCGGACGTTCAACGACGCGGCCGAGGCGCTGGAGAAACGGGTCGACGACATGGCCGCGCGCGACGACGCGTCCCGGCGGTTCGTCGCCGACATGAGCCACGAGCTGCGGACCCCGCTCACCGCGATCACCGCCGTGACGGAGATCCTGGAGGAGGAGCTGGAGGCGGAGTCGGGGTCGATGGACCCGATGATCGAGCCCGCCGTCCGGCTGGTCGTCAGCGAGACGCGCCGCCTCAACGACCTCGTCGAGAACCTCATGGAGGTCACCCGCTTCGACGCCGGTACGGCCCGTCTCGTCCTCGACGACGTGGACCTCGCCGACCAGATCACCGCCTGTATCGACGCCCGCGCCTGGCTGGACGCGGTGGACCTGGACGCCGAGCGCGGCATCCACGCCCGCCTCGACCCGCGCCGACTCGACGTCATCCTCGCCAACCTGATCGGCAACGCGCTCAAGCACGGCGGTTCGCCGGTGCGGGTGTCGGTGCGGATCGAGGGGGAGGATCTGGTGATCGCGGTGCGCGACCACGGGCCCGGTATCCCGGAGGACGTGCTGCCGCACGTCTTCGACCGGTTCTACAAGGCCAGCGCCTCCCGGCCGCGGTCCGAGGGCAGTGGCCTGGGCCTGTCCATCGCGACGGAGAACGCCCGGATCCACGGCGGCTCGATCACCGCCGCCAACTCTCCCGAGGGGGGCGCGGTGTTCACGCTGCGGCTGCCCCGGGACGCCTCGGCGCTGGCCGAGGAGAGCAAGGACGGCGGGAACGCCGGGAACGCCGGGGAGTCCGGGACTGCCGGGGAGAAGGACGCCTGATGCACGTACGAAGACTCCTCGCCGTCGCCGGGCTGGCGCTGGCGCTCTCCGGGTGCGGGATCCGGGCCACCGAGGTGCCGACCGACTTCGGCGGGGCGCCGTCGCGGGTGCCGTGCTCGATGGCCCAGCCGGACCTGTCGGCACAGACCGAACGCGGGGTGCCGGTGCAGGTGTTCCTGCTGTGCGGCTCCTCGCTGGTGACCGTGGACCGGGAGGTGCGGGTCCCGGAGGGCACGGCGGACGCGCAGCGGCGGGTGATCGTCGCGCAGGGACTGCTGGACCAGCTCGCCGAGACGCCGTCGGCCGCCGAGAAGGACGCCGGCTACACGACGTACGTGCGGGGCGGGATGAGCGTCGGCGGGCCGCGGCCCGGGGACCCCGACGACACGCTGCGGCTCAGTACGTCGCCGCCGCAGCTGACGTCGTACGCGCTCGCCCAGATCGTTTGCACGCTCTCCGACTCGGCGGCGGCGGAGGGGGACGGGTCGGTGATCCTGGGCGGGCCGGGGACGGAGCCGTTGCGGCGGTACGAGTGCACGGATTCCGTCCGGAACGCGCCGAGTGGGAACTGGCCGCCGTCCAGCGAGGTCGCTTCTGCGTGAGGGGCGTTGGGGCGCCTGGGGGGTGCCAGGGAGGGTTGTGTGGCGGGTGCGGGTGGGAGTGTGGCTGGTCGCGCCCGCGCGGCGGTGGCCGCATGCCGACACAGCCCCGCGCCCCTGTGGGGCGCTCCCTGATCGCCCGTGACGAAGCGCTGTCCGTGCCGTGTGTCCGAGGCCTCATCGTCGAATCCGGAACCGATCGTGTGCGCGGGCGCGTCTTGGGGGGCGTGCAGCGTCAAGGCTCCATCGGCGGCAGCGCCGGGATTCGCGTCCGTGTGACAGGGGGTGTCCTCCTTGTCGCACATCTCGCGTTCGTCGCCTGGTTGATGCTGCGGCCGCTGGACGTGCCCTGGGTGATGCCCGCCAACCTGCACCCGTTCGCCGGCATCCGCGCCGATCTGGCGCTGGGCCGGCGCGAGGCGGCGCACCGGATCGGTGAGGGGCTGGCACTGCTCGCCCCGCTGGGGGTGCTGCTGCCGATGGCCCACGGCAGACTCCGGGTCTCCCCGCTCGCCTCCCTGATCCGTACGGCCACCGCGGGCGCCCTGATCTCGCTGGGCATCGCCCTGCTGCAGACTGGGGTGCCCGGTCGTGTGGTGGACGTCGACTCGGTTCTCCTCAACACCGTCGGCGTGGTCCTCGCGCATCTGGCGGTGGTTCCGGCGGCCCGCTCCCGACTCCGTCGGCAGGGTGAGCGGCTGCGTCCTGCGGCCCTCCCCCAGGAGGAAGCGGTTCAGGATCGTACCCCGACGATTCCCAGGGTCGGGATCGCCCCTTAGGGCGACCCCTCGACCCGGTGGTTCCTGCTCTACATCGCGCTTTGACATCCTCCCTCGGCCTAAGCCGAAGGATTCCAGACCTCGCGGGCTGAGGTTCACGGGCGCTCGAACCCTTTCGGGCTGTCACCCCTCCGGCGTGTCCCGCCGCGACATAGGCACTGCTCAAGTCGGCGCATGCTTGGCTATCGCTGACGCCGCAGCAATCGTACCGCCCGACTCGGCGTGCGTCGGTGGGTTCCGCTTCCCTCGACGGACGGGCCTCCGGCACCTGGCAATTCCCTGGTGCGACAACGCCGTCGGGGCGCCCCGGAATCGTCCGGGGCGCCCCGACGGCGTCGCGTCGGCCGGGTGGGTCAGCCGAGCGGGATCCCGTTCACCGGCAGGCCGTGGGTGGGCAGGCCCTGCAGCGGCAGCCCGCCGAGGCGGCCGGCGACCGGCTTGGTCGGGCCCTCGGCGAGGACCTGCTGGACGGCCGGGTGGGCGGCGGCGAGACCGGCGCCCAGGGCGGTCTGCCCCTGCTGGACGGCCGCACCGGCGCCCGGCAGGGCCTTGGAGACGTTCTCGGCGGGCAGCGTCTTGGTGACGGTGTCCAGGACCTGCGGGGCGTCCGAGACGGCCGGGGCCGCGTTGGCCGCGCCCGCGCCGACGGCGGCGAAGGCGGCACCGAGGGCGGCGACACCGAGGGTCTTGGCAGCAGACTGCTTCATCGTTAATGCGTCCTTGGAATGCGGTGACGGGGATCGATAACACGCTGAGCGGTCCACGACCGTAAACATGCCGGACCGCCCGCCGCAAACACCGAAATGCGGACGACTTGTGAAAGCCTGCCCGTATTCCGCGCCCCGTTCGGACGCCCGCTCAGTCCTCCGAGTCGACAGAACCGCTGGTGGAGGCGGTCTGCCGGAACAGCCATTCGGATTTCAGCTCCGCATAACCGGGCTTGACGACGTCATTGATCATGGCGAGGCGTTCATCGAAAGGAATGAACGCTGATTTCATCGCATTGACGGAGAACCACTGCAGGTCGTCGAGCGTGTAACCGAACGCCTCGACGAGATGCTCGAATTCCCGGCTCATACTGGTCCCGGACATCAGCCGGTTGTCCGTGTTCACCGTGGCCCGGAAGTGCAGCCGGCGCAGCAGCCCGATCGGGTGCCCGGCGTAGGAGTCGGCGGCCCCGGTCTGGAGGTTGGAGCTCGGGCACAGCTCCAGCGGGATCCGCTTGTCGCGGACGTAGGACGCGAGGCGGCCGAGCTTGACCGTGCCGTCCTCGTGGACCTGGATGTCGTCGATGATCCGCACCCCGTGCCCGAGCCGGTCGGCGCCGCACCACTGGAGCGCCTGCCAGATCGACGGCAGCCCGAAGGCCTCGCCGGCGTGGATGGTGAAGTGGTTGTTCTCGCGCTTGAGGTACTCGAAGGCGTCGAGGTGCCGGGTGGGCGGGTAGCCGGCCTCGGCGCCGGCGATGTCGAAGCCGACGACGCCCAGGTCCCGGTAGCGGTTGGCGAGCTCGGCGATCTCCAGGGAGCGGGCCGCGTGCCGCATCGCGGTGAGCAGGGCGCCCACCCTGATCCGCCGGCCGTTCTCCCTGGCGAGGGCCTCGCCCTGCCGGAACCCCTCGTTGACCGCCTCGACGACCTCTTCGAGGGTCAGCCCCTGCTCCAGGTGCTGCTCGGGGGCGTAGCGCACCTCGGCGTAGACGACACCGTCCTCGGCGAGGTCCTCGGCGCACTCGCGCGCCACCCGGACGAGCGCGTCCCGGGTCTGCATGACTCCGACGGTGTGCGAGAACGTCTCCAGATACCGTTCCAGCGAGCCGGAGTCGGCGGCCTCGCGGAACCAGATGCCGAGCTTGTCCGGATCGGTCTCGGGAAGCTCGGAGTACCCGGTCTCCCGGGCGAGGTCGGCGACGGTGCCGGGGCGCAGTCCGCCGTCCAGATGGTCGTGCAGGAGAACCTTCGGTGCCCGGCGGATCTGCTCCGGCGTCGGGGTGTTCGCGGTGCTCTGGCTCGTCATTTCCGCACTGTAACTCCTACGCGCGTAGATCGCTCGGTACTCGGTGAATTCCCTTTGCGTCGATACGCAACGGTGACCGCACGGACGGGTCGCGTACACCGCTTCTTCTGACACTGTTCTGTCATGGCAGAGCAAGCGACGCCGGTCCGAACGGCCAGCCTGAGCAGGGCAGTCGGCCAGGAGCCGACGACGGTGAGCGGGGCGGTCCTGCTCCTCCCCGGCGGGGAGGAGGTCTCCGCGCGCCGTCCGTCCCTCGTATGGGCGACGGCCTTCGTCCGCGCGCTCGGCCGCCGGCTCGCCCGGGACGGCCGGGACGAGGGGCTGGCCGCGCACGTCGTCCACTACCGCTATCGCGGCTGGAACGGCAACGAGGCGAACCTCGCGGGGGACGCGAGCTGGGCGACCGACGAGGTGGTACGGCGGTACGGCGATGTACCGGTGTGTCTGCTCGGGGTGGGGATGGGCGGCCGGGCCGCGCTGCACGCGGGCGGGCACGAGGCCGTCAACTCCGTCGTCTCCATCGCCCCTTGGCTGCCGGAGGCGGATGTGGCGGTACCCGAGGAACCGGTTCGCCAGCTGGTGGGGCGGCGGGTGCTGTTCGTGCACGGCACGAACGACGAACGGACCGATCCGGAGCTGTCGTTCCAGCTGGCGGCGCGGGCGAAGAAGGCCAACCGGGAGGTGTGCCGGTTCGAGGTGCACTCGGACGGGCACGGGTTGCATCAGCACCGGGACGAAGTGCTGGCGCTGGCCTCGGATTTCGTGATGGGGGCGTTGTACGGGCATGCGGTGTCGCGGCCGGTGGAGGACGCGTTGGCCGCGCCGCCGCCGATCGGGTTGCGGATGCCACTTGCCGCGGGCTTCGGGCGGTCGCTTCGTAAGGGCTGATGTCCGGTGTCGGGGTGCGGGTTCGTGGGTGGTCTTGCGCCCACGCGGCGGTAGCCGCATATCAGATGCAGCCCCGCGCCCCTAGGCAAGAAGACTCCCCCGCCTTGAAAGCAAGAACTTCTTGAAGGCGGCCACTGGGGGCGTGTCCGGATGGCCCTCCAGCCACGCCACGCCGATCTCTCTCGCCGCCCTCGGGGCCGTGACCGTCAGTTCGGCGACTCCTGGGCGGGGAAAGGCGGGTGGGGGCAGTAGGGCGACCCCCAGCCCGGCCGCCACCAGGCCGCGCAGGGTCTCCGCCTCCTCTCCCTCGAAGGCGATCCTCGGCCTGAAACCCGCCTCGTTGCAGAGGTCGTCGGTGATGCGGCGGAGGCCGTAGCCGGGTTCGAGGGTCACGAAGGTCTCGTCGGCGGCCTCGGCGAGGCGGATGCGGCGGCGGGTGGCCAGGGGGTGGTCGGCCGGTACCACCAGGCGGAGTTTCTGTTCGTCGAGGCGGCGGGCGACGAGGTCGGGGGCGTCCGGGACGGGGGACGTCAGGCACAGGTCCAGTTCGCCCGCGCGGAGCTTCTCGATCATCGCCTCGCCGTAGTTCTGGACGAGGCTGAAGCGGATGCGGGGGTGGTCGGCGCGGAAGGCGTGGAGGAGGCCGGGGACGGTCTCGGCGCCCATCGTGTGCAGGAAGCCGAAGGCGACCTTGCCGGTGGTGGGGTCGGCGTCGGCGCGGACCTCGTCGGCGGCGCGCCGGATCTCGGCGAGGGCGCGTTCGACCGAGGTGAGGAAGGTGCGGCCGGCGGGGGTGAGGGAGACCGTGCGGCCGTGGCGGGCGAAGAGGTCGACGCCCAGGTCCTGCTCCAGGCGGGCCATCGCGCGGGAGAGGGTGGACTGGGGGACCTCGAGTTCCTGGGCCGCCCTGGTGACATGCTCCGTGCGGGCCACGCCGGCGAAGTACGCGAGGCGTGGAGCCAGCAACATCGTCATGTCTTCTGTGTCACTGGACGGTGACAGGCGCCGCGCCGACCTCTGCTGATGCTCCATGGGAACGATTATGGCGATTCCATGCATTGGACGGATCAGCGGGCGGGTCCGTACGTTCGAAGCATGTCTCCCGCCAGTACCGGGGCGTCCACCACCATGGACGCCGTTCCGTCCCTCGCCGCCCCCGACTCCCGTCTGACGCCGGGCGGTCCCGGCTACCGCCGGATGAGCTTCGCGCTCTTCCTCGCCGGTGTCGCGACCTTCGCCCTCCTCTACTCCACGCAGGCCCTGCTGCCGCTGATCTCGGACGGCTTCGGGGTGAGCGCGAGCGACGCGAGCTGGACGGTGGCGGCGGCGACCGGCGGTCTGGCGCTGTTCGTCATCCCGATGAGCGCGCTGTCCGAGCGCTTCGGACGTCGTACGGTCATGACCGCTTCGCTGGCGGTGGCGGTGACCGTGGGTCTGCTGGTCCCCTTCGCGCCCTCGCTCGGCGTGCTGGTGGTACTGCGCGGTGTGCAGGGAGCGGCGCTGGCCGGGCTGCCGGCGTCGGCGACCGCCTATCTGGCGGAGGAGGTCCGGCCGCGGGCGCTGGTCACGGCGATCGGCCTGTTCGTCGCGGGCAACAGCGTCGGCGGGATGAGCGGCCGGGTCATCACCGGCTGGGTCGCGCAGGAGTGGGGCTGGCGGGTCGCCGTCGGCACCATCGGCCTGATCGCGGTGGGCTGCGCGGTGGCCTTCCGGCTGCTGCTGCCCGCGCCGCGGCACTTCAAGGCGGGCTCGCTGCACCCGCGCCGGCTGCTCGCCACGGTCCGCGACCACCTCGCGAACCCGCTGCTGCGCCGCCTGTACGCGATCGGCGCACTCTTCATGACCGTCTTCGGCGGTGTGTACACGGTGATCGGCTACCGCCTGACCGAGGAGCCGTTCTCGCTCCCCCAGGGCATCATCGGCTCGATCTTCCTGGTGTACCTGGTGGGTACGGTGTCGGCGTCCACGGCGGGCCGGCTGGTCGGCCGCCTGGGCCGCCGGGGCGCCCTCTACCTGGGCGGCGGTACGACGGCCGCGGGGTTGCTGCTCTCACTGGCCGACTCGCTCCCGCTGGTCCTGCTGGGCCTGGTCCTGATCACCGCGGGCTTCTTCGCGGGCCACGCGGTGGCCTCCTCGGCGGTCAGCAAGACGGCGACCCACGGCAGGGCCCAGGCCTCGGCCCTCTACCAGTCGGCGTACTACATCGGCTCCAGCGCGGGCAGCACGGTCGGCGCGCTGGCCTTCCACGCGAGCGGCTGGTCCGGCACGGTCGGCGTCGGCCTGCTGGCGATCCTGGGCGTCGTGACGCTCACCGTCCTCGGCTCGCTGGCCGCGCGCCGCGCCCTGGTCCCCGCCCACTCGTAAGAGCTCCCCGTATTTGGTCATGTTGTGGCGACCAGATACCACTTGCCGCCGCGCCGGAGGAGATCGCTCTCACCCTTTCGGAGCTCTTTCATCCGCCTGCTCACGGTCCAGATCGAGACGGTACGGGCCTCGTACTGCCAGGACAGGCAGCGGTCGAACGGCTGGGCCGCCTGAGGCCTGAAGACGATCGGCGTACAGCAATTTTCACCTGGCAAAGTGGGGCGTCTTCGCTAGGGCCGTGTGGAGCAACTGGTCTGAGCTGGGCTTTTCCGCACTCCTGGGGTCATTGTCAGTGGGCTGCGGTAGCTTCCGAAGTGCTGGAGCGCAACGGCGCGCGGACAGGAACGGCCACAGGGGTGGGTGGACGGCAATGAGTGACAGCACGGCGACGGCGGAGCTGGACGTCGCACTGGAGAAGCACCGGACCGAGCTGACCGGGTACTGCTACCGCATGCTCGGCTCGTCCTTCGAGGCCGAGGACGCGGTGCAGGACACCCTGGTGCGGGCCTGGCGGAGCTACGAGAAGTTCGAGGGCCGCTCCAGTCTGCGGTCGTGGCTGTACCGGATCGCGACGAACGTGTGCCTGGACATGCTGAACGCGGGCAACAAGCGGGCCCGGCCGATGGACCTCTCCGAGTCGACGCCGCTGGCCCAGGCGGCGCTCTCGCCCCGCCCCGACAACACCTGGCTGGAGCCGGTGCCCGACGCGCGCGTGCTGCCGTCCCTGCACGACCCGGCGGAGGCGGCCGTGGCCAAGGAGTCCATCCGGCTCGCCTTCATGGCCGCCCTGCAGCAGCTGCCGCCCAAGCAGCGGGCGGTGCTGATCCTGCGCGAGGTGCTGGCCTGGAAGGCGAGCGAGGTCGCCGAGTTGCTCGGCACCTCGGTCGCCTCGGTCAACAGCGCGCTGCAGCGGGCCCGCGCCACGCTGGCCGAGCAGCAGCAGTCGGGCGCCGAGGCCGATGTCTCCAACGCCCTCGACGAGGAACAGCAGAAGCTCCTGGAACGCTATGTCGCGGCCTTCGAGGGCTACGACATGACGGCGCTGACGGCGCTCCTCCACGAGGACGCCATCATGACGATGCCGCCGTTCGACCTGTGGCTCACCGGCCACGAGGACATCGCCGGCTTCATGACCACCATCGGCTCCGCCTGCGAGGGCTCGCGGCTGTTCCCGGTCCAGGTCAACGGCCTGCCCGGGTTCGCCCAGTACAAGCCCGACCCGGACACCGGCGGCTGGAGCCCCTGGTCGATCCAGGTCCTGGAGATCTCAGACGGCCGGCTCACCGGGTTCCACTTCTTCCTCGACACCAAGCGCTGGTTCCCGCTCTTCGGCCTCCCCCTCCACCTGGAGGCGAAGGCCGACGAAACGGAGGAGGGAGCGTAGCGCCGGGTCGGGGTCCCGCAGCCGGATCCGTCCGCCGGCCCGGCGGGCCGTCAGCTCCAGCCGGGCCAGCAGATCCACCGCGGCGAGCCCCGGCGGCCCGAGACCGCCCACATCGCAGACGACGGTCCGGGCCGCGCCGGCCCGCAGCAGCACACGCACGTCGTCGCAGAGCCCCGGCACCTCGTCCCTGGCGACGGGGCCCGACAGCATGAGCACGGCGGGGGTCACGGCATCCACGGGCGGTAGACCGCCGACGGCCGCCCAACTCATCGGTAGGGAGCGTGTCGCCGTATGGTCGCGCAGATCACAAGGATCACAACGTTGACCTGCACCTGACCACACCCGAGGGTTAGCTGCATGCCCCACGGATCAGCACCGCCCCCGATGTCCGACGGCCTCCCGGCCACCGCCAGGGGGGTCCCGCGCAGGGGGTGCTGAGCGGTTTCGCGGTCATCGCGATCGTCATCGCCGTCGGCTACGGACTCGGCCGCGGTGGCCACCTGGGCGTGAACGGCCGCGAGGTCCTCACCAAGCTCGCCTTCCATGTCGCCTCCCCCGCCCTCCTCTTCACCCTGCTCGCGAAGGCCGACCTGGCGGTGGTCTTCTCCAGCCGCCTCCTGGTGACGGCCCTGAGCACGGCAGCGGCGGCGGGCGCGTTCGTGGCGGTGGGTGTCGTACGGCACTGGGGCGTGGGCCGCACCACGATCGGCGCGCTCTGCTCCAGCTACGTCAACTCCGGCAACCTCGGCATCCCGATCGCGGTGTACGTCCTGGGCGACGCGTCCCTGGTGGCACCGGTGCTGCTCTTCCAGGTCGTCGTCCTCACCCCGATCGCCCTGACGATCCTCGACCTGTCGGGCATGGGCGAGAAGGGCACGTGGTGGCACCGGCTGCTGACGCCGTTGCGCAATCCGATAGCCGTCGGCTCCCTCGGCGGCGTCCTCGTCTCAGGCCTCGGCATCCATGTCCCCGGTCCGGTCATGGACCCCCTGACCCTGATCGGCAACATGTCCGTGCCGGCCGTCCTGCTCGCCTTCGGCATCTCGCTGCGCGGCAGCACACCGCCGGGCCGGGGCCGCGAACGCGGTCCGGTGTTCCTGTCCGTCGCCCTGAAGTCCGTGGGCCAGCCCCTCATCGCCTGGGCGCTGGCCTCAGTGGTCTTCGACCTGCACGGAGCACCCCTGCTCGACGTGACGGTGACGTCGGCGCTGCCGGCCGCGCAGAACCTGTACACGTACGCCGGCACCTACCGGGTCGGTGAGGAACTCGCCCGGGACTCGATCCTGCTGTCGACGGTGCTGTCAGTGCCGGTACTGGTCGTGGTTGCGGCGCTGCTGGGGTGACACCCCGGCAGCGCCTTGTCGCACCCTCGTCAGGCGATGCGCTCCAGCACCACGGGCGACGCCGTGAACTCGGTGCCCGCCGCCGCGATGTCGTACGAGCCCTCGACCGACTGGAGGGCGTACTCGAAGCGTTCCGGGGTGTCGGTGTGCAGGGTGAGGAGGGGCTGGCCGGCGGTGACCGTGTCGCCGGGCCTGGCGTGGAGTTCGATGCCGGCGCCGGCCTGGACCGGGTCCTCCTTGCGGGCGCGGCCGGCGCCCAGGCGCCAGGCGGCGACGCCGATGTCGTAGGCGTCGAGGCGGGTCAGGACGCCGGAGGACGGGGCCGTGATGACGTGCTGCTCACGCGCCACCGGCAGGGCCGCGTCCGGGTCGCCGCCCTGGGCCGCGATCATCCGGCGCCAGACGTCCATCGCCGAGCCGTCGGCGAGCGCCTTCGCCGGGTCGGCGTCCTTCACCCCGGCCGCGTCGAGCATCTCGCGGGCCAGGGCGAGGGTGAGTTCCACGACGTCGGACGGTCCGCCGCCGGCGAGGACCTCGACGGACTCGCGGACTTCAAGGGCGTTGCCGGCGGTGAGGCCGAGCGGGGTGGACATGTCGGTGAGGAGGGCGACCGTCTTCACACCGTGGTCGGTGCCGAGGCCGACCATGGTCGAGGCCAGCTCGCGGGCGTCCTCGATGGTCTTCATGAAGGCGCCGGTGCCGACCTTCACGTCCAGGACCAGGGAGCCGGTGCCCTCGGCGATCTTCTTCGACATGATCGAGGAGGCGATCAGCGGGATCGCCTCGACCGTGCCGGTGACGTCACGGAGCGCGTAGAGCTTCTTGTCGGCGGGGGCCAGGCCGTCGCCCGCCGCGCAGATCACCGCGCCGGTGGTGTCGAGCACGTTCAGCATCTCCTCGTTGGAGAGCAGGGCGCGCCAGCCCGGGATGGACTCCAGCTTGTCGAGGGTGCCGCCGGTGTGGCCGAGGCCGCGGCCGGAGAGCTGGGGGACGGCCGCGCCGCAGGCCGCCACGAGGGGAGCAAGCGGCAGGGTGATCTTGTCGCCGACGCCGCCCGTCGAGTGCTTGTCGGCCGTCGGCCGGGACAGCGACGAGAAGTCCATGCGCTCGCCGGAGGCGATCATCGCGGCCGTCCAGCGGGCGATCTCACGCCGGTCCATGCCGTTGAGGAGGATGGCCATCGCGAGCGACGACATCTGCTCGTCGGCGACCTCGCCGCGCGTGTACGCGTCGATGACCCAGTCGATCTGCTGGTCGCTGAGCTCACCGCGGTCGCGCTTGGTGCGGATGACGGAGATGGCGTCCATGGCGGCCATGGCGTTCCCTTCGAAGAAGTGCGAAGCGTACGGCCCCTCCGCGCGGACGGGCGGGGAGGGGCCGTACGGGATTACTTGGTGAGATGGGCCGGGCCGAAGGCCTGGGGCAGCATCTCGGAGAGGGGCAGGACGCCCTCCGGGGTGTCCAGGAGGAGGTCCGGGCCGCCGAACTCGTAGAGCAGCTGGCGGCAGCGGCCGCACGGGACGAGAAGCCCGCCCGTGCCGTCCACGCAGGTGAAGTGCGTGAGCCGGCCGCCGCCCGTGCGCTGCAGCTCGGAGACCAGTCCGCACTCGGCGCACAGGCCGAGGCCGTACGACGCGTTCTCCACGTTGCAGCCGGAGACCGTACGGCCGTCGTCCACCAGGGCGGCGACCCCGACCGGGTAGCCGGAGTACGGGGCGTAGGCGTGGGACATGGCCTCCCGCGCCTCGGCCCGCAGCGTCTCCCAGTCGAAACCGGCGGCCTCGGCGGTCACTTGCCCTGTCCCTTCCGGTACGGCAGGCCGTCCGCCTTCGGCATCCGCAGGGACTGCGCGGACAGCGAGAGGACGAGGAGGGTGACGATGTACGGGGTCGCGGTCACCAGCTGACGCGGGACGTCGTTGGTGGAGGCGTACCAGACGAACATCAGGACCGAGATGACGATCGTGATGACGGCCGGGACGTACTTCTTCTTCCAGGCGAGGTACGCGGCGCCGAACACCAGCAGGATCGCGAGCAGCAGGATCAGCGCGTGGACGTTCACCGTGCCGCCGCGCAGGTTGAGGCTGTCGGTGTAGCCGAACAGGCCCGCGCCGAGGGCGAGGCCGCCCGGCATCCAGTTGCCGAAGATCATCGCGGCGAGACCGATGTAACCGCGGCCGGCGGTCTGGCCGTCGAGGTACACGTTGGAGGCGACGATCGAGAGGAACGCGCCGCCCAGGCCCGCGAAGCCACCGCTGATGATCACCGCGATGTACTTGTACTTGTAGACGTTGACGCCGAGGGACTCGGCCGCCACCGGGTTCTCGCCGCAGGAGCGCAGGCGGAGGCCGAAGGCGGTGCGCCACAGCACCCACCAGGTGATCGGGACGAGGGCGACCGCGACGACCGTCAGCGGCGAGAGGTCGGTGAGCAGACCGCCGACCAGGCCCGCGATGTCGGAGATGAAGAACCAGTGCTTCTGGTTGAGCGTGTCCAGCCAGTCGGACAGGCCCGGGACGCTGAACGTGCCGAGCGAGTCGATCGGCGGGGACTGCTTGGAGGAGCCGCCCTCGGCGTTCTCGAAGGTGAACTTCGAGAGGTAGCGGGTGGCGCCCAGGGCGAGGATGTTCAGGGCCACACCGGACACGATGTGGTTGACGTTGAAGGTGACGGTGGCGACGGCGTGCAGCAGGGCGCCGAGCGCGCCGCCGAGGATGCCGAAGACCACGCCGACCCAGGGGCCCCACTGGTAGCCGGCCCAGGCGCCGAACCAGGTGCCGAGGATCATCATGCCTTCGAGGCCGATGTTGACGACGCCCGCGCGCTCGGCCCACAGACCGCCGAGGCCGGCGAGGCCGATCGGGACGGCGAGGCGCAGCGCGGTGGACATCTGGCCGGTCGAGGTGATGCCGTCGGCGCCGGTGATCAGGCGCACGGCCGAGGTCAGGATCAGTACGCCGGCGATGACCAGCAGGAGTACCGGGAGCGACATTCGGCGGCCGCCCTTGCCGGGCTTGGTCGCCTGCGGCTTGGCGATGGTCGCGGTGGACATCAGGCCGCCACCTCCTTCTTGGTGTTCTGGGCGGCGGCCGCGGCGAGCTCCGCGCCGACCTGGCGCTGCTGGCGGCGCAGACCCCACTGCCGTACGGCTTCGTAGGAGATGACGACGGAGAAGACGATCAGGCCCTGCATGATCGTGGCGATCTCCTTCTCGTACGCCACCGGGGTCGCGTAGTCGAGGGCGGGCGAGGCCTTGTCGAGGAAGGCCCACAGCAGCGCGGCGAAGGCGATGCCGCCCGGGTTGTTGCGGCCGAGCAGGGCGATGCCGATGGCGGTGAAGCCGAGGCCGGCCGGGAAGTCGAGGCTGTAGGTGTGCGAGTCGCCGAGCAGCAGCGGGAGGCCCGCGAGGCCGGAGACGGCGCCGGAGATCAGCATGGAGATCAGGACCATGCGCTTGGCGTCGACGCCGGAGGCGGCCGCGGCGGACTCGGAGGCGCCGGTGGCGCGCAGGTCGAAGCCGAAGCGGGTCCGGTTGAGGACGACCCAGTAGCCGATGCCGAGGGCGATGGCGACGAAGACCATGCCGTAGATCTCGCCGACGTCGGAGCCCAGGTTGATGCCGGGGAACCAGCCGGACTTCTTCATCACGCCGGTCGTCATGTTGTTGCCGACCTGGACGCCCCACACGTTGGAGAGGGTGACGTAGCCGATGACGCTGGTGGCGATGGCGTTCAGCATGATCGTGGCGACGACCTCGCTGACCCCCCGGGTGACCTTGAGGACGCCCGCGATACCGGCCCAGAAGGCGCCGGTGAGCATGGCGACCAGGAGCAGCATCGGGATCTGCAGGAAGGCGGGCAGCCCCACGTTGGCGCCGACCACGGCCGTCATCACGGCGGCGAGGCGGTACTGGCCGTCGACGCCGATGTTGAACAGGTTCATCCGGAAGCCGAGGGCGACCGCGATGGCCGCGATGTAGTACATCGCCGCCTGGTTGATGATCAGGACCTGGATGTCCGAGTACGGCAGCTGCTGGAGCATCAGCACGTACGGCTCGAACGGGTTGCGGTTCGAGGCCAGCAGCACGATCGAGGTCAGGGCGATCGCCAGGACGAGCGCGATGACCGGGCCGGCCACCGCGAGGAGCACCCGCTCCTTGTCGAACTTCTTCATCGGGCCTCGTCCTCCGGGCCGTCGGCGCCTTCGTGTCCTTCTGGGGCGGTCTCTACGTGTTCCAGGTGGCCGGACGCGGCACCCGTCATGGCGGAGCCCAGCTCCTCCGGGGTGATGGTGGCCGGGTCGGCGTCCGCGACCAGCTTTCCGTCGAAGATCACCCGCAGGGTGTCCGACAGGCCGATCAGCTCGTCGAGGTCGGCGGAGATCAGCAGCACCGCCAGGCCCTCGCGGCGGGCGTCCCGGATGCGGTCCCAGATCTGCGCCTGGGCGCCGACGTCCACACCGCGGGTCGGGTGGGCGGCGATCAGGAACTTCGGGCTGTGGCTCATCTCGCGGCCGACGATCAGCTTCTGCTGGTTGCCGCCGGAGAGGGAGGCGGCGGTGACGTCGATGCCGGGGGTGCGGACGTCGTACTCCTCGACGATCCGGCGGGTGTCGGCCTGGGCGCCCTTGATGTCCAGCCAGAAGCCCTTGGCGTTGGGCTTCTCGGTGACGTGGCCGAGGATGCGGTTCTCCCAGAGCGGGGACTCCAGGAGCAGGCCCTGGCGGTGCCGGTCCTCGGGGATGTAGCCGACGCCGGCCTCGCGGCGCTTGCGGGTGCCCCAGGGGGTGACGTCCTCGCCGAGGAACTCGATCGTGCCCGAGTCGGCGTTGCGGGTGCCGATGAGGGCGTCGATCAGCTCGGTCTGGCCGTTGCCCTCGACGCCGGCGATGCCCATGACCTCGCCGGCGTGGATGGTGAAGGTGACGTCGTCGAGGACGCGCTTGGCGGCACCGGGGGCGGTGGCCTCGTCGAGGACGTCACCGCGGGCGGTGGCGCCGGACGAACCGACCGTGGCGGTCTCGGGCTGCGCGCCGACCTCGCCGAGGGAGGGGCCGCTGGCGTAGACGGTGAGGTTCTTCACCGTGACGACGGCCTTGTCGGTGACCGTGGACTCGGAGGTCTCCGGGGTGGGCAGCTCGCTGCCGACCATCAGCTCGGCGAGCTGGCGCGGGGTGGTCTCGGACGGGATCGCGGTGCCGACCGTGGTGCCGCGCCGGATGACGGTGATGTCGTCGGCGACGGACAGCACCTCGCCGAGCTTGTGGGAGATGAAGATGACCGAGAGGCCCTCGGACTTCAGCTCGCGCAGGTTGTCGAAGAGTGCGTCGACCTCCTGCGGGACGAGGACCGCGGTGGGCTCGTCGAGGATCAGGGTGTTGGCGCCGCGGAAGAGGACCTTGAGGATCTCCACGCGCTGCCGGTCGGCGACGCCGAGGTCCTCGACCAGGGCGTCCGGGCGGATACCGAGGCCGTACCGGTCGGAGATCTCCTTGATCTTCTTCCGGGCGTTGCCGCCGATGCCGTACAGCTTCTCGCTGCCGAGTACGACGTTCTCCAGCACCGTCAGGTTGTCCGCCAGCATGAAGTGCTGGTGGACCATGCCGATGCCGCGCGCGATGGCGTCGGCCGGGGACGAGAAGGAGACCTGTTCGCCGTCGACCGCGATGGTGCCCTCGTCCGGCTTCTGCATGCCGTAGAGGATCTTCATCAGGGTCGACTTGCCGGCCCCGTTCTCGCCGACCAGGGCATGCACGGTGCCCTTGCGGACGGACAGGTGGATGTCGTGGTTGGCTACGACACCCGGGAATCGTTTGGTGATCCCCGCCAACTCGACCGCGGCTGTGGTCTCTGCGGTGAGCGGAGGGCTGCTGGACGCGTCGATGGCGCACTCTCCTCGGAAAAGGGGTCGCTCTACGCGCGTAGCGCCCCTGCTTTAAATAGTGCCCGGACCTGACCGAGCTTTTTCGACTCTCGATCCGTTCCGAGCATTCTGCCGCGCGAACGAGGGTTCCCCCTGCCGCCGGTCCCCGGGATCTCCGCCGATCTCCCGGACACCCTCTCCGGCTCACCGACCGATCTCCCGGACCCGCATCCGAGCTTCCTGACCGAACTCTCGGATCCGCGCCCGGGACCCCGTGGAGATCCCCGGACCTATGGCAGGGGGCGCGGGAAGAACATCCTTCCCGCACCCCGTTCCGTGGCCGTAACGCTGCCATTACAGCGTTCTTTTGACCATGCCTACGACAAGGTCATGACCCCTGGGTCAGGAGGTCTTGACCGTGATCGAACCGTCCTTGATGCCGGCCTCGGCCTTCTTGAGCGCGGCCTGCAGGGCGGCGTTGTTCTTGAAGACCGGGTTGGAGTCGGCCAGGCCGACGCCGCCGTTGGTCAGGGAGCCGCGGATCTCGCCGGACAGCGGCTTCTTGTCCTTGATGACGGACTTGGCGAGGTCGTAGACCGCACCCTCGACGTTCTTGAGGGCCGAGGTCAGGATGTAGTTCTTGTACTTCGACAGCGCGGCCTGGTTGTACTGGTCGGAGTCGACGCCGATCGCCCAGACCTTGTGCGCGGCGGCGGCCTTGATGACGCCCTGGCCGGAGAGGCCGGCGGCGGCGTAGACCACGTCGGCGCCCGAGCCGATCTGGCCCTCGGCGGCGGCCTCGCCCTTGTCGGGGCTGGAGAAGCCGCCCTCCTGGGCGGTCTGGGTCAGGTACTGGGCCTTGACCGTGACGTTCTTCTTGGTGGCCTTGACGCCCTGCTCGAAGCCCGCCTCGAACTTGTGGATCAGCGGGACGTCCACGCCGCCGATGAAGCCGACGGTGTTCGACTTGGTGGTCAGCGCGGCGGTGACGCCGGCCAGGTACGAGGACTGCTCCTCGTGGAAGACCATGTCCGCGACGTTGCTCGCCTGGTCCTGGTTGTCGTCGATGATGCCGAAGGTGACCTTCGGGAACTTCGCGGCGGCCTCCTTGACGGCGGGCGCGTAGGCGAAGCCGACACCGATCACCGGGTTGTAGCCGGACTTGGCCAGGGTCTCAAGGCGCTGCACCTTGTCCGCGTCCGACTCGCCGTCCTGCGGCTCGATGTCCCGGCCGGTGACGCCGAACTCCTTGTTGGCCTTCTGGAAGCCGGCGTACGCGGCGTCGTTGAAGGACTGGTCGCCCTTGCCGCCGACGTCGTACGCGAGACCGACGCCCTTGGACGCGCCGGCCTTGCCGGTGGACGAGCTGGACGAGCTGCCGCACGCGGAAACGGTGACGGCAAGAGCTGCGGTTGCAACGCCCGCAACGGCGATTCGGGACACCCGGCGCATGGAACGAGACTCCTTCGTGCAAGCGCCCAAACCAGGCGCTGGTTCCGCGGCAGCGTAACGCGCGTAGACCAGACGGAAAACCCCCAATGTCCGGTCCGTTATCTAGCTGTGGCCACAGTCACCGCCAAGGTGACGGACAGCAGTGCGCCCCTTGCAGGAGGCAAGGGGCGTACGGACTGCAACGGCGGGGGGGCGGCCGCGTGTCCGGCCGTCCATATACGGCCGGACGATCATCCGGCCGTATATATATGTCGCATTACTTGGTGTTGACGGTGACCTTGCCGGAGATGATGTCCTGCTTGGCCTTCTCCACCGCAGCGACGACCTTGGTCATGGCCTTGTACTTCGGGTTGGTGTCCGCGAAGCCGACGCCACCGGTCTTCAGGGTGCCGTTGACGACACCGCTCTCCGGCTTGCCCTCGTGGACCGACTTCACCAGGTCGTACACGGCGCCGCCGACGTTCTTCAGCGCGGAGCCGAGGATGTAGTCCTTGTACTTGGCGAGCGCACTCTGGCTGTACTGGTCGGAGTCGACACCGATCGCCCAGATCTTGGCGGTGGCGGCGGCCTGGATCACACCCTGCCCGGAGAGACCGGCCGCGTGGTAGATGACGTCGGCACCGGCGTCGATCTGGCCCTGCGCCGCGGCCTTGCCCTTGTCGGGGCTGGAGAAGCCGCCCTCCGCGGGCGTCTGGGTCAGGTACTGCGACTCGATCTTGATCTTCGGGTTGACCGACTTGGCACCCTGGTCGAAGCCCGCCTCGAAGGTGTGGATCAGCGGGATGTCCACGCCGCCGATGAAGCCGATGTGGTCCTTCTTGGTGGCCGAGGCCGCGGCCACACCCGCGAGGTACGACGACTGCTCCGCCGCGAAGACCATGTCGACGACGTTCTTGGCCGTCACTTCGTTGTCGTCGATGATGCCAAAGGTGATCTTGGGGTACTTGGCCGCGATCTCCTTGACCGCCGGCGCGTACACGAAGCCGACACCGATGATCGGGTTGTAGCCGGCCTTGGCCAGCTGGTCGAGCCGCTGCACCTTGTCGGCGTCGGTCTCGTTGTCGGCGGGCTCGACGTCCCGGCCGCCGAGGCCGAAATCCTTCTCGGCCTTCTGGAAGCCGGCGTAGGCGGCGTCGTTGAAGGACTGGTCGCCCTTGCCGCCGATGTCGTAGGCGAGGCCTATGCCCTTGCCGTTGTACTTGCCGGACGGGCTGGTGCTGGAGGCACCGCTGTCCGAGCTGGACTTGCCGCACCCGGCGGCCGCGAGGGCGATGACGGCAACGGTCACCGCAGCTTGGGAGAACCGAGTCCTCCGACCCGAGATATAACGCACAGCAAGCACCCCTTCGTCCCCACGGCACCGTCATCGGCCCGCTTCCCCAACCGTCCACCCTCGGTGGCGATTTCGGCGCACAGTAACGCGCGTAGAAGGGGAGGGGAACGGGGTTTCTCCGGGCCGTTATCGAACCGTGCCGACTCCGGGTTACAAGCAGCCGCCGCCGGTTACGACGGGGTGACACAAGGGGGCGAAGGGGTATCGAACGGGCACCCTCTCGCCCCCTGGGGGACTTGCGTGACGTGCGGGGAAGCTGACCGTTTCTCCCGCCGCCTCATAAGATCGCCGTCGATACGACTACCTGGTCGCGTCGATCAGGGCGGCGGCCGTGAACAGCTCCACCCCGACGGTGATGGCCCGCTCGTCGGCGTCGAAGTCACCCTGGTGCAGGTCGCGCACGGTCCGCTCGCCCGGTGTGCGCACCCCGAGCCGCGCCAGGGCGCCCGGCACGTGCTCCAGGTACCAGGAGAAGTCCTCGCCGCCGAGGCTCTGCTCGGTGGTCTCGATGGAGTCGGTACCGCGCCGGGCGGTCATCGCGTCCCGCAGCAGTTCGGTGATCACCGGGTCGTTGACGACCGGCGGCACCCCGCGCACGTAGGTGATCTCCGACTTGGCCCGGTGCAGGGTGGCGACCTCGTCGATCGCGGCGTGCACCACGTCCGGCGCCTGCCGCCAGGCCTCCAGGTCCAGGCAGCGCACGGTCCCGGACAGCTCGGCGTGCTGCGGGATCACGTTCGGGGCGTGCCCGGACTCGATCCGTCCCCAGGTCAGGGCCAGTCCGCTACGGCTGTCCACGCGCCGCCCGATGACCGCGGGCACGTCGACCGCGACCCGGGCGGCGGCGGTGACCAGGTCGGTGGTCAGATGCGGCCGGGCGGTGTGCCCGCCGGGGCCGTCCAGCGCCACCTCGATCCGGTCGCAGGCGCTGGTGATGGCGCCGGTCCGCAGCCCGATCCGCCCCACGTCCACCTTGGGGTCGCAGTGCACGGCGATGATCCGCCCCACCCCGTCCAGCACCCCGGACTCGATGGCGTCGGCGGCACCGCCGGGCAGCACCTCCTCGGCGGGCTGGAAGAGCAGCCGTACGGGCCGCGGCAGCAGCCCCCGGCGGTGCAGGTCGGCGAGGACGAGCCCGGCGCCCAGCACCACCGCCGTGTGCACGTCGTGCCCGCAGGCGTGGGCCCGGTCCGGGACGGTGGACCGGTAGGAGCACTCGGTCTTCATGTCCGGGATGGGCAGGGCGTCGATGTCGGCCCGCAGGGCGAGCACGGGCAGCCCGTCCCCCACCGGCCCGATGTCACAGATGAGCCCGGTTCCCATGGAGAGGACGCGAGGCCGGAGGCCGGCCTGCTCCAGCCGTTCCTTGATCGCGGCCGTCGTGCGGAACTCCTGGTTGCCGAGCTCCGGGTGCATGTGCAAGTCGCGCCGGAAGGCTACGAGTTCGGCGTGCAGCTCCTCGCTGAGCACGCCGGGGAGCACATCCCCGGGGAGGTCGGCCTCGGACTCTAGGGACATCAATTGGTTCACCCTCTGAAGGGTAGGACGCCCGGAGGGTCAACTGACCCGAGATCAACAAAAGTTCAGCCCGTTAGGGGAAGAAAATCTGACCGCGGAGGCATGACCCCGGACGTAGCTGGGTAAAACCTGTGCTTCCTCTTCCACGGATACCACGCCTCACTACGATCCCGCCCGTCCTGTCCACCCACCGAAACAGGACCGGAACGGAACGGCGACTTCGCCACACGGCCCCCGTCCGCCCGGTAGCGTGCGCGACCGTGACGGACTCGGACACCACCGATTTCATAGAGACCACCCGTACGTCCTACGACATGATCGCCAAGGACTACACCGCCGCCTTCCCCGGCCTCCCCGAGCGCCCGGTGGACATGTCGATGATCGCCGCCTTCGCCGCGCTGGTGAAGGCGAACGGCACCGCCCCCGTGGCCGACCTGGGCAGCGGCCCCGGCCACATCACCGCCCACCTGAACGACGAGCTGGGCGTCCCGGCCTTCGGTATCGACCTCTCCCCCGCGATGGTCGCCCTGGCCCGCGAGGCCCACCCCGGCCTGCGCTTCCACCGGGGTTCGATGACGTCCCTGGACCTCCCGGACGCGACCCTCGGCGGCATCCTCGCCCTCTACTCCATCATCCACATCCCCGACGCCCACCTCCCGGCGACCTTCGCCGGCTTCCACCGCGTCCTGGTCCCCGGCGGCCATGTCCTCCTCGCCTTCCAGAAGGGCGAGACCCCCGGACTCCACCTCACCGAACGCTTCGGCCACGAGATCGACCTCCACTACCACTGGCGCCCCGCGTACGCCGTCGGCGACATGCTCGCCAAGGCCGGCCTGGACGTGGCGGCCACCCTGATCCGCGAGCCGGTCGAGTCCGAGAAGTGGCCCCGCGCCTTCGTCCTGGCCCGCAAGCCGGGCTGAGCGGGCGCGGCCGGACGGAGGGCGGGTGGGTGGGTGCGGGATATGGCTCCCGTTCGCGGGGCGTCAGTCCTGGGTGCGGTGCACGCACTCGGTGACGACGTCCCGCAGGCTCCCGGACCGCCGCTCCCTCGTCCGCCGCTGCTCGTCGGCACCGGTGCCGTGCCGCAGCAGGCGCGAGACGGCCTCCTCGACGGCTGCCAGGTCACCGCTTCCGGCGAGGGCCTCCTCGGTGTGCGCGAGCAGTGAGCCCACCACGGCCCGCGCCGCCCGGGGCCGCAGCGTGACGGGATCGAGCAGTTCCCCGCCGAGCCCCGACCGCGCGGCCCGCCAGCCGGCCATCCGCTGCAGCCCCACCCCGTGGTCGGCGGGTTCCCGGCCGGCCCGCCACTCCCGCACGGCGGTCTCCACCAGGGCGCGGGTGAGGGTGGCCACGAGTACGGCCGTCTCGGCCCGCAGGCACACATCCGCGACCCGGATCTCCACCGTGGGGTACCGCCGGGCGAGCCGGGCGTCGAAGTAGACCATTCCCTCGTCCAGGATGACGCCGGTGGCCACCATGTCCGCCACCAGCCGGTGGTACCGCGCGGCGGAGCGGAACAACCCGGTCGGACCGGCGGACGGCCAGCGCTGCCACACCTGGCTGCGGTAACTGGCGTAACCCGTGTCGCCGCCCTGCCAGAAGGGTGAGTTGGCGCTGATCGCGAGGAGCACCGGCAGCCAGGGCCGTATCCGGTCCAGGGCCGCGACCCCCTCCTCGTCGCTGTCCACGGCCACATGCACATGGCACCCGCACACCAGCTGCTCCCGGGTGGCGATGCCGTACTGCTCGGCCATCCACCGGTACCGCCGGTTCACACTCACGGAGGGACTGACCGGCAACGGCGAACTGGCGAGCGCGGCAACAGCACACCCGAGCTCCCCGGCCAGCCGGCCGGCCTCCTTACGGCACCGGACGATCTCCTCACCCAGCTCCGCCATCTCCGCCTGCGGCTGGGTGGCGAACTCCAGCATCTGCCCGTAGAGCTCCTTCTCGAACACGGCCTGCCCGGGATCGGCGCGCGAGGCCCGCGCCAGCACGGCCGCCGCCAGCGCCCTGGGCTCACCCGACTCCGGGTCGACGAGCAGGAGCTCTTCTTCCACGCCGACGGTACGCACGCGAAACCGCCTTCCTCCGTGCCGCGACCGAGCGCGACAGCGTCTCCACCCGCCGACTTCCCAGGTCCGGCCGTGGAACACCTGCCACACCGCACCCCCACGACAGGCCACCAGGCTTCCGGACGCCGTGAAGGAGTCGTCTCGTCGCCGCCCTGGCAAGATGGCCGCATGGAACGTGTGCTTGGAATCGGTGGCTACTTCATGAGGGCCGCCGACCCGGCGGCGCTGGGTGCGTGGTACCGCGACTGTCTGGGCCTGGACGTCGACGACCACGGGGTGTGGCAGCAGGAGACCGGGCCCACGGTGTTCGCGACGTTCGAGTCGGGGACCGACTACTTCGGCGCCCACACCCAGCAGACCATGCTCAACTTCCGGGTCCGCGACCTGGACGCGATGCTCGCGCAGCTGCGCGCCCAGGGCGCGGACGTGGCCGAGGAGACCCAGGACATGGACGGCATCGGCCGCTTCGGCTGGGTCACCGACCCGGAGGGCAACCGAATCGAACTGTGGCAGCCCGCCTGACCGTGTCCCGCCGATGGGCTCCTACCGGGTGCCGGGACGGTTCAGTTCCACGGTGCGTTGAAGGAGCGGCCCGGTGCCGGCTTGGCGATCAGGGCGATCGGGATGAAGAAGTTGACCTGGCCGATGACGAACATGAGGGTGGCGAGGGCCTTCGGTTCGTAGTGTTCGGCGGCCTGGGCGTACAGGTCGTCGGAGACGCGCTCGCCGTCCGCCGAAGGCTGCAGCACCGCTTCCACGAGGGCCAGGGCGGCACGCTCCGGGGCGGTGAAGTACGGCGAGTCCTGCCAGGAGGCCACGGAGGTGATCCGCTCCTCCGACTCCCCGGCCTTGCGCAGGAAACCCGTGTGCAGAACCGTCAGGTACGTGCTGCCGACGATCTGCCCGGCCCGCAGCTGGACGAGGCTGATCGTCGGGCGCGGTACCGAACCGTTGCCGGCGGCCCTGAACAGCGCCGCCGACACCTCCGCCAGTTCGGGGACGAGCTGGGCGGGGTCCTCGGACATCCGCGGGCCCATCGGTGCCTCTGCCGTGATCGCACGCTTTTCCATCGTCATCTCGGTCTCCGTCTCCGTCTTCACGGTGCTTCTGGGGTGCTGTCATCCCACTGACGGATCGCGTCGAACGAATGTGACCGGGCTGCCGCTGTCCCGGGGCCTGTAGATTCGTCGGACGAGTGGGAGGGGTGGTCGAGATCGCCACGCAGGCCGGTGCCGTCGCCCGGGCTCGGGTGCCCCTGAACCGGACCCGGGTGCTGAGCGCCGCTGTCGCCCTCGCCGACGAGGGCGGGGTCGACGCGCTGAGCATGCGCAGGATCGCGCAGGCGCTCGGTGTCGTGCCCATGGCGCTGTACAAGCACGTGGCCAACAAGAACGAGTTGCTGGACGGCATGATCGACGTCCTCGTCGGCGAGATCGACCCGCCGGTCGAGGGGATCGGCTGGAAGGCGGCCGTACGGCGCCGGGTGCTGTCGGCCCGGCGGATGCTGCTGCGCCACCCGTGGGCGCCCGAGGTCATCGAGGCGCGGATGAAGACGCGGGCCGCCCCGACCCCGGCCCTCCTGGAGTACCTCGACTCGATGATCGGGATCTTCCGGGCCGGGGGGTTCCCGATCGACCTGGTCCATCACGCCCTGCATGTCATGGGCAGCCGGTTGCTGGGCTTCTCCCAGGAGCTGTTCGTGGACAACGACTCCGGCCGCCCGGCGGACACCGATACGGACGCGGACTCGCTCGAACCCGCCGAGATGGCGGCGCGCTTCCCCCACCTCGCCGAGCTGGCCATGGCGGTCGCCCACGACCCGGAGTCCGTCGTCGGGTCCGGCTGCGACGACCAGTTCGAGTTCGAGTTCGCCCTGGACCTGACGCTGGACGGCCTTGCGCGGCTGCTGAACGCTTCCTGAACCCCGGTTCCGGTCCCGGTCCCTTGACGGGTGTACGGCGTACACCTACCTTGCCCTCAAGGCGGTGTACGCCGTACACCGCGCGACAGGGGGGCGATTCCGATGAAGACGAAGACGAAGATGAAAGCGATCGTGCAGGAGCGCTTCGGTCCGCCGGACGTCCTGCGGACGGCGGAGGTCGAGCGACCGGAGGCCGGGGCCGGGCAGGTGCTGGTGCGGGTGCGGGCCGCGGCCGTCAATCCGTACGACTGGCACATGCTGCGCGGGGACCCGTATG
Organism: Streptomyces sp. NPDC007901; assembly: GCF_042959465.1. Taxonomy (NCBI): domain Bacteria; kingdom Bacillati; phylum Actinomycetota; class Actinomycetes; order Kitasatosporales; family Streptomycetaceae; genus Streptomyces; species Streptomyces sp. NPDC007901. The sequence goes on along the minus strand of NZ_JBIBKW010000001.1, from coordinate 582,455 downwards.
TGGCGCGGTTGATGGGGGGCGTGGGGCTGACCCGGCCGAAGTCCCGGGTGGCCGGGATCGACGCGGCCGGCGAGGTGGTGGCGGTCGGCGCGGGCGTCGGCGTGCTGCGGGTCGGCGACGAGGTGCTGGGCTTCTGTCCCGGCGCCTTCGCCGAGTACGCGTGCACCACCGCCGACCTGCTGGTGCCGAAGCCCGCCGGGCTCACCTTCGAGGAGGCCGCGGCCCTGCCGATGGCGGCGGTGACCGCCCTGCGCGGCCTGCGGACCGTGGGCCGGATGGCGGCGGGCCGGCGGGTGCTGGTGAACGGGGCCGGGGGCGGCGTCGGCACCTTCGCCGTGCAGATCGCCGTGGCCTCGGGGGCGGAGGTCACCGGGGTGTGCAGCACCCGGAACGTCGAGCTGGTGCGGTCCCTCGGCGCCGCGCATGTCGTCGACCACACCCGTGAGGACTTCACCGACCGGGGCGAGCGCTACGACGTGGTGCTCGACAACGTGGGCGGCCGACCGCTGCGGCACCTGCGCCGGGCCCTCACACCGGCCGGGACGCTGGTGGCCAACGGCGGCGGTTCACCCGGCCATGTCTTCGGTGCGCTGGGCTCGTTGCTGCGGATCGTGGCGGCCGATCCGTTCGTCCGACAGCGCCTGCGGCCGCTCCTCCCCTCGGTCCCGGACGGGCCGGTCCACCAGGAGCTGCTCGACGTGACCGCACTCGTCGAGGCCGGCCGGCTCACCCCGGTCGTCGACCGCACCTACCCACTGGCCGACACGGCCGCGGGCATCCGCCACGTGGAACAGGGCCACGCCCGCGGCAAGACCGTGATCACCGTCGTCTGATCCGGGCGGCCCGCCGTCCCCTTCGCTCCTTCCTCGTCCGGAACCCCGGCGGCCCGGACCTCGCCGTCTCCGACGAGGCCCGGGCCGCCTTGCTCTCGGGTTTCCGCCCGCGGACCCGGACTACAGGTCGTGGAAGATCAGCAGAGACAGTGCCAGCACCACCACGCCACGGACGGCGATCAGTGCCAGGCCGGCGCCGCCGAGGCGTCGGGTGCGGAGCCACAGGGTCCATGTCACGGCCAGCGACAGCACCACCGCGAGGATCAGCGTCACGGCTGCGGGGACGGCGTACAGGACGTTGCGGTGTGCCCACACGAGGCAGGTCCACCACACGACGGAGGCCGTGCTGAGCAGGGTTTCCCCCACCAGGACGGCTCGGCCCTCGGGAGGGGCCAGGATCGGAGTGGTCATCTGGTCGGCTCCTCTTAGTAGTTGGGGTAGACCGTGACGATCCACAGGGCCTTCGTCTTCTGCTTCTTCAAGGGGTAGTCGATGCGGTTCTTGCCATGCTGGCTGACGAAGATGTTGCCCTTGGAATCGACCTTGGTGACGACCGCCGTGTGGTCGATTCCGGACCACTTCGTGCCGTCCTGGTTGTAGAAGACGATGTCCCCGATCTGGACGCCGCTCGGGCCGGTGTGCCACTTCCAGGTCGCCATCGTGGAGATGAAGTTGGCCAGGTAGGGAGCTCCCACCCAGGTGTACGACTGCGGGTGCACGTAAAGGTACTTGCTCCGTCGCCACCAGTAACCGATGTTCGCCCGCTTGGAGGCCGGGCCGTACTTCATGGCCATTCCGCCACCGCGGTTGAGTGACTTGGACGCGAAGTTGGTGCAGTCCTCGGAGTACTCGGCGGAGTCGTTGTAGTGCTTCCTGGCGTAGGCGCGGACGCCGCTCCACGAGATGCCGGTCGAGGCCTGCTGGGCCTTGAAGGACACGGCCGCCGCCGTAGTCGACGTGCTCGACGTCGTGTCGGTGTCGTCGACGAGGTTGCCGTCCGCGTCCATGGTCACGCCCTCCGGCGCACCGTCGTCGCTGAGGCCGCTGTCCGCGGAGGCCTGGTCGGCGAAGGCGGTGAGCGCCTCGTCGCCCGCGCTGACGACGGTCTCGACGGCAGCGGCGTCGGTGTGGGCGGTGAGGGCGGGCGGGCTGCCCGGGGTGAAGGTGTACAGGCCGGTGTCGGCCTCCCCGCTGTCGGTGGCGTCGGGCGTGTCCGTGTCGACGCCGGCCGTGGTGGTGTAGGCGACGGTCGAGGCCGCCCGGAGTGTGACCGTGCCGCCCGCGTCGGGCATCGCCAGGACGTCGGCCAGGGTCACCGTGGGTGCCTCGGTGTCCATGTCTCCGCTGGTGAGCGAGGCACGGTCGGTGAGCGGGACGGTCTGCTCGGTGTCGAGAAGGCCGCTGAAGCCGTCACCGGTGTCCGTCGCGGCGGCGGCCGTCGACGCGTTGGCGGCGTCACCGGTGAGCAGGGCGTTCTGAGCCTCCAGGTAGTCCTGGAGCACGGCCTGGTAGGCCGCCGTGCCGCCGGTGACCGCGACCGGGGTGGCCGCTGCCGAGGTGGTGGCGGGACCGGTGCCGTAGCTGTTGGCGGGCGTCACGGTGAAGGTGTACGCGGTGCCGTTGGTCAGCCCGGTGAACACCGCCGAGGCACCGCCGGTGGTCTTGGTCGCCGTAACCGTGGTGCTCCCCTTGACCTGGGCGGTGACGGTGTAGGTGACGTCCTCGTCCGCGGTGGCGCCGGTGGCGAGTTGACTCCAGGTGACGAGCGCGCCTTGCTCGCCCGGACGAGCCGTCAGGTCGGTGACGGCGGTCGGTGCGGTACCGGTGGAGGTGGTGCCGTCCTCGGTGTCGGTGTCGGAGACGACGTCCAGAGTGAAGGACTGCTTCGCCGTGTAGGACGAGCAGACGGTGCCGACGCAGGCCCGCATCTTCCAGGAGTACGTCTGCCCGTCGGTCAGCAGCCCGGCCGGGACCTGGAGGGCGGCCCGGCCGCCGCTGTCGGTGGTGGAGGTGCCCAGCGGGCTGGTGCCGACCGCGGTGCCCGCGGAGTCGTACAACTGGTACTGCGCCTGGACGCTCCTCTGTCCCGGCGCGTTCACCACGCCCGTGAGCAGCGGTGTGGTGGTCTCGGTCGCGCCGGCCTGGAGTCCGGTCGGCACCTCGGGGATGTCGAGGGCGCCGGTGTCGACGGTGAAGGCCGTCCACGACGTCCAGGCGGTGGAGTAGTCGGTGCCGTCGTAGCCGCGGGCGCGGATGCGCAGGTGCGTGCCGTCGGGCAGAGGCGTGGAGGCGGGGACGGTCAGGGCGGCCGCCTTGCCGGAGGCGACGTACGCGGTGGACTTGGTCAGCGTGTACGTGGTGTCGGCGTAGTCCGGGTCGGGCTCGATCGCGTACTGGACACGGACCTTGGCGCCGGAGTCCACGTCGGTGGCCTTGGCGGAGAACACGGGCGTGCGCGAGGTGACGATCTGCTCGCTGCCGCTCGTGGTCTTCGGCGACAGGGTCAGCGAAGTCGGCGTCTTCGGGTACGAGTTGTAGGTCACCGTCAGGTGCGGTTCGGTCGAGCCGTCACCGGAGACGTAGTTGGCCGAGCGCCAGCGGCGCCAGGTGAGGCTGTCGGTCTCGCTGACGCCCTTGATCTTCAGGCCGTAGTTGGCTGAACCGTCCGCCCAGGCCTGCACGATGTCGTCGATGTCGAAGTTGACGGTGCCGGCCGGGCAGTCGTCGGAGTAGCCCTTGGCGGCCGTGCTGGTGATCGCGCCGGTGCTGGTCGAGGAAGGCTCGCTGCCCCAGGCGATCGTCGACGAGGACCAGGACGAGGTGATGCGGCGTACCTGGGTGCCCGAACCGGCGGTCGAGCAGGAGGACGACCAGTACGAGTACAGGGCCAGGTTGGTGTCGATGATGTCCGTGCCCACGAAGTCCGAGACATCGAACTTCAGGTAGGAGCGGGCGATCGTGTCTCCGCCGTTGTAGGTGCCCGACTTCAGCTCGGCCGAGGAGATCTGCGAGTCGGGGTAGTTGGTGGCGACCCAGGTGTCGGTGGTGACCGCGAGGGTGCTGGTCGGATCCACGGTGACCGGGTAGGTCAGATCCTGGTCGAAGTAGGACGCGTCCGGGGTGAGGACCAGGGTCTGGGTGCCGTCGGCGGCGGTCTCGACGGCGTAGTCCACCGCCGCGAGGTGCCGTGACTCACCGGAGGCCGGGTCCTTGGAGGAGTCCCACATCATCGGCGCGGGTGCCTCGGCCACCAGGTCGCCGTCGTCGTCCGTGAGGAGCAGATGACCCGTGGCCGCCTTGGAGACGGTCAGCCCGTGCAGGGCCAGGGGGATGCGGTACGAGACGGTGCCGTCGGCCGGCGCGGAGTCGAGGACGACGTTCTCCGAGAAACCCTGCGGCAGCGCGGTGACCGTGAGCCTCTGGCCGTCGCCGACGTCGTACGAGGCGGTGTCGCCGTCGACCGAGGGTGCGGGCAGTGCGTCGGGCCAGCTCATCCCGAAGGACTTGCCGTCGGCCGACACGGAGGCGAGGTTGGTGTCCCCGCCGTCGGAGACGGTGATGTCGGCGGCCGCGGCCTGAGGCTCCAACGCGGGTCCCGTGTCCGAGAGTTCGGTGTCGATCGGCTCCCAGTTCCCGTCGCCGTCCTGGACCCGGACGGGGCCGGCATAACTCTCGGTGGTGAGCGTGCCGTCGGGGTTGACGTAGGTCGTGGTGTCCGCGGTGCGCTGTGAGGTCAGCTCCGCCCTTTCGCCCGACAACATGGCTTGCCTGCGCGCGAGTTGGTCCGGTGTCAGGAACGACAGGGCCTTCGCGGCGCCGTCGTCGCCCGTGTCCACCGCGGGGGCGACCTGAACGGCCCGCTGGGCCGCCCGGGCCGGCTTGGCGGCAGTGAAGGTGCCGGAGCCGCGGGGCACTTCGGCCACGCCGGTCGCAAGGAGCAGCAGGGAGAGCCCGACGGCCGTATGTCGTGCGGTCGTACGGGAAAACCGTCTTCGATATGGCATGGACAGACCATAGGAAATGCCGGATGTGGTGACGAGGTGAAGTTGATCATTCACAGCAACTCACAGGGACCCACAGGAGACCTTCAGCCGCCGCGGGCGAAAGCACCCCGTGGCCGCACGCTCCCGCCCCTGCGGGGCCGCGGTCACAGCCCGCTGGTCACCGTGCGGGTGATGCGGGCGCGCAGGCGGGCGGCGTCCTGGGCGGGTGGGAGGCCGTAGGCGGTGCGGTACTCGCGGTTGAACTGGGTGGGGCTGACGTAGCCGACGGCCTGGGCGATCTGGGCCGCCGAGGCGTCGCCGGCGACGAGGCGGCGCCGGGCCTCCTGGAGACGCAGGTGCTTCTGGTAGCGGAGCGGGCTCATGCCGGTGGCCGCCTTGAAGTGCCGGTGCAGGCCGGCCGGGCTCATGTGCGCCACCGCCGCGATCTCGTCGATGCTGAGCGGCTCCGTGTAGCGGGCGCGGATCCAGCGGGCCACCTCGCGCACCCGGGTCGCGGTGGAGTCGGCCAGCGACCACTGGCGCAGGACGGGGCCGAGGGAGCTGCGCAGCAGCCGGTAGAGGATCTCGCTCTCGATGCGGGCGGCGAGCGGGCGGATGTCCTCGGGGGTGTCGAGGAGTTCGACCCAGCGGGTGACCGCGTCGGCGAGTTCGGGGGACATCGGGGCGGCGACGTGCGCGGGGGCGGCCGACGGGGTGGTGGTCGGGGTCGTGTCGGCCAGCTCCAGGAGCAGTTCGGTGAGCGGCTCGCCGTCGAGATGCAGGGACGCGGACCGGTACGGCACCTGCTCCAGGTCGGCGGTGACCGGCAGGTCGATGGTGGTGAGGAGCATCTCGCCGGGGCGGGCGACCCGGATCAGCTCCCCCGCGGTGGTGCGTTTCGTGCCGGCGGCGACGAAGCAGATCATCGGTTCGTACAGCAGGTGGGCGGGCTCGACCGGCTCGTCCACGGAGGCCAGGGAGAGCCGGGGCACCGCGGTGTCCGTGCCCGGTGCCACGCTGTGCCGGTCGACGGCCGCGACGAGTCGGTCCAGCACAGTGCACTCCGTCCCTGAAGGGTCCTTGAGAGGATCAGGCAATTCTATGCGAGCGGCGCCCCATGACCCCCGGGGGCCGCGTGCCTAGCGTTGACGGCATGGCAGAGCACAGCACACATCTTCCGCAGCGCACCCTCGGCGGCCAGGGCCTCGCGGCCGGGGCGATCGGTCTCGGCACCATGGGCATGACGATGGCCTACGGCACCCCGGACGAGCGGAGCAGCCTCGACACCCTCCACCGGGCCCATGAGCTCGGGGTCACCCTCTTCGACACGGCCGAGCTGTACGGCCTGGGCACCGGCAGCAACGAGCAGCTTCTCGGGCGGGCCGTGAAGGGCTTCCGGGACGAGATCCTGATCGCGACCAAGTTCGGCTTCGACCTGTCCGACCCGACGCAGATCGGACGCTCTCTGGACAGCCGTCCCGAGCACATCCGCGAGGTCACCGAGAACAGCCTGCGGTACCTGGGCACGGACCGTATCGACGTGCTGTACCAGCACCGCGTGGACCCCGACGTCCCCATCGAGGAGGTGGCGGGTACGGTCGGCGAGCTGATCGCCGAAGGCAAGGTCCGGTTCCTCGGGCTGAGCGAGGCCGGGCCGGAGACGATCCGCCGGGCCCACGCCGTGCACCCGGTGTCGGTGCTCCAGACCGAGTACTCGGTGTTCGAGCGGGCCGTGGAGGCCGAGATCCTGCCCGTGCTCCGGGAGCTGGGCATCGGCTTCGTGCCGTACTCCCCGCTGGGGCGCGGCTTCCTCACCGGGGCGGTCAAGCCCGCCGCCGAGTACGAGGCGGGCGACATGCGGCACACCATGGACGAGCGCTGGAAGCCCGGCAACTACGAGAAGAACGTCGCCGCGGTGCGCGAGCTGACCGCCCTCGCCGAGGGCAAGGGCTGCACGGTCACCCAGCTCGCGCTGGCCTGGCTGCTCGCGCAGGGCGACGACATCGTGCCGATCCCGGGCACGCGGAGCCCGCGGCGGCTGGCGGAGAACGTGGCCGCGGCGCACGTCGTCCTCACGCCCGAGGACCTCGCCCGCGTCCAGGAGGTCCTCCCGCACGGGGCGGCCGGCTCCCGCTACCCCGCGGGGGTCATGCCCACCTGGCAGTAGTCCGGTGGTCCAGTAGGCCGGCGGGCGCCGCGCCCCTGCGCCCTACGCCAGGCTCGTCACCGCCGCCAGTCGGTGCACGTCCTTCGCCGTGCCGGTGACGCCGGAGAGGAATCCCTGCGCCCGGGGGGACGCGTTCTCCGTCAGCCAGGCCGGGTCGATGTCGCAGACGGCGACGCGGACGCCCGTACCGACCAGGGCGAGCGGCAGGGTGTGCACGACCGTCGACGGGAAGCTCAGGATGGTCCGGCCGATGGGGCCGCGGCGGGCGATCAGCTCCAGGGGGAGGTCCGGGCGGACTATCTCCAGACCGGTCTCGGCCGCGAGGCGGTGCAGCTTCTCGGTGCTCTCGCGGCGGTGCGCGAAGTAGCGGGTCGCGCCGTGCGCCTTCGCCAGGGTCTGGACGGCCTCCAGGTAGCGGTCGCCGTCCACGACACCGGTCTCCACCAGGGAGGTGCCGACCATGTCGGCGCCCTTGGTGATGCGCGGCGGGCCGAAGCGGGCCCGGGTCCAGCCGAAGTCGTTCGCGGTGACCGTCACCCCGGCCGGCGTCTCCGTCATCGGCATGGAGGAGAAGACCTCCACCCGGCGGCGGTCGCTGGGGGTGAGGCGGCGGCGGGCCGAGGAGGACACCGGGGCGAACAGCAGGTCCCGGGCCCCGGGTCTGCCGCCCTTGCGGTGCCAGCGCACCAGGCGTTCGCCGCGCGCCAGTTGGGCGACGAACTCCATCGTGGCCGTGCCGTCGTCGACCACGACCAGGTCATGGGCGCGGGTGATCGTCAGGAGCAGTTGTACGTAGCGGGAGAACGGGTCTCCCATGACGATCCGGTCGGCCCGGCGGAGGGAGCCCGCCAGGCCGCCGATCGTCTGGAAGGGGGCGGTGGTGCCGCCCCGTGCTTCCTCCCAGCGGACCCGGTAGCCCTCGTCACGGGCCAGGTCCGCCATACGGCGCAGCTGGCCCCGGGTCATGGGGTCTGTCGGGGCCAGGATGACGATCGTGAGTTCCGCGCCGGGTGCCGCCGCCGATATGGCGGCCGATGCGCGACGGGCCTGGGCAGGCACCGTCGGCACCGGCTCCGCCGCCCCGCGCAGGGCGTGGACATGCGCCCACTCCAGCACGTTCAGCAGCTGCACCGGACTCTCGACGAACGCGAGTGTGTGGGGGCCGGTGTTCCCGGCGCGGGGGCTCATCGACGTACGACCGTCCCGTCGTCGTAACAAAAGGATCAGACCTGGACCGGCTCGCCGGCGGCCGCGGCGATCTCCGCCTCGGCGACGACACCGGTGACGCGGCGCAGCTTCTTCATCGGGCCGAGCTCGGAGTCGTAGACCTTCTTGACGCCGTCGCCGAGGGACTCGGAGATGATGCGGATGTCGCGGACCAGGCGGGTGAGGCCCTGCGGCTCGACCGAGGCGGCCTGGTCGGAGCCCCACATGGCGCGGTCGAGGGTGATGTGACGCTCGACGAAGGTCGCCCCGAGCGCGACCGCGGCGAGGGTGGTCTGCAGACCCGTCTCGTGGCCGGAGTAGCCGATCGGCACGTTCGGGTACTCCTTCTCCAGCGTGTTGATCACGCGGAGGTTGAGCTCGTCGGCCTTCGCCGGGTAGGTGGAGGTGGCGTGGCACATGAGGATGTTCTCGCTGCCCAGGACCTCGACCGCGTGGCGGATCTGCTTCGGGGTCGACATGCCCGTGGAGAGGATGACCGAACGGCCGGTGGCGCGCAGGGCCTTGAGGAGCTCGTCGTCCGTGAGGGAGGCGGAGGCGACCTTGTGGGCGGGAACGTCGAACTTCTCCAGGAAGGCGACGGCCTCGGTGTCCCACGGGGAGGCGAACCAGGCGATGTTCCTGCTCTTGCAGTACTCGTCGATCTGGCGGTACTCGTCCTCGCCGAACTCCACGCGGTGGCGGTAGTCGATGTAGGTCATGCGGCCCCAGGGGGTGTCGCGCTCGATGTCCCACTGGTCGCGCGGGGTGCAGATCTCCGGGGTGCGCTTCTGGAACTTGACGGCGTCACAGCCGGCCTCGGCGGCGACGTCGATCAGCTTGAAGGCGTTCTCCAGCTCACCGTTGTGGTTGATGCCGATCTCGCCGCAGATGTAGACGGGCTTGCCGGGGCCGACCTCACGGGAACCGAACTGGCGCAGACGGGAGTTGCTCATGACTGTGGGGTGTCCTTACTTCGGGAGGGAATCGAGAGAGGGGCCGAGGATCCAGCTGGCGATCTCTCGGATCGCGCCGTCACCGCCGGGGAGGGTGGTGACCGCGCGTGCGGCGCCGCGTACGACGTCGTGGGCGCTCGCGACCGCCACGGGCCAGCCGGCTACGGCGAAGCACGGGAGGTCATTGACGTCGTTTCCGACGTAGAGCACGCGCTCGGGAGCGATGCCCTGCTCCTCGCACCACTGCTTGAGTGCGAGGTCCTTGCGGTCGATGCCGTGCAGGACCGGAATCTGTAGCTTCCGGGCCCGGGCGGCGACGACCGGGTTCTGCTCCGTGGAGAGGATCAGCATCTTCAGCCCGCTCTTGCGCAGGGCGGCGATGCCGAGTCCGTCGCCGCGGTGCACGGAGACGAACTCCTTTCCATCGGCGTCGATCAGCACCCGGTCGTCGGTCTGGGTGCCGTCGAAGTCCAGTACGACCGCGTCGACGTCGTCGGCGGACGGGAGGGCGCCGGGGCGGTCCGCGTCGAAGAGCGGGGCCAGGGCGCGGGCGCGCGCGAGCTCGTGGTGGTCGTCGATCTCCAGGACGCGCGCGGGGTCGGTCCGCACCAGTTCGGTGTGGCCGAAGAAGCGGTGCTGGTGCTCGCGGAAGCCGTCGGCGCGCATCGCGTAGGCGGCGCCGGTCTCCAGGAAGTCCTGGGGGCGGTCCTGCCGGCGCGGACGGAACGACTTGTCGTGGTTGACGCCGAAGCCGCCGCTGGCGGACGCCGCGTCGGCGCCGACCGGCACCGGGGCGTACACCTCGTCGCGCCAGACGAAGCCGTGGAAGGGGGCGACGGTCAGGGCCGTGTCGGCGCCGTTCTCGACGATCGCGCCGACCACCCCGTCGATGTCCTCGCGGACGATGAACGGGCTGGTGCACTGCACGAGCAGGACGACGTCGACCGTGGCGCCGTGCAGCGCCTCGTGGGCGTCCATGGCGTGCAGGACGGCGGCCTCGGAGGTGGCGGTGTCGCCGGCGATGGCGGCGGGGCGCAGCACGACCTCGGCGCCGGCCGAGCGGGCGGCGGCGGCGATCGCCTGGTCGTCGGTGGAGACGACCACGTCGGTCACCAGGCGGGAGGCGACGCACTCGCGGACCGCGCGGGCGACCAGCGGGACGCCGCCGACCGGGGCGAGGTTCTTCGCGGGGACGCCCTTGGAGCCGCCGCGGGCGGGGATCACGGCGAGGACGCGGGGCAGTACGGCCCCTTCGGGGTGGGACATCGGCTCTGTTCCTTCAGGTCCGTCAGGCGCCGAGGACGCCTGGTTCGGGATCCGGTCGCTCACAGCTCTCCCATTCGTCGGATCACGGGGGCCACCCGCTGGACGCCGTGGCGGTAGGCGCCGCGCGCGGCCCGGCGCACGATCTGGCGGACGGGTCCCGGGGCCTTGTCGGCGGCGGGCGCACCGGGGAGCGGTACGCCGTCGGGGCCGAGGTGGTGGCGGGCCAGGATGCCGGGCAGATAGCCGGACGCGGTCTCGGGTGTGTAGTACGGGTTCAGGGGCGGCAGCCCGCCGGGCCGGGCGAGCAGCTTCGCGATCCGCTCGCGGCCCGCGTCGAAGGCCTGCTCATAGGTGCCTCCCCCAGAGGGGGTACCCCCAGCGGCGACGCCCTGCCGTGAGACCCACTCGGCGTCGGGCACCGGGCGGTGTCCGGCGTCGAGCTGGTCCCAGGAGGCGAGGCAGCCGGAGCCGACGAAGTGGTGGTTGCCGAGCCCCTCGCGGATGCCGAGGTCGGTGAGGACCACGGTCGGGATCCGCCGGTGCAGCGACTCCAGGGCGGCCGTCGAGCTCATGGTGACCAGGAGGTCGGTGCGGTCGAGGACCTCGCCCATGTGCCCGTACACCAGGCGGAAGTTGGCGGGCACGTCCTTGCCCTGGACCAGCTTCTGGTACGGCAGTTCCTCGATGTGGGTGGTGTGCTCGCCGGGCTTGGAGCGCAGCTTGAGCAGCACCTCGCGCTCGGGGTGCTTGCGGGCGTGCTCGATCAGCCGGTTGAGCAGGTAGGTACGGTCCTTGCGGCTCTCCGGCACCGAGGGCTGGGCCGCGAACACCACGGTGTAGGGGTCGTGTTCACCTTCGTACGGCGCCCCGCCGAGGAAGGGCAGCGCGACCTCGGTGACCGCCGAGGAGTCGGCGCCGACCCCGTCGTACACCTCGCGGAAACGGTCCGCGTCCTGGCGGGAGTTGGCGAGGACCAGGTCCGCGCCGTGCCGCAGCAGCAGGCCGTCGGCGAGCTTCTCGTAGACGACGCCGACATAGCCGGTGACGACGACGGGCCGCTTCTCCCGGCCGGCGAAGGCGCTGCGCAGCCCGTGCAGCATGGCCTGGACCCCGCCGCCGACGAGGGAGAGGACGAGGATGTCGTACGACTCCGCGCCGTCGGGGTCCCCGGGGCCGGCTTCCATGGCACGCAGGAACTCGACGGCTGTCACCTCGCGGAGCGAGTCCGCGTGGACGCCGACCTCCTGGAGCTGGCGGGCGGTGGGGGTGGCACGGCCCCGCAGGAGGAAACCGTCGAGCCGGATGTCCGAACTGTCGCTTTCGTTGGGGAGCAGACGCTTCGCGGTGAGCGCCCCCCACTTCCACCGAGTGTCGGAATCCGCCAGGACGGCCACCCGCAGGGACTTCGTTGCACTTGCTGGCACGTCCCAGACGCTAGGAAGCCATTCCGAGGAACTCCCGAACCCGAATCCAACAAAAGGTTAACAACACGTCTCCGGACGGCGAATCAGCTCGGGATTACCCATCAAAAAGTCCTGGTTCATGACTTCGCCACATGTCGTTCACCTCGTATCAAGGCGGCGGTCAAGACGCACGACGGAGGCTCCTCTAACGTCCCCCACGTGGTCAAGCTCTCCGTCATCGTGCCGTTCTACAACGTGCAGCAATACGCGCCCGACACCCTGAGGAGCCTGCGCGCGAACGCGCGTGAGGACTTCGAATTCATTCTCGTCGACGACTGCTCGACCGACGGGACACCAGAGATTCTCGCGCGAGCCGAGCGCGAGCTCCCTGGCGCCGTCCATGTCAGACACGAGAAGAACGGAGGGCTGGCCACCGCGCGCAACACCGGCATCGACAAAGCGCGCGGTGAGTACGTGACCTTCCTCGACGGCGACGACTGGCTCGCGCCGGGCTACTACCCCCAACTGGTGGGTGCCATCGAGTCGCTGGGCTGCGACTTCGTGCGCACCGACCATGTGCAGTGCACCGCCCGGGCCCGCACCGTGCACCGGGTGCCGGTCGGCCGCCGCGGCGTCGTGCTCAACCCGCGGGACGCGATCCTGCCGACCGACCGGACCACCTCCGTCGACTACGCCTACGCATGGGCGGGGGTCTATCACCGCCGTCTGGTGGACAAGGGCCTCGTGCATTTCACGGACGGCCTGCGGACGGCCGAGGACCGGCCGTGGATCTGGAAGCTGCACCGGGAAGCCGAGTCCTTCGCCGCGGTGAACCTGCTCGGCGTCTTCTATCGGCGTGGCGTAGCCTCGTCACTCACGCAGATCGGGGATGTCCGTCAGCTCGATTTCATTCGCGCGTTCGACCAGGTGATCGAGGAAACCGCACAGGACGCGGACGCGAAGGAGCTCCTGCCGAAGGCCGTCCGTACGTATTGCGCCATCATTTCCCATCACCTGGGATCCATCGAAAGGTTCGAGCCCGCGGTGGCGAAGAAGCTGAAATCAATGAGTGCCGCGGCACTGCGGCGCATGCCGCAGGACGTGCTGGACGACGCGCTGGACTCCATGGACCTCCAGCGCGCCACCAAGCTGCGCCGGCTGCGCCGCCGTCCCGCCCCCGCGGGAGCCGCCGCGTGACCACCCAGATCTTCCAGGCGTCCACCCTCTACGGCACGGCCACCCTCGCCGCCGCCCTGGACTCCGGCGCCTTCCGCCCGGCCGACCGGCGCATCCTGCTGGTCTGCAACAACGCGGCGACCCCCGAGACCACCCCGGGCCTGGACGAGGCGCCCGGCTTCGAGCGGCTGCGCGACCGCTTCGACGACGTGATCTCGTACAACGAGACGATCTTCCCGTTCCACCCGGGCGGCTGGGCCCCGCGCCCCGAGGACCTCCCGCTGTGGGAACGCTTCCTGCGCCACGAGTGGCAGCTGGGCGACGACGACGTCGAGTTCGCCGTCGAGTCGATCCAGGTCAACCCCTCGCAGAGCCTCACCCAGATGTTCACCGGCGCCCCGGTCACGGTCTACGCCGACGGCCTCATGAGCTACGGCCCGACCCGCAACAAGATCGACCCGCTGGTCGGCACCCGGGTGGACCGGGTCCTCCACCTGGACCTGGTGCCGGGCCTCAAGCCCATGCTGCTCACCGAGTTCGGCGTCGACGGCGAGGTCGTACCGACCGCCGCCTTCACCAAGGTGCTCGCCGAACTCGCGCCCAGCGGCGACGAGTTGCCCGAGATCGACGAACCGGCCCTGCTGCTCGGCCAGTACCTCTCCGCGCTCGGCATCCTCTCCGCCGAGCAGGAGGAGAACCTGCACGTACGGATGCTGAAGGGCGCCGTCGAACTCGGCTACACCAAGGTCGTGTTCAAGCCGCACCCCTCCGCCCCGGCCCGCTTCACCCGGACCCTGGAGCAGGAGGCCGAGAAGCTCAAGGTCGACCTCACGGTCCTGGACACCACGGTCCTCGCCGAGGTGCTCTACCAGCGGATGCGTCCCGCCCTGGTCGTCGGCTGCTTCTCCACCGCGCTGCTCACCGCGTCGGCGCTGTACGGGCTGCCGACCGCCTGTGTCGGCACCGACACCCTGCTGGACAAGCTCACGCCGTACGAGAACAGCAACCGCGTCCCGGTCACCGTCGTCGACGCGCTGATCCCCGAGCTCACCGACCGCAAGGCGGTCGAGGAGCAGCGGCCGCGGATGAGCGTCGAGGCGCTCGGCGAGCTGATCCGGGCGGTGGGGTTCGCGATGCAGCCGAGGATCCATCCGCAGTTGCGGGCGGAGACCGAGCGGTATCTGACGAAGCATCTGAACGACACGACCATCCGGTACTTCAAGCGCAAGCGGCTGACCTCGCTCGGGCTGCCTGGTGGGGTGCCGTCGCAGTTGTCGTTCCCGTTGCGCAACGCGACGGTGCGGCGGATGGCCCGTAAGGCGCGGAACCTGCGGCGGGTCGTTCGCCGGTAAGTTCCGCGGCTTGTCGTTGTTACTTTGGGGCGCTCCCCAAGGGGCGGGTCCGGATCGGACCCGCCCCTTCGGCGTCACCTGCCCAGGATCTTCCTGATCGTGGCGCGGTTGTCCTCGGTGACCTTCCACAGCTGTTCCTGCCGGTCGTGCACGTCGGCGACGGTACGGCTGTGGTTGTCGAGGATGCCGATGGCACGCTCGGTGAGGATGTCGCCGAGGTTCTTCTCGTGCACCGAGACGCCCCACTCGGGCCGCTCGATGTCGTTGAGGAAGTACGCCATCTTGGGGTGCGAGATGAGCGAGATGATGGGCGTTCCGACACCGAACGGGATCATGCCGGCGTGCCCGCGCATGCCGATGACCAGGCGGGTCTTGGCGTACGTCTCGCGGATCTCGTCGTTGGAGAAGTCGTACATCGGGATGACCGGCAGCGAGATGCCGTGCTCGCGGCGCAGGTCGAAGGCGATCTTCTCGTCGTCGAGGGAGTGGGCCACGCACTTGACCTCGGTGTGCTCGCCGATCTTGCGGACGGCCTTGGCCATCTCGGCGAGGAAGTGCGCGTAGTCGTGGCCGAAGCGCAGCCCCGCGCGGTCGTAGGCCGCGTTGAGCATGACCGTGTCCTCGCGGTACAGCGGGTCGCTCCAGCCGGCCACCAGCTGGCGCATGACCGTGGTGGGGCAGGGCTGGAAGACGACCTTGTCCTGGAGCTCCGGCGGGAGCATGCCGCGGACCTTGGCGATGGAGCCGTGGTTGCGCAGGCCGAAGAAGGAGGACTTCTCGACCAGGAGGCGCAGGCTCTGGTTGAACCGCTGGGCCCGGTAGGACTGGCCGTCGAAGGCGTTGAAGCCGACGGCGTAGATCATGATCGGGACGTCGATGGCGCGCAGGTGCTCGTCCGGGACGTTCCACTGCCAGGCGCTGTTGCCGTTGGGCATGGTGTCCGGGATGAACAGACCGCCGCCGCCGATGACCAGACCCCGGCGGGCGTTGACCCGCTCCAGGGCGGCCTGGTCGAAGTAGCGGTGGGCGTGCACGGAGTGCCAGCGCCGGGAGGTGGTGTCCGGGCCGAAGCCGAGGCGGACGGTCTCCGGGAGCAGCTTGTCGCCCGCGTTGCCCTGCCGGTCCATGTAGAACGCGACGTGCGCCAGCTGGTCCTCGGCGCTGCCCTGCTCCTGGGAGGGGACGGCGGCCGCGCGCTGGGCCCACAGCCGGCTGGAGCGGTGGGTCGGGTCGACGGTGAGACCGGCCGTGGCGTACCGCAGGGCCTCGGTGTTGTCGCCGTGCACCCAGGCGATCTGGGCGAGCCGGGAGAAGGCGGTGGCGGCCCGGTTGGGGGCGGCGCTGGCGAGCAGCAGCTGGGTCTTGGCCTCGTCGTAGCGGGAGACGCTCATCAGGGCGTGCCCGAGCACCTCGTGCGGCCAGGCCTCGTCCAGCGGGATGCGGACGCTGCTGAGGACGTCCACGGCGTCCTGGTAGTCGCCGGCCGAGATGTGCGCGGCGGCCACCTTGCGGGCGATCTCGACGTCACCGGTGCGCTTGACGTGCGGGGTGCCGTAGTGGACGACCAGGTCGTGGTGGAGGCCGCCGGAGGAGGCGAAGTAGGCCGCGTGGAACTCGGCGTCGGTCATCTCGAACTCGCGCCAGCGGTCCTCGGCCTGCGCGTAGCCGGACTCGCCGCCCTGCCAGGGCTTGTGCCGCCCGGTGAAGTGCAGGATCTTCGTCTCCTCGGGGACCGGGAGGTCGCCGGAGAGCCGCCGCTTGACGAAGTTGTACTTGGCGTCGAGGCGGACGAAGTCGCCGTCCAGGACGGCGTTCAGGATGCCCTGGTCGTGCTTGTCCAGCTCGTAGTCGCCGCTGCGGCCGGTCTTGTCGATCCTCGCGCAGAACTCGTCGGACAGGTACTCCTTCTGGATCACCAGGAGGCCGGAGTTCAGCTTGTGCTGCCCGTAGAAGAACTGCGGGACGGCCGCGAGACCCTCGCGCAGCTCCAGGAGCTCGCCGAGGCCACCGAGGACGACCATGTCGGTGTCCAGGGTGATGACGGTGTCGTAGTCCCGCAGCCGGAAGATGTCGAGGATGAAGTACGCCTTGCGGACCAGGTAGTTGTCCTGGTCGCCCTTGACGTACGAGTCGTAGTGCGTGTCGTTGACCCGCTGGAGCACGATGCGCGGGTGCAGGGCGCGGATCTTCGCGATGGAGGCCGGGCGCAGGTCGTCGTAGAGCACGACGAAGTCCTCGCAGACGCCCGGGTTGGACAGGGCGAGGCTGCGCAGCAGGACCAGGAAGCCGGGCAGGTAGTTCTCGTCCACGTAGGACGCGAAGGCGACCCGGCGCTTCTTGGTGAGGGCGGTCGCGTCGGTGTTCGGTATCGCCGAGGTGAAGGTGGTCGTCATCGCAGGGAGATCCTCATGTCCGTCACGCTCTGGGCCCGCTGCATGACCCAGTCCTTCTCGCTGGTGTATTCGTGCACGGAGGTGATGGCGAGCTTCATGGCCTCCTGCACGCGGTACGCGCCGCTCTCGTAGAAGTCGAAGCCGATCAGGTCCAGGGTCGGGCTGACGTCCAGGAAGTCCAGCAGCCAGAGCATGTTGAAGCCGGAGGTCGGGATGCCCGACCAGGCGTCGGCGCCGATCTGCCCGATGTTCCGCATCGGCCAGCGCAGCGACTCGTCGCCGAGGTACTTCTGGGCGCCCGGCACCAGCTTGTTGCGCAGCGAGTGCTTCCAGTCGCCCGAGACGCCACCGAAGATCAGCCGGGTGGTCACCGGCTTCTCCCAGTTGAACGCGTGCTTGTGGATGCTGACGTGGATGTCGGTGCGCTCACCGGTGTTCTTCGGGTCGATCTTGTACGAGTTGAAGCGCACGACCAGGTCGTAGTTGTCGATCTCCTTGCCCATGCCGCTCGCGCCCACCCGGCCCGAGTTGGCGATCAGGCAGACCGACTTGCCGGCGATCTGGTTGCGGAACTCGCCGAGGCTGATCCACTGCACGCCGTCGACGGTCGGGTTGCCGACCGGGCCGCGCATCCGGATGCGGCGCTGCTCGGCGTAGAGCCCGACGGCCTCGGTGAGACCGGCGTCGTTGCCCTCGGCGAGGCGCAGGTCCAGGTACTGGCTGAGCAGCTCCTGCCGGTCGTTCACCGGCGCCTCGTCCTCGGCGAGGGCGAGCAGCGCGCCGACCAGGCGGGGCTCGGCGGCCTGCCAGTCGCCGACGGCCTGCAGGGCGAGGCCCTCGGCCCAGGTGGCGGTGGAGGGCGCCCGGACGTGGTCCGCGGCGGCGGGGACCTGGCTCTTCAGGAGGTCGAGCAGTTCGCGTTCGCGTTCGGCGGCACGGCGCATGCCGGATATCCGGTTGGCGACGCCGAAACCGTCGTCGGTGGTGAGCTCGAGGTAGCGCTCGTAGGCCTCGATGGCCTCGCGCTCCTCGCCGAGCCCCTCCAGGATGCGGGCGCGCAGCCGCCAGCCGGCGCGGGAGTTCTTGCGCTGGGCGAGCACGGTGTCGCTGATCACCAGGGCGAGGTTCAGCTCGTCGTTGTAACCGCACTCCAGCGCCTTGTTGGCGACCGCGAGCAGAGCGTCCAGCAGGTCGTTGTTGATGCCGCCGGAGGGGCTGGCCGCGCCCTTGACGGCGCGCTTCAGAAGCGCCGTCGCACCGCCGGCCGGGGCGGGCGCGGACGTGGTGGTGCCTTCCGTGGCGACGACCACCAGCAGCTTGCGCAGCTGCTCCGCGAGTTCCGCGCGACGGCGGTCGAGGCTGCCGACCACTTTGCCGCTGTGCACAGCGCAGGCGTGTAGGCAGTCGTCCAGCTCCCCTCCGCGCGCAGGTGCCCGCCTGTTCTGGACCCTCGTCATAACTCTCCTGATTTTGCCAAGCAAAGCTTGTGCAACCGCTGTGTGTGGTGGGGTGACCCGCATCGGGGGGATGGATGGAGAAACTAGGAAGCCAAAACGACTATATGGTTAACGAACCCCTACGGGTAAGAGAATGGTTAGCAGGTTCACCGCACACTTTCTATGATTCCCCCAGGTGACGGTATGGGACTTCCCACGTCCCGGGGACTTCGCGAACAGATCGGATGATTAGCCTTCCGGGCCCGGGTAGGCATCCCGGACCATGTCTCTCGCGACCCCCACACTGGCGCCCCCGCCTGCGAAGATCCCGGTCGTCCCGGCCTCACCCGGGCACCCCCGCACCCGACTTCTGGCCCTCGACGGACTGCGGCTCGCCGCCGCCCTGATGGTCTGCCTCTACCACTACGCCGGACGCGGCGGAGTGGTCTCCGCGTCCTGGCACCAGAACCCCGCCCACGTCTTCCCGACCCTGTCCGGGGCGGCCGTCTACGGCTGTCTCGGCGTCGAGTTCTTCTTCGTCATCAGCGGCTTCGTGATCTGCATGAGCAGCTGGGGCCGCCCCCTCGGCGACTTCTTCCGCTCCCGCGTCGCCCGCCTCTACCCCGCCTACTGGGTCGCCGTGGTGCTGGTCACCGGCGCGTCCCTGCTACTGCCGGCCGTCGTGCACGCGGTCCGGTCCGACGAGTTCCTGGTCAACCTGACGATGCTGCAACAGCCGTTGGGCGCGCCCCGCGTCCTCGGCGTCTGCTGGACCCTCTGGGTCGAGGTGCGCTTCTACGCCCTGTTCGCGCTGCTCGTCGTCCTGCCCGGGGTCACCTACCGCCGGGTGGTGCTGTTCTGCTCGGTGTGGACCCTGGCCGCCGTGCTGAGCACCTCGGCCGGCGGCCCCTGGACCGAGCTGGTCGTCATGCCCCGGTACGCCCCGTACTTCGTCGGCGGCCTGGCCCTCTACCTCGTCCACCGTTTCGGGAACCGGCTGCTGCCCTGGGGCATCGTGGCGCTCTCCTGGATCCTCGGGCTGCGCATGGCCACGGAGGGGCTGTGGCACGCCGGCTCACCCCGCAACCCGCACGTCGTGATGCTGGTCGTCACGCTCGCGTTCGCCGCGGTGGCGGCGGTCGCGGCGGGCCTGACCCGGTGGGCGTCCTGGCCCTGGCTGACCACGGCCGGGGCGCTGACGTACCCCTTCTACCTGGTGCACGAACACCTCGGATGGTTCGTGATCCGGGTGCTGCACCGAGGCTGGGCAGTACCGCCCTGGCCCACCCTTTTGATCACGGTGTGCGGAATGCTCGGACTGGCCTGGCTGATCCACCGTTTCGTGGAGACACCGGTGGGGCCGAGATTGAAAAGGGCATTGCGAAATTCATAATTCGGACTGAATTCACTTCCCGTTAACTTTTAGCGGACTTGGCCCGCCGTTCATCTCTCCGTCGATTTCGGAGCTGTGCGGCGGGCATGCGCCCCCTATGGCCACCACCCAGGAAACGACCCGCCCGCCCCGCCGTCTCGACGACGTGCCCGGCTGGTTCCCCGTACTCGACCAGGTGCTCTTCGACTGGTTCCTCGGCCGGCAGGAGAGCGCCGGCCTGCGCGGCGACCTCCTGGAGGTCGGGGTCTACATGGGCAAGAGCGCGATCTTCACCGGCCGGTACCTGCGGTCCGGCGAGTCCTTCACGGTCTGCGACCTCTTCGAGGGCGACGCGCCCGACGACGCGAACCGGGCGGAGTCCACGAAGTCGTACGGCCGGCTGACCCGGCGCCTCTTCGAGGAGAACTACCTCGCCTTCCACGACGAGCTGCCCCGGGTACTGCAGGGCCCCAGCACCGTGGTGCCGGCCGAAGTCCCGCCCCGTTCCTGCCGGTTCGTGCATGTCGACGCCTCACACCTGTACGCGCATGTGCACGGCGACATAGGGGCGGCGCACGACCTGCTGCTGCCCGACGGGATCGTGGTCCTCGACGACTTCCGCTCCGAGCACACGCCCGGCGTCTCCATAGCGGCGTGGGAGGCGGTCCTCAACCGGGGGCTGAGCCCGGTCTGCCTCAGCACGCAGAAGCTGTACGGGACGTGGGGGGATCCCGGGCCGGTGCAGGAGGAGTTGATCGAGATGGCGCGGGGGCGGGCCGACTGCCATCTGAGCATGCAGGAGGCGGCGGGGCACCGGATCATCCGGCTGAAGTCGAAGGGGATGCGGGGGGTGGGGTTTCCGGGGTCCCGGTACGCGGATCTGCCGGAACCTCCGGTGGAGGCGCCGGCTCCCGTGGTGACGCCGGTGGCGGTGCCGCGGGGGCGGAGTCGGGTGCGGCGGGTGGCGGTGGATCTGCTGCCGCCGGTGCTGACACGGGCGCTGCGGAGGGCTGTGCGGTAGCGCCTACGGGGGGTGCCAGGTGTTGTGGTCGGGCGGGTGCGGGTGGGTGGGGGCTGGTCGCGCCGTTCCCCGCGCCCCTGGGGAACCGGGGGGCGCGTCAGTTGATCTTGTACCGTGCGCTGATTCCGGCGAGCACCAGTTCCAGGCCCTCCTCGAAGTGGCTGCCGTGGTCGGTGAAGATCTCCCGGCCCGCCGCTGCCGAGAGGGGGAAGTCGGCGAGCAGGCGGGCGCGTTCGTCGAGGTCGTAGCCCTCCCGGCGCTCTCCCGGGAGGGGGTGGACGCCCTGCTCCTCGGTGACGAAGCCGATCGTGTAGGCGTGCGCCGTCATGCCCGCCCGGACCGCCTGGGCCAGGGTGAAGCCGGCCTCGGTCAGGACACGCAGGCCGGCCTCCTGCTGGTGGGCGTGGTCGATGCCCGTGAAGCGTGAGCCGCTGTAGACCTTGGCGCCGTCGCGGTAGCCGAGCAGGGCCGTGCGCAGGCCGCGGCTCGTCCTGCGCAGCCGGTCCTGCCAGGTGTCGGCGGGGTCGGGCTCCGTGCCGGTGAGCATCCGGCGGTGCATCTCGGTCGCCATCTCGTCGAGCAGCGCCTGCTTGTCCTTGAAGTGCCAGTACAGGGCCGGGGCCTTGACGTCGAGTTCCCGGGCGATGGCCCGGAGGGTCAGGCCGTCGAGGCCGGTCTCGTTCAGCAGGCGCAGGGCCGTGTCGGCGACCCGCCGGCGGTCCAGGGGTGCGCGTCGTTCCGTACTCACACTTGACAGCTTAACAGCGTTAAGGGCAGCCTTGCCGTCGACGGCACTTAACGACGTTAAGGAGATATGCGATGGATGCGCTGGATGTTCTGGTGGTGGGTGCGGGTCCCACCGGACTCACCCTCGGCATCGACCTCGCCCGGCGCGGGGTGGACGCGCTGGTCGTGGAGGCGGGCGAGAAGCTGTTCCCGGGGTCACGCGGCAAGGGGATCCAGCCCCGGACCCAGGAGGTCTTCGACGACCTCGGGGTGCGCGAGGCGATGCGCGCGGCCGGCGGGCTCTACCCGCCGCGGCTGGTCTGGAAGGACGGCGAACGGCAGGAGGCGGGGCCGATGTTCGACGCGGTGGCGGCGGACGAGGGCGCGCCGTACACCGAACCGCTGATGGTCGCGCAGTGGCGGACGCAGGAGGTCCTGTACGCGCGGCTGCGGGAGCTGGGCGGCCGGGTCGCGTTCGGGCGCGCGGTGGTGGACCTGGAGCAGGACACGGAGGGGGTGACGGTCCGCTTCGCCGACGGTACGACGGCTCGCGCGCGGTACGTGGTGGCGGCGGACGGCGGGCGGTCGGCCGTACGGCGCGCGGTGGGCGTGGGGATGACCGGGGAGTCGGTGGACCCGAGCCCGTATCTGGTCGCCGACCTGCGGGTACGGGGCCTCGACCGCGACCACTGGCATGTCTTCGCCGGCGGCGACGGGTACGGCGTGGCGCTCTGCCCGCTGGCCGGCACGGAGGACTTCCAGCTGGCGGCGAAGCTGCCGGAGGGCACGGACGCCGACCTGTCCCTGGAGGGCGTCCGGCGGCTGGTGACGGCGTACGCCCCGCTGGCCGCGTCCGATGTCACCGAACTCCACTGGGCCTCCGACTTCCGCCCCCGTGCCGCCCTGGCCGACCGCTTCCGGGCGGGCCGGGTCCTCCTGGCCGGCGACGCGGCCCATGTGCACTCCCCGGCCGGCGGCCAGGGACTGAACACCAGCGTCCAGGACGCCTACAACCTGGGCTGGAAGCTGGGCGCGGTGCTCGGCGGCAGAGCCCCGGAGGGACTCCTCGACACCTACGAGGAGGAGCGCCGCGCCAACGCCGCCGCCATGCTGGACCTCTCGACGGGCGTGCACCGGGGCGAGGTGCGGCGGGGCGAGGCGACGGTCCAGCTGGGGCTCGGCTACCGGGAGTCCTCGCTGACGGAGGAGACCCGGAAGGACCCCGGCCCGGTGCGGGCCGGAGACCGCGCGCCCGACGGGCGCAACGCGGCCGGGGTGCGGATGTTCGACGCGTTCCGGGGACCGCACTGGACCCTGCTGACCCCCGAACCGGTCGACGGGGTGCGCGGCCTGCCGGCCCCGGAGTCCTACGGCCCTGGCGTGTTCCTGGTCCGCCCGGACGGCTATGTGGGCTGGGCGGGCGACACGGCCGAGGGGCTGCGGGCGTACGCGGCGCGCACCGGAGCCCTGGACGCGGGGTAGGGCCGGGGGGGGGCGACCGCGGTGCGGGGCTCAGGCCGCGGCGGCGGTCCGGGGCGTGCGCCGCAGGAGACGGAGGCCGGCCCGTATCGCCGGGATCAGTGCCCAGCACACGGCCGCCCAGTGGGTGACCAGCGCGACCGGGATCGAGATCAGGAAGGCCACGATCATCGCGGTCAGCCAGCTCATGACGTCCGACACGGCCTCCGGTGACGCGGGGGTGCGCAACCCCCCGGACCTGCGCAGGTCCGTGAAGGCCAGCCGGAAGAACAGACCGGTCAGGACCTGGTTGGCCGCGTACACGATGAACTGGACCTGGAACGCGTCGGCCTCGCTGGTCAGCAGCTTCGTGGTGAACGGCGTGACGACGATCGCGAGCAGCCAGAGCAGGTTCCACCGGATGGCGCCGCCCGAGAGCCCGGTGACGTACCGGAACAGCCGCTGGTGGATCAGCCAGTGGACGGCGATGGCCCAGAAGCTGACCAGGAAGGCGGCGTACTCGGACAGATGCTCGCGCAGGAAGTGCAGTACCTCGCCGTTGCCGTGGACGTCCCCGGTGGGGAGGGGCAGTTCCAGGGCGAGCAGGGTGATCGCGATGGCCACCACCGCGTCCGAGAAGTAGATCAGCCGCTCCGGACTCGCCGGCCGGTCCCCGGTTGCCTCCTCGGCCCCCTCCCCCGCCTCGGCCGTCTCGGTCTCCTCGGGTGTCCCGGCGGTGCTCTCGGCACGGGTGTCGGCCATCGTCGGTTGCTTCCTTCTGCGCGGCGGAACGGGCGGCATGGGGCGAGGGTCCACTGGTGGACGGGTCCCAGCATGATGGGCGGGCCGCACCATGGCCAGGCCTGTCACGAACCGCCGCGCTCAGGCGCCGGCGAGCGTCAGCTTCACCGCGAAGCCCAGGAACAGCACCCCCGCCGCCGAGGTGGCCGTCGCCGACATCCGCTTGCGGCGGCGGAACGCGTCGGCCAGCCGGGTGCCGCTGAATATGAGGGCGCTGAGGTAGAGGAAGCTGGCCAGCTGGGCGAAGGCGCCCAGGACGACGAAGGACAGGGCCGGGTAGGCGTACCCGGGGTCGACGAACTGCACGAAGAAGGCGACGAAGAACAGGATCGCCTTGGGGTTGAAGAGGCTGACCACCAGGGCCCGGCGGTACGGCCGCTCCGCCGCGGCGGCGACCGGGGCCGCCTCCACCGCCGCCCGTTCCCTCCGCGACCGCCACATGCGCCGGGCCGCTCGCAGCATCCCGATCGCCAGCCAGGTCAGGTATCCGGCGCCCGCGTACTTCACGATCCCGAACAGCACGGCGTTGGCCTGGAGCAGCGAGGCCACCCCGGCCGCCGACAGCGTCATCAGCACGGTGTCGCCGCACCACACGCCCGCGGCGGCGGTGTAACCGGCCCGTACGCCCTGGCGGGCGGCGACGGAGAGCACGTACAGGGAGTTGGGGCCGGGCAGCAGGACGATCAGGACGAGTCCTGCCAGATAGGTGGGGAGATCGATGACGCCGAACATGCGAAGAAGTCTCGCACGGACGTCCGACAACGCCTCCGGCCCGGGTCAGAAGGCGTCGGTCGGGACGTACACGCCCCACACCTCCCGCAGCGCGTCGCACACCTCGCCGACCGTCGCCCGGGCCCGCAGCGCCTCCCGCATCGGGGGCAGCACGTTGTCGTCGCCGCCGGCCGCCTTCCGCAGGGCGGCCAGGGCCGAGTCGACGGCCGGCCGGTCCCGTTCGGCGCGCAGCCGGGCGAGGCGTTCCGCCTGCCGGGCCTCGATGGCCGGGTCGACGCGGAGCGGCTCGTAGGGCTCCTCCTCGTCCAGCCGGAACCGGTTGACGCCCACCACCACCCGCTCCCCCGCGTCGGTCTCCCGCGCGATGCGGTACGCGTTCCGCTCGATCTCGCCCTTCTGGAAGCCCCGCTCGATCGCCGCCACCGCGCCGCCCAGGTCCTCGACCCGGCGCATCAGGCCGAGGGCCGCCTCCTCCACGTCGTCCGTCATCCGCTCGACCGCGTACGAACCCGCGAACGGATCCACCGTGGCCGTCACGTCGGTCTCGTGCGCCAGCACCTGCTGGGTGCGCAGCGCCAGCCGCGCGCTCCTGTCCGTGGGCAGGGCGATGGCCTCGTCGAAGGCGTTCGTGTGCAGCGACTGGGTGCCGCCGAGGACCGCGGCCAGGCCCTGGACCGCCACCCGGACCAGGTTCACCTCCGGCTGCTGCGCCGTCAGCTGGACGCCCGCCGTCTGGGTGTGGAAGCGCAGCATCATCGACCGGGGGTCCCGCGCCCCGAACTCCTCCCGCATCACCCGCGCCCACATACGCCTCGCGGCACGGAACTTGGCGACCTCCTCAAGGAGCGTCGTACGCGCCACGAAGAAGAAGGACAGCCGGGGGGCGAAGTCGTCCACGTCCATCCCCGCGGCGACCGCCGTGCGCACGTACGCGATGCCGTCGGCGAGGGTGAAGGCGATCTCCTGCGCGGGAGAGGCCCCCGCCTCGGCCATGTGGTAGCCGGAGATGGAGATGGTGTTCCACCTCGGGATCTCGGTCCGGCAGTAGCGGAAGATGTCCGCGGTGAGCCGCAGCGACGGCTGGGGCGGGTAGATGTACGTCCCCCGCGCGATGTACTCCTTCAGCACGTCGTTCTGGATCGTGCCGGTCAGGGCGCCGGCCGGTACGCCCTGCTCCTCCGCCACCAGCTGGTACAGCAGCAGGAGCACGGCCGCCGGGGCGTTGATCGTCATCGACGTCGACACCCGGTCCAGCGGGATCCCGTCGAACAGCACCCGCATGTCGTCGACCGAGTCGATCGCCACGCCCACCTTGCCGACCTCGCCGTGCGCGATCGGCGCGTCCGAGTCGTAGCCCATCTGGGTGGGCAGGTCGAAGGCGACGGACAGGCCCGTGGTGCCGTGGGCGATCAGCTGCCGGTAGCGGGCGTTGGACTCCGCCGCCGTACCGAAGCCCGCGTACTGGCGCATGGTCCAAGGGCGGTGGGTGTACATCGTCGGGTAGACGCCCCGGGTGAAGGGGTACGACCCCGGGTCGCCGAGTTTCTCCGCCGGGTCCCAGCCGGCCAGGGCCGACGGGCCGTAGACCGGGTCGACGGGCAGTCCGGACTCCGACTCACGGGCCATGGTGGGTGACCTCCGCAGTGCGCCTGTACGCCGGTGTGTCTCCTCCTTCCCACCATGCCCTCTTGTTCGACGGCGGTCACGCGGGGAAGCATCCTCGGCATGAAGGTCACCGAGTTCTCGGACGCCTCCCGGATCGTGGGGCGGCCCGCCGTCGCGGTCGCCGCCCTCGCCGTGCTCGTCGGCTGCACCGCGCAGCCGACGAGCGGGGACGCCAAGGGGCACTCGCCCATCCGCATCGAGCTCCCGCACAGCTCCCCGCCCGGCAGGACGGCCGGTGCGAAGCCCACCCCCGCCCCGTCCGCCGTCGAGACCACCCCGCCGCACATCGTGTACACCCGCGGCGACACCGGTCCCGGCGTCCGGGAGCTCCAGGCCCGGCTGCGCCAGGTCGCCTGGCTGTTCGACGGGCCGACGGGGACCTACGACGACCTCACGGTCCAGGCGGTCAAGGGGTTCCAGGGCAAGCGCGGGCTGCCCCGGACGGGTGAGACGGACGCCGTGACCTGGCGGCGGCTGGTCGGGATGACGCACCGGCCGGGGAAGTGGGAGCTGTACCTGATGGGCGGTCAGCCGGCCGCCGCGCCCGATCGGCGCTGCCTGACCGGGCGGGTGCTGTGCATCAGCAAGACCAGCCGGACGCTGCGCTGGATGGTCGACGGGCGGACGGTGTCGACGATGTCGGTGCGGTTCGGGACGCAGTTCACCCCGACTCGTGAGGGGGTGTTCCACGTCTACTGGAAGTCACGGCACCACTTCTCGACGCTCTACCACTCCCCGATGCCGTACGCGATGTTCTTCAGCGGTGGCCAGGCGGTGCACTACTCGTACGACTTCGCGGCGCGGGGCTACGCGGGCGGCTCGCACGGCTGTGTCAACGTGCGGGACGAGGCGGCGATCTCGCGGCTGTTCGCCCAGGTGCGCAACGGCGACAAGGTCGTCGTGTACTGGTGAGCGGGGCGCGAAGAAGTGTGGGGCGCGGGCGGGACCGGGGGAACGTGTCCCGCCCGCGCCAATGCACGAGCCGCAGGTACGGGGGGAACCCCGGCTCTGTGCGACGGCCGATGACCAGTCGGCTCACTCTTTACTGCGCCGCCGCCTCTGAAAACGTCACACCCTGCGGGAAAAAAGTTCAGCGACTTTCAAAACCGCAGGTCACAGCGGTACCTAAAGGTCAAAGCGCGCTGTACGTCGGGGCGGGGGTGGCGACGGGCTGGTTCGGCAGCAGGGGTGCGAAGCCCGTCGGGGCGGGTGAGGCCGCGCCGTCCTCGTGGTGGTCGTTGCCCTCGCCGTTGCCGTCGCCGGAACCGCCGGTCCGGCCCGGCCGGCCGTCGCCGTCACCGCCCTGGCCGTTGTCGCCGCCCTGACCGCTGCCGCTGCCCCGGCCGCCGCCCGAGCCGCCCTTGTCGTCGCCGACGGTGCCGTCCCTGCCGGCGGTCAGGCCGGAGCCGAGGACGGTCCTGCAGAACCTGTTCACCCGGCCGGCGCCGCCCGCCAGTCCTTCCAGGGTGCGCTTGCGGTCGGCGCCCAGCGGCTTGCCGTTCAGGATGGCCCGGCAGGAGGTCAGCGCACCGCCCCACCGGCCGGTGGGGGTGCCGGCCGAGTCGGTGTCCCGCCCCTGCGGCTTGCCGGAGGGGTCGGGCGAGGACGTCCCGGAGCCGCCGGACGGGGTGCCGGAGGAGGGTGTGCCGGTCTCGCCGCCGAGCAGGGACTCGGGCGAGGTCGAACCCTGCGGCTGCGCGGGGGTGCCGGCGGCCGAGACGGAGGCCCCCGGCGCGGGGCGGTCGTCGCCGAACGGGGTCGGCAGCACACCGGTGCCCACCGCCGCCGCGACCCCGCCGAGCATGCCGACGGTCAGCGCGGCGGCGAGGGCGAACCGAGCGGGGCGGGCCCAGCCCGGGGCACGGAGCGGCCCGGTACCGGCGCCGATCCGGAAGAGCCCCGCGTCGGCGCTCCGCCCGGTCCTCCCCGGCTGCCGCGCCAGGGCGGTCCGCTCGCCCTCGGCGGATTCGCGCGCTTTGCGGAAGGCAGCCAAAGCGGCTTCCTCACCAGGAAGTTCGATGTCGGCGGGCACGGCCGGCACGGAGAGCGCGCCCAGCCTGCTCGCGAGGCGTTCTGCCTGGTCACGGACGGATGCGTCGACGGCTTCCAGCGACTCACCGCGCAGCAGACGTTCCGCCGTCGCCCGGTTCAGCCACTTGTCCTGCTCGTCGGCCATCACATGTCCTTCTGCGTCCGCGAACGCGTATGCGTCACACTCGCGGACGTCACCGCACGATCATTCGGTTCTCGCTGGGGCGGAAGCGCGTCCAGGACGCCCGCCTTGTCCGGGTCGGCGCCGAGGAGTTCCGCGAGTTTCCTCAGGCCCCGGTGGGCCGCCGTCCGCACGGCGCCGGCGCGTTTGCCGAGGGTATCGGCGGCGGTCTTGGCGTCGAGGCCCATGACCACCCTGAGGACGACCGCCTCGGCCTGGTCCTGCGGCAGCCGGGCGATGAGGGCGAGGGTGGAGTCGGTGGTCAGCGCCTCGATGGCCTCGCCGGCGGTGTCCGACTCGGCGGCCCGGCCGGTCAGTTCCGTCTCGTCGCCGCCGATCGCGGGGCGGCGGCCGCGCATCCGTATGTGGTCGAGGGCGCGGTTGCGGGCGATCCGGGCGGCCCAGCCGCGGAACCGGTCCGCGTCGCCGCTGAACCGGTCCAGGTCCCGGGCGATCTGCAGCCAGGCCTCGGAGGCGACGTCCTCGGCGTCCGGGTCACCGACCAGCGTTCGGACGTATCCGAGCAGGCGGGGCTGGACCGCGCGGTAGACGACGCGGAACGCCGTCTCGTCCCCGTCCTGTGCCGCACGTACCGCGGCGGTCAGCTCCGCGTCGTCCCCCAGCACCCGATATCCCTCTTTGCGCCTAAACCGGCGCCGCTCTCGCGGACGTGGTTCCTCGCCGTCGTGGTTCCTCAATTGATGGTTGCGGTGTTCGGGGCCGTGGATGGTTGCGGTGGTCATGCGTCTTCTACGGCCCGGCGCGAACTGCACGTTACGCACTGAATCCGTTCCCCGTCCATGTCCGTACAAGATGCAACTAACTCGTGACGCCGTGGGGTGTGACAGAAAACGCACTCATGGCGCTGAAGAGAGTACGGGCCGCCGCGCGGTCCGTGCCGCGCGACGGCCGGGGCCTCTCCTGTGGGGGGTGGCGGCCCCGGCCGTTGCCTCGGTGCCGCTCGGCGCGCCAACGCGGGGGCACCCGGGGCCGGTTGATCATCCGGCCGCCGACTCGCGGAGTCAGTCGCCCTTGCCGCTCGCGGACTTGCCCTTGCCCGAGTTGCCCGTGTCGCCGGGCTTCTTCGTGTTGCCGGGCTTGGCGGTCTTCTTCCCGGTTGTCGCCGTCTGGGACAGCAGCTCGGCACAGTACGCGGTTACGTTCGTCTCACCGCCGGCTGCCTGGATCAGCCGCTGCCAGGCCGTCGAGTCCATCGCCCGGCCGTTGTCCTTGACCTTCTCGTAGGCCCGGCAGTGGGCCTCGGTGTCCTGCGCGGTGACGGGGCGCTCGGACGGGCCGGTGCGCCCGGGGGTGCCGGGGTCGTCCGTGGCCGGCCGGCCGGCGGAGCCGCCCGGCGTGCTCGGCGCGGAGCCGGGCCGCCGGCCGTCGTCGTGGCCGTGGTCCGAGGAGTGCACCGAGCCGATCGCGGCGACCGCGACCCCGCCCAGGGTGAGGCTCGCCAGGGCCATCGTCAGGGTCGCCTTCACCGAGCGGCGGGTGCGCCGCTGCTCGCGCGGGCGCCAGTCGTCCCGGCGCCGGGTCCGCGCCCGGTGCGCGCCGGCGTCCCGGGCGGTCCGGAACGCGGCCACCGCCAGCCGTTCGCCCTCGGTGTCGGGGCCGTCCCCGCGGATGGCGGCGGCGAGCAGCACCTCCAGCGCCGGACCGGCGGCCCCGGCCTCGGGCACCGCGCCGTCGGGGTGCGCGTGCCGACGGCCGCGCTCGGCATCGTCGCTTCGCCGTTCACCCATGTCCCTGTCCATCCCTGTCCGACGGCCGCCCGTCGTGGCCACTCCTGCCGCCCCTGACGTTCCTGCCGTCGTGGGCGTTCATCGCGTTCCCGTCGTGCGCGCCGTCCTTGGCGTTCATGTCGACTCCCCCAGCGTCCGGGGATCCTCCTGCGTCACACCCGCCGCACCCAGCCGCCGGGCCAGGCCCTTCAGCCCCCGGTGGGCGGCGGTGCGCACCGCGCCCGGGCGCTTGCCGAGCACCCGGGCGGCGGCCGGGCCGTCCAGGCCGACCACCACCCGCAGCAGCACCGCCTCCGCCTGGTCGCGGGGCAGCGAGCGGACCAGTTCCAGGGCCCGCTCGGTGGAGAGCGCCTCCAGGGCCTGGTCATGGGTGCTGTACGTGCCCGGCAGGTCCAGCACGTCCTGCTCCAGCGCCGTCGACCGGGGCCGTACCTTCAGCCGGCGCAGATGGTCCAGCGCCCGGTGCCGGCCGATGGTCGCCGTCCAGCCCCGGAAACCCGCTCCGTCGCCCTTGAACCGGCCCAGGTCCCGGGCTATCTCCAGCCAGGCGTCGGCGGCCACGTCCTCGGCGTCGTCACCGACGATCCCGCGGAGGTAGCCGAGCAGACCGGGCTGCACCAGCCGGTACGCGACCGCGAACGCGGCCTCGTCGCCTTCCTGGGCGCGCGCCACGGCGTCGCCGAGCTCGCCGTCGTAGGCCTGCGCGCGGCGGGTCCGCCCTCCCTGGCTCAACACGTTCCTCGTTCGTACCGAGTGCGAATCGGGCTCCGCGAACCCGACCTCGTCCGTGCGCCCCGTCCGGCGGTGCGCACAGCCCCCACGATCACCAGCGTCCGGCCTCACAGAAGTGTCACAGTCGGCCGGATCCGTTTGTGGTGAGTGACGTTTGGTCAGCTCCGGACGCTGTGTCTAAGCGTTGCCTGTGTGACAGGCGTGACAGGGCCTGACAGGTGTGACAGTGATGGTCTTCTTCTAGGGGTGGGGACGAGTGAGTCCACGCGGGAAGCGTGCGTACAGACCGCTGAGCGTGAAGCGGCGGGTGTGGCTGACGCTGGGGGCGGTGGTCCTGGGCGGCGGGGGCGTGGTGTCGTACGCCGTCGCCAGCCCGTCCGCCGGTCACGGGGCCGGCGGACAGGCCAAGCGGCCGGTGAAGGTGTACGACCTGGCGCTGACGGGCGGCGCGAGCGGCGAGCGGAAGCTGCCGCGCACGGACACCAGGCAGTTCTCGCTGCTCGGCGTCTCGTGGACGGGTGCGACCAAGCGGCTGCACGGTACGGCCCAGGTGCGCACCCGGTCCGTCGGCACCGGGGAGTGGACCGCCTGGCACGACCTGGAGGCCGCCGACCCGCTGGAGGACCCGGAGGCCGGCGCCGACGCGCGCGGCGCCTCCGAGCCGCTGTGGGTCGGCCCCTCCGACGGCGTCCAGGTCCAGGTCGTCCACCGGGACGGCTCCACCAGCTCCGGGCTGCCCAGGGGGCTCCAGGTGAACCTGGTCGACCCCGGGGTGGTGACCGACGCGGAGGCGAAGGCCGAGCCCGCGGGATTCGTGGTGGAGGGGAGCCCGAGTGACAGCGCGTCACCCGCCGACTCACAGTCGCCGGCCGACTCCGAGTCGCCCGCCGAGTCCCCCTCGGCCGCCGAGTCCGCGACGGCCTCCGGCTCCGCCGCCCCGAGCGACTCGGCCTCCGTCTCCGAGTCGCCCTCGGCGACGGCATCCGCGTCGGCTTCGGCGTCGGCTTCGGCTTCGGCTTCGGCGAGCGCGTCCGCCAGTACCCCCACCGCTCCGCCGTCCACCGTGCCCGAGCCGCCGATCGTCTCGCGGGCCGGATGGGGCGCCGACGAGTCGCTGAGCCCGGACCCGTCGGACTACAACGCGGACGTGAAGGCCGTCTTCGTGCACCACACGGACGGCACCAACGACTACACGTGCGCGCAGTCCCCGGCGATCGTCCGGGGCATCTACGCGTACCACACGCAGACCGAGCACTGGAACGACATCGGCTACAACTTCCTGGTCGACAAGTGCGGCACGATCTTCGAGGGCCGCAAGGGCGGGGTCGACCTGCCGGTGCTCGGCGCCCACACCTACGGCTGGAACCGGGAGTCGGCCGGTATCGCGGTGCTCGGTGACTACACCACCGCCGGTGCCACGGACGCGGCCCTGACGTCGATCGCCCGGCTCGCGGCCTGGAAGCTCGGCCAGTACGGCGCCGACCCGGCCGGCACCGTGAAGCTCACGGCGGGCGCGACCCAGACCAACTACTTCGGCACCGCCTTCACCTCGGGCACCGCGTACACCTTCAACCGGATCTCCGGTCACCGCGACGGCTACAACACCCAGTGCCCCGGCAACTCGCTCTACCCGCAGCTGCCGACCGTCCGTGCCTGGGCGGCCGGCCCGGTGCAGGGCCTGAAGCTCACCTCGCTGTCCGGCGCGGGCCTGTCCGGCTCGACGTACTACACCAAGGGCACGGTCACGGCGAAGTGGTCGACGACCACGCCCGGTTCGCTGATCTCGACGTTCCAGGTGCTGGTGGACGGCAAGGTGGCCGCCACCGCCTCCGGTACGGCGACCTCGGCGAGCGCCACGCTCGCCGCGGGCAGCCACACCGTCGCCGTCCGGGCCGTGCACCAGTCCGGCAGGACCACGACGACCGCCGCGGTCACCGTCGTCACCGACACCACCGCGCCCACCTTCACCACGGCGCCGAAGCTCTCCCTGCGCACCGGCACCGTCAGCACCACCGCCGTCCCGGTCACCCTCGGCTGGAAGGCCGCCGACGACGCGGCGCTGAAGTCGGTGAGCCTGCTCTCCCCGACGACGGCCGCCTTCGGCCCGACCACGACCAGCTCCAGCCGCACCGCCAAGCCGGGCTCGGCGTCCACCTGGTCGATGAAGGCGTCCGACTACGCGGGCAACACCCGCACCTCGTCGCCGTCCTTCACCCCGGTGATCCTCCAGGAGACCTCGGCCGTCAGGTCCGGTACCTGGACGGCCCGTTCGTCCACCAACTACCTGGGCGGCAAGTCGTACTCCAGCGGCTCCAAGAACGCGAGCCTGACCTGGACCTTCACCGGCCGGTCCGCCTCCTGGGTGGTCAGCCGGGCGGCCACCTCGGGCCAGGCGTACGTGTACGTCGACGGCACCAAGGTCGCGACCGTCGACCTGAAGTCGGCGACGACCTCCTACCGCCAGGCGATCTGGACCAAGAGCTGGTCCAGCAGTGCCAAGCACACGGTGAAGATCGTGGTGGTCGGCACCAGCGGCCGCCCGACGGTCACGACGGACGGCCTGGTTTACCTCAAGTAGCCGCAGAGGCGGCTCAGGTGGCCGAGTCCACCGGTTCGGGCGTCCGCTCCCGCGCTTCCAGCGGGACGGGCGCCCGGTCCGCGTTCACGACCACTCCGGCGACGAGCGCGCCCAGCAGCAGCGCGGCCATCGCCCACCAGGTCGCCACGTTGAAGCCGTGCACCGCGGCCTTCGCCTCGAGCAGCGCCCGGTTCGGGATGCTCGCGGCGTGCGCGCCGGCGTACCGGGTGGTGACGCTCGCGGCGATGGTGTTGAGCAGCGCGGTGCCGATCGAACCGCCCACCTGCTGGGCGGTGTTGAAGGTGGCCGAGGCCGCGCCCGAGTCGCGCGGGGCGACCCCGCCGGTGGCCAGGGAGACCGAGGTCATCATCGCCGTACCCATGCCGAGGCCGAGCATCAGCATGCCGGGCAGGATGTGCGAGGCGTACGCGGGTTCGACCCCGACCTGGGCTATCAGCGCGAGTGCTCCGGCCGCCATCAGCAGCCCGGGGACCATCAGCACGCGCGGCGGGACCCGGTGCAGCAGCCGGGCGGCGATCTGGGTGGAGCCGGTGACCATGCCGACGGTGATGGGGAGGTAGGCGACGCCGGTCTTCACCGGCGAGTACCCGAGGACGCGCTGCATGTAGTAGGTGAGGAAGAGGAAGACGCCGAACATGCCGATGGTGACGAGCAGCACCGTGAGGAAGGCGCCGATGCGCTGCCGGTCGCGGACCACGGTCATGGGGAGCAGCGGGACCGGGGCGCGGGTCTGCCAGAGCCCGAAGAGGCCGAGCAGGGCGGCCCCGCCGATCAGCAGCGTCAGGACCAGGGAGTCGGTCCAGCTCCGGGACTCCGCCTCGGAGAAGCCGTAGACCAGGGCGAGCATGCCGGCCGAGCCGAGCAGGGCGCCGGGTACGTCGAGACGGGCGTCCGGGTGGCGGCCGCCGCCGGGCAGCAGGGCCCAGGCACCGGCGAACGCGACCAGCGCGATCGGCACGTTGACGTACAGGCACCAGCGCCAGTCCAGGTACTGGGTGAGGAAGCCGCCCGCGAGCAGCCCGACCGCCGCGCCGGCGCCGATGATCGCGCCGAAGATGCCGAACGCCTTCCCGCGGTCCTTCGGGTCGGTGAAGGTGGTCGCGAGCAGCGACAGCGCGGCCGGGGCGAGCAGCGCGGCGAACACGCCCTGCAGCGCCCGCGCCCCGAAGAGCATCCCCTCGTTGACCGCGGCCCCGCCGAGCGCGGAGGCGGCGGCGAAGCCGACGAGCCCGGTCAGGAACGCCATCTTCCGTCCGGCCAGGTCGGCGATCCGGCCGCCGAGCAGCAGCAGTCCGCCGAAGGCGAGCGTGTAGGCGGTGATGACCCACTGCCGGTTCCCGTCCGACATGTGCAGGGCGGTCTGGGCGGAGGGGAGCGCGATATTGACGATGGTCATGTCGAGCACGACCATCAGCTGGGCCAGTGCGATGACGACCAGGGCCCACCAGCGTCGGTTTTCGGCCATGGGTCAATCGTGCCTCCGCCAGGGCCAGTTGGGAACGGCCGCGTCTCCAATTACGGGGTTTTTGCCGAAACCCCGGCGCCGGGTCGGCTACGCCACCGCGTCCCGGCACAGCAGCCGCAGCGAGCCGTGGCCGCCGTAGCAGCGCCGGGCCTCGTCGATGGGGTCCCACAGCCGTCCGTCGTGGGTGCGGATCCAGTGGTCGCCGCCCGACGCCCACCATTCGCCGCCGCCCTGCCGGACGATCACCTCGCCGGCGTAGGCCCCGAGGCCGCGGAGCATCTCCCGCACGGCGTCGTACGGCGCGCCCTCCCGGCGTATCTCCTCGATCGTCCGGTCGACCCGCCACAGGCTCTGCGCCGAGTAGTCGAGCCGGACCCGCGCACCCTCGCGCATCATGGCCACCGCGTCCGCCGCCCAGCGGGCCGGTTTCCCGGCTGCGTGCGGCCTGGGCTGCTGCTGTGCTGTCACGTAGTGGGCTGTCACATAGGGAAGAGCGAGGTCAGCGGCGTTTTCGTCACCCGGATCCGGGCTGTTTCCGCAACCGGCGCAGGACCCCCTCAAGTCCGCCGCAGCTCCACCGCACGGCACGCACAGGAATCTCTCAGGTCCGGCAGTTCAGGCCCGGCCGCGGGCCCGGCGGGAGACCACCGCGCGCAGCACCCGGCGGCCCTCGGTGGAGACGTCCAGCGCGCGGCGCAGTCCGGCCGCGCCGTGGCCGGCGATCAGTTCGAGGACGGTGACCTGGCGCCGGAGTTCGGCGGCGACCAGCGGGGACATCCCCTCGGCGCCGCCCTCGCGGCGGGCGGCGGCCGGGGCTGCCGCACCCTCGGCGGGGTCCAGGAGCCGGTGGATCTGCAGCGAGGCGACGGAGCAGGCGTCGGCCCAGACCCGGATGCCGGCCCCGTCGTGCGACTCGGGCGCGGCGGCGAGCATCCGGCGGGCGAGCACCTCGGCCTCGTCGGCGTCCCCGGCGGCCGTCTCACCGGTGCCGAGCGAGCCGCGCGCCTTCTCCAGTCCCTCGCCCCAGTCGGAGCCGTCGGCGAGGCTCGTCCACAGTGGCCGCAGCACCAGGTCGTCCCCGCCGAGCAGCGGCACGCACCGATCCAAACAGGCCAGTCCGCTGGCGGCCAGTCCGCGTTCATCGGCCTGCGCGATCAGCTCCACCAGGCTCATGCCACGCCTCCCACACCGGTCCATACCAAGGCGCCGACCTTTACGGAGCCCGCACTTCCCCTAACTGCGTGCGATCCGCCGGGAGTGTCACAGCGGTACGACGCCCAGCAGGTCGAGCAGCCGGAAGAAGGGGTTTTCGGCCAACGGCGCCGACGGGTCGGGGTCGGCGCCCAGGACGGCGAGGAGCGCGTCGGCGCCGACGGTGTGCCCGGCCTCGGCCGCCCAGGCGACGGCGCGGCCGGCGGCGTCCCAGGGTTCGAGGAAGTAGTCCTCCAGGGACAGTCCCTGTTCGCCGACCCCCAGATACCGGCCCGCCGCGGCCCGGCCCAGGCAGGTGGTCCAGCCGCCGCTCTCCGGTCCCGCCGCCTCGACGACCACACAGGCGCCGTCCATCACATAGCCGAACAGCGCGGGCGAACCGGTGCGCGCGGCGAGGGCGTTCATGCTGCCGACGTCGGCGTCCGGGCTGTCGTACTGCCACACCTGCCAGCCCTCGGGAGCCGAGGTCCGCAGCACGCCCCCGTCGGGCGGAAGTCCGCCGCGTCCGACGACGAAATACCCCCAGTGGCCCATACCGGCCCCTCCCCCTCGTCTTCCGGGCCGAATACACCACAGGGGCAGGGCAGTCCGCCAGACGCGTGCGGCCGTGCGTCAGAGCGCGGCCGGGGCGGCGCCCGCCATCGCCTTCTCGTGCTGCATCCGGGTCAGCCGCACCACGAGGAGGACGGCGAGGACGGCGGCGGCGATGTCGAGGGAGTCCGAGATCACCATCCGCAGGGCGCCGTCGCGGACCTGGGCCGCGCCCTCGGTGTCGCCGTGGCCGGTCGTGGCGGCACGGTCGGCGAACAGCGAGGCCAGCCACAGCGTCCACCAGGCGTTGACCAGCGCGTACGAACGGGTCGTGCCCCAGGGGCTGCTGGCGTCCCAGATGTCGAGGGTGATCCGGCGCGGGAACCAGAGGTTCACCACAGGCACGAACCAGCCGCCGATCGCCCAGCCCGGCGACCTGCTGTGCCCCAGCGGGTTGAAGACCTGGGCGTTGGCCCGCACCCGCTGGAACCAGCACAGGTACACGATCACGCAGGCGACCAGCGCGACGGCCTGGGCCCCGGCGGCCGCGGCCAGGAGCGAGTCGGCGCGCTCGGCCCGGCGGAAGGCGGCGGCGCTCGGCTCGCCGTCGGCCAGCGCGCCCGCGGCGTCGTACTGGACGAGGTCCGCGCAGACGGCGAACAGATCGGCGGCGATGACGACCCCGAGCAGCACCACGGCGGCCCAGCCGAGCCCGACCGGCGAGCGCAGCCACAGCCCCGGTGAACTGCCGAACGCCGGGACGGGCTCGGACGAGTCGCCCAGGCAGCGGTGGCACAGGGTGGCGCCGGGCGCGGCGGCGAAGTGGTGACAGCGGGCGCAGATCAAGGCGGTGTCCCCCCGGGGTAGGCACGGCACCCTCCCCCGGTCCGCGCGCGGAAGCGGAACATACGGCCCGCCACCGCCGTACGTCCACCTCTGATCGCGTATCAGCCCAGCTTGTCCGCGAGTCCCTTGAACGCGGTCCACGACAGCGCCGGGGTGCGCGGGTCCCAGAGTTTCTGCGCGGTGGCCCGCAGCGGCATCCGGATGCCGGCGGCCACCTGGTCCTGCGTCTGGGAGCCCGCGAGGTCGCACCAGACCGCGAACGAGCCGCCGAGGATCTGCGCGTCGTAAGCGGCGGAGACGGCCGTGGTGCCGCGCAGCACGCGCGGGGTCCACTGCTGGTAGATCCGCTGCCCGGTCGGATAGACGAAGGTGTTGGGCTCGCCGAGGACGTAGTAGAGGAACTCGTCGTTGTAGTTGAGGACCTCGCGCCCGGCGCTCAGGTACTCCACCGGCTGCCGGGCGCCGATCTCCTTGCCGGTCCAGTAGGCGACCTGGAGGTCCTCGGCGGGCTGCACGGAGGTGTCCCGGAAGAAGCCGTCGTTCCAGACCCGCAGGGTGCGGTCGTGGGCGCGGACGGTGTCGGCGCGGTCGCCCAGCCAGCCGGTGGTGAGGTCGGCGACGGTGCCCGAGTCGCCGTACGCCTGCCGCGCGGCGTCGGCGAGCTGCGGGTAGGAGGCCTGCGGGTCGGCGACGGTCAGGGCCTGGTACTCGTCGCCGCCGAGGTTCCAGTAGGAGCCGGGGAAGACGTCGGCGTACTCGTCGAGCAGGTCGTCGACGAGCTTCGCGGAGGCGTCCAGGGAGATGTCGACGGCGCCCTTGGCGGCGACGCCCTGCGCGTTGCGCAGTTGCAGCTCGGGGTGGGCGGCGAGGACGGCGCCCAGGTGGCCGGGCGAGTCGATCTCGGGGACGACCTGGATGTGCCGGCTCGCGGCGAGCGCGACGATCCTCTTGACCTGAGCCTTGGTCAGATGGTCCTTGGAGACGATCTCGGGGTGGGTGGCGGACTCGATCCGGAAGCCCTGGTCGTCGGAGAAGTGCAGCCCGAACTGGTTGTACTTGAGATCGCCGAGCTCCTTCATCCGGGCCTCGATCCACCCGGCGGTGAACGGCTTGCGCGCGATGTCCAGCATGAACCCGCGCTGCGGCTTGGCCGGCTGGTCCTTCACGACCCCCTCGGGGGCGGTGCCGCCGCCGTGCACCTCCTGCTTCAGCGTCCGGGTGCCGTAGAAGACGCCCGCGTCCCCGGGCCCGCTGATCCGCACCGACCCGCCGCGCACGGTCATGGTGTACGACTCCGGGTCCCCGGTCCCGCCGAGGTCGAGCCGCAGATCACCGGCGCGTACGTCCTCGTTCGCGCCCTTCTGCCCGGCGTACGTCAGCCCCAGCTCGCCCGCCGTCAGCCGCCCCTCGTCGACCAGCGCCGGGTCGCTCACCACGACCCGCCCGTTCTTCGCGGGGCGCCAGCCGGGTCCCCGGGCGGCGGTGTGGGAGCGCACGGCGGGGATGGTGCGCGGGGCCTGGGAGAGGGGGTAACTGCGGGTGGGCGTGGGCGTGGGGGTGGCGGCCCGGGCGGCGGACGAGGCGGCCTGGGTGCTCCCGGAGGGCCGCCGGGCCGATCCAGCCGCCGTCTCGCCGTCGGCGTCGTCGGAGGCGGCCCACACCCCGATGCCCGTACCGAGTGCGACGGTCCCCACGAAGGCGGCGGCGACCACCGCCCGCCGCCGCGCGACCTGCCGTCCCGAAGGCCTGCGCCTGTGCTGGCTCACGGCCCCAACCTACGACGCATCCACCACACCGACGTCATCCACCCGCTCTGAAACTCTCCCGTTCGGGTGAAATTCAGGCAACCAACGGACACACCGTGAACGTCCTGGATAACGTCGACGACACATCTCTCCCAGCATCCCCTGCCACACCGCATGTGACGCGAGGAACCACGCTGCCCGCCCACCGTGTGCCCCATCTCCCCACCCCGCTGGACGCCTTCAACGCCGCCCCCGACGACGAGGCCGGCGCGCTGCTCCTGCACTGCCTCCACAGCCTGCGCTGGTCCCGCCGCATCGCCGACCACCGCCCCTACCCCGACGCGGACTCCTTCCTCGCGGCGGCGGACGAGGCCACGTACGACCTGTCCCCGGCGGACCTGGCGGAGGCACTGGCGGGCGAATGTCTGCCGCCCGTCCCGGACGGCATGTACTCCGCCGCCCACACCGCCCTGAGCGCGGCACACGCGGCCTACGAGGCCCGGTTCGGGCACGTGTTCGTCATCTACCTCGGCGCCACCCCGCCCGAGGAGTCCCTGGACCGCGTCCTGGAAGGCATCCGGTCACGTTTGACAAACGATCCGGAGGAGGAACGGGTCATCGCGGCGGAGGAACTCCGACGCCTTGCAAGGGGACGGCTCGAGTCCCTACTCAGGGGCGCAGGGAACTGCGCGACCAGCCCAAACCGTGCCGCACCCGGCAAATAACCGAACAACCCACCCCGGAAACCGCCCGGCTAACCCATACGCGTGCCACTTTGATCACACCGGTAGGCCCGGCGTAAGCCCAGCGGTAGCGCATCGCTACGATGCTGGGGGCCGGTGGACCGTACCCGGCCGGGCCCGACCGACACCCACAAGCCGGCGCGGCCCCGATACCCCGCTCCCGGAGGGACTTCCGTGCCGGCTGGAACGCTGTACCGCGGCCGGGAAGGAATGTGGTCCTGGGTGGCTCACCGAGTCACCGGCGTCCTCATTTTCTTCTTCCTGTTCGTTCACGTGCTGGACACCGCTCTCGTCCGCGTCTCCCCCGAGGACTACGACAAGGTCGTAGCCACGTACAAGACGCCGATCGTCGCACTGCTGGAGTACGGCCTCGTGGCCGCCATTCTCTTCCACGCGCTCAACGGCCTGCGTGTCATCGCCGTCGACTTCTGGTCGAAGGGCCCGCGCTACCAGAAGCAGATGCTCTGGACGGTCGTCGGTGTCTGGGTCGTCCTGATGGCCGGGGCCATTTACCCCGTTCTCGGCCACGCCGCTCGTGTCCTGTTCGGGAGCTGACGCAGATGTCGACCACTGAAACCCCCGCAGCCGGCGTCGGCCCCGTCGAGGGCGCCCCCCTCTTCAACGTCGACAACCCGGCCCCGCTCATCGAGGCCCCGCGCAAGCGCACCAAGAAGACCCCGCGCTCCACCCGCGGCAACTTCGAGATGGCCGCCTGGCTGTTCATGCGCCTGTCCGGCGTCGTGCTGGTCGTCCTCGTCCTCGGCCACCTGCTGATCCAGCTGGTGCTCGACGGCGGCGTGTCGAAGATCGGCTTCGCGTTCGTGGCCGGCCGCTGGGCGAGCCCGTTCTGGCAGGTCTGGGACCTCCTGATGCTGTGGCTCGCGATGCTGCACGGCGCCAACGGTCTGCGCACGATCATCAACGACTACGCGGAGCGCGCGAACACCCGGCTGTGGCTCAAGGGCCTGCTCTACACGGCCACGGTGTTCACCATCCTGCTGGGCTCGCTGGTGATCTTCACCTTCGACCCGAACATCCGCTAGGCACGGGGCTGCGAATCATGAAGATCCACAAGTACGACACCGTCATCGTCGGCGCCGGTGGCGCGGGCATGCGCGCGGCCATCGAGTCCACGAAGCGCAGCCGCACCGCGGTCCTGACCAAGCTCTACCCCACCCGCTCCCACACGGGCGCCGCGCAGGGCGGTATGGCCGCCGCGCTCGCCAACGTGGAGGAGGACAACTGGGAGTGGCACACCTTCGACACGGTCAAGGGCGGTGACTACCTGGTCGACCAGGACGCCGCCGAGATCCTGGCGAAGGAGGCCATCGACGCCGTCCTCGACCTGGAGAAGATGGGCCTGCCGTTCAACCGGACGCCGGGCGGCACCATCGACCAGCGCCGCTTCGGCGGTCACAGCCGCAACCACGGCGAGGCGCCAGTCCGCCGGTCCTGCTACGCGGCGGACCGCACCGGCCACATGATCCTCCAGACGCTGTACCAGAACTGCGTCAAGGAGGGCGTGGAGTTCTTCAACGAGTTCTACGTCCTGGACCAGCTCATCACCGAGGAGGACGGCGTCAAGAAGTCCTCCGGTGTGGTCGCCTACGAGCTGGCCACCGGTGAGATCCACGTCTTCCAGGCGAAGGCCGTCATCTACGCCTCCGGCGGCACCGGCAAGTTCTTCAAGGTGACGTCGAACGCCCACACGCTGACGGGTGACGGCCAGGCGGCGGTCTACCGCCGTGGGCTCCCCCTGGAGGACATGGAGTTCTTCCAGTTCCACCCGACCGGCATCTGGCGCATGGGCATCCTGCTGACGGAGGGCGCCCGTGGTGAGGGCGGCATCCTCCGCAACAAGGACGGCGAGC
The DNA here is from genome assembly GCF_042959465.1 of Streptomyces sp. NPDC007901. NCBI lineage: Bacteria > Bacillati > Actinomycetota > Actinomycetes > Kitasatosporales > Streptomycetaceae > Streptomyces > Streptomyces sp. NPDC007901. The sequence continues at coordinate 540,808 of NZ_JBIBKW010000001.1, read as the reverse complement.
GCTTCATGGAGAAGTACGCGCCGGTCATGAAGGACCTCGCGTCCCGTGACGTCGTCTCCCGCTCCATCTACACGGAGATCCGTGAGGGCCGCGGCTGCGGTCCCGAGGGCGACCACGTCTACCTCGACCTCACCCACCTCCCGCCGGAGCAGCTGGACGCGAAGCTGCCCGACATCACGGAGTTCGCGCGCACCTACCTCGGTATCGAGCCGTACACGGACCCGATCCCGATCCAGCCCACCGCGCACTACGCGATGGGCGGCATCCCGACCAACGTCGAGGGTGAGGTCCTCTCGGACAACACCACCGTCGTCCCCGGCCTGTACGCCGCCGGCGAGGTCGCCTGCGTCTCGGTCCACGGCGCCAACCGCCTCGGCACCAACTCGCTGCTCGACATCAACGTGTTCGGCCGCCGGGCGGGCATCGCGGCCGCCGAGTACGCGCACACGGTGGACTACGTCGACATCCCGGAGAACCCGGCCGAGTTCGTGGTCTCCCAGATCGAGCGGCTGCGCACCTCCACGGGCAACGAGCGGGTCGCCACGATCCGCAAGGAGCTGCAGGAGACCATGGACGCCAACGTCATGGTGTTCCGTACCGAGCAGACGATCAAGACGGCGGTCGAGAAGATCGCGGAGCTGCGCGAGCGCTACAAGAACGTCTCGATCCAGGACAAGGGCAAGCGGTTCAACACGGACCTGCTGGAAGCGATCGAGCTCGGCAACCTCCTGGACCTCGCCGAGGTCATGGCGGTCTCCGCCCTGGCCCGCAAGGAGTCCCGCGGCGGTCACTACCGCGAGGACTACCCCAACCGCGACGACGTCAACTTCATGCGCCACACCATGGCGTACCGCGAGGTGGGCGACGACGGCGCCGAGTCCATCCGTCTCGATTACAAGCCGGTCGTCCAGACCCGCTACCAGCCGATGGAGCGTAAGTACTGATGGCAACTCCCGTTCTGGACAAGGTGGAGGCGGAGGCCGCGGCCTCGGACCACCTGATCACCGTCACCTTCCGGGTCCGCCGGTTCAACCCGGAGGTCTCCGCGGACGCGGTCTGGGAAGACTTCCAGCTGGAGATCGACCCGAAGGAGCGCGTCCTCGACGGCCTCCACAAGATCAAGTGGGACGTCGACGGCACGCTGACCTTCCGCCGTTCCTGCGCGCACGGCATCTGCGGCTCGGACGCGATGCGGATCAACGGCAAGAACCGCCTCGCGTGCAAGACGCTGATCAAGGACATCAACCCCGAGAAGCCGATCACGGTCGAGCCCATCAAGGGCCTGACGGTCCTCAAGGACCTGGTCGTCGACATGGAGCCGTTCTTCCAGGCGTACCGGGACGTCATGCCCTTCCTCATCACGAAGGACACGAACGAGCCCACGCGCGAGCGTCTCCAGACCGCCGAGGACCGCGAGCGCTTCGACGACACCACGAAGTGCATCCTCTGCGCCGCCTGCACCTCCTCGTGCCCGGTCTTCTGGAACGACGGCCAGTACTTCGGCCCGGCCGCCATCGTCAACGCACACCGCTTCATCTTCGACTCGCGTGACGAAGCCGCCGAGCAGCGCCTCGAAATCCTCAACGACCGCGACGGCGTCTGGCGCTGCCGCACCACCTTCAACTGCACCGACGCCTGCCCCCGCGGCATCGAGGTCACCAAGGCGATCCAGGAAGTCAAGCGCGCCCTGATCACCCGCCGCTTCTGATCCCCTTTCCCTCACCTCAGAGCCCCGTCTCCGTCACTTCGGAAACGGGGCTCTCTGGTGTTTCTGGCCGGTTATCGCCATCTACTGAATGAGTCGTTCCGTCTGTCACACTCCGGGCACATTGCCCAGTAGGTGGGGGACGGTTCATGGCACAGAACATGAAACCGGAGATTGGACCACGGGTTCCGTATCCGCTCGGTTATGCGGAGGCGACGACCTCCACTCAGACCGTGGCTGCTCCGCTGTTGTCGGCAGCGGCACTGTCACTGGTCGGTGTGATCATCGTGGACAGCACGAAATTCCGATGGCCCGAGGTGACACTGCTCCTCGTCGTCGCCTCTTCCATCTCGTTGATCGCGAGCATCCAGATCGGTGCGGACGCCCGCAAGTACCTGTACAACCGGGCGACGATCCAGGACTGGTACACGGACGAACAAGCCAAACGCAGCGCGGCCCTGGCCAAGCACAGTGAGCATTTCATCCAGTGGAGAGTGCGCAACCGCCGGGCGGTGGTCGCCTTCAACGCCGGCACCACGCTGCTGATCCTCGCCGTGTCCAGCGCTCTGTTTCCCCGCGACAACCACGCCGTGGTGCGCTGGATCGCCTCGGGAATGACGCTGGCGAGCGCTCTCGTCGAGGCTTGGTGGATCTACCGCCTGTTCCACCAGAGCTCCGACGAAACTCCGGACAAACCCAAGTCGCTCGACGGAGGTACCAGCTGATGCTCTACGACGTGATACTGCCAGGCAATGGGCCCGGGGTAGTGCCGTGTCCTCAGCTTCAATGCCCGGCCACATACCGGAATCAGGAGTTCGCCCGACGTGAGATCGACGACTGGGAAGCGGCGCTCCAACAAGGACCGGCCGCGGCCAGGGCCTTCCTGAACGCATCCGAAGCCCCCATGACGGAACACCTGCCCGCGTGCCCCTTCAGGCGCCTGCCACCAGCCGTTCTCGCGCTCTGCGGGGATGACGAACTCCTCACTCAGCAGCAAAAGGTCTGGGCCGTCCTCGACGACTGTTAGGGCTCCGTGGAGTCTTCGCCGTCGTCCGTCGGCACGTGACCGTACGGCCGTATCCGGCGCCGCCGCCCCGTGAACTCGTCCGACACCTCGCCGAACAGTGCCTCGGCGCTCGCCGGATCCGCGGGCAGCGGATAGTGCAGGGCGTCCAGCAGATCGAAGCGGTGCAGGTCGTACACGACGTGCATCAGGCCGGAGTAGGCCTGCGCCGTGGTCACCGCGCCCTTGTACGCCACCGCCGCCAGTACCAGGCCGGCGGCGCACAGCCACCAGGCGGACGGTTCGTCGTACAGGGCCACCGCACTCGCGGCCGTGAGGGCCGAGAACGCCCAGCAGAGGTTCACGGCGCTGTCGAGCGCGTCGCGGGCGGAGCGGAGCGCCTCGGCGAGGGGGTCGGACACCTGGGGGTAGATGCGCGGCCAGGAGGTCAGCGTCGTCAGGCCGTAGCGTTCGCCGGCGCTCACCTCCCCCGCGCGCAGGGCGTTGCCCAGGGCCGTGGGCAAAAGGATGTCGGCCGTCGGCAGGGCGGCGAGGCGACGGCGCGCGTCGGCCCGTGTTCTCCGGTCCGCGTCCCCGTTCGCGGATGCCACCGCCCGCCGCCGCAGCGCCTGCCACCGTCTGCGCTGCAGCGCGGCCAGCACCCCCGCGAGCCGGGCCGTGAGCGGCCAGCGGTCCCAGTACCCCTCCAGCACCCGCACCGCCCGCACCTGAAATGGCTGCAGCAGCAGGCCGAGCAGTGCGGCGGTGGCGGTGATGGCCGTGAGGAGGGCCAGCGCTGCCATGGGATCGGCCGGGCACACCGCGCCCCAGTCGCTGTGCCCCGAGAAGCTGCCCGCGCGTATCAGGGCGAGCACCCCGGCGACGAACAGGGCGGACGGCGCGAAGTGCACCGACAGCACTCGTCGCACGGCGCCCCGTCCTCCCCGTACACCACCACAGTTCTGAGCGGTGTTCAGTATGGGGGCGGCGCCGGGGTCAGCTCACGGCAGGCCGGTGCCACTCGCGGGCGCCTGCCGCGCGCATGAGGGCGAGGGCGGTGTCGGGGTCGCCGGAGACGAGGGGGTGGACGAGTTCGACGTAGCGGACCTGGCCCGCCAGGGACCTGCGGAGTTGGCGGAGGGTGCGGGCGCCGAAGGAGACCCCGCCGCGGCGGGGTACGACGCCCGCCGCGAGGGCCAGGCCCTCGACGCCGACCTTGCACTCGGTCAGGGCAGTGCGGCGGCAGGCGTGGATCTCGACGTCACCCTGCCAGAGGCCGAGGACGACCTTGTACGTGACCGCCGGGCCGATGTAGGTGGCGACGGCCAGGTGCCGGTCCGGGTCGGTCTCGCCCGGTCCGTCCAGGCCCAGCCGCTCCGCGACCCCGGCGAACGCCGCCCGTACCTCGCCGCAGAAGGCCTCTGCTCCCGGAGCCATCCCCGCCCCCTCGCTCGCGCGGCACCGACGAGGGCACAGCGTACCGACGGGGCGGACCGTGTCTCGGCCCATTGAGTGACCCGACGGTCAGCCCGCCCGGCAACCGTCATCTTCGCTCCTAATCTGATCGCATGTCAGATGACGAGTCGTACGAACTGCTCGGTTTCGACAATGTGCTGATCCCCGTCGGGGATCTCACGGCCGCAGTCACCTTCTACGAGCGGGCCGGGTTCGCGGTCGGGTTCCGGTTCGACGAGGGCGGGATCGCCCTGCTGCGGGTCGGGGGCGAGACCCCCGGGATCCTGCTGCGCGTCGAGGAGGGGCTGGGGCACCGGCCGGCGGTGTGGGCCGCGCCGCGGGTGTGGCTGGAGGTGCCGGACGCGCGGGTCGCGGCGCGCAGGCTCAAGGACGCCGGGATCGCGGTGCTGGACGAGCCGTTCTCGGTGGCCACGGGGTGGACCGTCGAGGTCGCCGACCCCTGGGGGAACGTCCTCGGGTTCACCGACTACATCAAGCGGCCGGAGCTCGGCCGGCGGGCGTGAACGGGGTCACTCCGCAACCGAGTTGAACACGTTCAAAAGCAGGTCTACAGTCATCCCTGTCAGCGTTTTGAACGCGTTCAAGAAGGGGTGGGGCATGGACCGTACCGTCGTCGCCTACGTCATCTACCTGCTCGTCAGCATCGGGCTCACCATCTGGGTGGCCCGCACACTCAGCCACAACGGGCGGATCTTCCTGTCCGACGTCCTGCAGGGGAACGAGAAGCTCGCCGACGCCGTGAACCACCTCCTGGTGGTCGGCTTCTACCTCGTCAACCTCGGCTTCGTCGCGCTCTACCTGCACACCAGCGACACGATCGAGGACACCCGCGGGATCTTCGAGGCGCTGTCCTCGAAGATCGGGGTCGTGCTGCTCGTGCTCGGTGTGATGCACCTCGGCAACGTGTACGTGCTGAACCGGATCCGGCGCCGCGGGGTCATGGAGAAGGAGCAGCTCCCGCCGGTCCCGCCGCAGGGCTGGACCGCGCCGGCGGCCGGGGCGTGAGCACCGTGACCGCCACCGGCGACCGGGGCGCCGCGCGCGTCCCGGTCCGCGGGCTCACCGTGCTCTACGACGCGGAGTGCACCCTCTGCACCCACCTGCGCGACTGGCTCGCCCGGCAGCCGCAGCTGGTACCGCTCACGCTCGTGCCGGCCGGGTCGGACGAGGCCCGGACCCGCTTCCCGGCACTGGACCACTCCGCCACCTTCGACGAGGTCACCGTCGTCGGCGACGCGGGGCAGGTCTACCGGGACACCGCCGCCTGGATCGTCGTCCTGTGGGCGCTGCGGGAACAGCGGCCGCTGGCCCACCGGCTGAGCACGCCGGCGGGGGCGCGGCTGGCCCGGGGCGCGGTGCTGGCCGCCGCCTGGTGGCGGGGCGGGCTGGGGAACGGGAAGGTCTTCCGGCGGGAGGACATCGACAGGGGCGGCGCGAAGCGCCTCGTCGAGGGGCGGTGGTCGGGCGACGGGTGGGCGTACGAACCCGGCATCGGGTGGATCTACGACCCTCCGGGCTGTGCCGGCGGCGTCTGCACCACTGGTTAGGCTCTGTCCGTGTCCGCGAAGAACGACGGTCCCGTCGAGGCCGCTGCCCAGAGCAAGTCCGAGCAGACCCGCGCGCTGATCCTGGAGACCGCGATGCGGCTGTTCCGGGAGCGCGGCTACGAGAAGACCACGATGCGGGCCATCGCCACGGAGGCCGGGGTCTCCGTCGGCAACGCGTACTACTACTTCGCCGGCAAGGAACACCTGATCCAGGGCTTCTACGACCAGCTCGCCGCCGAGCACCGGGTGGCGGTCCGCGAGGTCCTGGACCGGGAGACCGACCTGGAGGCGCGGCTCTCGGGCGTGCTGAAGGTATGGCTGGACATCGCGCGGCCGTACCACGAGTTCGCGGTCCACTTCTTCAAGAACGCCGCCGACCCCGACAGCCCGCTCAGCCCGTTCTCCCCGGAGAGCGAGCACGCGCGCGAGGAGGCGATCAGCGTGCACCGGGAGGTGCTCGCCGGGGCGAAGACCAAAGTGGCGCCCGAACTGCGGGACATCCTGCCCGAGTTGATGTGGCTCTCGCAGATGGGCCTGGTGCTTTATTGGATCTTCGACCGGACCGAGGGGCGAGAGCGCAGCTACCGGCTGGCCGAGCGGGGGGCCCGGCTGACCGCGCGAGGCGTCTCCCTCGCGCGGTTCCGGGTGCTACGACCGCTCGTGCTCGAGGTGCACGAGCTGTTCACGGACTTCCTGCCGGGGATGACCCGGGTGCTGCCGGATCCGGGGGGCAGCAGGCGTCGGTGACCCCCCTCAGGGCCGGTTGACCGCGTCCACCTCCCCCTCCGCCAGCTCCACGTCGTACACCAGCGGCCCCTCCGTCACCGTCACGTGCCGGGCCTTCGAGCCGTACGGCTCCGAGGACACCGCGAGCAGATACGCGCCCGGGGACGGGACCGACACGATGTACGAGCCGTCCGCGAGGGAGGTCACCCGGTCCAGCTGACGGCCGCCCTTGGACATCAGGGTCACCGAGGCGTCCTCCACCGGGTCGCCGTCCGGGGTGCGGACGAAGCCGTGGATCGCGGTGGCCGGGCCGGTCGGCTCGGCCGGCCCGGAGGCCGTCTCCTGGGGCTCCACGGCGAGGTGCGGGAGCCGCTTGTCCAGCCAGGCCGGCAGCCACCAGTTCGAGTTGCCCAGCAGGTGCATCGCCGCCGGGACCAGGGCCGTACGGAGGATGAACGCGTCGAGGGCGACCGCCGCCGCCAGGCCCACGCCCGCCATCGCCGCGCCCGAGTCGCCGCTGAGGACGAAGGCCAGGAAGACGCAGACCATGATCAGGGCGGCGGAGTTGATGACGCGGCTGGTCTCCGCGAGGCCGACCCGGACCGCCCGCGCGTTGTCCTTGGTGTGCACCCACTCCTCGTGCATCCGGCTCACCAGGAACACCTGGTAGTCCATGGAGAGGCCGAAGAGCAGGGAGAGCATGATGACCGGGAGGAACGCGTTGATCGGGCCCTCCTTGCCGAGGCCCAGCAGGTCCAGGCCCCAGCCCCACTGGAAGACCGCGACGAGGACGCCGAAGGAGGCCGCCGCCGCGATCAGGTTCATCAGGGCCGCCGTCAGCGGGACCACGAGGGAGCGGAAGGCGATCAGGAGGAGCAGGAAGCCCAGGGTGATGATCGTCGCGATGAAGAGCGGGAGCCGGTCGCCGGTGACCGAGGCGAAGTCCTTCGACACCGCCGTCACGCCGCCCACGTGGGCCTCGGCGCCCGCCTTCGGGATCACCTGGTCGCGCAGGGTGTCGATGAGGTCGTCGGTCTCCTTCGACTGGGGTGAGGTGGTCGGGACCACCTGGATGACCGTGACGCCCTGCGACGGGGGCAGTTCGGCGACCTGGGCGATCCCCGGGGTCGACTTCAGGCCCTGGACCAGCTTCGCCGTGTCGCCGCCGACGCTGACCACCTGGAGGGGGCCGTTGAAGCCGGGGCCGAAGCCCTCGGCGAGCAGGTCGTAGGCCTTTCTGGTGGTGGTGGACGCGTCGTCGTTGCCCTGGTCGGTGGCGCCGAGGCGCAGGGAGAGGACCGGGATGGCGAGGACGGCCATGACGACCACCGCGATCGCCGCGATCCGGCGCGGGCGCTTCTGCACGTTCGCCGACCAGCGGGCCGCCAGGCCGCTCGCCTTCTCCGGCTCCGGGCCCTCGGCGGCCAGCCGGCGGCGCTGGCGGCGGCTGAGGACGCGCGGGCCGAGGAAGCCGAGCAGGGCGGGGAGGAGGGTGGTGGCCGCGAGGACGCTCAACACGACCGTGAGGGAGGTGCCGATGACCACGCCGTCCAGGAAGCGCAGGCGTGTGACCAGCATGCCGGCCAGCGCGATGCAGACCGTGCCGCCCGCGAACAGCACCGCCCGGCCCGAGGTGTTGAGGGCGGTGACCGCCGACTCCTCCGGGTCCATGCCGCGCAGGATGCCGCGCCGGTGCCGGGTGACGATGAACAGGGCGTAGTCGATGCCGACACCGAGGCCGATCAGGGAGGCGAGCAGCGGCGCGATGTCGGGGATGTCGGTGACGTGGCTGAGCAGCTGGGTGGAGAACAGGCCCATGCCGACGCCGAAGACGGCGATCGCGATGGGCAGGGTCATCGCGAAGAACGAGCCGAACGCCAGGAACAGGACGACGGCCGCGGCGATGATGCCGACCATCTCGGACAGGCCCTGCGGCGGCTCCTGGACGCGCTGGATGGCCTGGCCGCCCAGCTCCACCCGGAGGCCGTCGCGTTCGGCGGCCTGCGCGGTGTCCAGGACCTTCTGGACCTGCTCCTTCGGGATCTCGTTCGCCCGCTTGGTGAAGGTCAGCTGGGCGTAGGCGATCCTGCCGTCCTTGCTGATCTGCGCCGCGCCCCGGTCGCCGGCGTAGGGGCTGGTGACCGCGCCCACGCCGGGCAGCTTGGCGATCTTGTCGAGGGCCGGCTGGACGCGGTCCTTGACCGCCTGGTCCGTCACCGAGCCGCTGTCGGCCTTCCACACCACGGTGTCCGTGTCACCGGAGGTGTTCGGGAAGGCCTTCTCCATCAGGTCGTACGCGGTCTTGGAGTCCGTGTCGGGGAGGGAGAACACGTTCGCGTAGTTCGTGCCCGCCGAGGAGGCCGAGAAGCCCACGCCGACGAGTGCCCCCACCCACAGCAACAGGACCACCAGCCGGTGCCGATAGCACCACCGTGCCAATGCCGTCACGCTCAACAGCTCCTTGTCGTAGATCACTTCGGTCGGTTGGTCCCCCCAGGTCCTGGGCAACAGGATCGGCAGCGGGCCGCGCGCCGGGACACGGGGCGCGCATGACTCTCAAGGAACTCCAAAGCTGCGCGCCCCCGGCTGTCGGTGGCGGCGTCGATACTGGGGGCATGACGGCTCCAGGCAGCACCGTGCTGATCGTGGAGGACGAGCCGAGCATCGCGGACGTCCTCGCCATCGCCCTGCGCTACCACCGGTTCGAGGTGATGACGGCCGGCACGGTCCGCGACGCCCTCGCGCTGGCCGAGCGCACCCGGCCGGACGCGGCCCTGCTCGACGTGATGCTGCCGGACGGCGACGGGCGGGCGCTGGCGCGGGAACTGCGCGCCCGGCAGCCGGACCTGGCGCTGGTGTTCCTCACCGCGCGGGACGCGCCCGCCGAGATAGTCGGCGCCCTCGGCTACGGCGACGACTACATCACCAAGCCCTTCAACATCGACGAGGTGGTCGCCCGGATCGGCGCGGTGCTGCGCCGCACCCGCCCGGCCGACGTCATCCAGCAGCGGCCGCCGCTGCGCTACGGCGACCTGGAGCTGGACGAGACGACGTACTGCGTGCACCGCGCGGGCCGCACGGTCGAGCTGACCCCGACCGAGTACGCGCTGCTGCGCTTCCTGGTGCGCAACGGCGGCCGGATCGTCCCCAAGGAGCAACTGCTCAGGCATGTCTGGCAGTACGAGCACGTGCCGTCCGAGTCGACCGTCGTGGAGACCTACATCAGCTATCTGCGGCGCAAGCTGGACACCCTGGGAGCGCCGGTGATCACCACCCGGCGGGGCGTCGGATACGGGCTGACATGAGCCTCGCCAAGCGCCGGCACCGGCACGGGATCCACTCGCTGCGCGGCGGGCTGACCCTGGCCAACGTCGGCCTCCTCGCCATCGGCATCATCGTGGCGACCACGGCGAGCATCATGGGCATGCGGCTGTACCTGCTCGACCAGGTGGACTCCGAGCTGGTCAAGATGCGGACCTCGCTGGGGAGTTCGGGGCTGACCCTGCGGCAGGTCGACTCGCTGAGCGCGCTCGGCGTGATCCGCGAGCGGATCACCCCCGCCGAGTCCGATCCGACCCCGGACTCGATCTTCGCCGTCATCGACGCCAAGGGCGACCCGGTCACCGTCTTCGACATGAAGCCGACGCAGGCCCAGCGGGCCCTCGCCGACGCCGTGCACGACCCGCGCGCCCTCGCCGCCGGGCCCGACCCGTACGACGTCGAGGTGCACGGCGCGTCCTACCGGGTGACCGCGACCCGGCTCGCCGACGGCCCCTACATCCTGCTGGCCACCTCGACCGAGCTGCTCCACAAGGGCATAGCCAAGGCGCTCAGGCTCGACTTCGCCGTGGGCACGCTGCTGCTCGCGCTGCTGTGCTGTCTGACCATGTACAGCGTGCGGCGTCGGCTGCTGCCGCTGGAGGACATGGTGGAGACGTCGTCGGCGATAGCCGAGGGGGACCTCACCCGGCGGGTGCCGTCCAGCCAGCATCCGACGCAGGAGGTCGAGCAGCTGCGGCTGGCCCTCAACTCCATGCTGCACCAGGTGGAGACGGCGTACCGGACGCGCGAGCGCAGCGCGGCCCAGCTGCGCCGGTTCGTCGCCGACGCCTCGCACGAGCTGCGCACGCCGCTCGCCGCCATCCGCGGCTATCTGCAGCTGTACGACAAGGGGATGCTGCGTGAGCCCGGGGAGCGGCGGCGGGCCTGGGACCGGATGCACGGGGAGGTGGACCGGATGGGGCGGCTGGTCGACGAACTGCTGCTGCTGGCGCGGCTCGACCAGCGGCCCGAGATCCGGTTCCAGAACGTGGACGTGAGCCGGCTGGTGCGGGACGCGGCGGAGGACCTGCGGGCGCAGCAGCCGGGGCGGCCGGTGGTCGTGGCGGCGGAGGGTGCGGTGCTGGTGCGGGCCGACGAGTCCGGGTTGCGGCAGGTGCTGGGGAATCTGCTGGCCAACGTGCGGACGCATACGCCGGTCGAGGCGGGGGTCGCCCTGGGGGTGGAGCGGTCGGACGGGGTGGTGCGGGTGTGTGTGGCCGACGAGGGGCCGGGGTTGGCGGAGGAGGACGCGGCGCGGATCTTCGACCGGTTCTTCCGGGTGGGGAGTGCGGAGGGGAGCGGGCTGGGGATGGCGATCGTGCAGGGGGTGGTGGCGGCGCATGGGGGTGAGGTGGGGGTGCGGACGGCGCCTGGGGAGGGGCTGGCCGTGACGGTTACGTTGCGATCGGTCTGAATTCGGCTGACGGCCGGTGGGGGCTGGTCGCGCAGTTCCTCCCCCAGCCTTCGGCCGGGGGTACCCCCAGCGCCCCCGAAGGGGCGCTCCACTAGGGGTTGGCCAAGATCAAAACCCAGACTGTCTTGCCGTGCGAGCCTCTGCTCCACACCCCCCAGGCCGCCGCGATCGTCTCCACCAGGTGGAGGCCTCGGCCCGTCTCGTCGTCCTCTCGGACGATCCTCAGCCGGGGCTCGACGCGGCCCTCGTCGGAGACCTCTATCAGGCACGAGCCGTCGGCCAGGGCTGTGACGGCCACCTCGAACTCGCGCTCCAGGAGGGGGCCGTGGCGTACGACGTTGGTGGCCAGCTCCGAGACCAGGAGTACGGCGTCGTCGACCGCCGGGTCGTCGGGGCCGTGGCCCCAGTCGGCCAGGTGGTCCCGGACCCGGTGCCGGGCCAGGCCGACGGAGGCCGGGTGCCGGGGGAGCCGGAAGGAGTTGCGTCTCAGCACGTCTGCTCCGAGGACCACCGCCGGGGGCGTCAGATCCAGTTCAGACTCCACAGGCGGAACACGCCCGTGCTGTCGTTGAGGTACTGGCTGCCGCCGATGTCCTCGCTGCTGAGGACGTAGTCCGTGCGCTGCCAGAGCGGGATCAGCGGCACGTCGTCGGCCACGTCCGTCTGGATGGTGCGGAAGTCCTGGTCGACGCGGCTGCGGTCGGGGTACTGCCGGCTGTCCTGGATGAGGTGGTCGACGGCCTTGTTGCTGTAGCCGGTGCTCATCACGGAGTCGGTGCCGACCAGGGAGGCGCCGAAGGTGTCCGGGTCGGGGTAGTCGGCGACCCAGCCGACGGCCCAGGCGTCCATCTTGCCCTCGGCCCACGACTTCTGGAAGTCGGTCCACTCGTACCCCTTGACGTCGACCTTGAACAGGCCGCCCGCCTCCAGCTGCTTCTTCAGCGCGGCGGCCTCCTCGGCTCCCGAGCCGTGGCCGATGCCGTAGCCGAAGGAGAACTCGACCGGCGTGCTGACGCCGGCCTGCTCCAGCAGCGCCTTCGCCTTGGCGACGCTCTGCGTCGGGTACTGGTCGAAGAAGGACGTGGTGTGGCCGGTGAGGCCGGTCGGGATCAGCGAGTACAGCGGCTCGACCGTCCCGTCGTACACGGTGTGGGCCAGCTGCTCGCGGTTGACCAGCCAGGCCAGCGCCCGGCGGACGAGGGGGTCGTGCAGGGGCGATTTCTTGCGGGTGTTGAGGTACAGGTTGCGGGTCTCGGAGCTGTCGGACTCCGTGACGCGCTGGGTGGGGTCGCTGGGATTGAGCTTGGACACCATGGCCGGCGGCAGCGTCCGGGTGGCGACGTCGATGTCCTTGGCCTTGTACGCGGCGGCGAGCTTGGCCGAGTCGGTGTAGTAGTCCAGCCTGATGGGGCGGCCGGTGCCGCCGAGGTCGCCCTTGTAGTGCGTGTTGGGCTGCAGGATCGCCCGCTTGTTGCTCGTGTACGACGTCAGGGTGTACGGGCCGGTGCCGTCCACCCCGTTGTCGGTGCGCAGGCCGTTCGCCGGGTACTTGTCCTTGTCGACGATCGAACCGGCGCCGGTGGCCACCTTGAACGGGAACGTCGCGTCCGGCGAGGACAGGTGGAAGGTGACGGTCCGGCCGGAGGCGGTCACCGAGGAGAGCGTCGAGAACAGGGACGCCGGGCCGACATCGGAGTTGATCTTCTTGACCCGGTCGAAGGAGTACTTGACGTCCTCGGCGGTCATCTCCCGGCCGCTCGGGAAGGTGATCCCCTCGCGGAGCTCGCAGCGGTACGTCCGCAGGCCGGAGTCCGTGAACTTGCAGCTCTCGGCCGCGTCCGGGACCGGCTGGACCCCGTCGGGCTCGAAGGCGAGCAGCGACTGGAAGACGTTGTTGAACAGCGCCCAGGAGCCGGCGTCGTAGGCGCCTGCCGGATCGAGCGAGGTGACGGCGTCGGTCGTACCGACGGTGATCGTCTTGCTCTTGTTCCCCTGCGACGGCAGCAGCTGCCAGCCGCCGATCCCCACGATCGCCAGGACGAGAAGCGTCACGAGAATCCGCATGCGAACAGATCGCATGGTTGGTGCCCTCCCCACAAGTGCCACTCCCCTAAGTGACGCGGCTCACCTAACCACAGGTGTTTCATGTGGGGGAAGAGTGATCTGACTAGATGATGAAGAACTTACCGAGCGCTTGTTTCGACCGGATTTCACAGGCTTTCCACAGGGGTCCGGTGGTCAGGCCTGCTTCGACGCGAGTTCGATGACGGTGATGTCCGAGGGTGCCCCGACCCGCGTGGGCGGGCCCCAGGCGCCCGCGCCCCGGGAGACGTACAGCTGGGTGTCGCCGTAGCGGTCCAGGCCCGCGACCGTCGGGTTGGCCGCGGCCGCGATGAGGTTGCCGGGCCAGAGCTGGCCGCCGTGGGTGTGGCCGGAGAGCTGGAGGTCGACGTGGTGGCGGACGGCCTCGTGGATCTGGACGGGCTGGTGGGCGAGGAGCACGCAGGCGCGGGCCGGGTCGCGGTCGGCCAGCGCGCGGTCGAAGTCGGGGCCCTGGCCGGTGCTCTCGCCGGCGAGGTCGTTCACCCCGGCGAGGTCGAAGTGGGCGAGTTCGGTGCGGGCGTTCTCCAGGGGGTGGAGGCCCAGGCGACGCACCTCCTCGACCCACTGGGCGGCACCGGAGAAGTACTCGTGGTTGCCGGTGACGAAGAACGCGCCGTGCCGTGCCGACAGCTGGGCGAGGGGGGCGGCGGCCGGGCCGAGGTTCTTCACGCTGCCGTCGACGAGGTCGCCGACCACCGCGATCAGGTCGGGCCGGGTGGCGTTGATGGTGTCGACGACCTGCTGCGCGAAGCCCTTGCCGAGGATCGGTCCGAGGTGGATGTCGCTGACGACAGCGATGCGGTAACCGTGGGCGGCCCTGGGGAGTTTGGCGAGGGGGACGGTGACGCGCTTCACGCGGGGGCCACGGAGAACTCCGTAGGTTCCCAGGCCGACGGTGGCCGTGGCCGCGGTGGCGGCTGCGCCGCCGACCACGCGGGAGACGAAGAGGCGGCGGGTGGGGGGTGGGGTGGGGGTTTCGGTTCTTGTTTCGGTGCGGGTGAGTTGTTTGAGGGGGGCTTCGGTGGGTGGGGACGGTTGCGCTTCGTCGTGGCTGGTCGCGCCCACGCGGCGGTAGCCGCACATCGAACACAGCCCCGCGCCCCTGGCGGGGCGCTCCAGTGCGCGGCGTAGCAGGGGGCGCAGCACCTCCCCCGCCACCACTACCAGCAGCAGGTACAGGGAGAGGACCATCCACAGGAAGCCCGGCCAGGCGAGGGTGCGCTGGAGGGGGAAGGGGGCGTGGCCGACCTCTGCGAAGAGGGCCGCGAACATCAGGATCGGGCCGAGGACGAACAGGCTCGTGCCCGCGCGGCGTGCCCAGCCGGGACCGGTCGTCGTATCGCGGACCAGGCGGCGCCACAGGTACCAGTACAGGCCTGTCACCACGGTCAGGGCGAGGAACCCGAGGACGATGATCACCCTGACGTGCCTCTTTCTATGACGTACGGCGCAGTGCGCGTACTCCGCGCAACCCGATGACCCCGATGACCGTCCCCAATACGAAGGAAACGACGGCCAGCGTCAGGTGGATCCAGAAGTACGCCGTGGGATGGCCGTCGTCGAAGGCGAGTCCGCTGCCGTCCTTGACGAGATTCTTGACGAAAGTGATCCAGATGAACCAGCTCCACACCCCGAACGCGAGCAGGAACCAGGAGACCGGACGGCTGAGCTTCATGGGTTCAGTATCGCCGTCCGCTGTCCGGTTCCGTCCCCGGGGTGGGGTCGGTGGTGGGACTTCGCGGTCCGTGCCGGGTACGTTCTCGTCCGTGCCCGCTCCGAAGCCTCACGCCGGTCGATCTCTGCTGGTCGTCTCCGCCGCCCTGCTGTCCCTGTCGCTCACCGCCCCGGCCGCGCTCGCCGCGCCGTCGCCCTCGACGAGTCCGTCGGCCACGCCGCCCGCGACCATGTCGACGGTCGGCGGTACCCGGCTGGGACAGCCCGGTACCCAGGTCGACCTGGCCGCCGGGGTGCCGGTGCTGCCGAAGGACATCACCGCGCGCTCCTGGATCGTCTCCGACCCCGAGTCCGGCGAGGTGCTCGCCGCGCACAACGCGCACTGGCGGCTGCCCCCGGCGAGCACCCTGAAGATGCTGTTCGCGGACACCGTGCTGCCCCGGTTCCCGAAGTCGACCCCGCACAAGGTGGTGCCGGCGGATCTGGCGGGCATGGGCGCCGGTTCCAGCCTGGTCGGGATAAAGGAAGGCCAGACGTATACGGTCCGCGACCTGTGGCTCGGGGTCTTCCTCCGCTCCGGCAACGACGCCGTGCATGTGCTGTCCGCGATGAACGGCGGGGTCGAGCAGACCGTCAAGGACATGCAGGACCACGCCGACGAGCTGCAGGCACTGGACACGCATGTGGTGAGTCCGGACGGGTACGACGCGGCCGGGCAGGTGTCGTCGGCGTACGACCTGTCGCTGTTCGCGCGTTCCGGGCTGCAGAAGAAGGACTTCCGGGAGTACTGCTCGACCGTGCGGGCCACGTTCCCGGGCGACACGACGAAGAACGCCAAGGGCAAGTCGGTGCGGGGCTCCTTCGAGATCCAGAACACCAATCGGCTGCTGAGCGGGGACAGTGATGTGTCGGTCTACCCGGGCATCGCGGGGGTGAAGAACGGCAACACCACCAACGCGGGGGCCACCTTCACCGGGGTCGCCGAGCGCGGCGGCAAGGTGCTGCTGGTCACCGTGATGAACCCGGAGAAGAAGGAGCACAACGAGGTCTACAAGGAGACCGCCAAGCTGTTCGACTGGGGGTTCCAGGCGCTGGGCAAGGTGACCCCGGTGGGTGAGCTGGTCCCGCCGAAGGGGGCCGTGGGCTCCAGTGCCCAGCCGGGGGTGACGCCGTCGGCGACCCCGGTGGGCAAGGACGGCGGTGCGAGCTCGCGGCCGGTGGCCGCCGCCTCGGCCGACGGCTCCAGCGGGGTCGGGGTGGCGCTGGCGATCACGGGCGGGGCGCTGGTGCTGCTGGTGGCCGCCGCGTTCCTGGTCAACCGCCGGTGGCCGCTGCCGGATCTGGTGCGCCGTCGGACTCGTCCCTGAACAGGCCGGTGCTCTCCGTCGCCGTCCAGGCCGCGCAGAACAGGACGAGTTTCGCGGTGAAGTTGATCCACAGCAGCAGGGCCACGGGGACGCCGAACGCGCCGTACATGCTCTTCCCGGCGACGCCCTGGATGTAGCCGCTGAGCAGCAGCTTGAGGAGTTCGAAGCCGACCGCGCCGATCAGGGCCGCGACCAGCAGCCGGCGGCGCGGCGGTTCGACTCCGGGCAGCAGGGTGAGGACGTAGAGCAGGAGCAGGAAGTCGGCGGTCACGGCGACGACGAAGGCGGCGACACGGAGCAGCAGGCTGCCCCAGCTGTGCTGGTGGATGCCGAGCTGGCCGGCCGCCCAGCCGACCGCCGCCGAGGCGATCGTGGAGACGGCGAGGGTGACCAGCACCGCGCCGCCGAAGCCGACCAGGATGACGGTGTCCTTGACCTTGGCGAGGATCGGGTTCTGGTCCTTGTCGGGCAGTTCCCACACCGTGCGCAGACAGTCCCGCATCTGGCCGACCCAGTTGATGCCGGTGAACAGCAGGACGGTGCCGGCGATGAGACCGACGGTGCCGGCGTTCTGGACCAGGGAGTTGATGTCCAGCTGGTCGGAGATGCCGGGGACCTGGTCGGCGATCTTGTTCTGGAGGTCCTCCTGCTGCGACGTGCTCAGCGTGGCGGCGGCGATCGCGGCGCCCACCGTGAGCAGCGGGAAGAGCGAGACGAAGCTGATGAAGGTCATGGCGGCGGCCAGCCGTGACCACTTGACCTCGTCGAGGCGCTCGTACGACCGCCACACGTGCGTGGTCATGAGCCAGCCGACGAGCGGGCCTACGACGGGGAGTTTTCTCAGCCAGTCCATGACCCGACTCTGCCCTCCGCGCGGAACACCAATGTACGGGTTCCCCAGAAGCGCAGAACTGTGGCGAGCGCCATGCCGACGACCGCGCCGGAGACGGTGTCGGCACGCTGCGAGGTGAGGCCGAGTCCGTAGTGGCTGACGGCGAGGCAGAGCAGCTGGACGAGGGCGCCGGCGAGGTTCACGGCGACGAAGACGGCGTAGGGGCGCACCCCGGTCGCGCGGGTGTGGCGGTAGGTGCCGCGCGCGTTGCCGAGGTAGGCGACCGTGCAGCCCGCCACGAAGGACAGGGACTTGGCGGTGAGCGGGTCGAGGGCGGCCGGGCCGCGCAGGCAGCTGAAGAGGGCGAGGTCGACGGCGTAGGCGAGCAGGCCGACGGCGGCGAAGCCGGCCAGCTCACGCCGGTCCGTGCTCACCAGTGGGCCACGGCGAGGCCGTACATCGCGAGCCAGGCCAGTCCGATCAGGGCGAGGGCGCGGTCGCGCAGCACGACGTCCTCGGGTTCGCCGGCGGTGCCCCGGTCGGCGAAGACGGCGTAGCGCAGGATGGCCAGGATGAACGCGACCATGGACAGCTGGCGCCAGGGCAGCAGGCCCGCGGCGGGGGTGCGGTGGCTCTCCAGGGCCCACAGGCAGTAGGCGAGGACGGCGACACCGGCGGCGAGCTGCCAGACGAAGCGCAGGTAGCCGGTGGTGTACTCGGTGAGCAGCGCCCGCGTGGCACCGGCCTTTCCGGCCATCTGGACGGCCTCGGAGTAGCGCTTGGCCGCGACCATGAAGAGCGCGCCGAAGCCGGTGGTGATCAGGAACCAGCGGGACAGCGGGATGCCGAGGGCGACCCCGCCGATCACCGCCCGCATCACGAAGCCGGTGGTGACGACGACGAGGTCGACGACGAGGACGTGCTTCAGCGTGACGCAGTAGGCCAGTTGCATGCCCAGGTAGGCGATCAGGAGGGCCGGGACGAGGGGCGGGGTCAGCCGGGCCGCGAGCAGCGGGCCGAGGACGGCCAGGACGGCTCCGGCGGTGTAGGCGACGGGGACCGGGACCTGGCCGGCGGCGACCGGGCGGCGGCATTTGACGGGGTGGGCGCGGTCTGCCTCGGCGTCCCGGGCGTCGTTGATCAGGTAGACGGCGGCGGCGCAGGCCGTGAAGAGGACGAAGGTGAGGGTGAGGCGGACCAGGGCGTGCACGGAGAAGAGCTGGCCGGCGGCGGCCGGGGCGGCGATGACGAGGGTGTTCTTGACCCACTGTTTGGGGCGGGTGGTCCTCAGCAGGCCCTTGAGGAGACCGGCGGGGGTGACCGGCACGCGTACCGGTCCGTGCGGCGAGCGGCCCGGGTGGCTGCGCTGCCCGTGCAGATTCGTTTCAGCAGCCCCGTCGGCCCTGGCTTCCGCAGCGGCCTGCGCGGTCTCGGTCACGCTCGCCTCCCCGTGTACGGGACACCCGCTACCGGCACGCACGAGGTGCCCGGCACTCCCGCGCGCATCCACCGCGCCCCGGCGCGCGCCGTGAGCGCCCCCAGGGCCGCGCCCGCCGCCACGTCCGTCGGGTAGTGCACGCCGACGACCAGCCGGGAGAGGCACATCGCGGTCGCGACGGGCGCGAGGGCGGGCACGCCGAGCGCCCCGAAGGCGACGGCGGCGGCCGTGGCGGAGGTGGCGTGCGAGCTGGGGAAGGAGTGCCGGCCCGCGGTACGCACCAGGGGCCGGACATGCGCGGGGCGCGCACGGCGCACGATCCGTTTGACGCCCATGCTGGCCAGGTGCGCGCCCGCGACCAGCGCCGTGCCACGCAGCCAGGCGCCGCGCCGCGCACCGTCCACGGCGGCCCCGGCGAGGCCCGCCGCGAGCCAGAGCGCGCCGTGCTCACCGGCGAGGGAGAGACCGCGCGCGGCCGACGCGACGCGTGGATCGGCACCGCAGGCGTGCAGTGCGGAGAGGATCCGGTGGTCCATGTCGTCCATTGGACTCACTGTTCACCTTCACCCCGCCAAAGCTACGACCATATTGAGCGACATTCCGATAATCACCCGTTTCGGGGAGTCAGGTGATATTCCGTAACCAATCACCCAAGGCGCTCATCACACCCATACGGCAGCGATACGGTCACTCCCATGCCTGGAATGCCCGGAGGGCCCACCGTCCCCGTCACCGGCTGGGGCCGCACCGCCCCCACCGCCGCCCGCCTGATCCGCCCCCGGACCTACCAGGAGGCGGCGGACGCGATCCGCACCTGCGGGGCGCGCGGCGGTATCGCGCGGGGCCTCGGGCGGGCGTACGGGGACGCGGCGCAGAACGCCGGCGGTGTCGTCCTCGACATGACGGGCCTGGACCGCATCCACGCCATCGACGCCGACGGCGGCACCGTGCTCTGCGACGCGGGCGTCTCGCTGCACCGCCTCATGGAGGTGCTGCTGCCGCTCGGCTGGTTCGTCCCGGTGACCCCGGGGACCCGCCAGGTGACGGTGGGCGGCGCGATCGGCGCCGACATCCACGGCAAGAACCACCATGTCTCGGGATCGTTCTCCCGTCACGTGCTGTCCTTCGAACTCCTCACCGCCGACGGCCAGGTCCGTACGGTGAGCCGCGGCACCCCGCTGTTCGAGGCGACGGCCGGCGGCATGGGTCTGACCGGAGTGATCCTCACGGCGACCGTCCGCCTCCTCCCCGTCGAGACGTCGTACCTGTCCGTCGACACCGAACGCGCCGCCGACCTCGACGACCTGATGGCCCGTCTCACCGCCACCGACCACCGCTACCGCTACTCGGTCGCCTGGATCGACCTGCTCGCCCGTGGGGCGGCGACCGGGCGCGCGGTGCTCACCCGGGGCGACCACGCGCCCCGGGAGGCGCTCGGCGAGCGCACGCGCGCCGGGCGTGCACCACTCGCCTTCCACCCCCGTCAGCTTCCGGCCGCCCCCGCCTTCGTCCCCGAGGGCCTCCTGGGCCGCACCACCGTCGGCCTCTTCAACGAAGTCTGGTACCGCAAGGCACCCCGCGCCCGCACCGGCCAGCTCCAGCGCGTCTCCACGTTCTTCCACCCCCTGGACGGCGTCCCGCACTGGAACCGCGTCTACGGCCGCGCCGGCTTCGTCCAGTACCAGTTCGTCGTCGGATACGGCCAGGAGGACGCCCTGCGCCGGATCGTGGCCCGGATCGCCGAGCGCCGCTGCCCGTCCTTCCTGGCCGTCCTCAAACGCTTCGGCGACGCCGACCCCGGCTGGCTCTCCTTCCCCGTGCCCGGCTGGACCCTCGCCCTGGACATCCCGGCCGCGCTGCCCGGCCTCGCCGCCTTCCTCGACGAACTGGACGAGGAGGTCGCGGCCGCCGGCGGCCGGGTCTACCTCGCCAAGGACTCCCGGCTCCGTCCCGACCTGCTCGCCGCGATGTACCCGCGGCTCGCCGAATTCCGCGCCCTGCGCGCGGAGTCGGACCCCCGGGGCATCTTCGTCTCCGACCTCTCCCGCCGTCTCGGCCTCTAGTCCCCCGTCCTCCCCCACCCCTCAGGAGTCGCCGTGAAGGACGCCTTCGGAATGCCCCAGTCGCTGCTCGTCCTCGGCGGTACGTCCGAGATCGCGCTGGCCACCGCGCGCCGGCTGATCGCCCGCCGCACCCGCACGGTCTGGCTGGCCGGCCGCCCCTCCCCCGCGCTCGAGGGGGCCGCCGGGCAACTGCGCGCCCTCGGCCCCGACGTCCACACCGTCGCCTTCGACGCCCTCGACCCCGAGTCCCACGAGACGGCCCTCGGCAAGGTCTTCGCCAACGGCGACGTCGACATGGTCCTGCTCGCCTTCGGCGTCCTCGGCAACCAGGCGACGGACGAACGCGAGCCGGTGAACGCGGTACGCGTCGCGCAGACCAACTACACCGGCGCGGTCTCGGCGGGCCTGGTCGCCGCACGGGCCTTGCAGGCGCAGGGCCATGGCTCGCTGGTGGTGCTGTCCTCGGTGGCCGGGGAGCGGGCGAGGCGCTCCAACTTCATCTACGGCTCCAGCAAGGCCGGCCTCGACGCCTTCGCCCAGGGCCTCGGCGACGCGCTGCACGGGACGGGCGTGCACGTGATGGTCGTACGGCCGGGGTTCGTGCGGTCGAAGATGACGCAGGGCCTGGAGGAGGCTCCGCTCGCGACGACCCCGGAGGCGGTGGCCACGGCGATCGAGCTGGGCCTGCGCAGACGCTCGGAGGTGGTGTGGGTACCGGGCACGCTGCGGGTGGTGATGTCGGCGCTGCGGCATGCACCACGTTCGGTGTTCCGACGGCTGCCGATCTAGCCCCGGCCAGTTGGAGCGCCCCGTCAGGGGCGCGGGGAACTGCGCGATCAACCCCCACCGGCCCGCGGCCTACCGACTCGCGATACTCCCCCGCTCCACATGCCCCACCTGAGGCGGCACCACAGAGCCCCCGAAGACGTAGTCACGAAGCTTCCGCCACACCCCGTCCGCCCCCTGCTCGTACAACGCGAACCCCGTACAGGGCCACTCGGCCTCGAAGTCCGCGAGTTCGGCGAACGCCCGGTCCATCGCCGCCTCGTCGATCCCGTGCGCGACGGTCACATGCGGGTGGTACGGGAACTGCAGCTCCCGGTCGAGCGGCCCCGACGCGTCCCGGACCCGCTGCTGGAGCCAGGCGCAGCCGTCCGCGCCCTGGACGACCCGGACGTAGACCACCGGGGACAGCGGCCGGAACGTACCCGTTCCGGACAGCCGCATCGGGAACGGCCTGCCGAGCGCGGCGACCTCGCTCAGGTGGGCCTCGACGGCGGCCAGCGACCCTTCGGCGATCTCCGTGGGCGGCAGCAGCGTGACGTGGGTGGGGATACCGTGGGCCGCGGCGTCGCCGAAGCCCGCGCGCCGCTCCTGGAGCAGGCTGCCGTGAGGCTCCGGGACCGCGATCGACACGCCGATCGTTACGGTCCCCACGTCATCTCCCGTCGGTCGTGATGGTCGGTCGTGATGGCCGGACGGTGTCGGGTTCGTACCCGGCCGTCCGGCTATCGACTGTACGGCCACGGCCGCCTTCCGGGCAGCCGTGGCCGAAGTGATGTGCAGCGCTCCCGTGCGCTCCCCGGAGCGCCCCGGGCGCCCCCGGCGCTCCGCCCGGCGCCGTCGGCGCCCGCGGCGGTCCGCTCAGTGCTTGGCGGGGAGGAAGCCCACCCGGTCGTAGGCCTGGGCGAGGGTCTCCGCCGCCACCGCACGGGCCTTCTCCGCGCCCTTGGCCAGGACCGAGTCCAGCGTCTCCGGGTCGTCCAGGTACTGCTGGGTGCGCTCCCGGAAGGGGGTCACGAACTCGACCATGACGTCGGCGAGGTCCGTCTTGAGCGCGCCGTACATCTTGCCCTCGTACTCCTGCTCCAGCTCGGCGATCGACTTGCCGGTGAGGGTGGAGTAGATGGTGAGGAGGTTGCTGACGCCCGGCTTGTTCTCGGCGTCGTACCGGATCACCGTGTCGGTGTCGGTGACGGCGCTCTTGACCTTCTTCGCCGTGGCCTTCGGGTCGTCGAGGAGGTTGATGAGGCCCTTCGGCGTGGACGCCGACTTGCTCATCTTGATCGACGGGTCCTGGAGGTCGTAGATCTTCGCCGTCTCCTTGAGGATGTACGGCTTCGGGATGGTGAAGGTCTCGCCGAAGCGGCCGTTGAAGCGCGTGGCGAGGTCGCGGGTGAGCTCGACGTGCTGGCGCTGGTCCTCGCCGACGGGGACCTCGTGGGCCTGGTAGAGCAGGATGTCGGCGACCTGGAGGATCGGGTACGTGAACAGGCCGACGGACGCGCGGTCCGCGCCCTGCTTGGCCGACTTGTCCTTGAACTGGGTCATCCGGCTGGCCTCGCCGAAGCCGGTGAGGCAGTTCATGACCCAGGCCAGCTGGGCGTGCTCGGGGACGTGGCTCTGCACGAAGAGGGTGCAGCGGTCCGGGTCCAGGCCGGCGGCGAGCAGCTGGGCCGCGGCGAGCCGGGTGTTGGCGCGCAGGTCGGCGGGGTCCTGCGGGATCGTGATCGCGTGCAGGTCGACGACCATGTAGAAGGCGTCGTGGGACTCCTGGAGGGCTACCCACTGGCGGACGGCGCCGAGGTAGTTGCCCAGGTGGAACGAGCCGGCGGTGGGCTGGATGCCGGAGAGCACGCGGGGTCGATCAGAGGCCATGTTCACCATTCTCTCAGAGGGTGAGGGTGGGAATGGCCCCCGTGGGGGACGGTTACGGTGCGCGGGGGACTGCGGCACCGTCGTGGCTGGTCGCGCCCCGCGGCGGAGCCGCAAATGAATGCGGCCCCGCGCCCCTAAAAGCAGGTCGGCTCAGCCCAGGTCGATCTCCGGGTACAGCGGGAAGCCCGCCACCAGGTCGGTCGCGCGCTGGGCGATCTCCGTCGACACCTTCTCGTCCAGGACGTGGGAGGCCTTCGACGGCGCGCCCGACTTCGTCGTGCCCGGCTCCGTGGCGGTCAGGACGCGGTCGATCAGGCCCGCGACCTCGTCCATCTCGGCCGTACCCAGCCCTCGCGTCGTCAGCGCGGGCGTGCCGATGCGGATGCCGGAGGTGTACCAGGCGCCGTTCGGGTCGGCCGGGATCGCGTTGCGGTTGGTGACGATGCCGGAGTCGAGGAGGGCGGTCTCGGCCTGGCGGCCGGTGAGGCCGTACGAGGTCTCGACGTCGATCAGGTTGAGGTGGTTGTCGGTGCCGCCGGTGACCAGGGTGGCGCCCCGGCGCATCAGGCCCTCGGCCAGCGCGCGCGAGTTGTCGACGATGCGCTGGGCGTAGTCCTGGAAGGCGGGCTGCCGGGCCTCGGCCAGGGCGACGGCCTTGGCCGCCATGACGTGCGGGAGCGGGCCGCCGAGGACCATCGGGCAGCCGCGGTCGACCTGGTCCTTGAGGGAGTCGTCGCACAGGACCATGCCGCCGCGCGGGCCGCGCAGCGACTTGTGGGTGGTGGTCGTCACGATCTGGGCGTGCGGGACCGGGTCGAAGTCGCCGGTCAGGACCTTGCCGGCGACCAGGCCCGCGAAGTGCGCCATGTCGACCATGAGGGTCGCGCCGACCTCGTCGGCGATCTCGCGCATGATCCGGAAGTTCACCAGCCGGGGGTACGCGGAATAGCCGGCGACGATGATCAGCGGCTTGAAGTCACGGGCCTGGGCGCGCAGTGCGTCGTAGTCGATCAGGCCGGTGGCCGGGTCGGTGCCGTAGGAGCGCTGGTCGAACATCTTGCCGGAGATGTTCGGGCGGAAACCGTGCGTGAGGTGGCCGCCCGCGTCCAGGGACATGCCGAGCATCCGCTGGTTGCCGAAGGCCTGGCGCAGCTCGGCCCAGTCGGCCTCGGAGAGGTCGTTGACCTGGCGGGCGCCGGTCTTCGCCAGGAAGGGCACCTCGACGCGGTCGGCGAGGACGGCCCAGAAGGCGACCAGGTTGGCGTCGATGCCGGAGTGCGGCTGGACGTAGGCGTGCTGCGCGCCGAACAGCTCGCGGGCGTGCTCGGCGGCGAGCCCCTCGACGGTGTCGACGTTGCGGCAGCCGGCGTAGAAGCGGCGGCCGATGGTGCCCTCGGCGTACTTGTCGCTGAACCAGTTGCCCATCGCGAGCAGGGTCGCCGGGGAGGCGTAGTTCTCGGAGGCGATCAGCTTGAGCATCTCGCGCTGGTCGGCGACCTCCTGGCCGATGGCGTCGGCGACCCGCGGCTCGACCGCGCGGATCACGTCGAGGGCGGCGCGGTACGCGGTGGACTCGGTGGACAGGGGTGCGGGCTGGTCGGACATTCGGGACCTCCGGACATGGCGTTCGGCATTCACGGTTCGGCCCAGGCGCACGGCACTCGGTCCTGCACGGGCCGCTCCCCGATGGTCGGTCCCATCCCAGCGCGCCAGTCACGGCCCGCAGGTCACCCTACCCGGCACGCCGTGCCCAAGGGCCGCGGCGTCCACCAGTCGGGCAGGTGCAGAGGGTAGTAAAGGGGGCACCTCGCCGCGTTCACTGGAGTCGCCGTGACCACTACGGAAGCCCTCATCGCCGCCGCCGACGCGCACAGCGCGCACAACTACCACCCGCTGCCGGTGGTGATCGCGACGGCCGACGGCTCCTGGATGACGGATGTCGAGGGCCGCCGGTACCTGGACTTCCTGGCCGGCTACTCGGCGCTGAACTTCGGGCACGGCCACCCGCGTCTGGTGGCGGCGGCGAAGGCGCAGCTGGAGCGGGTGACGCTGACGTCCCGGGCCTTCCACCACGACCGGTTCGCCGCGTTCTGCACGGAGCTGGCCGAGCTGTGCGGGATGGAGATGGTGCTCCCGATGAACACGGGGGTGGAGGCGGTGGAGACCGCCGTGAAGACCGCCCGGAAGTGGGGGTACCGGGTCAAGGGGGTGCTCGCGGAGATGGCGAAGGTGGTCGTGGCGAGCGGGAACTTCCACGGCCGTACGACGACCGTGATCAGCTTCTCGACCGATCCGGAGGCCCGGGCGGACTTCGGTCCGTACACGCCCGGCTTCGAGATCGTGCCGTACGGCGACCTCACGGCGATGCGGGCCGCGCTGACCGACAACACGGTCGCGGTGCTGCTCGAGCCGATCCAGGGCGAGTCCGGGGTGATCGTGCCGCCGGCCGGATATCTGCGGGCGGTGCGGGAGCTGACCCGGGAGCGGGACGTGCTGTTCATCGCCGACGAGATCCAGTCGGGGCTGGGGCGGACCGGGCGGACGTTCGCGTGCGAGCACGAGGGGGTCGTACCGGACATGTACGTGCTCGGGAAGGCGCTGGGGGGCGGGGTGCTGCCGGTGTCGGCGGTGGTGTCGAGCGCCGAGGTGCTCGGGGTGTTCCGGCCCGGTGAGCACGGGTCCACGTTCGGGGGGAATCCGCTGGCCTGTGCGGTGGGTCTCGAGGTGATCGCGATGCTGCGGACCGGGGAGTTCCAGGACCGGGCGGCCGAGCTGGGGGATCTGCTGCACCGGCGGCTGGCGGAGATCGCGGGCAGCGGGCGGGTGACGGCCGTGCGGGGGCGGGGGCTGTGGGCGGGGGTGGACGTCGATCCGGGGGTGGGGTCGGGGCGGGTGGTGTCGGAGCGGTTGCTGGAGCGGGGGGTGCTGGTGAAGGACACGCATGGGGCGACGGTGCGGGTGGCTCCGCCGTTGACCATCGAGGAGGAGGATCTGGAGTGGGGGGTTGAGCAGTTGTGGGGGGTGCTGAGCGCCTAGAGGGGTGCCGCCCGAGGTTGTCCGCGACTGCGGGTGGTGGGGGTTGGTCGCGCCCACGCGGCGGTAGCCGCACATGCGATACAGCCCCGCGCCCCTAAGCCGGCAGAATCACGTGGGGCAGGAAGCGGGCGTAGTCATCGGTCACCAGGCCCTGTGACTCGCGGATCCCCAGGCCCGCCGCCTCCTCGCCGACCACCCACGCGCCCAGCACCACCCGGTTGCCGTCGAAGTCGGGCAGGGGGGCCAACTCCTGGTAACAGCAGGGCTCTTCGCGTACGACGGGAGGGTGGCCGGGCCCGTGTACGACCACGCCCGCACCCTCCCTGCCCAGCAGCGGCTTGCTGACATAGCCCCTCCCGGACGCCAGCTCCCTCGGGCCGTCCAGGTAGGCCGGGAGGAGGTTCGGGTGGTCGGGGTACAGCTCCCAGAGGATCGCGAGCAGGGCCTTGTTGCTGAGGAGCATCTTCCAGGCCGGTTCGATCCACAGGGTGGTGCCGGTGCCGCCGCCGTTGTCGAGGGTGTCGAGGACGTGGCCGGCGAAGGCGTCGGTCGTGAGCCACTCCCAGGGGTAGAGCTTGAAGAGGCTGCGGATGAAGCCGAGCCGGTTGTCGACGAAGCGGCCGGTGAGGGTGTCCCAGCCGATCTCCTCCATGGAGATCCAGTCGGTGTCGAGGCCGGCCTGTTCGGCGGTCTCCTTGAGGTAGGCGACCGTCATCAGGTCCTCGCCGAGTTCGTCGGCGGCGGAGTGGGCGAAGTACAGGGGGGCGCCGGGCGGGAGGAGGCGGGCCTGTTTCCGCCAGGTGGCGACCAGGCGTTCGTGGAGGCTGTTCCACTGGTCAGCGCCCGGGAAGCGGTCCTCCATCCAGAACCACTGGGCCGAGGCCGCCTCCACCAGGGAGGTGGGGGTCGCCAGCTGGTCGTGCGGGAGGGCACGTAAGGGTGGTTTAACTCGATCGTGTGACGGTGGGCGTCTGGGCTTGCGGCGGTCTGGGCCGTTCGGGCTACGGTGATCGTGCGACCTGGGACACCGGGTGCGGCGTCAGCGTGCGGGGCCCCTGCTCCACCGGAGTGATGGTTCAGGGCCTCCCCGTCGCCTCTGGCCACACCCACATGGCCAGGTCGTGAGGGAGCCGGCCTCCCGGGATCGGACCACGGACAGGATCCGTGTCGCTGCCCCGGGTCGAGTACGCCGGGGACCAGTGCGCCCAAGACCGTTCGGGGCGTGCGGCTGAGTGGGCTCACCCCCGCTCAGTCCAAAGGAACGGTAGATCAGGCCCTGTTCCTCGACGGTCCGCTGCCAGTCGGGGCGGGGTTCGGTGGTGCGGCGCTCCATGGCGGCGGTCAGCCGCCGGAGCTGCCGTGGCCGCTGCCGAAGCCGCCGCGGTGGACGCTGTGGCCGCCGCTGGAGGAACCGCCGGACCCGCTGCGGGGCTTGGTGAAGGAGCCGCCGCTGACCCAGCCGCTCCTCTTCTTGCCGCCGTAGTATTAGCCGGCGTTGAGGGCGGACTTGGTGGAGCCGCAGTTCTTGTCGGAGACGACCTGGTAGCCCTTGGCGGCGGTGTAGCTGTCGCGGTCGACGCAGCGCTTGTCGGGGTCGGAGGAGCAGGCGGTCAGGGCGGCGGCCAGCAGGCCCATCCCGCCGAGGACGACCGTGCCCGAGCGCAGTTGCCGGCGTGCGTCCGCCATGTTCGTGTTCCCCCGTGTGATCGTCGGCCAGATGTTCGACGACAGCTTAGACGAGCGGGTCGAGCCACTTCCGAGTTGTCATGTACGGGTAAGAAAATCATGTGAAGTGGCGGGAGATCCTGTCGGCGTTCCGGGCCTCGCGGGTACCGTCCAGCTGTCCCTGGGTGAACGATCAACTTCCACTCTACGCGCGAAGACCACCCCGTGGACGCGTACGACCGACGCCGTACCCGCACCGCCATCCCTCTCGCCCCCCACCGATGGAGGAATGACAGATGCCCCGCTTCGCCGCCTCGCGCAGCAGACTCACCACGGCCGCCGCGGTGTTCGGCCTGCTCGCGGCCGGTGCCGCCGTCCAGGCCACCAGCGCCGCCACCCCCGCCCACGCGGCCTCCACCTACCGCGTCCTGTTCGACGACGGCCACGCCGAGGAGGCGGGCAACGCGGACTGGATCATCTCCACCAGCAAGCCCGACCCGCTCTCCGAGGACTCCTCCCCGTCCGACGAGACGGACTGGACCGGCGCGCTGTCGTCGTGGGGCGTGGCCCTGCAGCAGACCGGCGACTACAGCCTGAAGACGGCCACCGGCGCGCTGACGTACGGCGGTTCGTCGACGACCGACCTGTCCGAGTTCGACGCGCTGGTGCTCCCCGAGCCCAACACCAAGTTCACGACCGCCGAGAAGACGGCGATCATGAACTTCGTGAAGGCCGGCGGCGGTCTGTTCATGATCTCCGACCACACCGGGGCCGACCGGAACAACGACGGCTACGACGCGGTCGAGATCCTCAACGACCTGATGACCAACAACAGCGTGGACAGCGACGACCCGTTCGGCCTCTCCATCGACTCCCTGAACATCAGCTCCGGCTACCCGAAGGCCATCAGCGACAGCGGCAACGCCGTCCTGCACGGCTCCTTCGGCACCGTCACCAAGAGCCTGATCGCCAACGGGACCACCGCCACCCTCAAGCCCGCCGACAACTCGGCGGTCAAGGGGCTGGTGTACCGCAGCGGTTACTCCGGCAACACCGGCGCCTTCTTCGCCACGTCCACCTACGGCAGCGGGCGCGTCGCCTTCTGGGGCGACAGCTCCCCGATCGACGACGGCACCGGCCAGTCCGGCAACACGCTGTACGACGGCTGGAACGACAGCGGCGCCACCAACGCCGCCCTCGCCCTCAACGCCACCGCCTGGCTGGCCGGCGCCAGCTGACCCACCGGAGCGAAAGCAAGAGCGGGTCCGGGGTTCGCCCCGGACCCGCTCTTGCTTTCGCTCCGATCTCCGTTTGCTCCCCTCCCCTACAGTCCTTTTGTGCTCTTCGGAATGGTGTGCGCCCTCGCGGCGGCGATCTGCTTCGGTACGGCGACGGTCCTGCAGGCGATGGCCGCGCGGGCGGCCGGCGACGGCGCGGGCGGGGAGGCCGCGCTGCTGCTGCGGGCCGTGCGGCAGTGGCGGTACGTCGTCGGGCTGGGGCTGGACGGGCTCGGATTCGTGTTCCAGGTGCTGGCCCTCAGATCGATCCCGATCTACGCGGTGAGCGCGGCGCTCGCGTCGAGCCTCGCGGTGACGGCGGTGGTCGCGGCGCGGCTGCTGCGGGTGCGGCTGACCGGGGCGGAGTGGGCCGCCGTGGGCGTGGTGTGCGCGGGGCTCGCGATGCTGGCGCTGGCCTCGGGGCCGGAGGGGGACCGGGCGGGGTCCATGACGTTGAAGTGGACGATGCTCGGGGCCGCCGTGGGCGTGCTGCTACTCGGGCTCGCCGGCGGGCGGCTGTCCGGGCGGTGGCGGGCGCTGCTGCTCGGCCTCGGGTCGGGGTTCGGGTTCGGGGTGGTGGAGGTGTCGGTGCGGCTGATCGACACCCTGAAACCGGCCGAACTGCTGGCCAACCCCGCGGCCTACGCCCTGCTGATCGGCGGCGGCGGCGCCTTCATGCTGCTGACCTCGGCGCTGCAGCGCGGCTCGGTGACCACGGCGACGGCCGGGATGGTCATCGGCGAGACGATCGGCCCGGCCGCGGTGGGGGTCGTCTGGCTCGGCGACCGCACCCGGGAGGGGCTCACCTGGCTCGCGGTGCTCGGTTTCACGGTGGCCGTGGCGGGGGCGCTGGCGCTGGCCCGGTTCGGGGAGGCACCGGGTGCGCAGGACGCCGGCGCCGGGGCGGCGGAGCCGGTCAGCCCATCGCGTCGGTGATCCCGTCCCAGAGGCGGGACCGGGCCTCCAGGGCGACCAGGACGGTCTCCACGGCCTCGCGCCAGCGCTGTTCGTCGGTGCCGCACAGGTCGGCGACCATCTGCAGGGCCATGGGGGTGTGCTCCTCGCCGTCGACCTCGATATGGCGGGCGAGGTAGTCGCGGAAGAGCGGGAAGCCGTCGGTGCCCTCCTCCTTGACGACCTGGTCGAACATGTCCGGGATCAGGTCCTCGCGGGAGAAGGCGAAGGCGGCGGCCCGGCAGTGCAGCGGGCGGTCGTCGATGATCTCGAAGGTGGTGCGCACGAACTCGGCGGCGGGGGCGGGCACCTGGGCCACCCGGAGGGCGGCGGGGACGTCGTGGCCCTCGGCGACCAGCGCGAGGAAGGTGTCGACGGGGACGGTGTCGGCCGACGCCTCGGTCATGGCCGCGCGGTAGAGCTCGAAGTGGCTGGTGAAGCCGCCGTTCAGGGCGTCGCTCTCCTCGACCAGCACGATGTCGTTGACGAGCCGGCGGGCGACGGCGGAGCCGTGCGGCACCCAGGGCACGTCGACGCAGGTCAGCTCGCGCTGGAGCGACTTGAGCAGGGACATGAAGTCCCAGACGGCGAAGACGTGGTGGGTCATGAACGTGGCCAGCCGGTCCCGGTCGGATATCCGCCGGTAAAGCGGGTGGGCGGTCACTTCTTTTCGCGCGGATTCGATCACCGAACGCGCCTGGTCAATTGCCTCGCTGCCTTCTCGCGTCAGATTCCAGTCGTACCTCGACATGGCGGCTCTCCTTTGTTCCGGGACGGCGATCGTGCAACTTTCACGACCCCCGGGCAAGCACTTTCTGGAATTCCAGGAGAGTTACCCGAAGTAGCGGTCGACAGAAGGCGCCAACACCATAGAAAGCGCTATAAAAAGTTACGTTCCGGACACGTTCCGGGCGCCAAAAAATCTCGTTGAATCTTTGAACGCGTGATGTGTCCATTCCGTAAAGGACACCGTGACCAGTAATCCCGTCACCGTCACCGTGGCCTATCACGTGATGCCGGGTCGCGAGGCCGACTTCCACTCGTGGGGGTGGGCCATGCTGGGCGCGAGCGCCCGCCGGCCGGGGTTCCTCGGCGGCGGCGTCCTAGTCGACCAGGAGGCGGAATGGCATGTCGTGTATCGCTTCGCCACCGAGGACTCGGCGCTGGCCTGGGAGAACTCCCAGGACCGTGGGCAGTGGGAGATCCGCACGGACGGTATCGCCCGCCCCACCGGGCGCCGTAGCGTCCAGGGGTCGAAGGAGTGGTTCGACGCGCTGTCCGGGCCGTCGCCCGTGCCGCCGCCCCCCAGTCCCCCGGCGAAATGGAAACTGTGGTTCATCAACATGAGCGCGGTGTTTCCACCGGTCCTGCTGTTCAATCTGATCGTGCTGCCCTATCTCGGCGGCGTGAATCCGCTCATTCGCACTCTGGTGCTCTGCCTCTGCGTGACCGCGCTTGTCACCTGGATTCTCATGCCGCGGCTGCAGCGTTTCTTCAGGAAATGGCTGTATCCACCGCTCCAGGCGCTGCGTGGACGGCACAAACGCCGGGCCGCATAGGCCCGGGAACTACCCGAGGGAGGTGGGCGGGTGAAGACCCTGCTCATCGACAATTACGACTCGTACACCTACAACCTGTTCCAGCTGATCGCCGAGGTGAACGGCGAGGAACCGGTGGTGATCCGCAATGACGAGGGGGCGGGCACACTCGCCGCTCTCCCCGGTCTCGCGGGGTTCGACAACGTGGTGGTGTCCCCGGGGCCCGGGCATCCGGGAAACGGCCGAGACTTCGGCATCTCCGCCCGGGTGATCGCCGAGGCCGCCGTCCCGGTGCTCGGGGTGTGCCTGGGCCACCAGGGCATCGCGCTCGGCGAGCAGGCCCGGGTGGCGCCCGCGCCGCAGCCGAGACACGGGCATCTGACCCGGGTCCGGCACGACGGGCGGGACTTGTTCGAGGGACTGACCCAGGACTTCACGGCGGTGCGCTACCACTCCCTCGCGGTGCACGAGCCGCTGCCCGCCGCCCTGGAGGCCACCGCCTGGGCCGAGGACGGCGTCCTGATGGGCCTGCGCCACCGCGAACGGCCGCTGTGGGGCGTGCAGTTCCACCCCGAGTCGGTG
Organism: Streptomyces sp. NPDC007901; assembly: GCF_042959465.1. Classification (NCBI taxonomy): domain Bacteria; kingdom Bacillati; phylum Actinomycetota; class Actinomycetes; order Kitasatosporales; family Streptomycetaceae; genus Streptomyces; species Streptomyces sp. NPDC007901. Next base: position 508,429 of record NZ_JBIBKW010000001.1, on the reverse strand, counting down.
CTCACCGAGTACGGCCACCGCATGCTGGTCAACTTCCGCAACCTCACGGCCCGCCGAGCCCGCCGAGCCCGCACCAAGAACACCGCCGTCCCCCCGACCTCGGCCGTGATCCCGAGGCCCAGGTCGGCGACGGGCAGGCCCGGGCCCGGGACAGGCGTGGTTGGCACAGGGACAGGTGCGCTCGGCTCAGGGACAGGCGCGGTCGGCACAGGGACAGGTGCGCTCAACTCCGCGCCCGGCACACCCGGGTCCGCGCCCGCCAGGCCCGGCTCCGCACCCGATGCGCTCGGCTCCGCAGCGGCCACGCCGGGGTCGGGGCCCGCACCCGCCACATCCGGCGCACCGGCCGTGCCCGCCGAGCCCGCGGCCACGTCCACCGCAGCCGCACCCACAGCCACACCCGCACCCGCACCCGCACCCGCACCCGCCGGCCCCGACGCCACACCCGCCGGCCCCGACGCCACACCCGCCGCACCCCCCGCAGGCCCCACCGCGACCATCCCGCGCCCCCGCCAGGGCGACCGCTCCCGTGGAGACCTCCCCCAGGGGAACCACTCCCGGCGAGGCGACCGCCCCCGGCAGGGAACCCACCCCCTCCAGAGCGACCGCCCCCGCCCCACCCACCGCCTCCACACCCGCCGGATCGCCGGTGCCGTGGACACGGAGGCGGCCTTCAGCCGTCTCTTCGCGGGCTCGGCCCGATCCTTCTGGCTGGACAGTTCGCTCGTCGAGCGGAGCCGGTCGCGGTTCTCGTTCCTCGGGGACGACAGCGGTCCGCTCGCCGAGTTCGTGCGGTACGACGTGACGGCCGGCCGGTGCGAGGTGGAGCGGGCGGGCCGGCCGGCGCGCAAGGTGTCGGCGAGCGTCTTCGACTACCTGAAGCGGCAGCTGACCAGCCGCCGGGTGGACGCCGACGGGCTGCCCTTCGACTTCACCGGCGGCTATGTGGGCTACTTCGGGTACGAGACCAAGGCCGACTGCGGCTCCCCGAACCGGCACCGCGCCGAGACCCCGGACGCCTGCTGGCTGTTCGCGGACCGGCTGCTCGCCGTGGACCACGAGGAGGACGTCACCTACGCGGTCTGTCTGGCGGAGGACACCCCGCAGGCCGCCCGGGAGGCCGAGGAGTGGCTGGAGGCCACCCTGGCCCAGCTCACCTTCCTGGCCCCGGGCGGCCGCCCCGCCCCGCCCTCCGCCTCCGCCGCCGGGGGATCGGACCTGGAGGCCGCCGAGCCCTGGCTGGTACGGGACCGGGCGACCTACCTCGCGGACATCGAGGCCTGCCAACGGGAGCTGCGGGCCGGCACCAGCTACGAGGTCTGTCTGACCGACGCGGCCCGGCTGCCCGCCCCGGCCGACCCCTACGCCTTCTACCGGGAGCTGCGCCGCGTCAACCCGGCGCCGTACGCGGCCTTCCTGCGCTTCGGCGACCTGGACGTGGCCGGTTCCTCGCCGGAGCGGTTCCTGCGGATCACCCGGGACGGGGTGGCCGAGGCCAGGCCCATCAAGGGGACGGCACCGCGCGGGGCGACGCCCTTCGAGGACGACCGGCTGCGGGACGCGCTGGCGGCGGACGCCAAGACCCGCGCCGAGAACCTGATGATCGTCGACCTGCTCCGCAACGACCTGGGCCGGGTCTGCCGTACCGGAACCGTCCGGGTGCCCCGGCTGATGGCCACCGAGACGTACGCGACCGTGCACCAGCTGGTGTCGACGGTGACCGGGCGGCTGCGGGCCGGGACGGACGCCGTGGACTGCGTGCGGGCCTGCTTCCCGGGCGGCTCGATGACGGGCGCGCCGAAGCTGCGCACCATGGAGATCATCGACTCGCTGGAGACCGAGGCCCGGGGCGTGTACTCCGGGGCGCTCGGCTACCTCGGGTGCAGCGGCGGCGCGGACCTGAACATCGTGATCCGTACGGCCGTGATCGCGGACGGCCGGCTGCGGCTGGGCGCGGGCGGGGCGATCGTCCTCGACTCCGATCCGGCCGCCGAGTACGACGAGATGCTGCTGAAGACGGCCGCGCAGATGCGGGCGCTGCGGGAGCACACGGCGACGGCCGCGGCGGACGCCGTGCGGGAGGCCGCCCGATGACGCTGCCCCTGTACCGCACGGACACCGTCAACCTGGCCGGCCGGCTGGCAGACCTCTCCGAGCGCGGCGGCTGGACCGGCCGGCCCGCCTTCCACCAGGGCCATCGCGCCTGGACCCACGGCGAGGTGCACGACCTCGGGGCGCGGGCCGCGACCGTCCTCGCCGCACAGGGGGTCGGCCCCGGCGACCGGGTGGTGCTGGCGCTGCCGGACGGGATCGCCTGGGTGGTGGCCTTTCTCGCGGTCGCCCGGCTCGGGGCCGTCGCCGTCCTGGTCAACCCCGAACTGCCCGCCGGTGACCACGCGTTCATGGCCGCCGACACCGGGGCCGCGCTGTGTCTGACGGGGCCGGGCCTGGAGGATCGTTTCATCGGCCACCCCCTGCTCGGCGCCGACCAGCTGCTCGCGCTCGCGCCCGCCGCCGAACCGGCGCCCGTCCACCCGGTCCACGCGGACGGCCCGCTGTATGTGCAGTACACCTCGGGGACGACGGGCAGGCCCAAGGGTGTCGTGCACACCCACGCCCACCCGGCCGCGTACCACGACCTCATCGGCCGGCCACTGCTCGGCATCCGCCCGAACGACGTCACCCTGTCGGTGTCCAAGCTGTACTTCGCCTACGGCTTCGGCAACGCCTTCGTCTTCCCGCTCTTCTCGGGGTCGAGCGCGGTCCTGGTGGACCGGCGCCCGACGCCGGCCGCCGTGGACGAACTGGTCGCCCGGCACCGGGTGACGCTGCTGTACTCGGTCCCGTCGGCGTACGCGGCACTGGTCGCGGACCGGGGCACCGGGCAGCACCAGGCCTGCTTCGCCTCCGTACGGGCCGCCGTGTCGGCCGGCGAGGGACTGCCGGCCGGGCTCGGGGCCCGGGTCACGGAGCTGCTGGGCGCGCCGGTGCTGGAGCAGATCGGCTCCACCGAGGCCGGGCACGCCTTCTGCGCCAACAGCCTGGACCACAACCACCCCGGCACCGTGGGCCGTCCGGTGCCCGGCTTCGAGGTGGAGCTGCGCGACCGCGACGGACGGCCGGTGCCGGACGGCCACGAGGGCGAGCTGTGGGTGCGCGGCCCCACGGTGACGCCGGGCTATCTCCACCGGCCCGAGGAGACCGCGCGGACCCTGGTCGGCGGCTGGCTGGCCACCCACGACCGGGCGGTCCGCGAACCCGACGGCAGCTACCGGCACCTGGGCCGCACCGACGACATGGAGATGGTCGGCGGGATCACCGTCTCCCCGCTGGAGGTGGAGGCCGTGCTGCGCACCCATCCGGCGGTGCGGGAGGTCGCGGTGGCGGCGGTGCCGGACGGGACCGGTTCCACCCGGCTGCGCGCCTTCGTGGTGCCCGCCGTCACCCCGGCGCCGGAGGGGCTCCAGGAGGAGTTGCTGCGGCTGGCCCGGGAGCGCCTGGCCGCCTTCAAGGTGCCGCGCAGTGTCAGCCTCCTGTCCTCCCTGCCCCGCACCCCGACCGGGAAGCTGCGCCGCCATCTGGTCCGCCAGGGCGCCTGGTGACCTCGACTGAAAGGAACGCCCTCATGCAGGAGTCCCTCATCGGCGACCGCGGGTTCTACCTCGGCCCGCTCTTCCGGCGGGCGGCCCAGCGGCACGGCGGGGTGTTCGTCACCCTCGACCGGCCCCTGGACACCCACCCCGACCTCGGCGTGCGGCTGAGCTACGCGGAACTCGCCGACGCCGTCGACGAGTTGTCGGGGCGGCTGTGGGCGGCCGGGGTGCGGCCCGCCGAGCAGGTCGTCGTCCACAAGACCGACAACGTCGACATCGTGCTGCTGACCTGCGCGATCTCGCGGATCGGCGCGGTGCCCGTGCTGCTCTCCCCCATGCTGGCCGGCGAGGTGGTCGGCCAGCTGCTCACCAGGCTCCGGGAGCCGTGGCTGGTCACGGACGCGGCGAAACTCAAGGGCCTGGACGTCAAGGGGCTGGTGCGGCAGACACTGACCGTCGACACGGCCCCCGGGACGGTCTCCCTGGCGGAGCACTCCGGTGCCGAGGTCCCGGCGCCGATCCGGCTGCACCCGCGCGAACCCGCCCTGATCACCCACAGCTCCGGCACCACCGGCGTCCCCAAGCTCGCCGTGCACTGCCCGCAGACCATGTGGAACCGGCTGGTCCCGCAGCAGGCGATGGGCTGGCCCACCCGCGGCGAGGTCGCGGCGCTGCACATGTCGTTCGTGCACTCGCGCTTCTACCATCTGCTGGGCGTCCTGCTGCACTTCGGCAGCCCCCTGCTGCTGATCACCGACCCGGACCCGGCGAAGGTCGGCCCGATGCTGGCCCGGCACCGCCCCGGCATCGTCGAGACCCACCCCAACACCTTCGTCCTGTGGGAGGAACTGGCGGACGCGCCCGGCGCCCCGCTGTCGCGGGTCAAGTCGTACGGCTCGACGTTCGACGCGATCCATCCGCGGACGGTACGACGGCTGCTCGGCGCCTCGAAACGCCGTACGCCCTGGCTGATCCAGCTGTACGGGCAGAGCGAGACCGGTCCCGTCGCCTTCCAGTGGTTCACGCGCCGGAGCGTGGCCCGGGCGGACGGGCGGCGGGTCGGGATCGGGATTCCGGGCTTCACCCGGGTCCGGGTCACCGGCCCCGACGGGCTGCCCGCTGCGCCCGGGTCGCCCGGCCGGATCGAGGCCCGCACCCGGGGCCGCATCCTCACCTACCTCGGCGCCCGCGACCAGTACGAGCGCCAACTGGACGGCGAGTGGTGGCAGATGGGCGACATGGGGTACCGGAGCCGGCTGGGCGCGCTGTACCTGATCGACCGCGAGATCGACCAGATCGACTCGGTGCACAGCAACCTGGAGGTCGAGGACACCCTGATGGATCGGCTGGAGGAGCTGCGCGAGGTGGTCATCGTGCCGGGCGCGGACCGGGAGCCGGTGCCGGTGGTGTGCGTCCGCGACGAACGGCCGCTGGATCCACGGCGGTGGAAGGAGGCGACCGCCGACCTGCCCGCGATGGCGGAGCCCCGGCAGTGGCGGTTCGAGGAACTGCCGATGACGGCGACCTGGAAGGTGAAGCGGGTGGAGATCACCCGGATGCTGGCGGAGGGGGTCCGCGCATGACCCCGACCCCGGTCGTGGTGGTCGGCGCCGGTCCGGTGGGCCTGTCGGCGGCGCTGGCGCTGCGTGCGCGGGAGCTGCCGGTGGTGCTCCTCGAGGCGGACCCGGAGAACCGCGAACGGCCGGGCAGCCGGGCCCTGTTCGTGCACCGCGAGACCCTCGCGCTGCTCGACGCCATGCGGCCGGGGCTGGCCGGGGAGATCACCTCGTACGGCCGGACCTGGCACACCCGGCGCACCCTGTACCGGGGGCGGGAGGTGTACTCCCGCACCTTCCCGCCCCCTTCCGGCCGGCCGCCCTTCACCAGCCTGCGCCAGGTGGACACCGAGCGCTTCCTGCGGGACGCGTGCGAGCGGGCGGGGGTGGAGTTCGCGTGGAACGCGCGGGTGATCGGCGTCCGTACCACCGCCTCGGGTGTCTCGCTGAGCTGCGCGGACGGGCGGGAGGTGGCGTGCGGGTACGTGATCGCCGCGGACGGCGCCCGCTCGGCCGTCCGGGCCGGGCTCGGCATCCCCATGGAGGGCACCCACGGCGAGGGCTTCCACGTCGTCGTCGACGTCGCCGACCGGCCGGGCGCGGAGCTGCCGCTGGAGCGGGTCTTCCACTACGAGCATCCGGGCGTCGGCGGCCGCAGCGTCATGCGGGTGCCGTTCACCGGGGGCTTCCAGGTGGACCTCCAGTGCCATGCCGGGGACCGGGCGGAGGAGTACGGCACGGAGGAGGCCGTCCGCGGCTGGCTCCCCGGGGTGGTCGGCGACGGCTACGCGGACCGGATCCTGTGGGTGTCGACGTACCGCTTCCTGCGCAAGGTCGCGGCCTCCTTCACCGACCCGCACGAGCGGGTGCTGCTCGTCGGGGAGGCCGCGCATCTGTTCCCGCCGTTCGGGGCGCGGGGCATGAACAGCGGAATCGCCGACGCGGCAGCGGCGGCAGATGCAGTCGCGGCGGCGGCAGCGGAGGCGGTGGCGACCGGGACGGTGGCCGACTTCGCGGCGGTACGGCGGGCCGCGGGCCTGTTCAACAGCGCGGCGGCCGGGGTCGCCCTGGACCATCTGCGGCCCCGGCGCCGGATCGTCCGGCTGCGGCAGCGTGCGGCGGCGGCGCTGGCGCCGGTCCTGCCGTCCTGCGGGTCCTGGCTGGAGCACGCGCCCTACGGTCCCCGGCACGGGGCGCCGGCGCTGGCGGGCCGGAAGTACTGAGGAAGTACCGAGGAAGCACTGCGGAGGAGGCGGGCGTGGGCGCACAGGTGACGTTCGGGGAAGGTCTGTTGGCCTGGTCTCCGGCGGGAGGGCTGCGGCCCGCCGAGGACCCGGGGCCCGGCGGGCGGCTGCTCGTGGCGGACTCCTGGCTGGTCCGGGACGGCAGGGTGCGCGGCCTCGACCGGCACCGGGAGCGCTTCCTGCGGTCCTGCGGCGCGTGCGACGGGCCGCCGCTGCGCCGGCTGCTGGAGTTCTGGCAGGACATGACGGCCGCGCTGCCCCGCACCGGCGCGTGGTTCCCCCGCGTCGAACTCACCCCCGGCTCGCGGGAGTTGCGGCTGCGGCTGCGTCATGCGCCGCCGCTGGGGTCCGGGGTGCGGGTGTGGGCGGCCGGCCAGTCCGACCCGCGGACCGTCCCCCGCCGCAAGGGGCCGGACCTGGACATCCTGGCCCGGGTGCGCGGCCGGGCGACCGGGGCCGGTGCGGACGAGGCGGTGCTGGTCGCGGCCACCGGGATCGTGCTGGAGGCGGCCACCTCCAGCGTGCTGTGGTGGGAGGACGGCACCCTGTGCCTGCCCTCGCCGCAGCTGCCCGTCCTGCCGGGGGTGACCGTCGCCCTGATCCAGGAGCGGGCCCAGCGGGCCGGGATCCGGCTGGCCCACCGGGAGCGGACCGTGGCCGAGCTGGACGGCCTTGAGGTGTGGCTGGTCAACGCGCTGCACGGGATCCGGCCGGTCACGGAGTGGATCGGCGAACCGCTGCGGGCACCGCGGGCGGCGCACGCCGGGGAATGGCGGACGTGGCTGGACGACGCGATGGAGCCGCTGCCGGGAAACTGAACCGACCGGAAAGAGAATGCGCCGGATCGAATCCGACCCGGCGCATTTTCCGCTGCCCTGACTAATTTTTCCCGATTACTTTTGCCTGATTACTTTTGCTTGGGCTGATAAGCCCCCGGCACCATCCGGGTGGCGATGGCGATCCGGTTGTAGGCGTTGATGACGGTGGCCGCCCAGACGAGGGCCGCGATCTGCGCCTCGTCGAAGACCCCGGCGGCCTCGGCGTACACCGCGTCCGGGACCTGGCCGTCGGCGACGAAGGTCACGGCCTCGGCCAACGCCAGTGCGGCGCGCTCCCGTCCGGTGAAGAAGGGGGTCTCCCGCCAGGCGTTCAGCGCGTAGATCCGCTGCTCGGTCTCGCCCTGCGCGCGGGCGTCCTTGGTGTGCATGTCGAGGCAGAACGCGCAGCCGTTCAGCTGGGAGGCGCGGATTCTGACCAGTTCCAGGATTTCCGGTTCGACCTTGGCGTCCTGGGCCGCGGTGACGGCGGCGGCATGCAGCGAACCCATCGCCGAGGAGACGTCCGGGGTGATTTTCTTGAGGGCCACACGGGATATCTGATCGCCATTGCTCATGAGGGAGACTCTAGCCTCCGGAATTCAATTCTGGGGATCATTGCCGGGGAATTCATCGGGCGTCGATCACGGCCGGGTCCGAGAGGACCGTGCACAGGATGTCCAGCGCTCCCGACCAGGCGTGGTCGGCGGGGGTGCCGTAGCCGAGGACGAGGGCGTCCGGCGCCCGCACGGCGGCGTCGGGGTGGCGGTGGCGCGGGGTGAGGCCCTCGATGGCGAGGCCGCGTTCGGCGGCGGCCCGGATCACCCGCTGCTGGCTGCCCGGCGGCAGCCGCAGGACGACGTGCAGACCGGCCGCGATGCCGGTGACCCGGATCGCCGGGGCGCGCGCGGCGAGGGCCGCGACCAGCGCGTCCCGGCGCCGCCGGTAGCGGGAGCGGGAGGCGCGGACATGACGGTCGTAGGCGCCGGAGGCGATGAACTCGGCGAGCGTCAGCTGGTCCGGCGCCGCGCAGGTGTCCACCCCGCCCTTGACCGCCGTCACCTCCTCGGCCACGGCCGGCGGCAGCACCATCCAGCCCAGCCGCAGCCCCGGGGCCAGGGACTTGCTGGCCGTGCCCAGGTAGACCACCTCGTCGGGGGCGAGGCCCTGGAGGGCGCCGACGGGCCGGCGGTCGTAGCGGAACTCGCCGTCGTAGTCGTCCTCCAGGACCAGGCCGCCGGTGCGCCGCGCCCAGTCCACGACGGCCGCCCGCCGGTCGTGGTGCAGCGCCACCCCCATCGGGAACTGGTGGGAGGGGGTCAGCAGCACCGCGGCCGGCCCCCGGGTCAACTCCCGGGTGTCCGTGCCGAGTTCGTCCAGGGGCAGGGCGCGCATGCGGAGTCCGGCCGCCGTCAGCAGCTGCCAGTGCTCGTCGAGGCCGTACGACTCCACGGCGACCGTGTCCGCCCCGCGCGCCCGCAGCATCCGCCCGAGCAGGCTCAGGCCGTGCGAGAACCCGGCGCAGATCACGATGCGTTCGGGGTCGGCGCGCACCCCCCGGGCGCGGGCGAGGTAGGCGGCGAGCGCGGTGCGCAGTTCGACGCGGCCGCGGGGGTCGCCGTAGCCGAAGGCGTCGTGGGGGGCGGCGGTGAGGGCGCGGCGGGCGGCCCTGAGCCACTCGGTGCGCGGGAAGGCGGAGACGTCGGGGAAGCCGGCCCGCAGGTCGTAGGCGGGGCGGTGGGCGGTCGTACCGGCGGCCGGGGCCGTGGGGTGCGGCCCCGGCGGCAGGGCCGGTACCCCGGTCGCCACCCTGGTGCCGGAGCCCTGCCGGGCGGTGAGCCAGCCCTCGGCGACCAGGTCGGCGAAGGCGTCGGCGACGGTGTTGCGGGCGATGCCCAGGTCGGCGGCGAGGGAGCGGGACGAGGGCAGCCGGGTGCCGGGGACCAGCCGGCCGCTGCGGACGGCCTCGCGCAGGGCGTCGGTCAGCCCCCTGCGCAGGCCCGGACCGGCCGGTTCCAGATGCAGGTCCACACCCAAAGTGGCCCATGAGTTCGCCATGGAAATGGACCATACTCCTGGGCTGCCCGACGCCTAGAGTCGACATCATGACCCATCAGGAAAACGTCGAGTACGTCCCGGAGCACACCCCCCGCCTCGCCTGGGCGCAGCACGCGCCCGAGGTGTACAAGGCGATGGTCCGGCTGGACGGAGCCGCCCGTAAGGGCCTGGACGCCAAGCTGTTCGAACTGGTGAAGATCCGTGCCTCGCAGCTCAACCACTGTGCGTACTGCCTCGACATGCACACCAAGGACGCGCTCGCGGCGGGCGAGAGCGTCGAGCGGATCGTCCAGCTCAGCGCGTGGGAGGAGTCGAAGCACTTCTACACCGCGCAGGAGCTCGCCGCGATCGAGCTGACCGAGGCCATCACCGTGCTGACCGGGGGCACCTCCGGGACGAAGTCAGGGGGAGGCTCCGTGCCGGACGAGGTCTACGAGCGGGCCGCCAAGCACTTCGACGAGGTGCAGCTGACGCAGCTGATCGCCTCGATCATCGTGATCAACTCCTGGAACCGGTTCGCCGTGACGACCCGGATGGTCCCCGGGCACTACACCCCGGGGCAGCACGGGTGAGCAAGGCCGCGGTCTTCCGGGCGCTGCACCACGGGCGCCCGCCGGGTGACCCTCCCCCACTGCCTTAAGGGCGTGGGGGGACCCCCAGATCCTGCCGGGGCCGTGGGACGCGGCCAGCGCCCGGGCCCTGACGGCGGCCGGGTTCCCGGCGCCGGCGACACCCGGCGCCGGGGTCGCGACGAGCTGGGGTACGCGGACGGCGAGGTGCCGGCGGCGGAGATGTCCGCGGCGGTCGCGCGGATCGCCCGGGCGGTGGACGTACCGGTGTCGGCGGACGTGGAGGACGGCTACGGGCCGGCGCCGAAGGAGCTGGCCGAGCACCTGCTGGAGGCGGGCGCGGCCGGCTGCAACGTGGAGGACTCCAGCGGAGGCGTCCCCAGGGACCCTCGCCAACACGCCGAGTGGCTGGCCGAGTTCCGCTCGGCGGCCGACGGCGGGCTCTTCGTCAACGCCCGCGTCGACACGTTCGTCCACGGGGTCACCGACCCCGACCGGGTCATCGAGCGGGCCGCGCTGGACGTCGCGGCCGGCGCCGACTGCGTGTACCCGATCGAGGCGCCGACCGCCCTGCTCCCCCCTCCTCCGCTCCGGCATCGAGGGCCCGCTGAACATGTACGCCCGCCTGGACGACACGGGCCCCTCGCGGTCGGTCCAAGAGGTGGTCCACGAGGTGTTGGCCTAGGACAGCCACTCCTTCCACACCGAGGGGTGGCTGTCCACCCACTTCTTCGCGGCCTCCTCGGGGCTCAGCTTCTGGTCGGCGATCATCAGGGAGACCTGGTCCTGGTCCTCGGTCGTCCACCTGAACTTCTTCAGGAAGGCCGCCGCCTTGCCGCCGGTCCGCGCGAAGTCCGCGTTGAGGTACTTCTGCAGCGCCGTGTGCGGATAGGCACAGGCGACCTTGGCCGCGTCGGCGTCGCAGCCCTCCTTGTACGCCGGCAGCTTCACCTCGGTCATCGGCACCTTCTTGAACAGCCACTGGGGTGCGTACCAGTAGGTCAGGAAGGGCTTCTTCTCCTTGGCGAACTGCTTGATCTGGGTGATCTGGGCGGCCTCGGACCCGGCGAAGACGACCTGGTAGTCCAGCTTCAGGTTGCTCACCAGCGCCTTGTCGTTGGTGACGTACGACGGCGAGCCGTCCAGCAGCTGCCCCTTGCCGCCGCTCTCCGCGGTGCGGAAGAGCGAGGCGTACTTGTTGAGGTTCTTCCAGTCGGTGATGTCGGGATGCTGCCTGACCAGATAGGTCGGCACGAACCACCCGATGTGCCCGGTGACCCCGAGGTCCCCGGCACCGCTGATGGTCTTCTTGTCCTGGACGTACCGATTCTCCTGGTCCGGGTGCCCCCAGTCCTCCAGGATCGCGTCGACCCGCCCCTGGCTGAGCGCGTCCCAGGCCGGTACCTCGTCGACCTGCACGGTGTCGACGCGATAGCCGAGCTTGTGCTCGAGGAGGTACTGGGCGACGGCCACGTTGGACTGCGCGCCGACCCAGGACTGCACGGACAGGGTCACGGTCTTCGACCCCTGCGCGTTGGCGAACGGCGAGGCCTGCCGGGTCATGTCGGCGGCGCCGCACCCGGTGGCGAGCACCAGCACGGAGGCGGCGGCGACGAGTGTCGTACGACGCATGGTCACGCTCCCTTCTCCGTACGGCGCTCCGTGGGCTGGGTGACCCGGTCGAGCATCAGCCCCAGGCAGACGATGGCGGCACCGGCCACCAGCCCGGTTGCCAGGTCGCCCTGCGCGAGCCCGAAGGCGACGTCGTAACCGAGCGCACCACCGCCCACGAGTCCGCCGATGATGACGACGGCGAGGACGAGCACCACACCCTGGTTCACGGCGAGCAGCAACGCGGGCCGGGCGAGCGGGAGTTGCACCTGCCACAGCTGCTGCCGGCCGGTCGCGCCGAGCGACCGCGCGGACTCCAGGGCGGCCGGGTCCACCTGGCGCAGCCCCTGCGCGGTGATCCGTACGACGGCGGGCAGCGCGTAGACGACGGCGGCGGCCACGGCGGGCGCGCGGCCGACACCGAACAGCGCGACGACCGGGATCAGGTACACGAACTGCGGCATGGTCTGGAAGACGTCCAGGACGGGACGGAGTACGCGCTGCACCCGGTCGCTGCGGGCGGCGGCGACCCCGGTGGCGAAGCCGAGGACGAGCGTCACGGCGACGGCCGCGAGCACCTGGGACAGGGTGTCCAGCGACGGCTCCCACACCCCCAGCACCCCGATCCCGGCCATCGCGAGGACGGCGGTGAGCGCGGTACGCCAGGTGCCGATCAGCCAGGCCAGGGCGGCGACGATCAGCAGCACCGCCCACCAGGGCAGCCACTGCAGCCCGTCGCGGACGGGGTCGAGGACCCAGGTGGTGAAGTGGCCCGCCCAGTCGGCGGTACCGCCGACGACCGGGACGCCCGAGTACAGATGGGCGGTCATCCAGTCGACGGCGCGGTTGACCGGTTCGGTGAAGTTCAGGGTCCAGGCGGTGGGCCAGTCCAGGCGGCCGAGGAGACGGGCGGCCAAAGCCACGGCCACGGTGGCGCCGATTGCGTACGCCCAGGCGCGGGGCCGGGGCCGGGCGTCGGTGCGCTCGCCCGCGGCCGCCGTGATCCGATCCAGTACGACCGCGAGGAGCACGATCGGAATCCCGGCGGCGAGGGCCGCGCCGACGTCGACCGAGGCGAGGGCCTGGTAGACGCGGTCACCGAGGCCGCCGGCGCCGATGACGGAGGCGATGACCGCCATCGACAACGCCATCATGATCGTCTGGTTGAGGCCGAGGAGAAGCTCCTTGCGGGCCAGCGGGACACGGGCGGTCAGCAGCCGCTGCCTGCCGGTGGCGCCCAGCGACTCCACGGCCTCCAGGACCTCGGGGTCGGCACCGCGCAGGCCGAGGGCGGTGAGCCGGGCCATCGGCGGGGCGGCGTAGACGACGGTGGCGAGGACGGCCGCGGGCACGCCGATGCCGAAGACCAGGACGACGGGGAGGAGGTACGCGAAGGCGGGCAGCACCTGCATCGTGTCCAGCACCGGACGCAGGGCGCGGTGCAGCCGGTCGGAGAGCCCGGCCCCGAGCCCGAGCACGAACCCGACCATGACGGACGCGAGGACGGCCACCACCATCAGCGCGAGCGTCTGCATCGTCGGCACCCACATGCCGAGCACACCGCAGGCCAGGAACGCGACGGCCGTACCGGCGGCGAGCCGGACCCCGGCCACCCGGTGCGCGACCACGGCGGCGAGCACGGTGACACCGGGCCAGCCGGCCGCGAGGAGCGTGAGGTAGACACCGCGCACGGCCAGGACGACGGCGTTGCTGATGTAGCCGAAGAAGTAGAGGAAGAGGGGGTGCGTGTCGCGGTTGTCGATCACCCAGTTGCTGGCGGAGGCCAGCGGCCCGGACAGATCGACGGTGAGACTGTGCGGCCAGGCGGCGGACGCCCAGTGGGAGTTGGCCAGGGGGACGAGAATCGCGGCGGCCGCGGCGAGGACGAGCAGCTTGCGTACGGCGGGATGGACCGTGCGCATCGCTCGCGGAGTGGGGAGAGTGATCGTCGCCATCAGACGCCCTCCGGGTTGCTGCCGGCGGCGGGGGGTGTCACTCGCCCGCGCTGGCGGGGTACCGCCGCATGACTGCCCACAGCCGGAACAGCCTGGGCACTTTCCGACGAGCGCTCCGGATCCCCGCCCAGGGGCGCGGGGAACTGCGCGACCGGCCCACCACCACCCGCGGCCGGACCACTACCCGCATCGGCCTTCGCCACGACCCCGAGCAACGCGTCGGCGTCCACGACCCCGACGCACCGATCGTCTTCCACGACCCGCGCCGGGACACCGGCCCCCGCCACCACGTCGATCGCCTCGGCGACCGTCGCGGCCGGGCTGACCACCGGACCCGCCTCGGCCTCCCCCGCCTCCGCCGCCCGCATGGCACGGCGGACGGTCATCACCTGCTCGCGCGGCACGTCCCGCACGAACTCGCGGACGTAGTCGTCGGCGGGCGAACCCACGATCTCCTCCGGGGTGCCCAGCTGGACGACCCGGCCGTCGCGCATCAGGGCGATGCGGTCACCGAGCTTGAGCGCCTCCGACAGGTCGTGCGTGATGAAGACCATCGTGCGGCCCTCCTCCCCGTGCAGGCGGACGACCTCCTCCTGCATGTCCCGCCGGATCAGCGGATCGAGCGCGCTGAACGGCTCGTCGAAGAGCAGGACCTCGGGGTCGACGGCCAACGCCCGTGCGAGGCCGACGCGTTGGCGCTGGCCGCCGGAGAGCTGGGCGGGGCGGCGCTGCTCCATGCCGTCCAGGCCGACCTTGGCGACGACCTCGGCGGCCCGCTTGCGCCGCTCGGACTTCCCGACGCCCTGGATCTCCAGGCCGTAGGCCACGTTGTCGAGCACGGACCGGTGCGGGAGGAGGCCGAAGTGCTGGAAGACCATCGCGGCGCGGTGCCGGCGCAGTTCGCGCAGCCGGCCCTTGTCCATCGCCCGGACGTCCTCGCCGTCGATGGCGATCGTGCCGGCCGTCGGTTCGATGAGCCGGGTGAGGCAGCGCACCAGCGTCGACTTCCCGGACCCCGACAGGCCCATCACCACGAAGACCTCGCCCTTGCGCACGTCGAAGGAGACGTCGCGGACGGCGGCCGTACAGCCGGTGCGGGCGCGGAGGTCGGCGGGCGCGAGCGCGGTCAGTTCGGGGTCCGCGGGGACGCGGTCGGCCTTGGGGCCGAACACCTTCCACAGGCCGTCGACGGAGAACACCGGGGCAGGGGTCGTACTCATCACGCACCGCCCTTCATCAGGTCCACGGCCCGCTCACCGACCATCAGCACCCCGATCATCGGGTTCACGGCCGGCATGGTCGGGAAGACGGACGCGTCCGCGATCCGGATGCCGTCCAGGCCCCGGACGCGCAACTCGGGGTCGACGACGGCCAGTCGGTCGTCGGACGGTCCCATCCGGCAGGTGCCCGCCGGGTGGTACACGGTGTGCGCGACCTTGCGGGCGTACTCGCTCAGCTCCGCGTCGCCCTGGATCTCCGGCCCGGGGCACACCTCGCGCTTCAGCCAGGAGGCCAGCGGCTCGGTCCTCGCGACCTCGCGGGCGATCCGGATGCCGTCGACGAGGGTGCGGCCGTCGTAGTCGTCCTCGTCGGTGAAGTAGCGGAAGTCCAGCGCGGGCTTGACGGACGGGTCGGCGCTGGTGAGGTAGAGGCGGCCGCGGCTGCGCGGCTTGGGGATGTTGGGGGTCATCGAGACGCCGTGCGCGGGGCGTTCGTAGCCCAGCCGCTCGGGGTTGTCCGTGAACGGCACCTGGTAGAAGTGGAACATCAGGTCCGGGCCCGCGTGGCCGGGGTCACGGCGGACGAACAGGCCGGCGTCGGAGTCCATCGCGGAGTTCTCGGGGATCGGGCCGTGGGTCTCCCAGACGATCACCGACTCGGGGTGGTCGAGGAGGTTCTCGCCGACGCCCGGGAGGTCGTGGACGACCGGGATGCCGAGCGCTTCGAGGTCCTCCCGGCGGCCGATGCCGGAGTGCAGCAGCAGGCGCGGGGAGTCGACGGCGCCGGCGCACAGGACGACCTCGTTCCGGGCCCGTATCAGCAGTTCCTCGCCGTCCTTGGTGCGCACGTGCACGCCCTCGGCGCGGGTGCCGTCCAGCTCCAGCCGGTACGCCCAGGTCTCCAGCAGGATCGTCAGGTTCGGCCGCTCGTCCATCACGGGGTGGAGATAGGCCACCGAGGCGCTGGAGCGCTTGTTGTTCTCGGGGTGGTAGGCGAGGTCGAAGAAGCCGGTGCCCTCGGTGAACGGCTTGCGGTTGAAGCCCTCCACGCGCGGGACGCCCAGCGCCTGCTGCGCCGCGTCGACGAAGTCACGGGCGATGGCGTTCCGGTCCTGCTCGTCGACCGGGACGATGTTGTTGAGGAGGCGGGCGTAGTACGCCTCCATCGGGACCGCGCCCCAGCCCTTGGCTCCGGCTTCCTCCCACTCGTCCCAGTCGGACGGGAGCGGCTTGAAGGAGATGAGGGTGTTGTGCGACGAGCAACCGCCGAGCACCCGGGCGCGGCTGTGCCGGATGTGGGAGTTGCCGCGGGGCTGCTCGGTGGTCGGGTAGTCGTAGTCCAGTTCGCCGCCGAGCAGACCCATCCAGCGGCGCAGGGTGAGGACGTCCTCACGGCCGACGTCGCTCGGGCCGCCCTCGATGACGGCGACGGTGACATCGGGGTTCTCGGTGAGGCGGGAGGCAATGACGGAACCGGCGGTTCCGCCGCCTATGACGACGTAGTCGTAGGTGTGGGACATGGGGGTGCTCCAAAAGGCGTGAAGACGTGCCGTGTACGGCGATCGGGAGTGGGCTCAGCCGGCGAACCAGCGCACCGGCCTCGGCGCGAGGTTCTGGTAGACGTGCTTGGTCTCGCGGTACTCGGCGAGCCCGGCGGGACCCAGCTCGCGGCCGGTCCCGCTCTTCCCGAAGCCGCCCCACTCCGCCTGCGGGAGGTAGGGGTGGAAGTCGTTGATCCAGACCGTGCCGTGCCGCAGCCGGCCGGCCACCCGGCGGGCGCGTCCCGCGTCGGCGCTCCAGACCGCGCCCGCGAGGCCGTACTCGGTGTCGTTGGCGAGGGCGACCGCCTCGTCCTCGGTGCGGAAGGTCTCGACAGTGAGGACCGGCCCGAAGACCTCCTCCCGGACGACCCTCATCTCCCGGTGGCACTGGTCGAGGACGGTCGGCTCGTAGAAGTAGCCGGTGGCGGGCCGGTCGGCGGAGGGGTCCGGGCGCCTGCCTCCGGCGCGCAGCACCGCGCCCTCCGCCAGCGCCGACGCGACGTACGCCTCGACCTTGGCGCGCTGCTGCTCGGAGACCAGCGGACCGCACTCGACGCCGTCCGCCGTGCCCCGGCCGAGGCGGATCCGCGCCGCCCTGCGGGCCAGTTCGGCTACGAACCGCTCCCGGAGCGGCTCCTCGACGATCAGCCGGGCGCCGGCCGAGCAGACCTGGCCGCTGTGGATGAACGCGGCGTTCAGGGCCTGGTCGACGGCGGTGTCGAAGCCCTCGGGGGTGGCGCAGGCGTCGGCGAAGACGACGTTGGGGTTCTTGCCGCCGAGTTCGAGGGCGACCTTCTTGACGGTGGGCGCGGCGGCCTGGGCGACCTTGACCCCGCTGACCAGGCCGCCGGTGAAGGAGACCAGGTCGACGTCGGGGTGTTCGGCGAGCCGGGCGCCCACGGTGTGCCCGGGGCCGGTGACGAGGTTCGCGACCCCGGCGGGCAGCCCGGCCTCCGCCAGCAGCTCGATCAGCGCGATCGTCGTCAGCGGGGTGATCTCGCTCGGCTTGACCACGAAGGTGTTGCCGGCCGCGAGCGCCGGCGCGATCTTCCAGCTCGCCTGGAGCAGTGGGTAGTTCCAGGGCGTGATGAGCGCGCACACGCCGACCGGCTCCTGTACGACGACACTGTGGACGTCGGCCGAGCCCGCGTCGACCACACGGCCCGCGCCCTCCGCCGCCACCAGGTCGGCGAAGTAGCGGAAGGCGTCGGCGACGCAGTCGATGTCGACGCGGCCCTCCTCGACGGTCTTGCCCGCGTCCCGGCTCTCCAGGAGACCCAGCTCTTCGCGGTCGCGTACGAGCAGGTCGGCCAGTCGGCGGAGCAGGGCAGCGCGCTCGGCGACGGGTGTGCGGGGCCAGTCACCGGTGTCGAAGGCACGCCGGGCGGCGGCCACCGCCGTCTCGGCGTCCTTCTCGTCGCCCTCGGCGACCACGGCGAAGGGCAGGCCGTCCGCGGGGTCGATGATCTCGCGCGTCGCGCCGGAGGCGGCGTCCAGCCACTCTCCTCCGGCATGGATGGTCGCTCGTGCCGCTCTGTCCGCCATGATCGGTATTGCCTTCCGTTCCTGTTCGGTGCCCCTGTGTGACCTTGAGGTCACACTCGGGGACCGTCACCGCCTGCCCTCGGTCTCGGATTGCATGCGCAATCGATGGCCGAAAGTGCGCTGCATCACTGAACAGTCGGTCAAAGCAGGACAAAAGGCGTAAGGAAGGTCGTCACGGCGTCGGGGCGCTCGGAGGCTCGGCGGGCGTGGCGTGCCGGGGGCGGCTCTTGGTCGAGATCTGGCCGACGAGCTCCCAGAAGCACACCAGGGCGGTGACCGGCGGAATCCCGAAGATCACTAACGAGATCAGCGCATGCGCGGAGTGACTGACACACAGCACCACCGCCATCACGGAGGCCGCCAGCACCACACACCAGGACCGCCGCGCGCTCCGGCGCTGGACGGTGGCCCGAATGACGGAGAGCGCCGCCACGAACCACGGCCCGTACACCGTCAGCGGCCAGTACTGCGCCAGCCCCGGCGGCAGGATCGACGAGGCGATCCCGCGCAGCTGCCCGTACGAGTAGCAGACGGACCAGCCGAGCATGGACACCGCGCACAGCGAGACCGCCGCGATCAGCAGCGTGATGTGGGTGACGCGCCGGCCGCCGTCGAGCAGGTGGGAGTCGTGGCGGACCCGGCGGCGGTTGCTCCTGCGCGGGGCCGGCACGTCCAGCAGGGTGGTGGCCGCGGTCACTCCGGTCGGTGCGGACAGTATCTGGGCCAGCTCCTCGACGGGATCCCAGTCACTCGGCGTGACATCCGGCTCGGGGGCTCCCCAGGCGTGGTCGTAGAGGCCCGGGTGCTCATAGAGGCCGCCATGGTCGTACCGGGCGGTGTGGTCGTAGAGACCAGTGGGGTCGTAGAGACCGGTGTCATGCTGAATCCCGTCCATCGGTAAAACCTCCGCAGCCCGCCTCAGAACGCCCTGTACAGATCCGCCAGCGTCCGTCGATATTCATTTTCCATCACGTTGATTCTCTTCAGGAAATCATCGAGCAGGTCCGAGCATGAGGTGATATCCATACTTCCGGACCAGCGGAGCACGGTCGTCGGGTGATCTTCCGTCGGGTGCCAGTCCAATCGCGTCACGGTCACCTAACGACGGCCACACGGGTAAGGATTTGGGGCGTTCGGGGGAATTCAGGTCACCCACACGAGAAGCTATTGAATACCCGGCGGGCACAATTGACGAAATTGTGAATATGCGGGCGGTTACATTCCGTGAATATCGAAATTAAAGGAATGACGATGTGACCGCGCTCAGTCGACGGCGGGATCGTCGTCACACTGCGTGTCCGGCGGGCAGAACCAGTCCACCGCGGTCGTGACCTGGGCCAGCTCGTCGTCGCGGCCGTCGGCGTCGGGGCCGTAGGAGGCGACGGCGTAGATCCTGCCGTCCTGCGCGACGAACCGCTCGTCGATCACGTGCCAGGTGCCGACGTCCGGCTCGCGGTCGATCCGGTCGGCCAGGTACTCCAGCCGGGAGCCGGTGAACGGGCCGTCGTCGAGGCGGGTCAGGCCGAGCTCCTGGAACCCGTCCGGCTTGGGGGTCCCGTCGGAGAGGTAGAGCTCGAAGGACGCCTCCGGGGACTCCTCCGCGACCTGGTAGACCTGCAGCCGGTGCTCGCGGTCGGGGCTGCGGTAACTGACCACGGCCATGCCGAACTGGGACCGCACGGCGGAACGCGACCAGCCCTCGGGGACGGCGATCCGGAACCCCTCGGTGTCCGCACGCAACTCGTACCCGGCAGGGGGCGCGGAGGCCGACGGCGATCCACTGTCCGTGGGCTGCGCGGAGGAACTCGCACCGGAGCCCGAACCGGCACTGGAACCTGGGCTGGACCCGGAGCTGGAGCTCGGGCTGACGGTGGCGGCGGCCCTCGCGGGCTTGTCCCCGTCTCCCCCATCACCGACCACCAGCGTCAGCACCAGACTCACGGCCACACCCACAACAGCGGCCCCCACCACACCGGACCACAGCAGCCGCCGCCCGGCCCACCAACCGGCCCCCACCGCCCGAGCCGGCTCACCGGGCGGCGGGGGCCAGCCCGGTCCCATGGACGCCACCCCGGCCGACCGGCCTACCGGCACTCCCCCGGCCGGAGGCGTCGGCACCGACTGCCCGCCACCCGCCGCCCAGCCACTCCCCGCATCCGCCCACCACTCCCGCCCCGCACCGGAACCCGACGCGGGCACGGAGGGCGACGCGGGGGCAGGGGCCGATCCGGGCACGGAGGCCGCCCCGGGAGCAAGGGCCGACGGTGGAACCGACGCCGGAGCGGGAGGCCAAGGCACCGGCGCCCCCGAAGCCGACGCCGGACCCGGATCCGAAGCCGGACCTGAGGCCGGCGCCGAAGCCGACGGCAAAGTCACGCCCGGAGCCGCAGCCACACCCCCTGCCGGAGTCACACCCGGCGCCGCGGCCGCGCCCGGAGCCGTTGCCGAAGCCACGGCCGGCGGCGGAGTCGCGGCCTGCGTCGGTCGCGGAGTCGCGTCCCACGTCGGCGGCGGAGTCGGGCTCGGTGGCGGTGTCGGCCAGTCCCCCGGGCCCGTCGGAGGCTGTGGGGAGGAGGGGGTCGGTGGGGTGGGGTGGGTGGTGGTCTCCCAGCGCTGGGTGTCCTCGTTCCAGTGGTGCGGTCCCCCGTTGGTCATGGTCTCCCTCTCACATGCCCAGCAGGCCGGCCAGCGCGCCCGCCGAGGCGAGGACGCTCAGCAGGGACTGGGAGTCGGTGAGGAGTTCGCGCAGGCGTTGCCGGCGGGTGGGTCCCGCCTGGCCGGTGCTGGTGATCTCGTCCTCGGTCTCGGCGAGCGCCGTGCCCAGCGCCGCCGTCTGCTCGGTGCCCCGCACCCGCGCCAGGTCGGCGCGCAACTCCCGTACGGCGGCGAGGAGTTCCTCGTCGGCCTGCGAGCCGGAGGCACCGTGGTGGTGGCTCTCGGCGTGCGCGTGGCTGCCGATGGCGAACGTGCTCCCGGAGACGTTCCCCAAGGTGACCTGCGGCTCGTCACTTGCCATTGCTGTCGGACCCCTTCTGCTGCGAGACGCTGGTGGCGGAGGCGTGGGTACCGATCGCGAAGGTGGAGCCCTCGACCCGGCCGATGCTCACGTCGTTGCTGACGTTGACGATCTTCTGGACGAACTCGCCGGTCTCGTAACCGGCTTCGGCGAGCGCGGCCCGCACGCCGTTCCCCACCCGGTCCTGGACGCTGCGCAGATAGCGGGCGACGTCCATCTCCTGGAAGTGCGAGCCGACCTCCACCGAGCCCAGCTCGCGCACGGACAGCGCGGGCCCCTCCGGCAGCGCGCCCGCGTGGCCGCCGGTCAGCAGCCGCCACAGGTACACCGCGCCCCGGCCGAGCTGCGCCAGCGAACGGCCCACGGAGCCGGGGACCAGGACGATCGCGACGGCCGCCTTGCCGGCCCAGTTGTTGTTCCGGTAGCGGTGGGCGGTGCGGTCGGCCTCCTTGAAGTCCGCCCGGACCGGCGTCAGTACGTGCGGCGCGATCTCCAGCACGAGCATCCGGCCCTGGGTGTGGATCCGGACGAACACCGTGACGACGACCTCCTCCTCCCAGCCGCCGACGCGGATGCGCAGGAAGTGCCGGCGCTTCTCGGCGCCCTCCTCGACCGCCCGCGCCCGGTGCTCCTCGAAGGCCTGCGGGGTGTACGGCGCCTGGTCGCGGGCGGGCAGTCCCTCGGCCGGCAGGAACACGCACTCGTCGATCTCCAGCTGGCGCAGCCGGTCCCGGACGCCGGGTCCGGCGTACTCGGCGGGGACGCGCAGCTGTTCCAGCAGCGGGCGGACCTTCTCCAGGATCGCCCGGTTGCCGATCGGCTGCTGCTCCTTCTTCAGCTCGTCGCGCTTGAGCTCGACGGCGAGCACCCAGGTGCTGTACGCGGCCCCGGCCCCGCAGAACGGATCCGCCTCGTTGTACATGATCAGCGGAGCGTGCTGTTCGATCCGGATGCGCTGCTTGAGCCGCTGGAAGCGCGGGTTGTCGACCTTCTCGGCGGGGTCGTTCGCCGCGTCCGGGAAGCGCTGCGGGGAGAGTTCGGCGGCCAGCGCCCGGCTGAACTGGGTGCGCTGGGCGTGCCCGCACAGGGCGATGCCGGCCAGCACCGCGAGCGCGAACCAGGCGTGCCAGGGCTTCGCCAGGCCGCCGACGTCGCCGAGGCCCGGGGCCAGCAGATCGCCGGCACCGGTCGAGCCGGAGTAGCCGGAGCCGTAGGAGGAGCTGTACGGGTCGTAGGACGAGCCGTCGTCCGAGCCGCCGCCGAACGCGAGGACCAGGGTGAGGACCAGGGCAGCCGTGAAGAACACCCGGCCCCACCAGCGGACCAGGAAGGCGCCGATCATCCGGTACATCGGCGGAAGGACGGTGAACCCCCGGATCCAGGGGGCGACGGCGAGCGCGATGCTGGGCAGCAGGAAGAAGGCGAGCAGCCAGCCGCTGAGCGGCAGCCCGACCAGCCACAGCCCGACGATCGCGGCGGCCCAGAGCAGCTCCTGGCGGCGGGCGCGCAGGGCGTGGGCGAGGACCCGGGCCGCGTCGAAGCCCAGCGAGGGCGCCGCGATCCGCTGTTCGTTGAGCTGGAGTTCCTCGATGACCCGGTCCCGGTAACCGGAGTCCAGATAGGTACCCGCGCACAGCAGCCGGGTCGCCTCGCTGGCCCACGGCGGGGTGGGCGGTTGCGCGGGCGGCGCCCCGGCGGGCACCCCCGGCTGTGGCTGTTGCGGCACGTAAGCAGTGCTCACGCCATCCCCCGATGCGTGTGAAGTGCGTTGTTGGACGTCGAGTTGACAAACCATCAGCATAGGGGGACGGCCGTGACCGGCGATACGGAATTCACCGAAGACGCCGCTGGTCAGAAGTCGGCCGGCGGGTCCTCCCCCACGCGCCCGTCGATCGACTCCCGGATCAGGTCGGCCTGCCCGACGTGCCGGGCGTACTCCTCGATCATGTCGGTCAGCAGCCGGCGCAGGCTGGGCCGCGCACCGCTGCGGGACGTGTACGCGATCAGGAGTCCGGCGTCCCCGTCGGCCTCGGCGGCCAGGCGCCGTATGTTCGCCCGGGACCGGGCCACCGCCGCCTCCCACAGCCCGTACAGCTCCCCCGCGCTGTCGGCGGCGGCCGACTTCCACTCCCAGTCCGGCTCGGCGTCCCAGTCCACCGCGTCCCACGGCGCGGGGAGTTGCTCCCCGGTCAGCCGCACCGTGAAGTACTGGTCCTCCACCAGGGCGAGGTGCTTCAACAGCCCGCCGAGGGTGAGGGCGGAGGGGGCCAGCCGCCGGCCGAGCGCCGCCGCGTCCAGTCCCTCGCTCTTCCAGGCGAAGGTGCGCCGCTGCCGCTCCAGGGAGCCGATCAGGGTGTCGAGTTCACTGCCGGCGACGGGCGGTTCCCACCACACGGCGGACCGGGTGTCATCAGTCATGCCCCGAAGGCTACGACCCGCCACTGACAACGCCCTCCTCCCCGACCCTCAACTCCCGTCGCCCAGCAGCAGCTCCCGGACGCAGCGCCGCAGCCAGGCGTGCGCCGGGTCGGCGTCGTGGCGCGGGTGCCAGGCCAGGCCGAGGGGGAGCGGCGGGAGGTCGAGCGGCACCTCGAAGGTGACCAGGCCGAGCGCGGTGGCCAGCGGCACGCTCCAGGAACTGATCAGGCCGATCAGGTCGGAGTCGCGGAGCACGAAGAGGGAGGCGGGGAAGGTGCCGACGCTGCCCACCACCCGTCGTTCCAGGCCGAGTCCGGCCAGGGCGTCGTCCACCGGGCCGCGTAGCTTGCCGCGCCGCGAGACGGTCAGGTGACCGCCCGCGGTCGCGAACCGCTCGGGCGTCAACGCGCCTTCCAGGAGCGGGTGTCCGGCCCGTGCGACTCCGCGCATGAGGTCGTCCTGGAGGTGCTCCACATGCACCTCGGGCGCGGAGGTGTCGATCACCCCGATCTCCAGGTCGGCGGTGCCCTGCCGCAGGAACGGCGCGTCGACGTGGCTCTCGGCGAGGAAGCGGACGCGGATGCCGGGCGCCTCCTCGGCGGCCCGCGCGAACAGCGGGGCGCCCAGCGGGGCGGCGATCGCGTCGTGGCCGATGATCGTGAACGTCCGGGAGACGGTCCGCAGATCGGTGTCCCGGCCCGGTGCGAACAGGGCCCGCGCCCGCTCCACCACCGCGCTCACCTCGGCGCGCACGGCCAGCGCGTGCGGGGTCGGCACCATCCCGCGCCCGGCCCGCACCAGCGCCGGATCGCCGAGCGCCTTGCGGATCCGGCCGAGGGTGCGGCTCATGGCCGGTTCGGACAGATGCAGCCGCCGGGCGGCCCCCTGCACGCTCTACTCCTCCATCAGCACGTCCAGCGCGACCAGCAGGTTCAGGTCGAGGCTGCCGGAGGGCCCGGTGGATTGCGTCATGCGCAGGCATCCCTTGCAAAGGTTGCACTGGAAAGCAGGTCAGGGTCGAGCCTACGGTGCCAGGGCATCCCCGACCATCCACCAGCTCCCGGGAGGAGCCGTGCCCACGCACGCCCTGAACCGCCTGACCCTGCTCGTCCTGTGCGCCTGCGTGCTGGTCGCGCAGAGCATGGTCGCCGCCATCAACCTCCTGATACCCCAACTGGCTTCGTCCGCCCTGCATCCCTCGCACAGCGAGATCCTGTGGACCGTCGACGCCTACGTCATCGCCTTCGCCGGTCTGCTCATCCCGGCCGGCGCGCTCGGCGACCGGTACGGACGTAAGGGCGCGCTGCTCGCGGGCCTCGCCCTGTTCGCGGCGGGCGCGGCCACCAGCGCGCTCGCCCCGGACCCGGCCGTCCTGATCGCGGGCCGGGGCCTGTCCGGCGCCGGAGCCGCGCTGATCACCCCGGCCACCATGTCGATCCTGATCCAGCTCTCCGCCCCCGAGCGGCGCGCCCGCGCCCTGGCCTCCTGGACCCTGGCGCTCGGCCTGGGCGGCGCGGCGGGCAACATCGGCGGCGGTCTGGTCGGCCAGTTCCTGTCCTGGCGGGCCCTGTTCGCGGTGATGGTCCCGCTCGCGGCGCTGCTCGCACTGGCGGTCGCCGTCGCCACCCCGCGCACCGAACGCTCCGCGCACAGCGAGCTCGACCCGCTCGGCACCCTGCTCCTCACGGCGGGCCTGGTGGCGGTTCTCTTCGGCATCATCGAGGGCCCGACGTACGGCTGGACGTCGGCCGCCATCCTGGGCTCCTTCGCGGCGGGCAGCGCGCTGATCGCCCTCTTCACCGGCCACGCCCTGTGCTCGCCCCGCCCCCTCTTCGACCCGCGGGTCTTCGGCTCCGCCCGGCTGCGCTCGGCGTCCCTCGGCACGGCGGCCGGCCACGCACTATCGCGTCCAAGAAGGAACGCGTACTATCGCGTTCCACCGGCGCCTGAGCAACTCCCTCCACCGTACGGCCCGTCGAGGAGCCCCCATGCCCGCACTGCTGACCCCCGTCCTCGACCTGCTGACCCTACGCGGCACCGTCACCGAGGCCGAACAGATCACCGCCCGGATGCGCCGCCTGCGCGTCGACGGCGACCAGCTCGCCGGCCTCGACGTCCGGCCGGGCCAGCAGGTCCGGGTCCTGGTGACCGGGCTGACCCTCCGTACGTACTCCGTCTGGCACTACGACCCGTCCGGTGTCGTCGAGTTGTGCGTGCTGGACCACTCCGAGGACGGACCGGGCGCCCGGTGGGGCCGCACCGTCGGGACGGGCGAGCAGGTCCGGCTGCGCAGGCCCGAGGGCAGCTTCACGCTCCGCCCCGAGGCCGCCCACCATGTCTTCGTCGGCGACGAGACGGCCTCGGCCGCCTTCGGCGCGATGCTGGCGGCCCTGCCCGAGGAGGCCGCGGTCTCCGGCTGCGTGGAGACGGCGACGGCCGCGGACCGCCTCCCCCTCGCCCACGCGGAGCGCCTCGACTGGGTGCTCCGCGGCGAGACCTCCCTGCCGGAGGCGGTACGACGGCTCGCCCCCGAACCCGGCGGGATCGCGTATGTCGCCGGGGAGGCCCGGGATGTGCAGGCCGTACGGAAGGTGCTGGTCCAGGAGGCGGGGTGGGACCGTCGGGCGGTGCTCACCAAGCCGTTCTGGACGCCGGGGAAGAAGGGGATGGAATGACGCTCAGGAGCACCCGGCGTCCGTCGGGCAGAAGGAGTCGACCGCGGTGGTCAACGGGCCCCGCACCAGAGCTGCCGCCAGGCTCTCGGGGCCGCTGGAGCGGATCGCGTACAGCGTGCCGTCGGCGGCCCTGAAGCGATGGTCGATGACCTGGCGGGCGCCCCGGTCCGTGTCGTCGTAGCGATACGACAGCTCGGCCCAGGTGTCGCCCGAGGCGCGGTCCTCGGCTCGGTAGCCGGGCTGCTTCGCGTACCCGTACCCCGGGTCGTTCTCGGCGAGGTCGAGGGACTCGGCCGGGGTGGCCTCCGAGAGCGCGAAGATCTGCAACTGCCGTCCGTCTGACGGGGAGTCGTAGTACACCACCGGCGCCTTCTCGCCCTGCTTCTGCCGCCGGGTCCAGCCCTGGGGGACGTCGAGGGTGTAGCCGACGGGGTCGTGCGCGACGCGGTAGCCGGAGGGGGTGGAGGAAACGGCGGGGGTGGGCGTCGGCGGGGGCTCGGCGGACGAGGAGGACGAGGAGGACGAGGAGGACGAGGGTGACGAAGTCGCCTTCGGTGCCGAGGACTTCACACGGACACTCACGGACGGGCCGGCCCCGGCGCCGGTGCCGGTGCCCTTGCCGTGGTCCCGGCCGAGATACCAGACCCCCGCTCCGGCGCCCACGGCGACCAGCACGAAGGCGAGTACGGCGGCGGCCGTACGACCACCGGTCCGGCGGCGGCCCGGGACGTGCCCGGCCGGCGGAGGCGTCGGCGGAAGGCGGAGGCCCGGCGAGGTGGGGGCCGATGACCAGGGCGGCGGGGTGTAGGCACGGGGTTGCTCCGGCGCCGCCCGCGGCGACGAGAACCCGGCCGGGAGCGGCGGCAGCGCGGCGGGCTCGGTCGGCGTCGGTGACCACGCCGGCCGCCCGCTCTCCGCGCCCGGGTCACGCCCGGCGCCGTACCCCTCATGACCACCGCCGGAGAGCTCCGGACGCTCCGGCGGTCTCGGCCACTCGGGGTTTCCCGCCCCCTGCGGCGCCGACGCCCCGTTCCGGAACCCCCGACGCTCCGGCCCCTCCGGCCCGCGCCGGTCCGCCTCGGGCCGGTCCGCCGCCTCCGTCCGCTTCGAGAAATCCACCCGGCCCCGGTCCCGCGGCCCCGGCGCCTCCCGACGCCCCGCCGCCTCCGGTTCTCCCGGAACCACCGTGGCCTCCCCGCGCCCTTGGCCCTCCGGCCCTCCCGGGACCTCCAAGCGTCCTTGGTCCTCCGGGCCTTCCCCGCCGTCCCGGTCGCTCCAGCCGTTCCGGTCGCTCCAGCCGTTCTCGCTGTTCTCGTCGTTCCAGCCGTCCCAGTCGCCGCGTCCGCTCATCGCGAACCCCCCGATCCACCGCACCGTATGGCTCTTTCGACGGTAGCGGCGGAAACGGGAACGGGCCCCGTTCCGGACGAAACCGGATCGGGGCCCGTGGGGTGCGGGGTGGCTCAGATGAGGCCGAGGGCGCGGACCGCGTCGCGCTCCTCCGCCAGCTCCTGCACCGAGGCGTCGATGCGGGCGCGGGAGAAGTCGCTGATCTCCAGGCCCTGGACGATCTCGTACTGGCCGCCCTTGGTGGTGACCGGGAAGGAGGAGATCAGGCCCTCCGGGACGCCGTAGGAGCCGTCCGAGGGGATGCCCATGGAGGTCCAGTCGCCGTCGGCGGTGCCGTTGACCCAGGTGTGGACGTGGTCGATGGCGGCGTTCGCGGCGGAGGCCGCGGAGGAGGCGCCGCGGGCCTCGATGATGGCCGCGCCGCGCTTGGCGACGGTCGGGATGAACTCCTCGGCCAGCCACTTCTCGTCGTTGACGACCTCGGCGGCGTTCTTGCCGGCGACGGTCGCGTGGAAGATGTCGGGGTACTGGGTGGCGGAGTGGTTGCCCCAGATGGTCAGGCGCTTGATGTCGGCGACCGTGGAGCCCGTCTTCTTCGCGAGCTGGGTCAGCGCGCGGTTGTGGTCGAGGCGGGTCATCGCGGTGAAGCGCTCGGCCGGTACGTCCGGGGCGGCGGCCTGGGCGATCAGCGCGTTGGTGTTGGCCGGGTTGCCGACGACCAGGACCTTGATGTCGTCCGCGGCGTGGTCGTTGATGGCCTTGCCCTGGGGCTTGAAGATGCCGCCGTTGGCCTCCAGGAGGTCACCGCGCTCCATGCCCTTGGTGCGGGGGCGGGCGCCGACCAGGAGGGCGACGTTGGCGCCGTCGAACGCGACGTTCGGGTCGTCGCTGATGTCGATGCCCTGGAGGAGGGGGAAGGCGCAGTCGTCGAGCTCCATGGCGGTGCCCTCGGCGGCCTTGAGCGCGGGGGTGATCTCCAGGAGGCGGAGCCGGACCGGCACGTCCGCGCCGAGCAGCTGGCCGGAGGCGATGCGGAAGAGCAGGGCGTAACCGATCTGGCCGGCCGCGCCGGTGACGGTGACGTTCACGGGAGTGCGGGTCATGGCGTTCTCCGTATGACAGCTGGCGGTGGGCGTCCTTGCCCTGGGTGCCCTGGGGTGCGGACGTACAAATGATCGATCTCTTGGCATCAAGAGATCCACCGGTCAGGCTATCGCGCATTCCGGATGCCGGACGTGGAGGGGTGGGTGTGGCTCACCCCACAAACGCGCCCCACGACAAGGGGCGGCCGCCCGTCCGGGAGAGGTGAGACGAGGCGGCCGCCACTCGGGGGTGCCGGTATCCGGACTCCCGTGGGGGGATACGTTTCGCGTGCCCAGGAAACGGGACGGCATTCCCCGGACACCGCGACTTTCTCGTCCCTACGTCGTGCAGCCCGTCTGTCCCGAGGCCAGCGTCGCGCAGGCCTTCGCCTCCGCCGCGTCCTTGACCGCCACCATCGGCGTGTAGGCGATCGTGTCGCCGACGGCCGTGATGCCGCCGCGTTCCGTGGTGGTGCCGGCGGTGACCCGGACCGCGTCGCCCCGGGCGGCGCCGGTGATCCGGCCCCAGGCGGCACCGCAGGTCCTGCTGTAGCGGACCTCCAGGGTGGTCGCGCCGACCGTGACGGTCTTCGCGGTGGTCACGAGGTCGCCGCTGCACCCCATGGCCTCCGCGTCCTTGCCGGTGCAGCGGGCGCCCGCGCACTTCACCCCGGCCGGCAGGTCGCTGCTGACGCTGGTGGCGGGGGTGGAGGGGGTGGCCGAGACGCCGTTGCCCTGGTTCTTCTTCCCGCCGCCGTCGCCGCCGGTGAGGAAGAAGACCGCGGCGATGACCACGGCCACTCCGACGACCCCCGCGAGGAACATGGTGAGCCGTCGCCTGCCGCCGCCGGGCGCGGCGGGCGGCGGGGGCGCGGCCGGTCCCCGGGAGCCCGTCCCCTCCCGGCGGTTGGCGTCGGGCGCGGTCGGCTGCGGCGGGATGGTGGGCGAGACGCCCGCGGGCCCGGCGATCCCCGGTGTCGCCACGGCGCTGCCCGCCCGGCGCGGCGCCTTGCCGCCCGCGGGGGCGGTGGCGGCCGGCGGCGCCCCGAACTCGCCCAGCGCGGCCCGCGCCTGGGAGATCCGGATCGCCTCCATGGTCATGTCGTGACGCTGTTCCGAACGGCTCCAGGCCCGTTCGGCCAGCTCCCACATGGTCGTCAGATGGACGGGATCGGTGCCGGTGACCTCGGCGAGCGCCACGATCGCGCCCTTGGGTGCCAGCAGGCGGCCGCCCAGGTACCGCTCCCAGGACGTCCTGCTGTAGCCCGTGCGGTCGGACAGTGCCGCGACGCTCAGCCCGCTGCGGTCCACGAGCCGCCGCAGCTGGGTCGCGAACTCCTTCACCTGCGGATCGAGTTCATCCGGCAGGGCTTTCCAACGAGGCATTGCTTCCCCCCTCTTTCCCCCGGTTCGGTGCCGTGTGTTCCCCCGCGTTTCCCCTTGCGCGTGGTGCCCCCGCGCGGGTCCCCGTCTGGCTACCCACCGGGATGCGGCGACCCCGGAACCCAGTCCCCGGACAGGGGGCGCACTGGAGCATTGACCCGCCGCCGTGCACCGTCGCACGCCGACCGCGGTGCGGTCCAACGGGCCCTCAGCTCGTCCCGATTGGACACGTTAGCCCGCTTGTGGGTCGGCTTCGTGACATATCCGCGAACTTGTCAACACATCGACACACCGGTCATCGAGCCGTGACCTCGCAGGTCACAGGGTGCACCCCTCACCCCAGAAGCACGGCTCCGACGACCGTCACCAGGAGCAGCACGAGCAGCAGCAGGACCGCGGAGAGCAGCAGGCGGCCGTGCGGTTGGGGGCGGTTCTTCCTCTGGGCGGTCCCCCCAGGAAAGGGTGGGACCGTCCTCGGACTCCTCGGCCGACCGCCCGGAGGCGGCTGCACGGCGTTGAGTTGACGCCCTCTCCCACGCGAACGCGGGAAATTCCGGTCCGTACCGCTTCGCGGTACCACCGCGGGTTCCTGCTTCACAGGCCCTTGCCGGTCTCCAGGGAGATCGGTCTTACACGGGCCTCCACAGGCGTCACTTTCCGCCCGTCCGGCGGTAGGTCCGACAACTCCGTTGTCGGACAAAGCGACTCCAGCAGTGACACCTCGGCTCTGTAGGCCGCTACGGCCAGAACGCCCCGCACCTCCACGGCGTTGCCCGTTGCCAGTTCGTTGCCAGTTCAGAGCGGGTGACGACGGGCGGCGGGCGGACGGTTCCTGCAGGTTGTGGCAGTGCGGGCGGTCCGTAGCGGAACTGTCACCTCTGTGCCACAGCCGTCGGACAGCCGTTGAACAGGTCCCGCCCGGTGGGAAGGCTGAATCCCGACGGCGGTCCGTCCTGCTCGGGGGAGGGGATGGGCCGCCGTACGGTTCAGCCCGCCGGGCCGCCCGGGGTCACCAGCCCCGTCTCGTAGGCCACCACCACCGCCTGGGCCCGGCTGCCCAGGTCGAGCTTGGTCATGGTGCGGTTGAGGTGGGTCTTCACGGTCGCCTCGCTGATGTAGAGGCGGTCGGCGATCTCCAGGTTGGACAGTCCGCGCGCGGTGAGCTCGAGTACCTCGACCTCGCGGGAGGTCAGCACCTCCAGGTCGGGCGGCGGGCCGGTGCCGGGGCGGGGGCCGCGCTGCCGGGCGAAGGCCTCGACCAGGCGCCGGGTGACGCTGGGCGCGAACAGGGCGTCACCGCCGTCCACCGCGGTGACGGCGGCCAGCAGCCGCTCCGGCCCGGAGTCCTTGAGCAGGAACCCCGAGGCGCCGGCGCGCAGCGCGCCGTACACGTACTCGTCGAGGTCGAAGGTGGTGAGCACCAGGATGCGGGGCGCGGGGGCGACGGCCTCCGCGAGGATGCGTTCGGTGGCCTCGATGCCGTTGAGGCCGGGCATCCGGATGTCCATGAGGACGACGTCGGGCCGGGTCTCGGCGGCCAGCCGCACCGCCTGTGCCCCGTCCGCGGCCTCCCCGGCCACCTCGAACCCGGGCGCGGCCTCCAGCAGCCCCACCAGGCCCGCGCGGATGAGGAACTGGTCGTCGACCACGAGCACTCTGGTCATCCGGTACGGTCGTCCCCCCGCCGTGCGAGTGTGGCCGAGGTCGGCAGGGTCAGCTGGACCGCGAAGCCGCCCTCGGGGCGTGGGCCGACGCCGATCGTCCCGCCGTAGAGCTTGGCCCGCTCCCGCATGCCAATCAAGCCGTGTCCGGAGCCCGTTCGCACTCTGTCCGGATTCACCCCCTCCCCGTCGTCGAGGACGGACACGGTCAGCTCGCCGGCCCCGTACCGCAGCAGCACGCGCGCGTGCGCGTGACCGGCGTGCTTGAGGACGTTGGTGAGCGCCTCCTGGACGACGCGGTACGCGCACAGTTCGACACCGGGCGGCAGGGGCCGCGGCTCGCCCTCGACCGCGAGGTCCACGGACAGTCCGCCGGACCGCACCCTCTCGACGAGTTCGGCCAGCCGCTCCAGGGTCGGCATCGGGGCCCGCTCGGCGGCCTGCGGATCCTCGTCCCTGAGCACCTGGAGCATGCGGCGCAGCTCCTCCAGTGCCTCGCCGCTGGTGCCGGCGATGGTGCCGAGCGCGCCGCGCGCCTTGCCCGGATCCGACTCGAAGACGAACCGGGCGAGCCCCGCCTGCACGGAGATCACCGACATGTGGTGGGCGACGACATCGTGCAGCTCCCGCGCTATCCGCCCGCGTTCCTCGGCGACGGCCCGCCGTGCCCGCTCGGCCTGCTCGGCCCGCAGATGCCGGGTGAGCGCGGCCGACCGCTGCGCGAGATGCCCGAACCAGAGCAGCACCGAGGAGTACAGCAGCGCCTGCATGACGACGGACGCCATCGAGGAGTGGTCGGTGACGATCCCGGCGTACACCCACACCCCGGTCATGCAGACCGCACAGCCGACGGCGACCCGGACCGGCCGCACCGAGGCGACCGTGTACAGCGCCAGCATGGAGCCGAAGGTGCTCACCACGGGCCAGTAGCCGAGGCCGACATAGACGATCGCGGCCCCCTGCACGACGGCGAAGACCCCGAGCGGCCACCGCCCGCGCAGCGCCACCGGCAGCTGCGCCAGTCCGACCAGCGCGTACCCGCGGGCGTCGAGCGGCGGCCAGCCCTGCGCGGCCGACTCCCGCCCCAGCAACACGGCCGTCACGAGCGTCGCGCACGCGATCAACGAGTCGACGACGAGCGGGGGCGGGGTGCGCGGTCGCATCGCCGCAGCGTAACGCCGGGCTCCGGGACACCGAGTCAATCGCCGGGAGTACCGCGGAAGTTGTAGGCGGTTCCACCGGGAGTGTGATTCGCCCCCACGGCCGACCCCCTACCTTCGATCCGGGGGAAGCAGGCCCGCACCCACCGGGGGAGGTGCGGGCCACTTTTCAAGCCACGAACCCCTAGCTCTTCATCGTGAAATGCAGCGTGTCCTTCAAATAAGGGATCACCAGCCACGGCTTCGGCTGCGCCATCAACGCCAGCAACACGATCGCCAGCCCCAGCACCCCGTACGTCGCGATGTCCGTGAACCGCGACCGGACCGCCAGCATGCCCACGCTCGGCAGTATCCACCGCATCACCGCCCCGGCGAGCAGCGCCGCCCCGATCAGCAGCGCACCCACCCGGAACTGGTCCAGCGAGGTCAGCAGCAACCCCACCGCGACGGTCCCCAGCACCACCAGGATGGGCCACTGCCGCGCCGGCGCCGGGAGGTCCCCGGACGCGGCCCGGCCGCCGCCCTCGGGCCGTGCCGTGTCCCGGGTGAACAGCGGGAACCGTCGCGTCGTACGACGCCCGTCAGCCGACACTGCGCTCCGCCGCCTCGACCACGTTGACGAGCAGCTGGGCCCGGGTCATCGGCCCGACACCGCCGGGGTTCGGGGAGATCCACCCGGCGACCTCGGCGACCCCGGGGTGGACGTCGCCGACGATCTTGCCGTCGGCGTTGCGGGAGACACCGACGTCGAGGACGGCGGCGCCCGGCTTGACGTCCTCGGGGCGGATCAGGTGCGGGGAGCCGGCGGCGGCGACGATGATGTCGGCGCGCTTGAGGTGCGAGGCGAGGTCGCGGGTGCCGGTGTGGCACTGCGTGACCGTCGCGTTCTCGCTGCGCCGGGTGAGCAGCAGCGGCATCGGGCGGCCGATGGTCACGCCGCGGCCGACGACCACGACCTCGGCGCCCTTGATCTCCACGCCGTGGCGGCGCAGCAGGGTGAGCACGCCGTTGGGGGTGCAGGGCAGCGGCGCGGGCTCGCCGAGGACCAGCCGGCCGAGGTTTGTCGGGTGCAGGCCGTCCGCGTCCTTGTGCGGGTCCATCAGCTCCAGGATGCGGTTCTCGTCGATGCCCTTGGGCAGCGGGAGCTGGACGATGTAGCCGGTGCAGGCGGGGTCGTCGTTGAGTTCGCGGACGACCGCCTCGATCTCCTCCTGGGTCGCGGTGGCCGGAAGTTCACGCTGGATGGAGGCGATGCCGACCTGTGCGCAGTCGCGGTGCTTGCCGGCGACGTACTTCTGGCTGCCGGGGTCGTCCCCGACGAGGATCGTGCCGAGGCCGGGCGTGACGCCCTTCTCCTTCAGCGCCGCCACGCGGACGGTCAGATCGGACTTGATCGCGGCTGCGGTGGCCTTGCCATCGAGAATCTGGGCGGTCATGGCTCCATCCTCGCGGATGCCGGTCTCCCGGTTCCAGTCGGGTGTGCGGTCATGATCAATGATGTTGCACTTGCACAACACCTCGCTAATCGGACTGGACAACAACTCGCCTGTACTTGACGATGAACGGCGCAGTATCGCGGTCCGGTGGGGGGCAAACCGCTCAGATCATGACGTACCTCCGTGCTTGTCCGCGTCGTCCCCGCAGGTCCAACGGAGGAAGACCGCCATGAGTTTCGGCTCGCCCAACAACCCCTACGGTCAGCAGCCGCAGAACCCCCAGCAGGGCCAGCCCGGCTACGGCTACCCGCAGCAGGGTCAGCCCGGCTACCAGCAGGCCCCGCAGGGCGTGCCCCCGCAGCAGGGCTACGGCTACCCGCAGCAGCCGGGCTACCCGCAGCAGGGCGGCTACGGCTACCCGCCCCAGGGCTACGGCGCGACGCCGCCGTACGCGAACTGGGGTCAGCGTGTCCTCGGCACCCTCGTCGACGGCCTGGTCTTCCTGGTGCCGTACATCCTGGTGATCGCCGGCAAGGACACCCCCGCGCTGGTGGCCATCGGCGGTATCGCGCTGATCGGTCTCGCGATCTGGCAGCTGATCATGGAGGGCCGCACCGGTCAGACGGTCGGCAAGAAGGCGCTGGGCATCCGCCTGGTCAAGGAGGCCACCGGCCAGCCGATCGGCGTCGGCATGGCCTTCGTGCGCCGTATCGCCCACTTCCTGGACAGCATCGCCTGCTACCTGGGCTGGCTGTGGCCGGCGTGGGACGCCAAGCGCCAGACGTTCGCCGACAAGGTCTGCAGCACCATCGTGATCCGCAGCAACTGAGCGAGCGCGTCACCCGCACTCCAAGGGCCGTGTCCCCCGCACTGGGGGACACGGCCCTGGTGTTTGCACCTGGACGCCCACGCGTCCGCGGCTCAGTGGAAGAAGTGCCGCGTCCCGGTGAAGTACATGGTCACGCCGGCCTTCTTCGCGGCCTCGACGACGAGTTCGTCACGGACCGAACCGCCCGGCTGCACGACGGCCTTCACGCCGGCCGCGGTGAGGATCTCCAGGCCGTCGGGGAAGGGGAAGAACGCGTCGGAGGCGGCGTACGAGCCGCGCGCCCGCTCCTCCCCCGCCCGCTCGACCGCGAGCTTCGCGGAGTCGACGCGGTTGACCTGGCCCATGCCGACGCCGACCGAGGCGCCGTCCTTGGCGAGCAGGATGGCGTTGGACTTCACGGCCCGGCAGGCCTTCCAGGCGAACGCGAGGTCCGCCAGCTCCGCCGCGTCCAGCGCCTCGCCGGTCGCGAGGGTCCAGTTCGCCGGATCGTCGCCGTCGGCCTGCAGGCGGTCGGTGACCTGGAGCAGCACACCGCCGTCGACGGGCTTGACCTCGACCGGGTTGGCCGGGGCGCCCGGCGCCTTCAGGACGCGGATGTTCTTCTTCTTGGCGAGGGCTTCGAGCGCCCCCTCCTCGTAGTCGGGCGCGACGATGACCTCGGTGAAGATCTCGGCGACCTGCTCCGCCATCTCCTTGCTCACCGGCCGGTTGACGGCGATGACCCCGCCGAACGCCGACAGCGGGTCACAGGCGTGCGCCTTGCGGTGCGCCTCGGCGACGTCCGCGCCGACCGCGATGCCGCACGGGTTGGCGTGCTTGATGATCGCGACGCACGGCTCGGCGTGGTCGTACGCGGCACGGCGCGCGGCGTCCGTGTCCGTGTAGTTGTTGTACGACATCTCCTTGCCGTGCAGCTGCTCGGCCTTGGCGAGGCCGGCGCCGCTCGCGTCGACGTAGAGCGCGGCGGGCTGGTGCGGGTTCTCGCCGTAGCGCAGGGTGTTCTCGCGCTCCCAGGTGGCGCCGAGGAAGTCGGGGAACCGCGACTCGTCGACGGGGGCGTACTCCGAGGCGAACCAGGAGGCCACCGCCACGTCGTACGACGCGGTGTGCTGGAAGGCCTCGGCGGCGAGCCGCTTGCGGGTGGCGAGGTCGAAACCGCCGTCGGCGACCGCGGCGAGGACGTCGGCGTACCGCGCGGGGCTGGTGACGACGGCGACCGAGGGGTGGTTCTTGGCGGCGGCGCGCACCATCGAGGGACCGCCGATGTCGATCTGCTCGACGCACTCGTCGGCCGAGGCACCGGAGGCGACGGTCTCCCGGAACGGGTAGAGGTTGACGACGACGAGGTCGAAGGGGGCCACGCCCAGCTCGTCGAGCTGCTTGCGGTGGCTGTCCAGGCGCAGGTCGGCGAGGATGCCGGCGTGGACCTTGGGGTGCAGGGTCTTGACCCGGCCGTCCAGGCACTCCGGGAAGCCGGTGAGCTCCTCGACCTTGGTGACGGGGACGCCGGCGGCGGCGATCCGGGCGGCGGTGGAGCCGGTGGAGACGAGTTCGACACCGGCTTCGTGCAGCCCGCGCGCGAGCTCCTCGAGCCCGGTCTTGTCGTAGACGCTGACGAGCGCGCGCCGGATGGGCCGCTTGTTGCTCTCGGCGGTGGCGGTCACTGGATAACTACCTTTCGTCCCTCAATGCGATAGCCGTTGCGGGCGATCCGCCCCACGACCTCGACGAGCAGCCTTCGCTCGACGTCCTTGATGCGCTCGTGCAGAGCGCTCTCGTCGTCCTCGTCCCGGACCTCCACCACGCCCTGAGCGATGATCGGCCCGGTGTCGACGCCGTCGTCGACGAAGTGGACGGTGCAACCGGTGACCCGGGCGCCGTACGCGAGCGCGTCCCGGACGCCGTGCGCCCCGGGGAAACTGGGCAGCAGGGCGGGGTGCGTGTTGACGGTCCGCCCCCCGAACCGCGCCAGGAACTCCTTGCCCACGATCTTCATGAACCCGGCGGAGACGACGAGGTCCGGCTCGTGGGCCGACACCGCGTCGGCCAGCGCGCGGTCCCACTCCTCCCGGGTCCCGAAGTCCTTCACCCGGGTCACGAAGGTCGGGATCCCGGCGCGCTCGGCACGCGCGAGCCCCTCGATGCCGTCGCGGTCGGCGCCGACCGCGACGACCTCGGCGCCGTAGGCCTCGACGCCGGCCTCGGCGATCGCGTCGAGGAGCGCCTGGAGGTTGGTGCCGGATCCGGAGACCAGCACGACGAGGCGCTTGGCCACGGGCTTGGCGGCCACGGCGGGGCCCTTTCTCGGGGGAGCGTCGGTACGGCGGCCGGCCCCGCACGGTGTTTGTACATTCGTACGAGTGCTTCGCGCCCTGGGATACGGGGAAGTCTACGAAGCGGCCGACCGTCAGCAACGATACCGGCACACCGGGCGGCCCCCACGGGACGGGGGCGTGGCCGGAAGGTAGCGTCTGGGAGGTACCGGGGCGGGAACGCGTCCGGGACACGACGCGTTCACGAGGTAACCAGCCGCTTCGCCGGCCGTATTCAGCAGCCGTAACCCAGCAGCCCCACGCACCAGCCGTACACACCAGTCGCACGTACTCAGTCGCACAGATCAGTCGTACACATCTAGGGGAAGACGCTCACTTGATGCCGGACCGCAGCCTGGGACTTCGCATGCTCCCCCCGCAGTCGGTACAGGGAGGGCCGCGTTCTGCCGTGCTGTTGCGGGAGCGGCCGGCCTCGCCGCCGGACGCGCCCTCGGACCGGCCGAAGGGCGACCAGCAGGACGACAACCCCTTCGCACCGCCGCCGGAGGGCGCGCCGGACAGCCCGTGGCGGCCGCGCCGCCCCTCCGGGGACGGTGACCAGGGGTCCTCGCCCTGGGGCAGCCAGTGGAGCGACCGCCAGCCCGGCCGGGAGGGCGGCGGCTTCGGCCAGCGTCCCGACGGCGGCCCGGGCGGCGGCGGCCAGGGGGGACCGGGCGGTCCCGGGATGCGCTGGGACCCGACCGACCCGGCCCAGCGCCGGGCGCGGTACGCCCTGCTGTGCGGCATGTGGGCCTTCTTCTTCGCCCTGTTCAGCTGGCCGTACGTGGCGCTGCTGCTGGGTGTGCTGGCCGTCTACTGGGGTGTCAGCGCGCTCCGTATGAAGCCGCGCAGCCCCGAGGAGGCCACCACCGGCCGCCCCCAGACGACGGCGGCGATCAGCGGTCTGGTCACGGCCTCGCTGGCGCTGGCCCTGGTCGCGGCGACCTTCACGGCCCAGCTGGTCTACCGCGACTACTACACCTGTGTCACGGACGCCCTCACCAACGAGGCGAAGCAGTCCTGCGACCACCTGCTGCCGCAGGAACTGCGCACCATCCTGGGCACCGCGAACAGCTAGCGGGCGGGGGTGCGGGGAGCCGGGGCGGTCAGACGCCGTCCGGGCCCTCCGGTGGCGGCTCGGACATCTCCCGCAGCGCCGCCCAGCGGGCCTTGCGTACCGCCTCGTCCCGCCAGGGGCTGGACGGCGGATCGGGGAGCAGCGGCTCGTAGGGGTCGGGGAGCTCGGGCGGCAGCGCCTCGTACGGTTCGAACGTGTCGCTGTCGCCCTGGTCGGGCAGCACCACGACCGGGGCCGGTGCCGACGCCGGGGCCTTGGGCCGGGCTCGGGCCGACGGCGCCGCACTCGGCCTGCCCGGGGCCCGCTGCTCCCCGCCGGCCGGGCTCTTCCCGAAGCCCAGCCAGGCCGCGAGCGAGGCGGCGCCCTCCGTCCGCCACGCCCTGAGCGCCAGGGCCGCCGGTACGCCCACGCCGAGCAGCCAGGCGGCGGCCGCCGCGCCCGTCTGCCACCCGACGGGGCCGAAGCGGTGGAGCGCCGAGACGCCCAGGGGTCCGCCGGCCAGCTCGGCGAGCGCCGCGAGCAGCAGCGCGCAGAGCAGGGCCGCCAGCGTGACGACCTCGGCCGTGCGCCTCGCCGGCCAGCCCCGCCCGACCGCCCTGCCCACCACGAACCAGGCCACCGTCACCCCGGCCGCCACCGGCACCAGCCCGGCCAGCCAGGTCACCGGCGTGCCGGGCCCGTGCGCCGGCACCGCCGCCAGCAGGGGGAAGGGCGGCAGGAGCGGTGCCGGGTCCGAGGCCAGGGGGCCCACGACATGTCCGGCGCCGAGCGCGAAGCCGGGGCCGACGGCGTACGACGCCGACCACACCACCGCGTTGGGGATGAGGGAGACACAGAGCAGCAGGACGGCGAACCGGCCCGTCCAGCCCGCCGTCAGCTGCAGGAACGACGCCCGCGTGGCGTCGCCGTGCCCCACCAGCGACACCGCGAGCAGCAGTGCGCCGCCCCCGAAGAACACGGCCACCCCGGCCAGGGACGCGCGGACGGCCGTACCCCACCGCAGCCGGGCGTCCCGCCCGAGCAGCAGCCGTCGTACCGCGTGCGGCAGCGCCACCACCAGATGCAGCGCCGGTTCGCGCGGACGGCCGTACGCCGTCCAGACCCCGGCGCCCGCCGCGACCGCCGCGAACAGCGGCAGACACACCGCCACCCACCCCCATGCGGGCCGCAGTTCACCCCCGGACGCGTACAGCGCGGCACCACCGCCGACGCCCAGGTAGCCGGCGACGACCCCGGTCCAGGCGGTACCGGCCCGGACCGGCGGCGGTGGGTCGGCGGCGTGGCCGGCGTGGCCGTGCGGCACGTCCACCGCCTCCCGTGTGCCCCGGTACAGCAGCAGCGCCGGCACCGCGAGCAGCAGCAACGGCGTCATCCCGACCGGGGCCGGTACCCCGGACAGCGTGTCGGTGCGGACCAGTTCGACCCCGTGGGCGAGCAGCCACAGCGCCACCCCGATGTGCAGCGCGCCGCCCGGCCCGCTGTCGGGATACGGCGAACTGACCCACAGCACGATCGCCAGCACGGCGAACGCGCCCAGTCCGAGCCCGGCCGCGAGCGCACCGGCCGCCAGGCTCGCGGCCAGCCCGGGGGAACGGTCGCGCACCCGGTCGAACAGCGGCGACAGGGACGGCAGGCGGGACGACAACGACAGCCGTCGGGGCGGCGACGCCTGTCGGCGGCGGGACAGCGACGGTCGGCGGGCGGGCATCCGGATCACGACCGCCATGCTCCCAACGACACGCGCTTTCCCGGCGTAACAGGCCAACCGCCGAAGTGTCGCCCAATATATGTTTATGTGCTTTTTCGTAGGGAGGTACGCCCGGTGACGCAGAACCCTGCCCGCACCGACGAGGCACTGACGCCCACTCAGGCCTTCGACGCGCTCTACGCCTTCTGCGCCCCGGCCCTGGTACGACAGACCTATCTGCTCACCGGGCGCCGGGAACTCGCGCGGGAAGCCGTGGAGCGGGCCTTCCAACTGGCCTGGCAGAACTGGCCGCAGGTGGCCCGCGACCGGGACCCTGCCGGCTGGGTGCGGGCGGTGGCGCACGAGTGCGCGCTCTCCCCCTGGCACCGGTTCCGCCTGCGCTACCGCCACCCCGAACCCCCACCGGCCGACGCGGCCGACCGCGCCCTCCTGGACGCGCTCCTCACACTCCCGCCGACCTACCGCCGCACGCTCCTCCTGTACGACGGTGTCGGCCTCGACCTGCCGGAGACGGCGGCGGAGACGGAGGCGAGCACGCCCGCCGCGGCCGGCCGGCTCACCCAGGCACGGCGGGCGGTCGCGGCCGGCGTCCCCGAGCTGGCCGACCCCGCCGCGCTGCACCGGCGGCTCACCGAACTGGCCTCGGCGGAGCGGCTGCGCGCCGCCCAGCCGCCGTCGGTCCGCACGTACGCCGAACGCCGGACCCGTTTCTGGACCCGGTCCGCGCTCGCCTTCACGGCGGCGATCGTCGCCGCCACGACCCTCACCCTGCGGACGGCGCCGACGCACTACGAAGCGCCCATCGGCCCGGCGCAGGCGATCAGCGGGGTGCCGGCGAAGGTGGGGATGGGGCCGCTGTCGGCGGGCGAGCGGGCGCTGCGGACGAAGTTGCAGGCGCAGCCGGCGAGCGGCCCGGAGCGGTTGGTACCGGTGGCGAGATAGACCGCCGGGTGCGGACCGGAGGGGTCCTGCAACGACGGCAGGCCCGCCCCCACCTCGGGGAACGGGCCTGCCGTCGCACTGCTGTACCGCTACGGCGTTGTTCAGCCGGCGAGGCTGTAATTAATTGCCGAGAATGGCGCGGGCCAGCTTCGCCGTCTCGGTCGGGGTCTTGCCGACCTTGACGCCCGCGGCCTCCAGGGCCTCCTTCTTGGCGGCGGCCGTGCCGGAGGAGCCGGAGACGATGGCGCCCGCGTGGCCCATGGTCTTGCCCTCGGGCGCGGTGAAGCCCGCGACGTAGCCGACGACCGGCTTCGACACGTTCTCCTTGATGAAGGCCGCGGCCCGCTCCTCGGCGTCGCCACCGATCTCACCGATCATCACGATCAGGTCGGTGTCGGGGTCCGCCTCGAACGCGGCGAGCGCGTCGATGTGGGTGGTGCCGATGACCGGGTCGCCACCGATGCCGACGGCGGACGAGAAGCCGATGTCACGCAGCTCGTACATCATCTGGTACGTCAGCGTGCCGGACTTCGAGACCAGGCCGATGCGGCCCGGCTTGGTGATGTCGCCCGGGATGATGCCGGCGTTCGACTGGCCCGGGGTGATGAGACCGGGGCAGTTCGGGCCGATGATCCGGGTCTTGTTGCCCTTGGACACGGCGTACGCGTAGAACGCGGCCGAGTCGTGGACCGCGATGCCCTCGGTGATGACCACGGCGAGCGGGATCTCGGCGTCGATCGCCTCGACCACGGCGGCCTTGGCGAAGGCCGGCGGCACGAAGAGGACGGATACGTTCGCGCCCGTCTTCTCGATCGCCTCGGCGACCGTGCCGAACACCGGGATCTCGGTCCCGTCGATGTCGACCGTCGTGCCCGCCTTGCGCGGGTTGACGCCACCGACGATGTTGGTGCCGTCGGCGAGCATGAGCTTGGTGTGCTTCATGCCCGTGGAGCCGGTCATGCCCTGGACGATGACCTTGGAGTCCTTGTTGAGGAAGATAGCCATGGCTGTGTGTCCCTCGTCCCTTACTTCGCAGCCGCGAGCTCGGCGGCCTTGTCGGCCGCGCCGTCCATGGTGTCGACGCGCTGGACCAGCGGGTGGTTCGCGTCGGTGAGGATCTGCCGGCCCAGCTCGGCGTTGTTGCCGTCGAGACGGACGACGAGCGGCTTGGTGACGTTCTCGCCGCGGTTCTCGAGGAGCTTCAGCGCCTGCACGATGCCGTTGGCGACCTCGTCGCACGCGGTGATGCCGCCGAAGACGTTGACGAAGACGGACTTGACGTCCGGGTCGCCCAGGATGATCTCCAGGCCGTTCGCCATGACCTGCGCGGAGGCGCCGCCACCGATGTCGAGGAAGTTGGCGGGCTTGACGCCGTCGTGCGCCTCGCCGGCGTACGCGACGACGTCCAGGGTGCTCATCACGAGACCCGCGCCGTTGCCGATGATGCCGACCTCGCCGTCGAGCTTGACGTAGTTGAGGTTCTTCGCCTTCGCCGCGGCCTCGAGCGGGTTCGCCGAGTCCTTGTCGTGGAGTTCCTCGAAGTCGGGGTGACGGAACTCGGCGTTCTCGTCCAGGGTCACCTTGCCGTCGAGGGCGATGACCTCACCGGAGGCGACCTTCGCGAGCGGGTTCACCTCGACGAGAAGGGCGTCCTCCTCGACGAACGTCTTCCACAGGGTGACGAGGACGTTCACGACCTTGTCCGCGACCTCGGCCGGGAACTTCGCGGCCGCGACGATCTCGCGGGCCTTCTCCTCGGTGACACCCTCGTTGGCGTCGATCGGCGTCTTGGCGACGGCCTCGGGGCGGGTGGCCGCCACCTCCTCGATCTCCATGCCGCCCTCGACGGAGGCGATGGAGAGGAAGGTGCGGTTGGCACGGTCGAGGAGGAAGGAGACGTAGTACTCCTCGACGATCTCCGGGGCGGTCTCGGCGATCATCACCTTGTGGACCGTGTGGCCCTTGATGTCCATGCCGAGGATGTCCGTGGCACGGGCGACGGCCTCGTCCGCGGAGGCGGCCAGCTTGACGCCACCGGCCTTGCCGCGACCACCGACCTTCACCTGCGCCTTGACGACGGACTTGCCGCCGAGCCGCTCGGTGATCTCGCGCGCCGCCTCAGGCGTGTCGATGACTTCACCGGCCAGCACCGGTACATCGTGCTTGGCGAAGAGGTCCCTCGCCTGGTACTCGAACAGGTCCACGCGCTTCCGTCCCTATCAGTGATCTCGCGGTTCGTTGGATGCGTGGGCGTGCCGCGAAGGGCAACGTGACGTCCGCATGGGTCACAGGGGAAGCGCACACGGTGTCCGAGCGCGCGGCATGTCCGTCTCGCAGGTTATCGCCGGTTGCGGGGGCGCCCTAAATCGAGGGTCACACCTGAGCGGTGATACCTGTCACATGATGCCGGGTATCCCTGGATTTGCTGGCACGGCGTGCCGTCTTGGCGGTGATGTGCGAGGCCTCACCGGGCTGGGGTTGGCCCGGTGAGGCCTCTCGGACCCCTGAGCCGGCCTTAAGGAACGGCCCTGGAGTCCTGGCCGGCGATCACCGCCCCAGTGGGGATCTGTCGGCCGGTTCCGCGGGGCTCCGGCCGGACCGACCGACGGTGTTCGGTCGGTCCGGGCGCGGCCGCCCCTCGGAGTCTTCGGAATCAGACGGAGTAGGTCGCCGCCTGCGGACCGTGCAGGTAGCCCGGGGTGACCGACTCCGTGAGCTGCTGGACACCGGCGACCGCGTGCGCGGCCAGCGGGGTGCCGGTCACGTCCTGGGCGAGCGGGCCGGTGGCCGCCACGACCGGCCGGACGTCGCCGGCCACGCCGTACCCGAGCGCCTCGGCGCCGTCGACGACCGGTCCGACCAGGTGCTCCGCAGAGGTGGCGGCCTCCCCGGTCACCCCGTACGCGAGCGGCGGCACGGCACCGACGACGGGCCGGACGTCGCCGGCCACGCCGTACGCCAGCGCCCACGCGTCCACCACGGCCTGCCCGGCGACCGGCACCACCCCGTGCACGGCGGTCGCCGCGACGGGCGGCAGCACGGCGCCGACGGCGTCCCGGGTGACCTCCCCGACCAGCCCGGTGGCGTACGGCGGCACGTCAGCGACGGCCGGGTACACCTCGCCGACGACGCCCGTGGCGACACCCTGGACACCGGCCACGGCGCCCGTGGCGGTGCCGTGCACGCCGGTCACCGCGTTCTCGGCGACCGGCAGCACCGCGGCGACGGCGCCGGTGGCGGTACCGCCGACCCCGGCGACCGCACCCCCGGCGACCGGCACCACGCCCGCGACCGCTCCGGTGACCGCGCCGTGCACACCTCCGGCCACGCCCGTCGCGACCGGTACCACCCCGT
Organism: Streptomyces sp. NPDC007901; assembly: GCF_042959465.1. Lineage (NCBI taxonomy): Bacteria > Bacillati > Actinomycetota > Actinomycetes > Kitasatosporales > Streptomycetaceae > Streptomyces > Streptomyces sp. NPDC007901. Next base: position 464,318 of record NZ_JBIBKW010000001.1, on the reverse strand, counting down.
CCACCGCGTCGGCGGCGACCGGCGGAACCACGGCGGCGACCGCCCCGGCAACGACCGGCGTCACGGCGCCCGGAACGGCCGCCACGGTGCCGACCATCTGCTGTCCTACCCCGTTGACCGTGCCGGTGACGTGCCCGGGAACGCCGGCGGCGGTGGCGTCGGCCGCGGTTGTCACCCGGCCTGCCGTGCCGGTCACCGGAGCCGCAGTGCGGCCCGCGCCGGCCACCGTGTGCCGCACCTGCGTGCGCACGGCCGCCTGGGCGGCCCGGGTCGCCTGGACCTTGGTCTGGGCGGCGGCCAGCGCCTGCTCGACCTCCGGGGCGAAGGAGGCGAGCGGACCGAAGAGATAGTCGATGTCGTCCCGGGGGACGGCCGGGGAGCCGCCGTGCGCGGCGGTCGCGACGGCCTCGGCGGCCGTGTGGTGGGCGGTGTGCGCCGCGTGGGCGGTGTGGGCGGCCGCCGCGCGGGCCGCGGTCTCGGTCTCGGCCTCGGTCTTGGCCTTCGCCTTTGCCGCGCGGGCCGCCTGGGCGCCCTTGATGGCCTCGCCGCCCCTGATCTTGGCCGCGGCGGTCGCGGACTTGGTCTTGGTCTTGGCCTTGGCCGACTGCTCGGCGTCCTGCACGGTGCTCGTCGCCTTCGTCGTCGTGTCGGTCGTCGTGTTCGCGATCGTCGAGGCGACGGTGCCGGTGACGTCGGACACGGCTCCGTCGACCGTGTCGGTGAGGGTGCCGGTGAGGGAGGGGGTGGTGGCGTCCGGTGCGGAGACGGACGTGGCGGACAGTTCGTCGGCGCTGGCCGCGGCCGAGCCGAGCGCCCACGCGCCGGAGACGCCGGCGGCTATGACGATGGAGCGGCGGATGTTCTTGTTCATGCGTGCGTCAGATCCTTCGGGGCTCCGGTGCGTTCAGGACGCGGACGCGGAGCCGGGAGGGCTTCCGGTGGGTGCCGGAAGCACGGCTGGGGACATTGCCGTCCGGAAGGTTCGGAGGGGATCCGGGGGAGGGATCCGCAGGGGTCCGGACGGGCGGGCAGACCTGTTCCGCCCCCGCGCGACAGGTCTGTGGCGGGGAAGGTGGTCGCCGGTCCTAGCCGGGGAAGACGGGGATGTCCCGGTACCTGTCCCGGGTCTCTGTCGCATCGACACGCGCGGCGGCACCGGAAACCAGCCGCAGCGGCGCCCGGTCGACGAAGGTCACGGCGTGCGCGTCACCGTGCCGGGAGGAGGCGCCGTCGACCGCCGACTTGCCCAGCGCACCGTCCGGATCGCCGGCGGGCGCGGGACGGGTGGGAGCGCCTACGGGCCGGGCGGCACGGTGGCCACCGGCGTGCGCCGCCCCGTCCGACGTGAGGGTGACGACGGTGAGCCGCGGCCCGTACGACACGGCCGCCGTCACCGGCGCCTGCGTACCGGACTTCTCGTGCCCGGTGCCGGGCGTGACCGGCGACCGCGGCTGGGGCTGCGCGGGGCGCGGCACCGTGATGACCGGCGCCGGAAGCAACTCGCCCGGCAGCTCGGAGACGACGGGCAGCTCCGGCAACTGCACCACCGGCACGGTGGGCGGCAGGGACACCTTCGCCGGAAGCTCCGCCACCTGCCGCACGGTCTCGTCGAGCGACTGGGTCACGGCGGTCACGGAATCGGTCACCGACCGCACGACCTTGTGGACCTTCTCCGCCTTGAGCGTCTCGTCGACCACCGGAACCACAGGCACCGCCCCGGTGACGGACTTCCCCGCCACCGTCGCCTTGCGCGGCGCCGACGTCGGCGTCTGCCGCTTGGGTGCCTTGTGCGCCTTGTGCGGCGTCAGCACGTCCCGCAGCGGCACCTTCTGGGCCACGACCGACGTCAACGACGGCGTCGAGGAGACCCCTTCGGCCGCCTGCGCCCGCGCCCCGCAGAGGAGGCCGAGCGCCAGCAGTCCGCCGACCAGCAGCGCCAGTTGCAGCGCACGTCGTCCCGTCGCCGTGCGCAGGGCGCGCGCGGCGGTACCGGGCAGAACTGCTGGCGAGGTCAAGACGGGGAGGACCCTCCCGTGCGGCGGAACGGAGCGGAGGCAACGCGACGGCGTGAAGGCCGGTGAAAGACCGGTGGAGGCCTCGATCCTTGCACGGGCCTCCCGAGGTCGCGCAAGCCCCCCATTACCGATGGGTAGTCATGTCCGTTTTGACGGCCGAAGTCGGATCACCGAGTCGACAAGTCACCCTTTGGATCCGGCCTCACACGGTGTCCGGAACCGGTATCGGCCGCTTCTCGATCGCCGCCGCCATCACTTCGGGGAAGAGATCCGGCGTGCACGCGAACGCCGGTGCCCCCAGTGCCGCGAGCGCCGCCGCGTGCTCCCGGTCGTAGGCCGGCGCCCCCTCGTCCGACAGCGCGAGCAGCGCCACGAACTGCACCCCCGACGCCTTCATCGCCGCCACCCGCTTGAGCATCTCGTTCCGGATCCCGCCCTCGTAGAGGTCGCTGATGAGGACGACGACGGTCTCGGCCGGCCGGGTGATCTGCGACTGGCAGTACGCCAGCGCCCGGTTGATGTCCGTACCGCCGCCGAGCTGGGTGCCGAACAGCACGTCCACCGGGTCGTCGAGCTGGTCGGTGAGGTCGACCACCGCCGTGTCGAAGACGACGAGCCGGGTGTCGATCGACCGCATGGACGCCAGCACCGCCCCGAACACCGAGGCGTACACCACCGACGCGGCCATCGACCCCGACTGGTCGATGCAGAGCACCACTTCCTTCTTCACCGACCGCGACGCCCGCCCGTACCCGATGAGCCGCTCGGGCACGATCGTCCGGTACTCCGGGAGGTAGTGCTTGAGGTTGGCCGCGATGGTCCGGTTCCAGTCGATGTCGTGGTGGCGGGGCCGGTTGATCCGGGCGCTGCGGTCGAGGGCGCCGGTGAGGGTGGCCCGGGTGCGGGTGGCCAGCCGTTTCTCCAGGTCCTCGACGACCTTGCGCACCACCGCCCGTGCCGTCTCCTTCGTCGTCTCCGGCATCGCCTTGTTGAGCGAGAGCAGGGTGCCGACCAGGTGCACATCGGCCTCCACCGCCTCCAGCATCTCCGGTTCGAGCAGCAGCGCGGCCAGGCCGAGCCGGTCGATGGCGTCCCGCTGCATGACCTGGACGACGGAGGACGGGAAGTACGTCCGGATGTCCCCGAGCCAGCGCGCCACCGACGGCGCCGACGCCCCCAGCCCCGCCGAACGCTCCCGCCCCGGCTGCGCCGCCCGGTCGCCCTTCCCGTACAGCGCGGCCAGCGTCCCGTCCATCGCCGCGTCCCGCCCCGACAGGGCGCACCCGGTGCCGTCGGCGGCCTCGCCCCCGAGCACCAGCCGCCACCGCCGCAGGCGCTCCCGCGCGAGATCGCCGGGAGCGGTCCCGCCGTCCGTCGGTTCCGCCGTCATCTCCCCACCCCCACAAGCTCGTTGTCCGGTGTCGTGTCGTCGAGGCCGAGCAGCAGCCGCAGCACCGGCAGTACGGCGTCCGCCCGCTCCTCGTCCGCCTCCGCGCCGAAGCCCGGGGTCCCGGCGGTCCGCCCGGGCCCCTGCGTCCGCTCCCCCGGGCCGCGCCGCACCAGCTCGCCGAGCGTTCTGCGCACCCCCGGCTCGTACGCCGAGAACGTCCGCCGCAGCAGCGGCAGTACGTCCGTGAACGCCTCCGCGGGCACCCCGGTCAGCCAGGCGTCGACCAGGCCGAGCAGCCGCTCGTCGTGCACCAGCAGCATCCCGCCGCCACCGCTCCCCCCGACGAACCCCTCGATCCAGGCCGCCGCGTCCGCCGGCGGGGTGCCCGGCGAGAGCACCAGCCCCATCAGCCGGGCCGCCTCCTCCGCCTCCAGCTCCCCCTCGTCCAGCAGGATCCGCACGGCCCGCCCACGCAGCACCCCGGCCACGGTGTCCCGCCCGGCCAGCGTGCGCAGCACGGCCCGCCAGCGACCACGGAGGCCGTGGTGGGCGTGGTGGCCGGAATCGCCCGCCTGCGCCGTCTGCGCCGTCTGTGTCTGCGCGGTCTCGGCCGCTGCCCCGCTGGTGTCGGCCGCCGCCCCGGTCCCGGTCTCGCCGAGCAACGCCACCGCCGTGTGCACCGCGTCCACATGGCCGCGCATCTCCTCGGCCGCGTCCGCGTCGAGTGCGGCGCAGGCCGGGGGGAGTCCGACGAAGACCCGCTCGGCGAGGCCGCCGGCGACCTCCGCGAGCGCCCGGGTGTCGGTGCCCCGTACGTCGCCGTAGCGCAGCGAACGGACCAGGGCCGGGAGTGCCTGGGCGAGCCGGCCGACGTCCGTGTCCAGCGCGGCCCGGTCGGCGAGCGCCCGCATCACCACGGGCAGCGCGTCCGGCAGCCCGGCGAGCAGGCAGTGCTCGGCGAGCGCGGTGACCTCGGCGAGGGCGCTCGCGTCGGCCGCGCCGGCGGCGGCCCTGGCCGTCGCCGCACCCTCCACGGTCGTCCCCCACACCCCGGCCTCGGCCACCCGCACCGACAGCTCCGGTTCCCAGCGCAGCCGCCAGGTCTCCCGGAACGTGCCGGTGCTCCCCCGGGACTCCGTCGGCTCGCCCCATCCGATGCCGAGCAGCCGCAGCCGGTGCAGCAGCCGGCTGCGCCCGGTGTCCGTGTCCTTGCGCAGGTCGAGCTCCAGCTCGCGCTCCAGCGCCTCCGGCTTGAGCCGGAGCCGGCGCTGCTCCCGGGCCAGGTCCCGCTGCAGGGGCACCGCGGGCGCCGCCTCCGGCACCTCCCCCAGCACGTCTCCGACCACCAGCCGGTCGTGCACCAGCGCCAGCGGGACGTCCGAGCCCTCGCAGAGCACCGCCCGCACCGCGTCGGTCGTCTCGCCCAGGCCGGGCAGCGGCCGGCCGCGTATCACCGCGAGGGTCTCCGCCAGCCGTACCGCCTCGATGACATGGGCCGAGGACACGATCCGGTCCTCCTCGCGGAGCAGCCCGGCCACCTTGATGAGCCACCGCTCGACCGGCCGGTCCGGGGCGCGGAACAGGTGTCCGTACCAGCCCGGCGAGTCGATGCCCGCGCCGTACCCGCTCGCCCGGGCCAGCCGGCGGTTCGTCCACGGCACCCAGGTCATGTCCGTCCTGACCTTGGGCAGCCCCTTCAGCAGCTCCTTGTCGGCCGCGACGGTGCTCCTCGCGCGCAGCGCCGGCACATGCCAGGCCCCGCACACCACCGCGACCTGCTCGCCGAACTCCCGCTGCGCGGCACGCAGCCGGAGCCTCATGTACGCCTCCCGCACGGGGTCCCGGTCGCGTCCGCCGGCCCCGTACGTCTCCCGCAGCGCCTCCATCGCCTCCGCCACCGCGGCGAAGGGCGCGAACACGTCCCGCTCGCCGGCCGCGCCCCGGTGCTCGACGACGTCCTCCCACCACCGCTCGGGGTCGTCGTAACCGGCGGCCTCGGCGAGGGCGGCGAGCGGATCGACGCGCAACTGCCGCGCGGTGCCGGGCTCCTCGGCTTCGGCGTCCGCACCCGCCTCCGTACCCTCCTTCTCCTCCGCCGCCGCTTCCTCCGCCTTCCCCCACGCCAGGGTGTGCGTGGCCGGGAGGTCGATGAAGCGGGCCGGGACCTGGTGCTCCAGGGCCCAGCGGACGGCCACCCACTCGGGGCTGAAGTCGGCCAGCGGCCAGAAGGCCGAGCGGCCGGGCTCGTCCACGGCGTGCGCGAGGAGGGCGACCGGCGGCCGCATCTCCGGGTCGGCGGCCAGCGGGATCAGCGCGTCCGCCTCGGGCGGCCCCTCGATGAGCACCACCCGCGGCCGGGCGGCCTCCAGGGCGGCCCGCACCGCCCGCGCGGAGCCGGGCCCGTGGTGCCGTACCCCCAGCAGCAGCGGCCCGGTCCACCGCCACTCGGTCTCGCTCACGCGCTCACCTCCCGGCAGGCGCGGTAGAAGTCCTTCCAGCCGTCCCGCTCGCGGACGACGGTCTCCAGGTACTCCTGCCAGATGACCCGGTCGGCGGCCGGGTCGCGGACGACGGCCCCGAGGATGCCGGCCGCGACGTCGCCCGCCCGCAGCACTCCGTCCCCGAAGTGGGCGGCCAGGGCGAGGCCGTTGGTGACGACGGAGATCGCCTCGGCCGTGGAGAGCGTGCCGCTCGGCGACTTCAGCTTGGTGCGGCCGTCGGCCGTGACGCCGTCGCGCAGCTCGCGGAAGACGGTGACCACCCGGCGGATCTCCTCGATGCCGTCGGGCGCGGCGGGCAGCTCAAGGGAGCGGCCGATCTGGTCGACACGGCGGGCCACGATGTCGACCTCGGCGTCCGGGCTCTCCGGCAGGGGCAGCACCACGGTGTTGAAGCGGCGGCGCAGGGCGCTGGAGAGATCGTTGACGCCCCGGTCGCGGTCGTTGGCGGTGGCGATCAGGTTGAAGCCGCGGACCGCCTGCACCTCCTGGCCCAGCTCCGGGATCGGCAGGGTCTTCTCGGACAGGATCGTGATCAGGGTGTCCTGGACGTCGGCCGGGATCCGGGTCAGCTCCTCGACCCGTGCCGTCATGCCCTCCGCCATGGCCCGCATGACCGGGCTGGGCACGAGGGCGTCCCGGCTCGGGCCGTTGGCCAGCAGCTGCGCGTAGTTCCAGCCGTAGCGGATCGCCTCCTCCGGGGTGCCGGCCGTGCCCTGCACCAGCAGGGTCGAGTCGCCGCTGACGGCGGCGGCCAGGTGCTCGGAGACCCAGGTCTTGGCGGTTCCGGGCACGCCGAGCAGGAGCAGGGCGCGGTCGGTGGCGAGGGTGGTGACGGCGACCTCGACGATGCGGCGCGGGCCGACGTACTTCGGTGTGATCACCGTGCCGTCCGGCAGGGTGCCGCCGAGCAGATAGGTGGCCACCGCCCACGGCGACATCCTCCAGCGGGCCGGGCGCGGCCGGTCGTCCTGCGCGGCCAGCGCCGTGAGTTCGGCGGCGAAGGCGTGCTCGGCGTGCGGTCGCAGCGCGCTGTCGACGGTCGTCGGGTCGGTCGGTTCCACGGACACAGTCATGGCTGAGGCCCCCTCCAGCTCGGCCGGTTCGGATCTGGTGTCCACCGTGCACCACGCCACTGACAATCGCCCTGACCTGCACAAACGAGCTCGCAGGGTCGATTGTCAGTGGGGGGATCTACCTTCGATGGCATGACTCAGCAGGGGGTGCGCTGGAGTGCGGACCAGGTGCTGGCACTGGCGCCTGACGCCGCGTCACGCAAAGCGGGAAGCAAGCTCGGCGCGGCGGGGCCGTGGTCCGGGGCGGGGAGCAGCGAGGAGGGGACGGTATGGGGACTGTGCAAGGGCAGCGGCAGCAAGCCGTACCAGACGGTCGTGGACATCGCGGACCCGGCGGGGCCCGCGTACAAGTGCAGCTGTCCTAGCCGGAAGTTCCCCTGCAAGCACGCCCTCGGGCTGCTCCTGCTCTGGGCGGGCGAGGACGACACGGTGCCGGCGGCGGACCGAGCGCCGGACTGGGCCGAGCAGTGGATCGCGGGCCGGCGCGGGCGTGCGGAGGACAAACGGACGGCGAGCGGCGGGAGTTCCCCGGCAGCCGCCGACCCCGAGGCGGCCCGGCGCCGGGCGGAGAAGCGGGCCGAGCGGGTCACCGCGGGGGCCACGGAGCTGGAGCAGCGTCTGACCGACCTGCTGCGCGGCGGCCTGGCCGCGGCCGAGCAGACGGGGTACGGGCTGTGGGAGGAGACGGCGGCCCGGATGGTCGACGCCCAGGCACCCGGACTGGCCGCCAGGGTGCGCGAGTTGGGGGCGATACCGGCCTCCGGACCGGGCTGGCCGGTGCGGCTGCTGGAGGAGTGCGCGCTGCTGCACCTCCTGAACCAGGGTTGGCTGCGCCGCGACCGGCTGCCGGACGCGCTCGCCGCCACGGTCCGCTCCCGTGTCGGCCTGCCCGCCTCGGCGGACGGCCCGCCGGTGCGCGACCGCTGGCTGGTCCTCGCCCAGTACGACACGGTGGACGCGAAGCTGACGACCCGCCGGATCTGGCTGCACGGCGCCGACTCGGGCCGTACGGCGCTGCTCCTCTCCTTCGGCGCGGCCGGCCGCGCGCCCGAGTTGGCGCTGCCGGTCGGCCTCGCCCTGGAGGCGGAGCTGTCCGCCTACCCCGGCGCGGTCGGCCACCGGGCGGCGCTGGGCGAGCGGTTCGCCGCGCCCGCTCCCCTCTCCGTACGGCCGCCGGGCCTGACGACGGAGCAGGCGGCGGCCCGCTACGGGGAGGCGCTGCGCGAGGACCCGTGGCTGGAGTCGGTGCCGGTGACCCTGGACCGGGTCGTGCCTGTCCCGGACGGCGACTCCTGGCAACTGGCCGACGCGGCGGCCGAGTGCGCGCTGCCGCTGTCTCCCGTAGCCCGTTCCCGGCCGGGTCTGTGGCGGCTGGTCGCGCTGTCCGGCGGCGCCCCGGTCACGGTCTTCGGCGAGTGCGGCCACCTCGGCTTCACCCCGCTGACGGCCTGGCCGCAGGGAGCGGGCCAGGCGGTGCCGCTGTGCTGACCATCGGCGACCGAACCGACTCACAGAAGGGGAACCCCGTGACCGCTTGGGAGGAGCTCGTCACCACGGCGCTGCTGGGCACGGACCGGCGGCCGCCCGCGACCGGTGGGCCCGGCCGGGAGGCGCCGCCGGCCCTGCTGGACGAGGCGGCCATGGCGACCGTACGGCGACGGGCCGGACTGCGGCCGGCGACGGCACCGGCGGCGCGCCGCCCCGAACCGGCCCCCGCGGACCCGCGCCCCGCGCTGCCCGCCGCCGCGGCGCGCAGGCTGGCGATGCTGCTGTCCGACCGCCCCGGCACCGGGACCGGCGGCCGTCGGGGCACCTCACCCGACCTGATGGAACTGCTGCCGCAGTGGCTCGCGGCGGCCAACGCGCACGGGTTCGCCGCACCCCCGCAGACGCTGCCCGCGCTGCTGGACGCGGCCCGGGGCCGTACCGACCTGCGGTCCGCCGCGCTGGCCTTCGCCGGACCGCGCGCGCTGTGGCTGGCCCGGCTCAACCAGGACTGGCGGTTCGCCCTGCGCGCGGCCCCCGGCGATGGCACGGCCCTGCCCGATCCCGAGGACGCCGAGGCGACAGGGAGGTTGTGGCAGGAGGGGCTGTTCGCCGAACGGGTCGCGCTGCTGGCCGCGCTGCGCGCCCGTACACCCGGGGCGGCGCGCGAGTTGCTGGCCGGGACCTGGGCCACGGAGCGGGCCGAGGACCGGCTGATGTTCCTCGACTCGCTGCGCACGGGCCTGGCCGCCGGGGACGAGCCGTTCCTGGAGCAGGCGTTGTCGGACCGCAGTCGTAACGTACGCACGACGGCGGCCGAGTTGCTGTCCGCGCTGCCGGGTTCGGCGCTGGCGGGACGGATGGCGGTGCGGGCCTCGGCGTGTGTGGCGGTCGACCACACCGGGAACGGTCCGGTGATCGCGGTGGAGGCGCCGCCCGAGTGCGACGCGGGCATGGAGCGCGACGGGGTGGTGGCCAAGCCGCCGACCGGCCGTGGCGAACGGTCCTGGTGGCTGGGGCAGTTGGTGGAGGCGGCCCCGCTCACCACCTGGCCGGCGCGGCTCGGCGGCCGTACGCCCCGGGAGATCGTGGCGCTGCCGGTGGCGGACGGCTGGCAGGGCGAGTTGCACGCGGCCTGGTGCCGGGCCGCCGTACGGCAGCGGGACGCCGAGTGGGCGAGGGCGCTGCTCGGGGTCCCGGCAGCGCCGGAGGCGGGCGGTCCGGGGGCGGTGTCCCTGGCCGAGCGGGCCAAGCTGCTGGGCACGCTGGCGGGCGGGGTGCGGGCCGACTGGGTGGCCGGGTTCATCGCGGCACACGGCCTGTCGGAGGCGTTCCAACTGCTCGGCGTGTGCGCCGTACCGTGGTCCGCGCCCCTCGGCCGGGCCGTGGTCGACGCCCTCGACATCGCGCGGGACGCGGGGAGTTACCCCTGGAGCTTCAGCGGGGTGATGGGCCTCGCCGAGCGCTGTCTGGACCCGGCGGAGGCATCCCGGCTGGACGGCCTGCTGGCGGTACCGGACGAACGGGAGGACGCGTCACCTGGAGCCGGCGGTTACTGGGCGGAGGCGTTCCAGCGCCTGGTGACGACACTGAGACTCCGGGCGGCGATGCTGGCGGAACTGGAACACACCCCGTAAGACGCGGCCCGTAAGGGGCGCGGGGAACTGCACGACAAGCCACGACGGCGCCGCGCACGCTCCGGCACCGCACCCGGACGTCGGCCCACCGCAACCGCGGCCTACGCCTCCGTCGGCTGCCGGACGTTCTCCCGCACCCACTCCACGATCGACCCCGTCGTCGCCCCCGGAGTGAAGATCGCGGCGACGCCCTTCTCCTTGAGGGGGGCGATGTCGTCCTCGGGAATGATGCCGCCGCCGAAGACGAGGATGTCCTCGGCCTCTCGCTCCTTGAGGAGGTCGATGACCGCGGCGAACAGGGTGTTGTGGGCGCCGGAGAGAATGGAGAGGCCGATCGCGTCGGCGTCCTCCTGGATGGCCGTGTCGACGATCTGCTCGGGCGTCTGGTGGAGCCCGGTGTAGATGACCTCCATGCCGGCGTCGCGCAGCGCCCGCGCGATGACCTTGGCCCCGCGGTCGTGGCCGTCGAGCCCCGGTTTGGCCACCACCACACGGATCGGACCGGCTGCCACACCCATCGCTGCCTCCATGACCATGAAACGAACGTGCCGACATCCATCCGTACCGACAAGTACCGCACATTCGGCACGTTCTACCACCCGCCGCGAGTGAACGAACGTTATCTCCAGCATCCCGCAACCGGCAGTTTCACGGAGGTTACCGAGGGGGAAATCACAGAGAGTGGGACACGTCAGGGAGCCGCAGCGTGGTCGCGGGGGAAACATACGGGCATGCGATGCGGCCCGTCGTCGTACCCTCGCCGCCTTCGCCCGGCCCCCCATGAGGGCACACGGGGGACGGAGCCGCTCTCCGCGTGCCGACAGGAGGTCGGCCGATGAAGGTCACCGAGGCACTGGAACCCTTCCTCCCGCTCTGCCGCCTCCTGCCCAGCAGACTCGCCGACCTGTCCCTGGCCCTCCTGAAGGCGACCGCCCTGGAGGCCGCGATCCTCGCCGGGCATCTGCTGCTCTACCCGACCGGCCTCACCCCGGAGCGCCGCCCGCCCGCGCAGCCCGCGCAGCCCACCGAGCGTGACGGCGCGGCCCGGCTGCCGGTCCGTTCGGCCCCGCCGGTCGTGCTGCTGCACGGTTTCATCGACAACCGCTCGGTCTTCGTCCTGCTGCGCCGCGCCCTCGCCCAGCACGGCGGCCAGCGCGTCGAGTCCCTCAACTACTCGCCGCTGACCTGCGACATCCGCACCGCCGCCGAACTGCTCGGCCGGCACATGGAGGAGATCTGCGAGCGCACGGGCAGCGACCGGGTCGACATCGTCGGGCACAGCCTGGGCGGACTCATCGCGCGCTACTACGTGCAGCGCCTCGGCGGCGACCTGCGCGTCCGCACCCTGGTGACGCTCGGTACCCCGCACGCCGGCACACGGGTCGCGCCACTCGCGGACGCGCACCCGATCGTGCGCCAGATGCGCCCCGGCTCGGAGGTGATCGAGGAGCTGACCCGGCCCGCGCCCGGCTGCCGCACCCGGTTCGTCAGCTTCTGGAGCGACCTCGACGCGCTGATGGAACCGGTGGAGACGGCCCGTATCGACCATCCGGACCTCGACGCGACGAATGTGCAGGTGACCGGCATCGGCCACCTCGCCCTGCCCGTCCACCCGGCGGTCGCCACCGGTATACGACAGGCCCTGGACGAAACACACGCGGAGGAGCGGGCAGCGGGCGGTCTGACGGTGGCCTGACGGCCGGTCCGGGCGGGCAAGGACGGCCCGACGGAGCGGGCTTGGGACCCCCAGTCATCGAACAATCATCGAACACAAGGCCAAACTCGCGCCCACCGTCCCCCGAAACACGGCCGAATGCCCGTTTCCCGAAGCCACGAAACCTGCCGAAGATTGTCGCGCCCGCATACCGCCGGGTACAGTCGCCGCACTGCTCTGGCAGCCCCTGTTGTCGAGGCGAAAGAGAAGTTGGTGAACGACCGTCACCCGTCGGGGACCATGACCACCCCGGCCCCGGCTTCCGACGCCGGCCAGGCGCACTACGCGCCGTACGGCACCCAGGAAGCCCAGTACGGCGACTTCACCACGTACGGCGACCACGCCGCTACCGGCGCCTCGTTCCACAGCGACCCGCTCTTCGGCAGCCTTCCGGGCCAGACCCAGTCCACCGGCGCGTACGACGCCACGCAGTGGCAGACGGTCGGCGACCAGACGCTGAACTACGACCCGTACGCGGCCCAGCACCACGCCGCCTACGACTCCGGCGCCTACGACAGCACCGCCTGGACCATCCCGGCGCAGGCCGCGCACCCGGCACAGGCAACGGTCGCCGACACCAGCGGCCACTGGGACGCGAACGCCTGGCTCCAGCCCGACCAGCCGGCCGCGGCCGGCGCCACCCAGCAGTGGGAGTGGGGCACCCAGGCCTTCGACACCGGCGCGTACGACGCCACACAGTGGAACACCGACGGCACCCCGGCGCAGCCCGCCGACCACGAGCCGCAGGAACAGTACGAGCAGTACGAGGGGCACCCGGAGCACGAAGAGTTCGCGGAGGACCTCCCGGCCGACGGCGGGTTGACCGCGACCGGTGAGCTACCTGCAGTAAGGCCACTGCTGGAGGACCAGGAAGAGGTCGCCCCGGACGCTTCGGCCTCGACGACACGCGCCGGCTCCCGCGCGGGGGCGCGTTCCCGCCGTCGTACGCCTCCCAAGCGCTCCGCGCTGCTGACCGTCGCCGTGCCCTCCGCGTGTGTGATGGGCGTCGCCGGGATCGCGGCCGCTTCCGTGGGCAGCCTGACCGGCGAGGGCAAGGACACCACGGCCTCCGCCTCGGACGCGCAGTCGGTGAAACCGTCCGCCGCCAACAGCAAGCTGGACGCCCAACTGAAGACGCTCTCGGCGGGCGCCGACGACTTCGCCGACCGGGCCAGCCGGACCCAGGAGCGCATCGACCTCAAGGCCCAGCAGGACGCCGAGAAGAAGAAGGCGGCGGCGGAGGCGGCCCGCAAGGAGCGGCTGCGCCCCAAGTACGCCCTCCCGGTCACGCAGAGGGGGCTCAGCGCCTACTTCGGCCAGGCCGGCGTGAACTGGATGTCCGTCCACACGGGCATCGACTTCCCCGTCTCCTACGGCACCACGGTCATGGCCGCGACCGACGGCGTCGTCTCCACCAAGTGGAACAGCGCCTACGGCAACATGATGATCGTGACGGCGAAGGACGGCACGGAGACCTGGTACTGCCACCTCTCGTCGTACCGCGTCGCCTCCGGTACGACGGTGAAGGCCGGCGATCCGATCGCGTACTCCGGGAACTCCGGCAACTCGACCGGCCCGCACCTGCACTTCGAGGTCCGGCCCGCAGGCGGCTCCGCCATAGACCCGCTGCCGTGGCTGCGGAGCCACGGGCTGGATCCCACCTGATCTCTCCGAGTGAGCAGCGAGCCCCCGCCGGCGGCGGGGGCTCATCCGACTTCTACGGCTTTTCCACTTCTACAGCTTCTCCACCGGCGCGTACCGCAGCAGCAGCCGCTTCGGCTTGGCGTCCCCGAAGTCGATCGTCGCCTCCGCGTTCCCGCCGGTGCCCTTCACCCCGACGACCGTGCCGAGGCCGAACTGGTCGTGGGTGACCCGGTCACCGACGGCCAGTGAGACCACCGGCTTCTCCGAGGTCCGCCGAGTGGCGAAGCCGGACGCGCCCGACGCCGAGGAGCGCGAGCGGGACGAGGAGAGCGAGGCGGCCACGCCCGACGCGGGCCCCGAGGACACCGGCGCCATCGCCCCGGTCCGCTTCCACTCCAGATACGCGCCCGGGATCTCCTCCAGGAAGCGGGAGGGCGGGTTGTACGACGGCTGGCCCCAGGCGCTGCGCATCGACGACCGGGTGAGGTACAGCCGCTCCCGCGCGCGCGTGATGCCGACGTACGCGAGGCGCCGCTCCTCCTCCAGCTCCTTGGTCTGGCCGAGGGCGCGCATGTGCGGGAAGACGCCGTCCTCCATGCCGGTCAGGAAGACCACCGGGAACTCGAGGCCCTTGGCGGTGTGCAGGGTCATCAGGGTGATGACGCCGTCGCCGTTCTCGTCGTCGTCGGGGATCTGGTCGGAGTCGGCGACCAGGGCCACCCGCTCCAGGAAGGCGGCGAGCCCGGCGGACTGCTCGCCCTCGCCGGACTCCTGCTCGAACTCCAGGGCCACGGCGGCGAGCTCCTGGAGGTTCTCGATCCGGGTCTCGTCCTGCGGGTCGGTGGAGGCCTGCAACTCGGCGAGGTAGCCGGTGCGTTCGAGGACGGCTTCGAGGACGGTGGCCGGTCCGGCGCCCGACTCGACGATCGTACGGAGGTCCTCCATCAGCGTGTTGAACCGCTTGACCGCGTTGGTCGACCGCGCGGCCATGCCGTACGCCTCGTCGACGCGCTTGAGCGCCTGCGGGAAGCTGATCTTCTCGCGCTGGGAGAGGGCGTCGATCATCGCCTCCGCGCGGTCGCCGATGCCGCGCTTGGGGACGTTGAGGATGCGGCGCAGCGGGACGGAGTCCTCCGGGTTGGCCAGCACCCGCAGATAGGCGAGGACGTCCCGGACCTCCTTGCGCTCGTAGAAGCGGACACCGCCGACGACCTTGTACGGCAGGCCGACGCGGATGAAGATCTCCTCGAAGACACGGGACTGGGCGTTGGTGCGGTAGAAGACGGCGACATCGCCGGCCTTCGCCTCGCCCGCGTCCGTCAGACGGTCTATCTCGTCGGCGACGAACTGTGCCTCGTCGTGCTCGGTGTCGGCGACGTAGCCGGTGATCTGCGCGCCCGCGCCCGCGTTGGTCCACAGGTTCTTGGGGCGGCGGGACTCGTTGCGCTCGATGACCGCGTTGGCGGCGGAGAGGATCGTCTGCGTGGAGCGGTAGTTCTGCTCCAGGAGGATCGTCGTCGCGTTCGGGTAGTCCTCCTCGAACTGGAGGATGTTGCGGATCGTCGCGCCCCGGAAGGCGTAGATCGACTGGTCGGCGTCACCGACGACGCACAGTTCGGCGGGCGGCAGGTCGTGCTCGGCGGGCGGTACGTCGACGGGGTGGTCAACGGTGCCGACGAGCTCGCGGACCAGCGCGTACTGGGCGTGGTTGGTGTCCTGGTACTCGTCGACCAGGACGTGCCGGAAGCGGCGGCGGTAGTGCTCGGCGACGTCCGGGAAGGCGCGCAGCAGGTTGACCGTCGTCATGATCAGGTCGTCGAAGTCGAGGGCGTTCGCCTCGCGCAGCCGCGACTGGTAGAGGGCGTAGGCCTGGGCGAGGGTCTTCTCGAAGCCGTCGCTCGCGCGGGCGGCGAAGTCCTCCTCGTCGACCAGCTCGTTCTTGAGGTTGCTGACCTGGGCGCTGAACGACTTCGGCGGGTAGCGCTTGGGGTCGAGGTCCAGGTCGCGGCAGACCAGGGCCATCAGGCGCTTGGAGTCGGCCGCGTCGTAGATCGAGAAGGAGGAGGTGAAGCCGAGCTTCTTGCTCTCCCTGCGCAGGATCCGCACGCAGGCGCTGTGGAAGGTCATCACCCACATCGCGTTCGCGCGCGGGCCGACGAGCTGCTCGACGCGCTCCTTCATCTCGCCCGCGGCCTTGTTCGTGAAGGTGATCGCGAGGATCTGGCCCGGGTGGACGTGGCGCTCGCCGAGGAGGTGGGCGATGCGGTGGGTGAGCACGCGCGTCTTGCCGGAGCCGGCGCCGGCCACGATGAGCAGCGGGGAGCCGGCGTGCACGACCGCCGCCCGCTGGTTGTCGTTCAGCCCGTCCAGGAGCGCCGCCGCGTCCAGGGCGGGGCGGGGGGCGCCGTCGCGGTAGTGGGTGTCCCGGTCCGGGGGCACGTCGAACTTCCCGCCGAACAGGTCGTCCGGAATCGGCTCCGGTACGTGCTCGTCCTCGGGCGGCGGCGGGGGTTCCTCCTCGTGGCCGCGCGGGGGCTGGAGGCTCGCCAGGAAGCTGTCGTCAAAGAGGCTGCTCATCGCTCTCCGAGTCTAGGCCGCCCCACCGACAACCGGCCGCCACCCCGAAAACTCGCCGGGGTGACCGCACGGATTCCCTCCGTCACGGCCGGTCGGCGCACGGCACGAGCGGCTCCGAGCGACCACGAGCGACCGAAAGCCGCCGCACCGATCCCGGCAAATCGCCCACACCAGCTCGAACCTTCCGGGCCGGACGAGCCCGAACCCCAAGGTCACGAAAATGTATCGGGCATATCGCACATCAACCTTCACACGGGCCACACGAGTTGGCTAGCGTGCCGGACAGGCCGTACGACACCCACCGGCGAACGTCGCCGGGCCGTACGGCCTCCGCCGAGTCCGGGACGCCTTCGCGCGTCCGGAGCCGGGGACCCACACCGACCTTGGGGTGAATCGGTCCCAACTCCCCGTCCGGGGAGGGACCGTAGGGCAACCCTTCCGAACCACCCGCCCGAACCCGACAGCTAACTCGGTAGGCGGAACATGGAAGGAGTCGCCTCCGTTGGCGTCGCACCGCAAGTCCCGCCCCTCGGGAACGCGCGTAGCAGGCATACGCACCCCCGCCCTGGCCACCGCCGCCCTCACCTCCGTGGCCCTGCTCTCGCAGACGGCCAACGCCGCGCCCTCCGCGGACGGCAAGCCGAGCATGGAGGAGGTGGAGAAGAAGGTCGACGACCTCTACCGGCAGGCCGAGTCGGCGACCGAGAAGTACAACGCGGCCAAGGAGAAGACCGGTACGCAGCACAAGCAGGTCGACACCCTGCTCGACGACGTCGCCCGGCGCACGGACCGGCTGAACAAGGCGCGTGAGGAACTGGGGTCGTTCGCCGCGGCCCAGTACCGGACCGGAGCCAGCGCCCCCGACACGGCGACCTTCCTGCTCGCGGACAGTCCCCAGGACTACTTCGACCAGACACAGCTGATGAGCCGGCTGACCTCGCGCCAGAAGGACGCGGTCGACGACTACGTCACCCAGCAGTCCGCGACCATGAAGAAGCGGCAGGAGGCCGCCAAGAGCCTCGAGACGCTCACCGAGACGCAGGACGACCTCAAGACCGCCAAGACCACCGTCCAGACGAAACTGGCCTCCGCGCGGGAGCTGCTCTCCAAGCTGACGGCACAGGAGAAGGCGCGGCTGGCGGAGATCGAGAAGCAGAAGCAGGAGGAGGCGGCACGCAAGGCCGCGGAGCTCGCGAAGCAGCAGGCGGCCGCCGCTGCCGCGGCCAAGCAGGACACCTCGTCGTCCTCGTCGTCGACGTCGTCCTCCAGCGGCTCCTCGTCCTCCGCCTCCGACTCCTCCTACGCCACGAAGGCCGCCAAGGCCATCGCCTTCGCCCGCGCGCAGATCGGCAAGCCGTACGTCTGGGGAGCGACCGGACCCGGCTCCTACGACTGCTCCGGGCTCTCGCAGGCCGCCTGGAAGGCCGCGGGCGTCTCCCTGCCGCGCACCACCTACGACCAGGTGAACGCCGGCACGACCGTCTCCCTCGCCGACGCCCAGCCCGGCGACCTGGTCTTCTTCTACGACGACGTCAGCCACGTCGGCATCTACATCGGCAACGGCATGATGATCCACGCCCCGAAGCCCGGCGCGTACGTCCGGGAGGAGTCGATCTACTACGGCGGCGAGTCGATCATCCACAGCGTGGTGCGACCGGCTTGAGGTGACGGGGGCAGGGGCCGGAGGCCGGGGGCGCACGTCGCCGAGCCTCGGGCGCCCCCGGCCACTCCCCCACACCCGCCCTCACCCCACCACCCCCGGGCGCCCCGCGCCCCCGCCGCTGTCCCGCGCCCGCGCGGTTTTCACGCTCCTCGCGCGCGTGCCCCGGCCGCACCACCGGTGATGCTCCTTAGCATCGGCGACATGTCCGGCAAGTCCCCCCTCCGTGCCTGGTGGGCGCAGCGTCCGCCGGCGGCCGGGGCCGCCGTGGTGGCCACCGCCATCGTGTCGGTCGCTCTGCATCTCACGGGGGCCGAGACCCTGTCCCGGATCGCGCTGGTGCTGGCCTGCGTGGCGTGGGCGGGACTGGCCGTGGACTTCGTCGCACGCCTGCTGGTGGACCGCGGGCGCTGGCTGACGGACGCGCGGACGCCTGGCGCGCTCACCGCGGTGGCGGCCACGACGGTGCTGGGGACGCGGTTCTCGGCGCTCGGCCGGCAGACCCTCGCCGAGGCCCTGCTGGCACTGTCGGCGGTGCTGTGGCCGCCGCTGCTGATCCTCGTCGTACGGCACTGGACGCGGCGCATGCCCGACGCGGTGTTCCTGGACTGTGTGGCCACACAGGGGCTGGCCGCACTCGCGGCGACGCTGGCGGCGGCCCTGACGGCGGCCTGGCTCGCGCACACCGCGCTGGTGCTGTTCTGGCTGGGGCTGGTGCTGTACGGGTTCGCCCTGGCCCGCTTCGACTGGCGGCAGGTCCTCGAGGGGGCCGGCGACCAGTGGATCGCGGGCGGGGCGCTCGCGATCTCCGCGCTGGCCGGGGCGAAGCTGCTGGCCGCCGACAGCGCGCGGCTGTACCTGTGGAACGACGACGACCGGGGCGTGCTGCGCACGGTGACGGTGGCGCTGCTGGTCCTGGACCTCGCCTGGTACGCCGTCCTGCTGGTCGCGGAGGCGGTACGGCCCCGGCTGCGCTACGACGTGCGCCGCTGGGCGACCGTGTTCCCGATGGGGATGACGGCCACGGCGATGCTGTCCACCGAGGCCGCTCTCGACATCCCGTGGCTGAGGGGGCCGGGGCAGGTGCTGGTCTGGGTCGCGGTGGCGGCCTGGCTGGTCGTGGCGGCCGGGGCGGCGGCGGCCGAGCGCGCCGCCCTCAGGAAGGTCTCCTGACCGTCAGGACCACAGCACGGCGATCAGGTCCACAGCACGGCGATGAAGATGTTCGCCATGGTCAGCAGGCCCACCAGGCCGAACGCGCCCTTCTCCACCTTCTCGTCGTCCCGCTTCACGTAGACGAGACCGAGGATCACGATCAGCAGCGCGAGCTTCACGCCGATCTTGACGGTGTTGACGTGGTGGTCGTCGGCCTCGTTGAGGCCGACCAGGATCACCCCGGTCGCGAGCATGGTGAACGCGCCGTGCAGCATCCCGGGGACGAACCGGGCCGTGCCCTGGCCCATCGCCTTCATCTGGGTGAGGAAGCCGCCGAGCAGCGCGGCGATGCCGATGATGTGCAGGCCGACGAAGAGATGGATGAGTACGTCCATGGCCCCGGAGCCTAATCAGGGCCCCCTGGCACCCCGGTCACCGGCCCCCTCCCCCGGGACCGCATATATGCACCCCATAGCACCCCACCGCCCCCGCCAGCCCCGGAACCGCCGCTTCGGTCATCCGGCCCTGCGAAGCCGACGGCTCCGGACCGGAATCCCCGTCACATACCGGTCGGTAACGATCCTGTCACGCCAATTCCGCGCATCGCGTTACCAAGCCGACACATCCGGGCCTAGCGTCCTCCCCCAGGTGACCGACTCCCCACCGCCGCCCGGGCCAGGGGCGGCAGTCGGACACCACCGCCGAGAAGGTCCGGCGGCGGTCCGCTCCCCCTGTGCGGGCCGCCGCCGGACGCGTCCTCCGCTCCCCCGCGGCCCCCGCGCGCTCCCCCTGGCGTGCTCACGGACGAGACGGCGGTCGTACGAAAGGACGTGACTGTCCAGGTGGCAGTGCACCGCAAGCCCCGACAGCGCTCGCTCAGCGGCCATACGGCCCGCACGGCCGCCACCCTCGCCCTGGCGGGCGCGGCCACCGCGACGGGCTTCGAAGGGATCGGACACGCCGAGCCGCAACTGACACCGGCGCAGGTGAAGGCCAAGGTGGACCAGCTGTACCAGGAGGCCGAGGTGGCCACCGAGAAGTACGACGCGACCAAGGAGAAGGCCGACGCGGCCCAGCGGCGGCTGAAGTCGCTGCAGGACGAGACCGCCCGCAGGCAGGAGAAACTCAACTCCGCGCGGGACGCCCTCGGCTCGATAGCGGCCGCGCAGTACCGCGACGGCGGTATCGATCCGGCGTGGCAGCTGGCGCTGTCCAGCGATCCCGACCAGTACCTCGAGGACGCCGCCTTCGCCGAGCGGGCCGGGGACCGGCAGGCCGGTGCGGTGACCCGGGTGCGCCGGCAGCTGCGGGAGATCGAGCAGCTGCGCGGCGCGGCCCACGTCGAACTGACCTCGCTGCGGTCCCGGCAGGCCGAGCTGAAGCGGCGGAAGACCGCCATCAACGGCAAGCTCGGCGAGGCCCGACAGCTGCTTAACCGGCTGTCGCCGCAGCAGCGGGCGGCCGTCACCTCCTCGGACGGCACCGGACGCGCCTCCCGCTCGGCCCCGGACGCCCGCGCCCCGCTGAGCCAGGGCAGCGTCGCCGCCTCCGACTCCCGTACCGCGGCCGCCGTCTCCTACGCCTACGCCAAGCTCGGCAGCCCCTACGTCTGGGGGGCGACCGGCCCCGACGCCTTCGACTGCTCGGGCCTCGCCCAGGCCGCCTACCGCTCCGCCGGCGTCTCCATCCCCCGCACCACCTACGCCCAGATCAACGCCGGCCGCCGGGTCTCCCGCTCCGAACTCCAGCCGGGCGACCTGGTGTTCTTCTACTCGGGCATCAGCCACGTCGGCATCTACATCGGCAACGGCCAGATGATCCACGCGCCCAACCCCTCGGCGCCGGTGCGGATCGCACCCATCGACGAGATGCCGTTCGCGGGGGCGACGCGGGTGGTCTGAGCGACCACCCGCGGCCGGGCGGACGTCCTGGGACCTCAGACCAGGCGGCGTGCCGTCGCCCAGCGGGTCAGCTCGTGCCGGTTGGACAGCTGCAACTTCCGCAGCACCGCCGAGACATGGGACTCGACCGTCTTCACGGAGATGAACAGCTGCTTGGCGATCTCCTTGTAGGCGTAGCCGCGCGCGATCAGGCGCAGGACCTCGCGCTCGCGCTGGGTGAGGCGGTCGAGGTCCTCGTCGACCGGCGGGGCGTCGGTGGAGGCGAAGGCGTCCAGGACGAACCCGGCCAGCCGCGGGGAGAAGACGGCGTCGCCCTCCTGGACCCGGAAGACCGAGTCGACCAGGTCGGTGCCGGTGATCGTCTTGGTGACGTAGCCGCGGGCGCCGCCGCGGATCACGCCGATCACGTCCTCCGCCGCGTCCGACACGGACAGCGCGAGGAAGCGCACCGGCTGCTCGGCGTCCGCCATCAACGGGGCGCACCGGCGCAGCACTTCGACCCCGCCGCCGCCCGGCAGGTGCACATCGAGGAGGACCACCTCGGGCCGGGTCGCGGTGATCACCGTGACCGCCTGGTCGACGTCGGCGGCCTCGCCGACCACCTCGACGCCGGTCTGCTCGGTCCGCCCGATCTCGGCCTGGACGCCCGTACGGAACATCCGGTGGTCGTCGACGAGGACCACGCGCACCCGGCGCCCGGGCTTCTCCGTGCCTTCCGCCGGGCCGTTCGCCTCGGTCGCGTCGCTCATGACGTCTTCTCCGCCCTCTCCATCTCCAGCTCGACCTCTGTGCCGCCGCCCGGTACGGACCGCAGCCGTGCCGTGCCGCCGTTGCGCTCCATGCGGCCGATGATCGATTCTCTGACACCCATGCGGTCGGCGGGTATCGAGTCGAGGTCGAAGCCGGGACCGCGGTCGCGGACGGACACGAAGACCGTCTTCCCCTCGACTTCGGCGTAGACCTGGACGGCGCCGCCCTCGCCACCGTACTTGGCGGCGTTGACCATCGCCTCGCGCGCGGCCTGCATCTGCGCGGCCGTCCGCTCGTCGAGCGGGCAGTCCCCGACCACCACGACCTCGATGGGGACGCCGTGCTTGTCCTCCACCTCCGCCGCACTGCGCCGGACCGCGTCGGCGAGAGTGGCGGGCTCGTCGGCCTCGTCCTTGCCGGTGCCCTCGGGTTTGTAGAGCCAGGTGCGCAGATCGCGCTCCTGGGCACGGGCCAGGCGGCGCACCTCGTTCGCGTTCTCCGCGTTGCGCTGGATCAGGGTGAGGGTGTGCAGCACGGAGTCGTGGACATGGGCGGCGACCTCGGCGCGCTCCTGGGCGCGGATGCGCATCAGCCGCTCCTCGGAGAGGTCCTGGGTCATCCGCACCAGGTACGGACCGGCGAGCAGCGTGATGCCGACGACGACGGCGAGCGCGGCCTGCAGGACCGCTCCGATGTGCGCGGCGGAGCCCTGCATGACGAAGACGCCCGAGACGCCCGCGGTGACCAGCAGCACGCCGAAGCCCGCGCGCAGCAGCGAGAGCGTACGGCGCCGGCTGCCGACCTCGACCCAGCGGGCCCGGCGGGCGTTGTCCGCCTGGCGCCAGACGAGGGCGACACCGGCGGCGACCAGGACCAGGGGCAGAAGGTAGGCCTTGGCGCCGCTGGTCAGGTTGACGCTGCCCACGAACACCATGGACACGACGACCATGAGGAGCAGCGCGACGATCTGTCCCTTGTCCGGTTTGCGCGCGACCAGTCGGCGCCTGCCGTCCGCCGAGGTCTCGGTGGCGACCAGGGAGGGCGGCTTCTGGCCGCCGACCCCGCCGACGCCGAGCGGCACGAAGAACCAGAACGCGGCGTACAGCAGCGCGCCGAGGCCGTTGGCCATGAACAGGCCGACGAAGGCGAGCCGGACCCAGACCACGGGCAGGCCCAGATGCCCGGCGAGGCCCCGCGCCACTCCGCCGAGCCAGCGGCCGTCGCTGCTGCGGTAGAGCTTGCGCGGTGGCCGCGGGTCGTCGAGGGGCACTGCTGCGGCTTCCGGCATGCCCTCGATGTTCACACGCACGGGGTCCCGGGGCATCAGGGTCGACCCCGGAGACTCCCCTGATCTTCGGATTTCCCCGCGACAGACCCTCTCGTTTCCCCGTAGCTGGCCCCAGGGCGTCGTTCGAACGCTTCCCGGCGCGGACTCGGGGCCGATTTCAGGGTTCGGCCAGGGTCATCCCGACTGCCGTCGCGGCGCCCCGGCCGTCACCATTGACTCATGACTGATCACGAGCACGCCGCGACGGGTCCGGGACCCGGCCCCGGCCCGCGGCCCGCCCCGGGCACCGGGCCGTCGGATGCCGCGCCCGCCGCGGCGGGGGCCGACGCCACCGGCGTGGGCGCGACCGCGGTCGACGAGTCCGCGGTCGACGAGGCGTCCCCGCGCTTCCGGCGCGATCGCCGGCACAAGATGATCGCGGGCGTGTGCGCGGGACTCGGACGCCACACCGACCTGGACCCCGTGATCTTCCGCATCACCCTGGCCGTGCTGGCCGCGACCGGCGGCATCGGCCTCCTCTTCTACGGCTTCGCCTGGCTCTTCGTGCCGTACGAGGACGAGGAGGAGAACGAGGTCCGCAAGCTGCTGACCGGCCGGGTCGACGGCCAGGCCCTGGCGGCCGTGCTGTTCGCGCTGGTCGGCTGCGGAGTGCTGCTGACGATGATCAGGAACGGCCAGGTGCTGGCGTTCGCGGTCGTCCTCTCCCTGCTGCTGGCGGGCGCCGGGTACTGGTCGCGGCGGCGCGGTGCCCCCGACCCCGACCCGCTGGCCGCCCAGGCCGTCGCCGACGCCCCGCCCGAGGCGCAGGCCCCGCCGGTCGCGGTCTCGTTCCCCTCCTGGTGGCGGGACCCGATCGTCAAGGACGGCAGGCATGTCGGGGGCACCGGCTATCTGTGGGGCCCCGCCGAGGCCCGCGGCCGGACCGCCCCCGGATTCGACTTCCGCCTGAGCACTCCGTGGGTCCACGGCCAGGACGTCCGCGCCCGGAGCAGCGCGCCGCCCCAGCCGCGCGGACCGCGCTGGATCGGCGGCTGGATCTTCCTGTTCGCGCTGCTGGCGGGCTGCCTGGGCACCGGTCTGACCTGGGACACGCACCCGCTGGGCACCAGTCTCCAGACGGGTCTGGCCTGCGCGCTGATCGTGTTCGGCCTGGGGACGGCGGTCAGCTCGTTCCTGGGGCGCATCGGCGCCGGATCGCTGTTCCTGGCGCTCGTCACGGCGGCGCTGCTGGCGGGAGCGACGGCGATGCCGTCCGACATCAGCACCCACTGGACGCGCGCGAACTGGACCCCGGTCACGGCGGCGGAGGTGGCGCCGGGGTACGACCTCGGGACGGGCGTGGCCACGCTCGACCTGACGCACATACGCCTCGCCCACGGGCAGACGGTGTCGACGTCGGCCGAGGTGGGCGCCGGCCAGCTGAAGATCGTGGTGCCGGCGCACGTGACCGTGCGGATGAGCATCGACGTGGGGGTGGGCGACATCCAGTTGCCCGGTGACGACCAGAAGGACGTGGACGTGGAGCCGGGCAGGCACAAGGACGTGACGCTGTCGCCGACGAGCGGCACGAAGAACGCGGGGACGCTCGACCTGGACCTCCAGGTCGGCGCGGGACAGGTGGAGGTGACCCGTGCTGCGGCATGAGTTCCAGCCCGGACGGCTGATCGTCGGCGTCTTCCTGACGGCGGCGGGCATCGCCTACGCCGGTGACGCGGGCGGCTGGTGGGAGACCGAGTGGTTCGCGGTCATCCCGGTGATGGTGGCCGGGCTCTTCCTGGCAGGGGTGACCGCGGCCCTGACCCGGGCGATACGCAGGCGCCGCCGCCTACCGGGGAACCAGGGCCAGGGCCAGGAGGGCTAGGGGCGGGCTCAGAGGCCCAGCGAGGCCCGTGCTGAGCGATGTCGGCGCCTGGCGCGGAGCATGGCGTCCAGGGAGAGGTAGGGGGCGCCGGCGAGGACCAGGGGCAGCCAGGCCATCAGGTAGGCGAGGTCGTTGCCGTAGTAGTAGGGGGAGTTGGCCCAGCTGATGGTCAGCCAGAGGCTGAGCGAGATCAGCGCGCCGCCGAGCGCGGCCAGGCGGGCCAGCAGTCCGAAAAGGGTGCCGAGGCCGACGGCGAGTTCACCGATGGCGATCGCGGTGCCGAAGCCGACGGGGTTCTTCAGGGCCAGGTCGATCATGGCCGGGATCGCGGCGGAGTCACGGACGGCGCGCATGGTGTCGCCGATGGACCCGGAGCCGCCGGATTTCAGGAAGGAGCTGCTGGTCAGTTTGTCCAGACCGGCGTAGATGAAGGTGACGCCCAGGAAGATCCGCAAAGGAAGGAGGGCGTATCGGGTGGCGGTGTCCCGCAGGCCGCGGTCGCCGTCGAGATACGGGGTGTGCGTGTCCGAACGAATGCCGTGAGTCATCGCCAGTAGCCGCCTCTCGCCGCTGTGCCCAGGGCCCCTCAACAGACCATACGTACGACAACGGCGACCCGCTCAACCCTCCTCCGGAAGTTTTTCCGATTTTCTGCCGGTCTTCGTCCCCGGGGACGGCGGAGGCGGGAGGGCGGGCAGGGGTGGGAGGGACGCCGGCCGACAGCGGTCCGGGAGACCCGAAAAGGTGAAGGCGGAGGGGGCGGTCGGTTCGTCACCCGCCCGTCGGTCCGCTCACTCCGTCACCTCGACCACGCACCGGTTGGTCGCCACCCCGGCCGCCGTCACCACCTGGACCTCGACCCAGCCGGGTTCCACGTCGGCCGGGACGGGGACCTTGAGGACGGTGTCGGTGGGGTTGCTGAAGCCGCCGCTGACGGGGACCAGGGGGACGTGGACGTGGACGGCGCCGATGCGGACGACCATGCGGGAGAGGCGGTCGGCGGTCTGGGCGCCGGGCGGGACGAAGCCGGTGCCGCGGATCTCGATGTCGTCGCCGGTGCGGATGGGGGCGTCCAGGTCACCGGCCTCCCGGGCGCGGACGACGGAGAGGATCACCGGGCGGCCGCCGTCGGCGTACTTGCCGGCGAGATAGGTCGCGGCGGAGATCAGGACCACCGTGGCGAGGCCCCAGGGCAGGTCGGGGAGCTGGTCGGGGCGGCGGGCGAGCCGTACCGCGGCGAAGACGAGGGCGACGGCGCTGATGAGGACGTACTGGATGTCGGCGAAGGTGCCGCGGCCGGCGTCGTCGGTGAGCAGGTCGGCCGCCCTGGGGCGGTGGGCGCGCACCTTCTGCAGGCGCTGGCCGAGGATGCGCAGGCCGACCACCCGGCGGACCAGGACGGCGATGCCGCTGACCACGGCGAGGACGGTCACCACCCCGGCGCCGCGGGCGAGGTCGAGGCCGGAGATGAGGGCGTCGCGTTCGGCGGGAGAGGAGGCGGCGGCCAGCCGGCCGGCCAGGACGAGGACGGCGTAGGCGACGAAGAGAACCCAGGAGGCGGCGACGGTGCGGGAGGTGGACATGCGGTTGTCCTCGCCGATGACGGGAGCGAGTACCCCGCCGCGCGAGCGGTGGAACCAGGAGGCGGCGGTGAGCGTGAGGGCCATGATCAGGGCGGCGAGCAGGCCGGCGGTGCGGGCGCTGGTCCAGCCGGTGCCGATCGCGGTGAGGGCCTGGGTGAGAAGCATGATCACGACGGCTGCCCACACGGTGCACACGGTGCGCAGCCAGAGGCGGGCGAGCCAGGCATCACCCTCGGCGCGGCCGCGTTCGGCGACGACCTCGGCGGACTGGGTCAGTTCCTCGGAAACCCACTGCCGGGAGGCGGAGGCGGAGTGGGCCACCGCCGCGGGCAGCCCCTGCCCGGCCGCGAACTCGTCCCGTTTGAGGAGGAATTCGGCGACCGCCCGCCGGTGTCCCTCGCGTGCCCCGTGCGGGCAGTCCCCGCACGCGCAGCCGCCGCCGTGGACACCCGAACCGGCGCCCTGCCTCGCCTCCTGCACCGCCACGCCCGACGCCCGCCTTCCCCACGCCCGGGGCACGACGCGCGGGGCCCTCCCCGGGGCCGGACGACGTCATGCAACTCCCTTGTGTCGACAGCGAATTGTGCCCTATGCCACGCCCTTCGCGTTCAGTGGGTCGGTCACGACGGGTGAAGGTACGGCCGACATGTTGACCCGGCTGCGAGAATTTCCCCATGGCCGAGATCATCCAGCGGGACGGGACCTGGGCCTTCGACGGCAGCACGGTCCGGATCACGCCGGGACGCCACCGCTCCGTTCCGCTGTTCCGGCAGACCTACGGGGAGATCGCCGTACCGCTGGAGGCGGTGGCGGGGGTGGTGTACGAGCCGGAGCGCAGGCGGGGGTGGCTCCGGATGCGGCTGCGCGAGGGGGCGGACCCGTTGCTGCAGGCGACGGGCGGGCGGTTGCCGGAGGCGGCGGATCCGTATCGGCTGACGGTGGACGGGGACCGGTCCGGGGTGGCCGAGTACGTCGCGGAGGAGATCCGGCACGCGCTGCTGCTGGACCAGATCCCGGCGGAGCCGACGAAGGCGTATCTGCTGCCGGGGCCGCCGGTGCCGGTGTCGGTGCGGTCCTCGGACGGAACGGTGTCCTTCGACGGTACGCAGGTGCGGATCGACTGGGCGGACACCTCGGACCGGGTGAAGCGGGCGACCGGGCCGCGGATCATCGGCGTCGGCGAGCTGGTCCAGGTGGAGTGGCTGCCCAACTCCGGCTACGAGGACGGTTTCCTGCGGTTCGTCACCCGCGAGACGGTGTTCTCGAAGCTGCCGGCCGAGCGCGACCCGTACGCCCTCGACCTGTGGGGCAGCGTCCGCCGCGACCTGCTGACGGCGCTGGTCGCGGCGGCGGTCACGGCCCGGCTGCCGCATCCGTCGACCCGGGCGGACACGGAGTACGCCGACCGGGAGCGGCCGCCGGCGGCCGTGCCGCGCCAGTCGGCCGACCACCACGACGTGCTGCTGCGCAGGCTGCGGGAGTTGGGCGAGCTGCACCGGGACGGGGTGCTCACGGACGAGGAGTTCACGATGACGAAGGCGGCCGTGCTCCGGAGCTTCTGAGGCGTCCGGAGCATCCGAGGCGTCCGGAGCCTTTCGAAGAGCTAGCTCAGCAGGTCCGGTTCGCTGCGGCTGATGTCCTGCCACAGGGGCTGGTAGTTGATCCAGGCCACCAGGTCGCCGCCGAGCTGTTCCCGGGTGGCGACGGCCAGTTTGTGGTCGATCAGCAGCGGGCGGCCGGCGGCCTTGGCAGTGAGCTGGACCTGCGCGGACTTCTCCATCGACAGGAACCACCAGGCGGCCGCGTCCACCGAGTCGCCGACGGTCAGCAGCCCGTGGTTGCGCAGCACCAGCGCCTTGCGGGAGCCGAGGGCGGTCGCGATGCGGCGGCCCTCCTCGGCGTCGACGGCGACGCCGGTGTAGGCGTCGTAGAGGGCGTGGTCCTCGTAGAAGGCGCAGCTCTCCTGGCTGATCGGGTCGAGCAGGTCGCCGAGGGCGGACAGGGCGCGGCCGTGCACGGAGTGGCAGTGGGCGACGGCGACGACGTCCGGGCGGGCCGCGTGCACCTGGGCGTGCACGGTGAAGGCGGCCTGGTTGACGTGGTAGCGGCCCTCGATCACCTGGCCGTCCTGGTTGGCCAGGACGAGGTCGCTGACGGTGACGTGCTTGAAGGGCATGCCGAAGGGGTTGACCCAGAAGCAGTTCGAGTACTCGGGGTCGCGGGCGGTGATGTGCCCGGACACCCCGTCCTCGAGTCCGGACCGGCCGAAGATCCGCAGCGCGCCCGCGAGCCGCTCCTTGCGATGCCGGCGCTCGTCGTCGAGCGAGTCGTACATCGGCGGCATCGCGAACTGGAGCTGATCGGTGGGCAGCGGCAGGGGCGGAGTCGGCCCGTGCATAGGTCCTCCAGCACTGGGTGTGTGTTACGGGCGGAAGTTACCGCCGGTCAGTGCAGGAAAACAGAGCTGTTCTGTAAAGATGACGCGCGCGAGCAAAACACGACAGAAGATGTCGGGTATCGGCACCAGACTGTCTTGTATGACACGCACAACCCGTACGACCGGAACAGCCGGCGCCGGCTGGGCGGCCTTCGCCGCCGCCGCGCCCGACCTCGCGAAAACCGTCGAGGAACGCTTCGCCGCCCACCGCCACCATGTCCTGGCCACCCTCCGCAAGGACGGCTCCCCCCGTACCTCCGGCCTGGAGGTCCGCATCGTGAACGGCGAGCTGTGGCTCGGCATGATGCCGGACTCGCTGAAGGCGCGGGACCTGCTGCGCGACGCGCGGTTCGCGCTCCAGGCGAATCCCGGGGACGGCACCGGGATGGGCGGCAGCGGGGACGTACGGATCGCCGGACGGGCACATGAGGTGACGGACCCGGCGGTGCACGGGGCGTACCGGCAAGAGGTGGAGGCACCCGAGGGGCCGTTCCACCTCTTCCGGACCGAGCTGACGGAGGTCGTGAGGACCTACGTCGAGGACGACACGTACCTGGTCGTCGAGGCCTGGCGGCCGGGTGAGCCGGTGCACTCGGTCAAGCGCACCTGAGCCCCGGAAAGCCCGGACAGGGGGCCTACTCCCACTCGATGGTGCCCGGCGGCTTCGAGGTGACGTCGAGGACGACACGGTTGACGTCGCGGACCTCGTTGGTGATCCGGGTGGAGATCTTCGCGAGGACCCCGTACGGCAGGCGCGACCAGTCGGCCGTCATGGCGTCCTCGGAGGAGACCGGGCGCAGCACGATCGGGTGGCCGTAGGTGCGGCCGTCGCCCTGGACACCGACGGAGCGGACGTCCGCGAGCAGGACCACCGGGCACTGCCAGATGTCGCGGTCGAGGCCGGCCGCGGTCAGCTCCTCGCGGGCGATGGCGTCGGCGTCGCGGAGCAGGTCGAGCCGCTCCTTGGTGACCTCGCCGACGATCCGGATGCCGAGGCCCGGGCCCGGGAACGGCTGGCGCTGGACGATCTCCTCCGGCAGGCCGAGCTCCTGGCCGACCATCCGGACCTCGTCCTTGAAGAGCTTGCGGAGCGGCTCGATCAGCTGGAACTCGAGGTCCTCCGGCAGCCCGCCCACGTTGTGGTGGGACTTGATGTTCGCGGTGCCGGTGCCGCCACCGGACTCGACGACGTCCGGGTAGAGCGTGCCCTGCACGAGGAACTCGACCGCCGGGCCCGCGTCCGCGATGATCTCGGCCTGCGCCTGCTCGAAGACGCGGATGAACTCGCGGCCGATGATCTTCCGCTTCTGCTCGGGGTCCGAGACCCCGGCCAGCGCGTCGAGGAAGCGGGCCTCCGCGTCGACGACGACCAGCTTGACGCCGGTCGCGGCCACGAAGTCCTTCTCGACCTGCTCGGTCTCGCCCTTGCGCATCAGACCGTGGTCGACGTAGACGCAGGTCAGCTGGTCACCGACGGCCCGTGCGACGAGGGCGGCGGCCACCGCGGAGTCGACGCCGCCGGACAGACCGCAGATGGCGCGCTTGTCGCCGACCTGCTCGCGGATCGCGGCGACCTGCTCGTCGATGACGTTGCCCGTGGTCCAGGTCGGCTTGAGGCCCGCGCCCCGGTACAGGAAGTGCTCCAGGACCTGCTGGCCGTGCGTGGAGTGCATGACCTCGGGGTGGTACTGGACGCCGTAGAGCTTCTTCTCGTCGTTCTCGAAGGCGGCGACCGGGACGACGTCCGTGGACGCGCTGACGGTGAAGCCCTCGGGGGCGGCGGAACAGGCGTCACCGTGCGACATCCACACGTGCTGCTCGGCGGGGGTGCCCTCGAACAGGGTGGAGGACGCCTTGGAGACGTGCAGGTCGGTACGGCCGTACTCGCGGGCGCCGGTGTTGTCGACGGTGCCGCCGAGGACCTGGGCCATCAGCTGGAAGCCGTAGCACATGCCGAACACGGGGACGCCGGCCTCGAAGAGCTCGCGGTCCAGGCGGGGGGCGCCCTCCTCGTACACGGACGAGGGGCCGCCGGAGAGGATGATCGCCGCCGGGTTCTTGGCGAGCATCTCGGCGACCGGCATGGTGCTGGGCACGATCTCGCTGTAGACCCGGGCCTCGCGGACGCGACGGGCGATGAGCTGGGCGTACTGCGCGCCGAAGTCGACGACCAGGACGGTGTCGGGAGCGGCGGCAGCGGGAGTCGCTGATGACACGGGGTGCCTTCCGGCGGTTGGGCGGGGGTCTGTGGTTACCGATTCTAACGGGGTGCGGTGGCACCGGTCCCGTCCCGTCCTGTGGCATACTCGCCCCATGCTCACGCAGACGACCTTCCTCTTTACCTATGGCAACCGGCCCACCGGCTGCCATGGTCGTGCTGCTTGAGCCACTGACAAGCGACTTCCCCAGGCGCCCCGGGCCGACAAGGTCCGGGGCGCCTGGTGTTTCTCCGGATCCTGCCGCTCCGGGGCACCTCCCTTCAGCTGAGGAGCCCCGACATGACCGCCCTCGATGTGACCGGTGCCCGTACCGCCGAGGCCGCCGATGTGATCTCCGGTGCGCGGGAGCGCATCGACGCGCTCGACGACCGGATCATCGGTCTGATCCAGGAACGGATGGCCGTCTCCGCCGTCGTCCAGGAGGCCCGGATCGCCTCCGGCGGCCGGCGCGTGAACCTCTCCCGGGAGATGGAGATCCTCGGCCACTACAGCGAGGCCCTCGGCAAGCCCGGCACCGCTCTCGCCATGACGCTCCTGGAGCTGTGCCGGGGTCGCATCTGAGTCGGGCGGACCTGAGTTCGGTACGGCTCTCACCCGTACGGCGCGTGACCGGCACGCGAACCGCTTCGTTGGTCGGGTGTCCGTGCCAGCCAGGGGCGGGCCCGAAGAACCACGCGTGGCTCGCTGGGGCGATGAGGCGTACGGAACGTGCCGTGCGTCGTGGGACCTCGCTCCAGTCAAGTGACCGGACGGCAGGGGACAGCAGCCCGGTCACCCAAGAGACGGCCGGCTCCGGGGACGCCCGGGGCCGACCGGCGGAAAATTGCAAAAATGCACAAGGGCTGGGTCAAACGGTTGCGGAGGCCGCGGACATCCAGCACGATGCGTAGAAGGCCCGCAAGGCCTTCAGAGCTCCCAAGTCCCAGTTCAGGCAACGGTATTGCCGTGTACCGACCGTCCGCCAAAGGTCGAGACCAGCTGTACGCCCCGAGCGCGCCGGGGCGCCGACCCGGGGCACGGACGGCGGTACAGGGCGCAGAGACCAGCGGCGCAACCCCCCGGCGCCGCTTCCAGGCACCGGCGCTGCCCTGACGTCGGTGCTGACGGAAGAAGGGCCCCGCGGCTCCGTCCCGCGGGGCCCTTCGCCTGTCCCGGCACAACTGTCCCGGCACAACTGTCCCGACACAGCTCCACACACACCACCGCACTACACCGCACTACGCGGAGTTACGTACGGCTCACCGTGCCGCAGCCCTGCGGCCCCTTGCGGAGTTCGCGGCTGCGATCGTACGGGTCGACCGCGGGACCCGTCGGGGAGGCGCTGCCCGTCGCGGCGTCGGACGGGAACCGGGGGTGGAAGTAGCCGTCGTTGATGTCGCAGGCCGAGTTGCCGGCGTCCTCGTTGTAGCTCACGAGAGTCAGCCTGCCGGGGGTGACCTGGTAGTGCGCGGGGTCGGGGAGTTCGGTGTCGATGACCCGGCGCACGATGGTGCGGGCGACCTCGGTGGAGCCGTCGTTGCGGACGAGCGGGTAGACAAAGGTGTAGTCCGCGTGCACGGCCACGCCCTCGAACTTGCCCTTCGCGAAGGTGATCCGGCCGCGGAGCTTGATGACCTTGCCCGCGAGCTTCACGTCCTCGGGGTCGAACCGGCTGAAGAGGGACAGCGGATCGTGGGTCTTGCTCGGGTTGCGCAGCCCGGTGTCGAGCTCGTCGAGCACACCGGGCTGCTTCGGGTCGAGCACCGCGAGCGCGGCGTCCGGGTGGGCGCCGACCACGGCCTCGGGGTTCAGATTGGCCTCGACCAGCAGCTTCTTGGTCTGCTGGAGGGCCAGCTCCACCCGGCCCTTCGGGATCGCACCGAGTGCGGTGGCCTTCGGCAGCACGATGCCGGCCGCGCCGTCGGCCCAGCGCAGCGCCGGGGAACCGGCGAACGGGTGCGCCAGGGTGGGGGTGTCGGCGGCGACCGCGGAGGGCGCCGCGGTCGGGGCGGCGGTCTCGTCGGGCAGGCGCGTGGTGGCGGTGTCCGTCCCGGAGGACGAGCCGAACGGATCGCCGGGGATCAGGGAGGGCCGCATCGCCACGACGGCCACGGCGATGGCCAGCGGCAGGCCGACGACCGCCCACACCTTGCGGCGCCGGGCCGCCCGCCTCTCGCGCTCCTGCAGGGCGGGCCCGGTCCGCCACCCCGCGGGCTCCCCCTGCTGCCGCTTGAGCCGTTCGGTCACCTCACGGGCCCGGGCGGAGGGCTCCTTGGGGGCGGACTTGCGGATGTCGCGCTCGCTGTCGCGGAGAAACTGCTCCCACACCTCGTCGGATATGGAGGACGACGGGTCGTCCCCCGACGACTGCTCGGACCCTCTGTCAGACATGACACTCTCTCGTTCGGCCGATCGACGGGCCGAGAATAGCCATGACCATGCCTACTCAGGCAATCCACATAAGCCCCACAGCGACCCCGTGATCGAGTGACCCACGTCACATAAGAATTCTGTGAATGCGGAGGCAACCATTCACCGGATTCACCGGTCACATCAGCGGAACCAGCGGTTACATCCATTCACCGCGCCTGAGTCACGGGGGTCCTGATGAAGCTTCGTCGCGCCATGGCCGCGGCAGCCGCCACGGCTGTCATCGCGCCACTCGCCCTGCTGTCCGCGCCGGCCGCGTTCGCGGAGGACACGGCGTCGCCGTCCACGTCCGAGAGCGCGCCGAGCGAGATCCCGAGCGACACGGCCTCGGCCTCCCCGTCGGACTCCGCGTCGGCCTCCGACTCCGCCTCGCCCAGCGACAGCGCTTCGGCGTCCGCGTCGGCCTCCGCCTCCCCCAGCGACAGCGCGAGCGCGTCGGCCTCGGCCTCGGCCTCGGCGGAGCCGTCCGACTCGGCCGAGCCCAGCGAGGACCCGTCCGACCCGGACGTGCCGTACTGCGAGGACCTCGACGAGGACTTCGGCAACGCCCGGGTGTCCGCCGACATCAAGGGCCTGCCCGGCAAGATCGTCGCGGGCGACGGCTTCCACCGGTTCGAACTGGTCGTGACGAACGACTCCAAGACCACCGTCGACGGCGTCGCCTTCTACGCCGAGATCGAGAACTACGAACTCGACGAGGCGAAGTACCTCAGCCCGTACGTCGACCTGGAGTTCAAGAACCCCGACACCGGCTCCTGGGACCGGATCGGCAGCGACGACTGGGCCGGCGACTACTTCTTCTACGTGGAGAAGCTGAAGTCCGGCGCGAGCAAGTCCGTCGACCTGCGGGTCTCCATCGACGCCAAGGCACCCGCCGGTGACGCCTACTCCTTCGGCTCCGGCGCCTACCTCGACAAGGTCGACGGCCAGGACTGCATCGCCGAGGGCTGGGCCCAGTACGACTTCACGGTCCTCAAGGCCGGTTCGTCCAACCCCGACCCGGGCGAGGCCACGCCGAGCGACGACGGCGGCAAGGACTCCGTGAAGAAGCCGCAGGGCGATGTCTCCGACCTGCCGACCGGCAACCTCGCCGACACCGGCTCCAGCTCGGCGCTCCCGGTCATCGGACTCGTCGGCGGGGCCGCGGTCGTGGCCGGCGCCGCTGCGGTGTTCGTCGTACGCCGCCGGAAGGCGGGCGCGGACTCCTAGACAAGGTCGCGCGGACCGCCGGGACACGGCGGTCGCGCACCGGATGAAGGGGGACCTGGGCTCGGAGGGGGGCTCAGGTCCCTTTTCTGTTTCTCCATACGGCTACTTCTTGGGCGGTACGGCCGGGATGCCCAGGAACGGCAGCCGCAGCACGCCAAAGGCGTCCGCCGGGACCGCCGGGCTGTGCGGCTCGACCGGCTCGATCCGCTCGTACGCCTCGCCCTGCCGCGGGCGCGGGTCCGCCTCGCCCTTGTTCGGCCAGTACGACATCGCGCGCTCGGCCTGTGCCGTGATGGTGAGGGACGGGTTCACGCCGAGGTTCGCGGAGACGGCGGCGCCGTCGACCACCGAGATGCCCGGGTGTCCGTAGACCCGGTGGTACGGGTCGATGACCCCCGTCTCGCGGGAGTCGCCGATCGGGCAGCCGCCGAGGAAGTGGGCGGTGAGCGGGGTGCCCATCAGCTCGCCGACGTTGCTGCCGGCGAAGCCGTTGATCTCGGCGGCGAGCACGGTGGCGGCCTCCGAGGCGGCCTTGATCTGCTTGGGGTTGGGGGCGCCGTGGCCCTGTCGGGCGGTGAGCAGGCCCTTGCCGACGCCGTCCGGTTTCAGGTACGTCGTCAGGGAGTTGTCCAGCGACTGCATCACCAGACCGATGATGGTCCGCTCCGACCAGCGCCGGTTGGAGAGCGAACGCAGGACGAGGAGGGGGTGCCGGGCCGCGTTGGCCAGCCAGCCGAGCACGCGGGAGGAGCCCTCCGCGTACGGCACCTGCAGGATCGACAGGCCGCCCATCGCGTTGGAGCCCCTGCCGTAGCGGACCGGCTCGATGTGCGTGTTCGCGTCCGGGTGGATCGAGGACGTGATCGCGACACCCTGGGTGAAGTCGGCCTTCGGGGTGCCGTGGGCCTTGCGGTAGCGCCGGTCGTCGGTCTGGGCGCCCACCAGGGCCTCGGAGTTGGTACGGGTGAGGTCGCCGAGCCGGTCGGAGAGGTACGGCAGCTGGCCGCCCGCCTTCATCCGGTGGAGCAGGGTCTGGGTGCCGTACGTGCCGGCGGCGACGACGACCCGGCGGGCCGTGAAGATCCGGCCCTCCGCCTTCTTCTTGTCGTCCGTGGGGAGGGTCGCGATCGCGTAGCCGCCCCGGGAGTCGTCGGTGACGGAGACGACCGTCGTCATCGGGTGCACCACCGCGCCCGCCTTCTCGGCGAGGTGGAGGTAGTTCTCGTTGAGGGTGTTCTTCGCGCCGTGCCGGCAGCCGGTCATGCACTCGCCGCACTCGGTGCAGGCGTTGCGGGCGGGGCCCGCGCCGCCGAAGTAGGGGTCCTCCACCGGGTCCCCGGGCGCCGCCTTCGACTCGCCGTCGGCGTCCTTGCCGTCGCCGAAGAAGACGCCGACGGGGGCGAGGTGGAAGGTGTCGCCGACGCCGAGTTTCTCCGCCGCCGCCTTGAGGTGGACGTCGGAGGGGGTCATGGTCGGGTTGAGCCGGACGCCGAGCATGCGCTGCGCCTGGTCGTAGTACGGCTTCAGCTCCTCCTGCCAGTCCGTGATGCCACGCCACTGGGGGTCGTCGAAGAAGGCCTTCGGCGGGACGTAGAGGGTGTTGGCGTAGTTGAGCGAGCCGCCGCCGACGCCTGCGCCGGCCAGGACCATGACGTTGCCGAGGAGGTGGATGCGCTGGATGCCGTAGCAGCCGAGCTGCGGAGCCCAGAGGTAGTTCTTGATGTCCCAGGAGTTCTTGGGGAGGGACTCGCGGGTGAAGCGGCGGCCGGCCTCCAGGACGCCTACGGTGTAGCCCTTTTCTGTCAGGCGCAGGGCGGTGACGGAACCGCCGAATCCTGAGCCGACGACTATGACGTCGTAGTCGTAGGTGTCCTGGGGCACGGGTGCTCCTCGTTGAGTTTCGCGTGCGGGTGGATCGTGGTTGCTCGCGCAGTTCCTCCCCCAGCCTTCGGCCGGGGGGTGCCCCCAGCGCCCCTGCGGGGCGCTCCTCAGCGCAGCCTCAGTGCCTTCATCACCTTCAGGCTGGTGCTCATGAACTGGGCGTACTTCTCGTCGTCCATGCCCAGGGAGGGGGCCATGGGCAGGAGACGCTGCTGGGCGACGGTCTGGGCCTCGGTGTACTTGAGGATGCCCTCGGAGCCGTGGCGGCGGCCCAGGCCGGAGTCCTTCATGCCGCCCATCGGGGACTGGACGCTGCCGTAGGCGGGGGCGTAGCCCTCGTTGACGTTCACGGTGCCGGTACGCAGCCGGGCGGCGACCTCCCGCCCCCGGGCGCCGTTCTTCGTCCAGACCGACGAGTTGAGGCCGTACGGCGTGCCGTTGGCGTGCTCGACGGCCTCGTCCTCGGTCTTGAAGCGGTAGATCGAGACGACCGGGCCGAAGGTCTCCTCGGTGCAGACGGACATCGCGTCCTCGACGCCGTCGAGGATGGTCGGCTCGTAGAAGTAGGGGCCGATGTCGGGGCGGGCGGTGCCGCCGGCGACGACGGTGGCGCCCTTCTCTACGGCCTCGTTCACATGCCGGGTCACGGTCTCCAGCTGCCGTTCGCCGACCAGGGAGCCCATGTCGGCGCCGTAGGCGAGGGAGCGGCCGAGGCGCATGGCCTTGGTGCGGGCGGCGAAGCGCTCGACGAAGGCGTCGGCGATGGACTCGTGGACGTAGAGCCGCTCGATGGAGATGCAGAGCTGTCCGGCGGAGGAGAAGCAGGCGCGGACCGCGCCGGCCGCCGCCTTCTCGATGTCGGCGTCCTCCAGGACCAGCATGGCGTTCTTGCCGCCGAGTTCGAGGGAGACGCCGACCAGGCGGGCGGCGGCGCCCCGGGCGACCTCGCGCCCTGTGCGGGTGGAGCCGGTGAAGGAGACGTAGTCGGCGTGCCGGACCACCTCGGGGCCGACCACCGGGCCGTCGCCGATGACGACCTGGAAGACCTCGGCGGGGAGCCCGGCCTCGATGAGGAGGTCGCGGGCCCACAGGGCGGTCAGGCAGGTCTCGGTGTCCGGCTTCATGACGACCGCGTTGCCCGCGACGAAGGCGGGGAGGGCGTCGCCGACGGAGAGTTCGAGGGGGTAGTTCCAGGGGGCGATCTGGCCCACCACGCCCCGTGGGTGGCGCAGTTCGGTCACCCGGGTGAGGGTGGGCATGGCGCCCGCGTGCCGCTTGGGGCGGAGGTAGGCGGGGGCCTTGCGGCCGTAGTGGCGGGCGGCGACGGCGACGGCCTGCACCTCTTCATGGGCGTGCAGACGGGCCTTGCCGGTCTCCAGCTGGATGAGGTCGAGGACCTCGGCCTGGCGGGCCAGGATCAGGTCGTGGAAGCGGAGCAGGACGGCGGCGCGCTGCCGTACCGGCACCTTCGCCCACACGGCCTGGGCGGCGCGGGCCGCGTCGAAGGCCTTGGCCACGTCCTCGGGGGTGGACTCGGGCAGGTCGGCCAGCTTCTCGCCGGTGAAGGGCGTGTGGTTGGCCGTACGGCCGGAGCCGGCGACGCCCTTGGTGAGCTGGGCGACCAGCTCGGGCGTGACCACGTCGGCGGCGGTTCGGGCCCCTGCGGGTGCGGGGGCGAGGGGGTTCGTGCCGGTCGTGTCCGTACCGGTCTTCTCCGTGGCCTGCGAGTCCGTCATGAGCCGCAGGGTATTCGGGAGCGGAGCCTTTGGGTACCCGTGGGTAACCCGGTTTCACCGAGTGCACACACGGCGCCAGTGATCACTGGCAGGGAATGCGCTGATCAGGGGGTGGGACGGGGACGATCAGCGCCGGTCAGCCGCGTTCCGGTTTTTTGGCGAGAAGGAGGCCGAGGGCGGCGAAGGGGGTGAGGCGGCGCGGTTCGGGGTCCGGTGCGGCCGGGGTGTGGACCGGGGCCGGGGCCGGAACCGCCGGGGGTTCGGTCACCCACGCCGGCAGGCTCACCCCGGCGACCTCGGCGAGCACCTCGGCGGCTTCCGGGGCCGTCGGCCGGGCCTCCGGTTCGGGGGCGAGGAGTTCTTCGAGGAGCGGGCCGAGGGGGCCCTCCGCGCCGTCGGCGGCGGCCCGGAGCAGCGCGCCCAGCGACCACAGGTCGGAGGCGGGCCCGGCACCGTGCCCCGCACTGCACTCGGGCGCCGCGAAGTCACCGTCGCCCTGCCCCTGCGGCCCGGCCCCGATACCGAAGTCGGTGACGACGACCCGCTCACCGTCCGCCGCCAGAAGGACGTTGGAGGGCTTGAGGTCGCGGTGCACGATGCCGACGCCGTGGGCGGCGTGCAGCGCGCCGAGGACGGCGAGCCCGATGCGGGCGGCCTCGGGGGCCGGCAGCGGCCCGCGGGCGGCGAGGGCCGCGTGCAGCGCCTCCCCCTCCACCAACTCCATGACGACCCAGGGGAGTTCGTCCTCGACGCAGACGTCGTGAATGGCGACGGCGGCCGGATGGTCGACGCGCGCGGCGGCGCGGGCCTCGTGCAGCAGGCGGTGTGCGGCGCGCCGGCGTTCCTCGTCGTCCGGCTCGCCGGCCGGACGCGGCTCCTTGACGGCGACCTGCCGCCCGTCCTGTTCGTCGCGGGCGCGCCACACGGTCCCGGTCGGCCCGGAGCCGATGCGGTCGGTGAGCCGGTAGCGCCCGCCGATCAGACGTCCCTCGACCGGCTGTTCGCCGTCTTCACTCATGCCCCATGAGTACCTTGCGCACCACGGACTTGTCGAAGCGGCGCGGTCAGCGGTGTGCGGGGTACGCGCCCCTCCCTGCGGAAGGGGCGCGTGGACCTCAGATGTCGACGCCGCCGAGGGAGAGTTGGGCGAGCTGGGTCGGGGTCAGGACGCCCGCGTAGGTGTGCACCTCGTCGATCGCGCCGGCCAGGTGGTCCGTCCCGCCGTCCGGGGTGAGGGTGCGGCCGACCTGGAGTGCGCCGGTGGGCGTCCAGGTGTTCTCACCGGCGACGCCGGCCGTGGCGGCGGGGTAGCTCGACCCCACGTAGAGCCGGAGTTCGTCGGCCTTCTCGTCGTAGACCAGCGCGAGGTACTCGTCGCTGGACGCGGCCCAGTCGGCGGGCGCGCTGACCGTCGTGGTCGGCGCGTCGGCACGGTCCTCGTGGGCCACCACGGCCTCCCAGGTCTGCGAGGCGGCCACATAGCGCAGGGTGAACAGGCTGGTGTGGACGCCGGGCTGGGACAGCACGGTCATGTCGTGGCCGGCGGTGGCCGGGTCGACGCGGGCGTGCGCGGTGACCGAGAAGCCGGCGTCGGTCGGGGTGACCGCCGTCGGGGTGCTCGCGTAGTCGCCGTCACCGTCGAGGAGGAGGTCGCCGGTTCCCCACAGGGGGTTGGGAACCGTTGTCCGTTGACTGCGTGTGAGCGTGTCGTGACATGTATGAGTGAGTGTCTCGCAGGCGGTGTGCGTGCCATGGTGGGGAGTGCGTTCGCCTGCCGAATGCGTGACCTTTGGGTGTAGTGGTCGTTGATCGTGCTGGAAGCATCTGCGGGCGGGAGGGCGGGCGGTGACGGAGTGGCCGGGCTACGGGAGCTGGCGGCATCGTTCGTGGTGCCCGGCCCTTCGGGTGTCGCGATCCGTGACCGGCTCAGGCACCTGACCGCCGAGGACGAGAAGGTCCTGCGGCTGGTCGGCGATCATCTGGGTGCGCTGGCGTCGCGTGATCTGAAAGTCCGCTGCGCGGCCGGGCTGGGGCACGACAGTGAGCAGTGGGCCGAGCGCAAGCGAGCGCTAAGCGAGGAGTCCTCCTCCCGCTGGGCGGGTTCGATCACGAAGGCCAGCCACGACCAGTGGGCACTCGCCCGGCGCGGCCAGCTCGCCCACATCCACAGCCTTCGGGCCGGGATCGAGACGATCACGTACCGGCTGTCCCTGCCCGTGGGCGAGAAAGGCAGCAAGAAGGCGCCGGGCGGCTACCGCAGTCGGCGCGAGTATTTCGCCAAGAGCCGTCGCCTGCACGTGCTCGAAGACCGGCTTAAGGCGGTGCGGGCGGACCGTGAGGCCGGCCGGGTGTGCGTGGTGCAGGGCGGCGAGGGGCTGCTGAACACCCGCCACCATCTGGAGCAGGCGCAGCTCACCGAGGAGCAGTGGCGCACCCGGTGGCAGGCCGGGCGGCGCTTCCTGCAAGCCGACGGCGAGTCCGGGAAGAGGTTCGGCAACGAGACCCTCCGCGTCACCCCCAACGGCGAGATCTCCCTCAAGCTTCCCGCTCCGCTGGCACACCTGGCCAACGCCCCGCACGGCCGGTACGTCCTCGCCGCCCGCGTGAGCTTCGCGCACCGGGGCGAGCAATGGGCCGACCGCGTGGCGGCGAACCGAGCCGTCGCCTACCGCATCCATGAAGACGTCGTCCGGGGCCGCTGGTACCTGACCGCGTCGTGGACGGTCCCTGCGGTCCAGACCGTGCCCCTGGAGGCGGCCCGTGCGAGGGGTGTGGTCGGCGTCGACACCAATGCCGACCATCTCGCCGCCTGGCGTCTCGACCGGCATGGCAACCCCGTCGGTCGTCCCCTGCGGTTCGGTTACGACCTGTCCGGCACCGCCGACCACCGCGACGCCCAGGTCCGCCACGCCCTGATCCGCCTGCTGCACTGGGCCGAACGCCACGGACTGGCGATCGCCGTGGAGGACCTCGACTTCACCGCGGAGAAGACCCGCGAGAAGCACGGCCGCCGCAAGAAGTTCCGCAACCTCATCTCGGGCATGCCCGTCTCCAGGCTGCGGGCCCGGCTCGTGTCCATGGCGGCCGAACTCGGCATCACCATCGTCGCCGTAGACCCCGCCTACACCAGCCGGTGGGGCGCCGAACACTGGCAGAAACCCCTCACCACCCGCACCAGGAAACCCACTCGCCACGACGCAGCCGCCGTGGCGATCGCAAGACGCGCCCTGGGGCACCCGATCCGGCGTCGGACGGCACCGCCCCGCACCCACCAGAGCGATGGATGCGGGCATCGGACCGTCCAGGCCGGACCGGTGGCCTCGGGGCGTGAGGGAAACCGCCCCCGTATCCCCGGACCACGGACACGATCCATGTCACCGGACACGGCGCGAACGCGGTCGACCAGGACATCCAAAACCGTTCGGGATGCCCGCAGTGACCAGGCATGGGTCCAAGGCTCACTCCTGTCTCACTGATTAGGAACGGTTCCAGGCGCAGTCGTCGCTGTCGGTGTGGATCGTCGCGTCCCCAGCGAGCGTGAGCGGCTCGCCGCCCGCGTAGGCGGGGCTGCTGCCGTCGGTGGCGGTCTCCAGGTCCCAGTAGCCGAGGCGCTGCGCCGACCGCTGCGCCGCCTCACCGGCCTCCTTGGTGACGAAGACACGGTCCCAGACGTTCACGTCGGTGAGCAGCCCGTGCCAGTGCCCGCCGTAATCAACATCCGGATCAAGAGGATGATGACCGCAACTCCCTGCCTGGCAACGCACTTGAACCGCGCAGGGCGCGCGGGGCCCTCAGTCCGCCGTGAACGTGTCGATGGCGACGTCGAAGTACTCGCGCGCCTCCCGCACCTTCCCGACCGGCGCCGACACCCACACGTCGTACATCCGCCCGCCCTCCTCCCAGCACAGGTCGTAGGTGTGCCGGGGACCCTCCGTCGCGCTGAAGCCCTTCCAGGTGAACTCCCAGAAGGCGGCTCGGTGTCCGGCGTGCGTGGTGTCGGTGACCACGCCGTCGTGGTAGCCGGGGTTGGTGCTCGGCCCCTCGGCCGCCGCCCGCCGCATCACCGCGCCCGGTCCGCCGGTCTGCGGGTCGGAGACCTTGATGCCGAGCCGGAAGGTCTGCCCCGGCGACAGGTAGAAGACGCGTTCCCCTTGGGGGTCGCGGGTGAAGTCCTCCGGTACCGCGAGGGAGAAGCCTGCCGGGTCCTGCGCGTGACGGTACCCGGAGGGGACCGTGGGAGAGCGGCTGGGCGAGACCGGCGGCGCGGTGGAGGACGCGGTGGAGGAAGGGACCGCGGAGGGTGCCGTGTGCGACGCGGAGACGGCCGTCGTGCTTCCGGGGCCCGGGGCGCCGCCCCCTCCCCCGCCCCCGTTGAACAGGAGCGTCGCCGCCGACACGCCGGCCCCGGCCATCGCCGCGACCAGCAGCGCGGCGACCAGCACACCGCGCGGGGAGTACCGGGCCGGTCCGGCCGGGTCCGGTGCCGGTGGGCGCGGCACGTCCCGCTGGGTCGGCGTGTACGACGCGGCGCCGACGCTCTCCGTCGTGGTCACGACGGCGACCGCGCCGGTCTCCAGGAACCCGCGGAGCATCCGCTCGGCTTCCTCCGCGTCCAGCCGCCGCTCGGGGTCCCGCTCCAGCAGCCCGCGTACGACGGGCAGCAGCGGCTCCGCCTGGGCGGGTGGCCGGATCTCGTCGGAGACCACGGCGTGCAGGATCCCGCCGAGCGAGTCGCGCCGGAACGGCGACTCGCCGCTGAGCGCCGCGCACAGCAGCGCGCCCAGCGACCACAGGTCGGACGCGGGACCGGCCCGGGTGCCGGACATCCGCTCGGGCGCGGTGTACTCGGGCGAGCCGACGAAGGAACCGGTCTCGGTGAGCGTGGTGGCGCCCGCGACCTGGGCGATGCCGAAGTCGGTGAGGACGACACGCCCGGTCGCGGCCTCGACGAGCACGTTCGCCGGCTTGATGTCCCGGTGCAGCACCCCGGCCCGGTGCGCGGTCGCCAACGCGCTCAGCAGGGCGATCCCGATCCGCGCGGCCTCACCGACGTCCACGGGCCCGTTCCGGGAGATCCGGTCGGCGAGCGAGCCGCCGTCGATCAACTCCATCACGATGTACGGGCGTTCGCCGTCCTCCACCACGTCGTGCACGACGATGATGTGCGGGTGGTGGAGTTGCGCGACGGCCTGTGCCTCACGCAGGGTCCGGTCGCGGCGCAGCCGGGCGTCGTCCTCCGGCAGCGAGTCGTCGACGGTGAGTTCCTTGACGGCGACCTGCCGTCCCAGCAACTGGTCGGTCGCCCGCCATACGACACCCATCCCGCCCCGCCCGAGCCGCGCGTCCAGGCGATAACGCCCCGCGACCAGACGTACGGCTTCCCCGTCGGTCCCCATGGCCCCATGATGCCGCACCGGACGCACCCCTTCCGGCGCGGTGACCGGCCAAGTGCGCCGCTGCCCGCCACCGTCCGCCCTCAGGGGCGATTGATTTCGGCCTGCGCGGACCCTCGGGTGCTGCGCTCGACCACGTCGGCGCACCGCTCCCCGCGGGTCAGCCCTCCTGGAAGCCCCGCAGGATCACGTCGAACTGCTTGCTGGTGGTGTCCCAGTCGTCGGCCGGCGAGGCCTCGTAGATGGCGTACTCGGTACCGGCGCTGTTCATGTACCCGACGTCGATCGCGTGGTAGGGCCCCGGGAAGTAGTGGGGCGCGTCCTGGGCCCGCGCGTCCCAGGTGTACTCCCAGCGGACGCCCGGCTGGTCGCGGAAGAGCTCCTCCTTGAGGCTCAGCTCGTTGTAGTCGATCAGCCGCTTCGAGACCTGCCCCTGCAGGTTCTTCATGTGCGCGTACGAGGTGCTGTAGTCCGGCGCGGTGTCGACGGCGACCCGCACGAGGTGCTTGCCCTTGTCGGGCGAGTAGTCGACCTGGCGGAGACCGTCCTGGTCGATGGAGACGGACCGCTTCCACCCCTTGGGCAGGGAGATGCTGAAGCCCACCGGGTCCTTGCGCCGCTCCCAGCCGGCGGGCACCGTCGCCGTCCCCTGACCGCCCCCGCCGCTCGGCGAGGCACTGGCGTCGTCACCGGCGGCCGGAGTCGACGAGGAGGAGACGGAGCCGCCGGGGCTGTCCGTGCCGAACTGCTGCAGCGCGACCGCGACGCCCCCGCCGACGACCGCCGCGAGGGCGACGACCAGGGCGAACGTCCGCAGCCGGAACCGCTTCGCCGGTGCGGGCGCGGACACGGGCGCGGGCCCGACCGTCACCGGCGGGTACGGCGTACCGGTGGCCGACTGCACGCGGGTACCGGTGCCGGACCCCATCCCCGTGATGTCGTACCCCGACCGCTCCGTCGGCACGTACGCCTGCGCCGAGCTCGGCCGCCGTCCCTCCGCCGCCTCGGCGAGCATGTGCTCCAGTTCCTCGGGGCCGGGCCGCTCGGCCGGTTCCTTGCGGAGCAGCCCGGTGATGACCGGTTCCAGCGGGCCCGCGCTGAGCGGCTCGGCGGCCTCGTCCTCGACGACGGCCTGCATGGTGGTCAGCGGTGAGGTGCGGCGGAACGGCGAGCGCCCCTCCACCGCCGTGTACAGCGTGGCGCCCAGCGCCCACAGGTCGGAGGAGGGGCCCGGATCGTGCCCGCGCACGCGCTCCGGCGCGAGGTAGTCGACGGATCCCACGACCTCCCCGGTACGGGTGATGGTCGTGTCGCCCTCGATCTGCGCGATGCCGAAGTCGGTGAGCAGGACCCGGCCGTCCCGGCCGAGCAGCACGTTGCCCGGCTTGACGTCCCGGTGCAGCACCCCGGCGC
This sequence comes from Streptomyces sp. NPDC007901, assembly GCF_042959465.1. Classification (NCBI taxonomy): domain Bacteria; kingdom Bacillati; phylum Actinomycetota; class Actinomycetes; order Kitasatosporales; family Streptomycetaceae; genus Streptomyces; species Streptomyces sp. NPDC007901. The sequence continues at coordinate 419,387 of NZ_JBIBKW010000001.1, read as the reverse complement.
TGTGCGCGGCGCGCAGCGCGCGCAGCACCCACAGCCCGATCCGCGCGGCCTCCCGCGGGTCGATGCGCCCCTGCTCCTTGACCGCGTCGGCCAGCGAGTGGCCCTCGACCAGCTCCATGACGATCCACGGGCGGCCGTCGTGTTCGAGGACGTCGTGGACCGTGACGACGGCGGAGTGGTTGATGCGCGCGGCGGCGCGCGCCTCGGCCCGGGTGCGGGCCAGCAGGACGGACTGTTCGCTCTCGGAGACGTAGAGCGCGGCCGTCAACTCCTTGATGGCGACGGCCCGGTGCAGCACCTCGTCGTGGGCGCGCCACACCCGGCCCATGCCGCCGCTGCCGATGGTGTCGGCGATCCGGTAGCGGCCCGCGATGAGCAGGCCCTGCATCTGATTCACGTTGCCCCGCAATGCTCTTGTCAGGGTCAGACTAAGGACCGGCCTGCGGTCATGGAACGGGTGGGGTCCCACGGAGACAGCACTGTGACGGTTCTCGCTCTCGGCACCGGATGCGCACGCGATCCTCACGCCGGAACGGGAACCGGCCGCCCCCTGAACGCGTTACCGCCGCTCAGCCCGTGTACTTGTACGTCGTCGACGCCTGCTCGTACAGCGCGGTGACCTCGTCCCGCTGCGACTCCGGGCCGCGGACCTGCACGATGTGGTACCGACCGTCGATCAGGAAGACCATGTTCCGCACGAACAGGTCGCCCTCCTGGCCGTCCGTCCAGGTGAACTGCCCCTCGGCGGACACCTGCTGGCCCACCGTGATGGTGCGCAGCCCGCCGGCCGTGGCCCAGCTGGAGTCCCGGTACGGCTGCAGCTCCCGCTCCTTGTCCCGCTGGTACGTCATCGGGTCGTCGCCGTAGGTCGCCGCGCTGTCCCGCCCGGCCACCACGATCAGCTCGAACTTCCCGTGCGAGTAGATCACCTGGCCGCTGCTGTTCTTCGGCGTACGGGTCCAGCCGTCGGCGACGGCGATCCGGAAGCCGTTGGGATCGTCGCGCAGGGTGAACCCGTCGGCGGCGGAGCCACCGGTCGAACCGGCGGTGGTCTGGGTCTCGGTGGACGGGGTCGACGTCGGGGACGGTGTCGGCGTGGGCGTCGGGCTCGGCGCGGTGCTGACCTCGCCCGCCGCGCCCGTCCGGTCGCCGGTCCCCGCGCCGCTGTCGTCCGCGCTGCCCTTCTTCGGCAGGAACAGCATGGCGTACGCGACCGCCGCGGCCAGCAGGAGCAGCACCAGCAACAGCAGCGTTCGGCCCAGTCTGCGCGGCGACTTGGTCTGCTGCCGGGCTCGCTTGTGCCGCCCGTGCGGGCTGGTGGCCGGGAGTCCGGCCCGCCGCCAGCGCACCAGCTGCCCGCGCCGCCGGACGATCGGCAGCCGCTTGGGATCGGCGGGCGGGGCGGCGACGACATGCGTGCCGGCGTCCGGCTCGGGCGCGGACCGCACCAGCGAGCGCAGCCAGCCGCGCAGCTCCTCGAAGTCCAGCCGCTCGGTGGGGTCCTGCCGCAGCAGCGACTCCACGACCGGCCGCAGCGAGCCGCACTCCTCCGCGAAGGCGGGCGGCTCCGAGCACACCAGCTGCACCAGCTCGGCCGTCGACTCCTCCGGATACGGCGCGTGCCCCTGCACCGACCGGAACAGCAGGGCGCCGAGCGCCCACAGGTCGGTGGCCGGTCCGATGGGCGCCGCCAACTGCCAGTTCTCGTGCACCGGAACGGCCTGCTCCGGCGCCCAGCGCTCGGTCACCGGCCCCACCACGGTCATCCGCACCTGCCGAGCGCGCTCGGCGGCCAGCGCGGTGGCGGGTCCCCGCCGTCCGGGTACGACGGCGCCCCCGCCCCAGCGGGCGGGGGAACCGGCCGCCTGCGCGGGCACGACGGGCTGCGGAGCGTCGGTGCCGGGCCCGACGGCAGGCAGTGCGGTGCGTTCCTGGCCGCCGGCCGCCACGGGAGGCACCCCGGGCTGGGGCCGGGGCACGGCACCGTGCCAGGGCGAGGGCGCGCCGCGCACCCCGTACGGGTCGGCGATCTGACCGGGCGGTCCGCCGGGGGCGGTGCGCTGGTCCCCGCCCGGAGCCTGCGTCTGCGCCTGCCCGTTGGCGTACGGCGGTGGTGCCGCTCCGTTGGCATACGGCGGTTGTTGTGCCGCTCCGTTGGCGTGCCCCGGTCCGTACGGCTGCTGCGGGGCGGTCGCCCCGGTGGTGTCCGGCTCGGCCGGCCGGCGGGCGCCGGGCAGCGCGGCGCGGCCGTTCTGCTGGGCCTCCTGGACCCGCGCGGCCGCCCTGGCCCCCGCCCGGTACGCGGCGATCGCCCCGGCCCGCGCGGCCCGGATGTCCCCACCGGTCTCCAGCGCCCGCCGCTCCACGGCGCCCGTACCGGCACCGCCCGGACCCTCCTCGGCACCGGCCGCCGGCAGCCCGCCGGCCGCGCGCGCCTGGATGGCGGCACGCCGGGCGGCCTCGGGATCCGCCTCCATGGCTCCGGGCGCCCCCGGCGCGCCGGGCGTACCACCCTGCGCACCACCAATGCTCCCGATGCCCCCGGCGGGGACACCGCCCGGACCGCCCGGACCCCCCGGACCTCCCGGACCGCCTTGCCCGCCGGGAGTGGCCGAGGGGGCCGAGGTGCCCGCGGCGGCGGAGGAACCTTCCGCCTGCCCGCCCGGCCGGCCTCCGCCGGCCTGCCCGCCGCCCTCGCCCTCCGGTGCCGGCACCGGGTCGTAGCCGCAGAGCGCCTCCTCCGCCGCGCCGACCGCGAGGCCGGTCAGCATCACCCGGCCGTCGTCGCAGACGAGGACCGTGCGGGCGGTGATGTTCCGGTGCACCCAGCCGTGGGCGTGCAGCACCCGGAGCGCCATCAGCACGTCGGAGGCGACCTCGGCGGCGCGGTAGGGGGTCAGCGGCTGTTCGAGGAGCAGCGCGGACAGCGGCCGTGCGGCGACCGACTCGCTGACGATCCACAGCGAACCGCCCTCGGCGAACACGTCGAAGACCTGGTCGAGCCGGGGATGGTCGGGGATCCGCGCGGCGGCCTGCGCCGCCTCGACGGCGCGCCGCACCACGGGGTCGCTGGGCCGGCGTGTCGCGGTCCGGGCCGACGGCGGCCGGCGCGCGCCTCCGTCACGGGCTGTGAACCCCTCGGGCAGCCCCTCCGCGTCGAGCACCTCCGCCTCGACGACCTCCGGCAACGGCACCTGCCGGACGAACACCTCCTGCCCGCTGTAGGTGTCGAAGGCCCGGGTCTCCCGGAGTTCGTACTCGTCGGAGGGGGGCAGCGGCAGGCGGTAGCGGTCGGCGAGTACCCGACCCGCATAGTCGTCCACGTAGCCTCCCCCGGCCGCCGGTTGGTCAAATCCGTTCGCTGAGCGGCCCGTTCTGTATGCATACCTGGATGCGTACGGTCCGCAACCACTCACGATACGTGCCGGAGGCAATTCGCATTGTGGGGATGCGAATTTGTCACTTGGGCTCGAAGGACCCCGTCAGCGTCTTCCAGGTGTCCTTGCGCAGCTCACTGCTCCAGTCCGCGGCCTTCGCGGTGTACATCAGCGCGTACCCCTGCGACGAGCTGACGACGAACCCCCGGTCGATCGTCCGGTACTCGGTGCCGCTCTCCACGTAGGTGAACTCCCAGTCGGCCGTGTTCCAACCGCGGTAGCTCACCTTGGCTATCCGGATCTTCTGGTACTGGGAGCGCGTCATGTAGCCCTCCTGGTTCTCCCAGTCCGCCACCGGGTCGCCCTTGGGCGAGCTCGTCCACGCGACCAGCAGCTTCTGCCCGTCGGGGCCGACGAACCGGTCACCGGCGGAGCTGCTGGTCTGGAACTTCCAGCCCTTGGGCAGCCCGATCGAGTACCCCTGGTTTCCGTTGTACGTCTTCACCACCGGGGCGCTGCCACCGTCACCGCCGCTGTCACTGCCACTGGAGTTCGACGCCGAGGCACTGTCGTCGCCCGAGGCGTCCGAGTCGTCGCCGCTCCCGGAGGTCGCGCCGGCCGAGGAGCCGCCGTCCGCCTTCGTGTCGCCGCTCGTGTCCTCCTTGGTGGTGGCACCGGAGCCGGACCCCGAACCGGCGCCGGCGCTCGCCCCCGAGGTCGCCACCGCCTTGGAACCGCCGCTCTTGCCACCGCTCTTGCTGTCGTCGTCATCGCCGCCGAGGGTGAGGGCGAGCACGGTGCCGAGCACCGCGAGCACCACCACCACGGCGATGATCACCAGGGTCCGCTTCGGGACCACGTCGGTGATCGGCGCCCGGGGCACCGGGCGCGGCGCCAGGTCCAGATCCGGCGGTGGCACCACGGGCCACCCCGAACTCGCCTTCCCGGCCGCGGGCTTGGTCCCCGCCGAGGCGGCAGCGGCACCGGACCCACCGGCGGCGGCCGGACGCGCCCCCGCGACCGGCCCCGAACCGGAGGCGACCGGACCCGCGGCACCCTTCGGCTGCACGTTCTTCGGCTCTGCGCTCTTCGCCTCGGTGCTCTTCGCCTCGGCGTTTTTCACCTCAGCGTTCTTCGCTTCGGCGCTCTTGGCCTCGGCGTTCTTCGTCCGGGCCGCGGCCGCGACGCCCGCCGCCGCGGCGGCCTTCCGCACGGACCGCAGCGCGCCCCGCCGCTTCTCCCCGGCCGCCTCGCCCCGCTTGGCCGCCGCGCCCTGCTCCTGCCGCGGAGCGTCCGGCTGCGGCGGCAGCGGTACGACCCGGGTGGCGTCCAGCGGCGCCTCCGCCGGCAGGTCGATGACCGCGTTGAGCATCGCCCGCGCGCCCGCGTCGTCCAGCCGCTGGGCCGGGTCCTTGGTGAGCAGCCCGTAGATGACGTCCTTGAGCGGTCCTGCGTTCTTGGGCTCCTCCAGCTGCTCGGTCATCACCGCGGTGAGCGTGGCGATCGCCGATCCCTTGTCGTACGGCGGGGCGCCCTCGACCGCCGCGTACAGCAGGCCGCCGAGCGACCACAGGTCGGCCGCCGGGCCGGGCTTGTGACCGCGGGCCCGCTCCGGGGAGATGTACGAGGGGGCGCCGACGAGCATGCCGGTGGAGGTGATGGACGGGTCGCCCTCGACCTGGGCGATACCGAAGTCGGTGAGCACGACCCGGCCGTCGCCCTCGGAGATCAGCACGTTGGACGGCTTCACGTCCCGGTGCAGGATGCCCTCGCGGTGCGCCGACCGCAGCACGTCCAGGATCGCGAGCCCGACCTCGGCCGCGCGCTTCGGCTTCAGCAGACCGTCCTCACGGATGACCTCGGCCAGCGACTTGCCCTCGACCAGCTCCATCACGATCCAGGGTCGGTCGTCCTCCTCGACCACGTCGAAGACCGTCACCGCGCTGTTGTTGCGGATCCGGGCGATCGCCTTGGCCTCGCGCAGGGTGCGCGTGATCAGGCGCCGCTTCTCCTCCTCGTCGATGTTCGACGGGAACCGCAGTTCCTTGACGGCCACCGTCCGGCCGAGGGTCTCGTCCTCGGCCCGCCACACCGTGCCCATGCCGCCGCGGCCGAGCACACCTCCCAGCCGGTACCGCCCGGCGAGAAGACGCTCACTGTTGTCCTGACGAGTCTCCTGACGAGAAGTCCCCGCCCGCTCCGCCTCCGACATGCGTCCCCTCATGCAACCCGCCCTGACAGAGCCTCCATTGTCCCTCACCCGACAAGTGCCCGACGCCCAGGGGGCCCCTGACCGCGCATCGGGGCCGGCCGACCGGAACCCCCGGTGACGAGGGCGTCACGCGAGCCGGGAAGATGGGCGGCGACAAGGGAGGATCCCGGATGCCGTCGCTTCGGACACTGGTGGCCATACCGGTCTCTCTCGCGCTGCTGTTCGCCCCCTTGACGGCCGGTTCCGCGTCCTCGGCGGAGTCCACGGACCCGCTTCTGTCACAGTTCGTCGCCAAAGGGGGAGCACCGGCCGCCGCCCTCCTGGACCACGACGGCGACGACATCCGCTACGCGGCCGCCGGCCGGGACATCACCCGCGCCGACCGCTTCCGCGCCGGCAGCATCACCAAGACCTTCATCGCCACCGTCGTCCTGCAACTGGCCGCGGAGCACCGGCTGTCCCTGTCCGACCCCGTGGAGCGGTACCTGCCGGGACTGCTGCGCGGACCCGGCACCGACGGACGCCGGATCACCCTGCGCGCCCTGCTCGACCACACCAGCGGGCTCGCCGACTTCACCAGGGTCACCCGGGGAGCCGTCCCCCTGACCCCGCTCCAGGCCGTACACGTCTCACTCGCCCTCCCTTCCACCGGCCTCGGCCGGTACGCGTACTCCAGCACCGACTACACCGTGCTCGGCATGGTCGTCCGGCGGGTCACCGGCCACTCGTACGCCGCCGAGGCCCGGCGCCGCATCATCACCCCCCTCCGGCTCACGGGCACGTCCTTCCCCGGCGCCCGCACCACGCTGCCCGCCCCGCACGGCCACGCCTACACGGCCGACGGCGCCGACGTCACCGAACTCGACCCGCGCGTGGCCGGCGCGGCGGGTGAGCTGGTGACCACGCTCGACGACCTGGACCGCTTCTACGCGGCGCTGCTGGGCGGCGAGCTGCTGTCCCCGCACCTGCTGCGGGCGATGCTCAACACCCGGGCCACGCACGGCGCGTACGGTCTGGGGATCTTTCCGGCGAAGCTGCCGTGCGGGGTCACGGTGTGGGGGCACAACGGCCGGATCGCGGGCAGCTATGTGCGCAGCGCCGCCACGATCGGCGGCCGGCATGTCCTCACGTTCCGCGTGAACACGACGACCATCACCGACCCGCACCTCGAACCCGCGCTGCTCGCGGCCGAGTTCTGCCCTGGCGAGGGGTAGAACCCGACCGGGGCCCCCGGCGCGGACGTCTACAGCGGCACGATGTCCGGCGCCCCCAGCCGCGCCGCGTCCGCCGTCAGGTCGTCCGGCTGGAGTTGGGACTCGCGTTCCGCCTCCACCCGCTTCTCGTAGTGCTCGACCTCCCGCTCGATCTGGTCCTTGTCCCAGCCCAGCACCGGCGCCATCAGCTCGGCGGCCTCGCGGGCGCTGCGGGTGCCGCGGTCGAAGGTCTCGATGGAGATGCGGGTGCGGCGGGTGAGGACGTCGTCGAGGTGGCGGGCGCCCTCGTGGGAGGCGGCGTAGACGACCTCGGCGCGCAGGTAGTCGTCGGCGGCCGAGAGCGGCTCGCCCAGGGCCGGGTCGGCGGCGATGAGGTCGAGCACCTCCTCCGCCAACGAGCCGTACCGGTTGAGCAGGTGCTCGACGCGCACCACGTGCAGGCCGGTGCGGGCGGCGATCCGGGCCCGCGCGTTCCACATCGCCCGGTAGCCCTCCGCGCCGAGCAGCGGGATGTCCTCGGTGACGCACTCCGCGACCCGCGCGTCGAGCCCGTGCACCGCCTCGTCGACGGCGTCCTTGGCCATCACCCGGTACGTCGTGTACTTGCCGCCGGCGACGACCACGAGCCCCGGCACCGGATGGGCGACCGTGTGCTCGCGCGACAGCTTGCTGGTGGCGTCGGACTCGCCGGCCAGCAGCGGGCGCAGCCCCGCGTACACGCCCTGGACGTCGTCGCGCGACAGCGGCACCGCGAGCACCGAGTTGACGTGGTTGAGCAGGTAGTCGATGTCGGCGCTGGAGGCGGCCGGGTGGGCCTTGTCGAGGTCCCAGTCGGTGTCGGTGGTGCCGATGATCCAGTGCCGGCCCCAGGGGATGACGAACAGGACCGACTTCTCGGTGCGCAGGATCAGTCCGGTCGTGGAGTGGATCCGGTCCCGGGGGACGACCAGGTGGATGCCCTTGGAGGCGCGGACGTGGAACTGCCCGCGCTCGCCGACCAGTGCCTGGGTGTCGTCGGTCCACACACCGGTCGCGTTGACGACCTGCCGGGCGCGGATCTCGTACTCCCCGCCGCCCTCCACGTCCTGCACCCGGGCCCCGACGACCCGCTCCCCCTCGCGCAGGAAGCCGGTCACGCGCGCGCGGTTGGCGGCCTTCGCGCCATAGGACACCGCGGTGCGCACCAGGGTCGCGACATAGCGGGCGTCGTCCATCTGGGCGTCGTAGTACTGGATGGCGCCGACCAGGGCGTCCTTGCGCAGCGCGGGCGCCACCCGCAGGGCGTGGCCGCGGGTCAGGTGGCGGTGCCGGGGCAGGCCGCGCCCGTGCCCGCGGGCCATGGACATCGCGTCGTAGAGCGCGACGCCCGAACCGGCGTACAGCCGCTCCCAGCCCTGGTGCTGGAGCGGGTAGAGGAACGGGACGGGCTTGACCAGGTGCGGGGCGAGCCGCTCCAGCAGCAGGCCGCGTTCCTTGAGGGCCTCGCGGACCAGGGCGAAGTCGAGCATCTCCAGATAGCGCAGGCCGCCGTGGATCAGTTTGCTGGACCTGCTGGAGGTGCCCGAGGCCCAGTCGCGGGCCTCGACGATGCCGGTGTTCAGGCCCCGGGTGACCGCGTCCAGCGCGGTGCCCGCGCCGACCACCCCACCGCCCACGACCAGCACGTCCAGCTCACGCTCGGCCATCGCCGCCAGGGACTCCGCACGCTGCTCCGGCCCCAGTGTCGCTGTCCTCACCGCTGCCTCCCGCTCTGCCGCCATCGGTCATCGCTCGTCGTCGGTCATCGGTCGCGCGGGCCGCGCCCGGCAGGCGAGGCCCCTGCCCAAATTCTGACCGGCTTGCCCGAGTTCAGCCACCACTCGCCCCCAGCCTGTGGACAACGGTCACCGAACCCACGGAAGACACATGAACACAATCCCGCATAACGGTCATATTTACTCCTAGTGTGACAGTGCGCTTCGCCTGTCCTGTCCACAGGGCTTGCGCACCTGTCCCGCTTCGGTTACTGGGAAGGACGGCCCACTCCATGCCCGCAGACCTCGCCGTCATCGGACTCGGTCCCTACGGCCTGCCCCTCGCCCAGGCCGCGGTGGCCGCCGGCATCTCCACGATCGGCTACGCGACCGGCCCCGAGGCCGGCTCGCTCAGCCCCGCCGAGCGGCGCCGGATGCTCTCGGGGGGCTTCCGGGCGACCGAGGACCCGGCACAGCTGGGACGGGTCCGCACGGCCGTCATCTGCGCCCCCACCCCGCGCGACGCCGACGGCGGACTCGACCTGAGCCAGGTGGAGACGGCCGCCCGCACCCTGGCCGCACGGCTGCGCCCGCACACGACGGTGATCCTGGAGTCGCCGGTCCACCCGGGCACGACGGAGAACTTCCTGCGCGCCCTGCTGGAGAAGGGCTCCGGCCTCCGCGCGGGCCGCGACTTCCACCTCGCCTACTCCCCCAGCCGGGTGGATCCCGGCAACCGCGCCTTCACCCCGGCCAACACCCCGAAGGTCATCGGCGGTCTCACGCCCGCGTGCACCGAGTCGGCCGCCGCGTTCTACGGCCGGCTCACCGACAAGGTGGTCCGCGCGCGCGGCCCGCGCGAGGCCGAGACCGTGCAGCTCCTGGAGACCAACTTCCGGCACGTCAACATCGCCCTGGTCAACGAGATGGCCGCCGTCTGCCACGACCTGGGCGTCGACCTGTGGGACGTGATCCGCTGCGCGGAGACCAAGCCGTTCGGCTTCCAGGCCTTCCGCCCGGGTCCCGGCGTCGGCGGCCACGGCGTCCCCCAGGACCTGTCCGGCCTCGCGGGCCGCGGTCTGCGCATGGTGGAGCTGGCCCAGCAGGTCAACAACCGGATGCCCGGTTACGTCGTCCAGCGCGCCGCCGCCCTCCTCAACGAGCACGGCAAGTCGGCCCGCGGCGCGCGCGTGCTGCTGCTCGGCGTCACCTACAAGCCCGACCTCGCCGACCAGCAGAGCACCCCCGCGCGGGAGCTCGCGGTCCGGCTGATGGAGCTGGGCGCCTCGGTCAGCTACCACGACCCGCACATCTCGTCCTGGAGCGTCCTGGACCGCCCGGTCCCGCGCGCGGACTCCCTCTACGAGGCGGCCGCCGACGCCGACCTGACGATCCTGGTCCAGCAGCACCGGACGTACGACCTCCAGGGCCTGTCGGTGAAGGCGCAGCTGCTGCTGGACACGCGCGGCGCGACGCCCACGGGGGCGGCACACCGGCTCTGAGCGGGCCCCGGCCACGCGAAATCCCCGGGGGCGTTGTCACAGGCGGCTGTTAGTCTCCCCTCACCTGCCGCACAGATGTGCGCGCGTTTCTTCACTTCACTGTTCTTCCAGTGCAGTTCCCAGGGGGGATTTCTGTCATGAGCCAGTCAGCGCCGCCACCACCGCCGCAGCCCCAGCCGCTGCCGGCCGACGGCAACCCGTTCGCCCAGCAGCAGGCGCCCGGCGCCGTGCCCCCGCCCCCGGCGCCGCCCGCGCCGCCGCGGGGCAACATCGCCCTCGGCCTGGGCGCCGCGGTCGTCGCGGCCGTCGCCGCCGCCGCGCTCTACGGCGTGGTCATCGGCCTCACCAAGCACGAGATCGGCTGGGCGGCCGTCGGCGTCGGCTTCGTCATCGGCCTCGCGGCCGGAAAGCTCGGCGGCCGCAACCCGGTGCTCGCGATCACCGCGGCCGTCCTCGCGCTCGGTTCCGTCTACCTCGGCCAGCTGGTCGGCGAGGCGATGATCGGCGCCGACCAGCTCGACGTGGCGTTCTCCGAGGTCTTCTTCCAGCACTTCGGCGTCGTCCAGGACGCCTGGAAGGAGGAGGCCGACCCGCTGACCTTCGTCTTCTTCGCGATCGCGGCGTGGGCGGCGTTCTCGGGGACCCAGAAGGCGGCTCGCTGACGGACATGCGAGAGGGCCGGTGACCCCCGCCAGGGGTGACCGGCCCTCCGTGCGTCGTACGGCGCGACTACCGCTTGTGCTGCGAGTCCGCCACCGTCACCTCGACGCGCTGGAACTCCTTCAGCTCGCTGTAGCCGGTGGTGGCCATCGCGCGGCGCAGGGCGCCGAAGAGGTTCATCGAGCCGTCCGGGGTGTGGGACGGGCCGGTGAGGATCTCCTCGATGGTGCCGACCGTGCCCAGGTCGACCTTCTTGCCGCGCGGCAGCTCCTCGTTGACGGCCTCCATGCCCCAGTGGTGGCCCCTGCCCGGGCCGTCGGTCGCGCGGGCCAGCGGGGAGCCCATCATCACCGAGTCCGCGCCGCAGGCGATCGCCTTGGGGAGGTCGCCGGACCAGCCGACACCGCCGTCCGCGATGACGTGCACGTACCGGCCGCCGGACTCGTCCATGTAGTCGCGGCGGGCGGCGGCCACGTCGGCGACCGCGGTGGCCATCGGGACCTGGATGCCGAGCACGTTGCGCGTGGTGTGCGCGGCGCCGCCGCCGAAGCCGACGAGCACGCCCGCGGCACCGGTGCGCATCAGGTGCAGGGCCGCCGTGTACGTGGCGCAGCCGCCGACGATCACCGGGACGTCGAGCTCGTAGATGAACTGCTTCAGGTTCAGCGGCTCGTGCGAGGACGAGACGTGCTCCGCGGAGACCGTCGTACCGCGGATGACGAAGATGTCCACGCCCGCGTCCACGACCGCCTTGGAGAACTGCGCCGTGCGCTGCGGGGAGAGCGCGGCCGCCGTGACCACGCCGGAGTCGCGCACCTCCTTGATACGCGCGCCGATCAGCTCCTCCTTGATGGGGGCGGAGTAGATCTCCTGGAGGCGGCGGGTGGCGGTCTCGGCGTCCAGCCCGGTGATCTCGTCGAGCAGCGGCTGCGGGTCCTCGTACCGCGTCCACAGGCCTTCGAGGTTGAGCACACCGAGGCCGCCGAGCTCGCCGATGCGGATCGCGGTGGCCGGCGAGACGACCGAGTCCATGGGGGCGGCCAGGAACGGCAGCTCGAAGCGGTAGGCGTCGATCTGCCAGGCGATCGAGACCTCCTTCGGGTCCCGCGTACGGCGGCTGGGGACGACGGCGATGTCGTCGAAGGCGTACGCCCGGCGGCCGCGCTTGCCGCGCCCGATCTCGATCTCAGTCACGTCTGTGGCCTTTCCCTCTGCGTTTCAGCGTCTACCAGTATCGCCGACGGGTACGGCAAGGGCGGCCCCGGTGCGCCCGGGACCGCCCTGGAAAGGCTCTGGTGACTACTTGCGGCTGTAGTTCGGCGCCTCGACCGTCATCTGGATGTCGTGCGGGTGGCTCTCCTTGAGGCCCGCGGCGGTGATCCGCACGAAGCGGCCCTTGGACTCCATCTCGTCCACGGTGGCCGCGCCCACGTAGCCCATGGTCTGGCGCAGACCGCCGACGAGCTGGTGCAGCACGTTGGCCAGCGGACCGCGGTAGGGCACCTGGCCCTCGACGCCCTCGGGGACGAGCTTGTCGTCGGAGGAGACCTCGGCCTGGAAGTAGCGGTCCTTGGAGTACGACCGGCCCTGGCCGCGCGACTGCATGGCGCCGAGCGAGCCCATGCCGCGGTACGACTTGAACTGCTTGCCGTTGATGAAGAGCAGCTCGCCGGGCGACTCCTCGCAGCCGGCGAGCAGGCTGCCGAGCATCACCGTGTCGGCGCCGGCCGCGAGGGCCTTGCCGATGTCGCCGGAGTACTGCAGGCCGCCGTCGCCGATGAGCGGGACACCGGCCGGGCGGGCGGCGAGGGAGGCCTCGTAGATGGCGGTGACCTGGGGAACGCCGATACCGGCGACCACCCGGGTGGTACAGATCGAGCCGGGACCCACGCCGACCTTGATGCCGTCGACACCGGCGTCGATCAGGGCCTGCGCGCCGTCGCGGGTGGCGACGTTGCCGCCGATCACGTCGACGTTCACGCTGGACTTGATCTTCGCCATCCAGCTGAGGGCGTTGCTGTTGTGGCCGTGCGAGGTGTCGACGACCAGGAAGTCCACCCCGGCCTCGGCGAGCGCCTGGGCCCGCTCCAGCGCCTCGGGGCTGGCGCCCACGGCGGCGCCGACGAGCAGCCGGCCCTCGGCGTCCTTCGCGGCGTTCGGGTACTTCTCGGCCTTGACGAAGTCCTTGACGGTGATCAGGCCCTTGAGGGTGCCCTCGTCGTCGACCAGCGGAAGCTTCTCGATCTTGTGCTTGCGCAGCAGCTCCATGGCCTCGACACCGGTGGTGCCGACCTTGCCGGTGATCAGCGGCATCGGGGTCATGACCTCGCGCACCTGGCGGCTGCGGTCGGACTCGAAGGCCATGTCGCGGTTGGTGACGATGCCGAGCAGCTTGCCGGCCGGGTCGGTGACCGGCACACCGCTGATGCGGAACTTGGCGCACAGCGCGTCCGCCTCGGCGAGGGTCGCCTCCGGGTGCACCGTGATCGGGTCGGTGACCATGCCGGACTCGGACCGCTTGACCAGGTCGACCTGGTTGACCTGGTCCTCGACGGACAGGTTGCGGTGCAGCACGCCGACGCCGCCGAGCCGGGCCATCGCGATCGCCATGCGGGACTCGGTCACCTTGTCCATCGCCGCGGAGAGCAGCGGGATGTTGACCCGCACGTTGCGGGAGATGCGGGACGAGGTGTCGACCGCGTTGGGGAGCACCTCGGATGCGCCCGGCAGCAGCAGCACGTCGTCGTAGGTCAGCCCGAGTGTCGCGAATTTTCCGGGCACTCCGTCGACGTTGGCAGTCATGACACCTTCCCCAAATGGCCTTGAACGGTGCGGATGTCCATGCTAACGGGAAGCACGGGTCCCAAATTCCACGGTACGACTCAGCTCCGGGCTTCGTATGTTCGTACGGAAATGGGCGTACGCCTGTTCATCGGGGGTGGTAACACCCGTCCTGCTACTGCCGCCTACTGCTCGGCCAGCGCCCGCAACCGGCTCAGCGCCCGGTGCTGGGCCACCCGCACCGCGCCCGGTGACATTCCCAACATCTGGCCGGTCTCCTCGGCCGTGAGACCCACGGCGATCCGCAGGAGCAGCAGCTCGCGCTGGTTCTCCGGGAGGTTGGCCAGGAGTTTCTTGGCCCATTCGGCGTCGCTGCTGAGCAGCGCCCGCTCCTCGGGACCGAGGGAGTCGTCGGGGCGTTCCGGCATCTCGTCCGAGGGGACGACCGTGGAACCCGGGTGGCGCATCGCGGCCCGCTGCAGGTCGGCGACCTTGTGGGAGGCGATGGCGAAGACGAAGGCCTCGAAGGGGCGGCCCGTGTCGCGGTAGCGGGGCAGGGCGAGGAGAACCGCCACGCAGACTTCCTGGGCGAGGTCCTCGACGAAGTGCCGGGCGTCGCCCGGCAGCCGGGACAGTCGCGTGCGGCAGTAGCGCAGCGCGAGTGGGTGGACATGGGCGAGCAGGTCGTGCGTGGCCTGCTCGTCCCCGTCTACGGCGCGATGGACGAGGGAACCGATCGTCCCTATGGCAGTGACCGCCTCGTCCTCGCGCATCGGTCCATGGTGCCCTGCCGCCGTCGGCTGCGTGGCACCGCGTCCGTCGTTGTGCACCGAAGCGTTATGAGCAGGTGCGCCGGAACTCATCTCCTGCGCCCTCCCCTTCCGCTCGAACGACTCGTCCCCGAGAGACTCCACACCTCAAGGATGCGGCATCGGCGCCGAAACGAGCAGCGGGCCTACGCCGACCGGCCTTGCGGACCCCGCCCACCGTGGGGTAGGCGGGTGCGTCCGGTCGGTCCGCTTCCCCGCTGCGGCGCAGCTCACCGCCGTATCAGCGAACCAGTCCCCAGCGGAAGCCGAGGGCCACCGCGTGAGCGCGGTCGGAGGCGCCGAGCTTCTTGAACAGGCGCCGGGCGTGCGTCTTGACGGTGTCCTCGGAGAGGAACAGCTCGCGGCCGATCTCGGCGTTGGAGCGGCCGTGGCTCATGCCCTCCAGGACCTGGATCTCACGCGCGGTGAGGGTGGGCGCGGCGCCCATCTCGGCCGAGCGCAGGCGGCGGGGCGCCAGTCGCCAGGTCGGGTCGGCGAGGGCCTGGGTCACGGTCGCGCGCAGCTCCGCGCGCGAGGCGTCCTTGTGCAGGTAGCCGCGGGCACCGGCGGCGACGGCCAGGGCCACCCCGTCCAGGTCCTCGGCGACCGTGAGCATGATGATGCGCGCGCCGGGGTCGGCGGACAGCAGCCGGCGCACGGTCTCGACGCCGCCCAGTCCGGGCATGCGCACGTCCATCAGGATCAGGTCGGAGCGGTCGGCACCCCAGCGGCGGAGGACTTCCTCGCCGTTGGCAGCCGTCGTCACGCGCTCGACGCCGGGCACGGTCGCGACCGCGCGGCGCAGCGCCTCTCGGGCAAGCGGGGAGTCGTCGCAGACGAGGACGGATGTCATGACCGCCCTCCGCAGCTGATGCGCGTCACCTTGAGCCTCCAGGCTGGTACGGAATCGTCACCTGTGCGGTCGACCGTCTCGGACGCCTGCCCGAGCGCTTGTTGTTTCAACCGCCTCCGCACTCTCAACGACGGTCACTCGAAAGAGTTACGGGGCTGCGTGCCGTCTTCGGCACTCTACGTGAGGGGGCGGACACGGTGCAGACATGGACGTCAGACCCTCAACTTTTCATCACATCCAATGCCCCATTTAGCCCTTTTTCTTCCTGTTTCACGGTGTCTGGGGCTAGATTGCCAATGAGTCATATTTTCATCTCTCTAGACCGGAGATGTACGGTCGTTGGCACCGTATCCGCCCAGAACGGCTACAAGGGGTCACGTAATGGCAGATTTCTCCCGCCTTCCCGGACCGAACGCGGACCTGTGGGACTGGCAGCTCCTCGCCGCCTGCCGCGGGGTCGACAGCTCGCTCTTCTTCCATCCCGAGGGCGAGCGCGGGGCGGCTCGGAGTGCTCGTGAGAACTCGGCCAAGGAGGTCTGCATGAGGTGCCCGGTCCGCGCGGAGTGCGCGGCGCACGCGCTGGCGGTCCGTGAGCCGTACGGCGTGTGGGGCGGCCTGACCGAGGACGAGCGCGAAGAGCTCATGGGGCGGGCGCGCAACAGGCTGGTGTCGGCATCGACAACCAGCGGCGGCTCCGCCTCCGACACCTGAAAGAACGTTTCTGCATATCGTTGACAATCCACCCACGATCGGGCACGCGCGCGTGCCCGACTCCGCTACGCCCACCGGGCGGCCCGGCCCAGCTGCTCCAGCGTCGCCGCCACGGCCGGCACCTGCGCCAGGTCGGGCAGCGTGAGGGCGACGATCTCCCGTCGCACCGCGGGTTCCAGGGCCACCGCGCGGGCCCCCCTCGGGCGTACCGACTCGATCGCCAGCCGGGGCAGCACGGCCACTCCCAGACCGGCGCCGACCAGGCCGACCACCGCCGGATAGTCGTCGGTGGCGAAGTCGATACGGGGCGTGAAGCCGGCGCTCTCGCACGCCTGGACGAGCTGTCCCCGGCAGCGCGGACAGCCTGCGATCCAGGGCTCGTCGGCGAGTTCCCCGAGGGCGACGGACTCCGCGCGGGCGAGCCGGTGCCCCTCCGGCACCAGGCCGACCAGACGGTCCGTCAGCAGCGGTCGCACCACCAGGTCGTCCCACTCCTCGGCGTCCGCCGCGCCCTCGTACCGGAAGGCCAGCGCGATGTCGCAGTCGCCCGCGCGCAGCAGGTCCACGGAGTTCGGCGGCTCGGCCTCCTCCAGCGAGACCCGGGTGCCGGGGTGGGCCGCGCGCAGGGCGGCGAGGGCGGTCGGGACCAGGGTGGAGCTGCCGCTGGGGAAGGAGACCAGCCGGACCCGGCCCGCGCGCAGCCCGGCGATGGCGGCGACCTCCTCCTCGGCGGCGGTGAGTCCGGCGAGGATCCCGGAGGCGTGCCGGACCAGGGCCTCGCCGGCCTGGGTCAGGCGCATCTCGCGGCCGTTGCGGACCAGCAGCGGGGTGCCCACGGAGCTCTCCAGGGCCTTCATCTGCTGGCTGACGGCGGGCTGGGTGCAGCCCAGTTCGCGCCCCGCCGCCGAGAAGGAACCGGTGGTGGCGACGGCGCGCAGGACGCGGAGATGACGGGCCTCGATCATCTTTCGAGCATAAGGCGGACTTGGACAGAGCTCCCGATAACGCGTCGACGCTTTGAGTGCGCTCCCGTACCGTCGGAGCATGGAGCTTCTCTCGGTGAACCTCGGCCGTCCGACACCGTCGCCGCACACGGACCAGGCCGACGGCGTGACCGGTATCGACAAGCACCCGGTGGACGGGCAGGTGCGGGTGGCGGCGCCCGGGCCGAAGGGGACCGCGGGCAGCGGGCTGGCCGGGGACACGGTGTGCGAGCTGCGCCACCACGGCGGCTACGACCAGGCGGTGTACGCCTACGCGCGCGAGGACCTCGACGACTGGGAGAAGGAGCTCGGCCGGCCGCTGCCGAACGGCTGTTTCGGTGAGAACCTCACGACAAACGGGCTGAACGTGTCGGATGCGCTGGTCGGCGAGCGCTGGCGGATCGGTTCCGAGGTCGTACTGGAGGTCACCTCCGGGCGCATCCCGTGCCGTACTTTTCAGGGCCATCTGGGCGAACGGGGATGGGTGAAGAGGTTCACGCGGAAGGGTGCGACCGGTGCCTACCTCCGGGTGATCGAACCGGGTGAGATCAGGGCCGGCGACCCGATCGAGGTCGTGCGCCGTCCGGAGCACGGGGTGACGGTGGCGATGCAGTTCCGCGCCGTCACCACCGAGCGGGAGCTGCTGCCGCGGGTGCTCGCGGCGGGCGAGGCGCTGCACTCGGAGACGCTGGCGCAGGCCCGCACGTACGTGGCGGCGCGGTCGGCAACCGCAGGGGACTGAACGGCCGTCACGCGCACGCCGTTCACCCGTGCTTCACCCATCGGGAGAGCCGGTGCGCACAGCGGACGCCGTCAGTCCGGGTAACTACCCTTGGGTCATGACAACGGCTCTGATTACGGGATCGACCGCGGGGATCGGTGCCGCGTTCGCGCGGCGGCTGGCGGCCGACGGGCACAACCTCGTCCTGGTGGCACGCGACACCAAACGGCTGCGCGAACAGGCGACCGAACTGCACGACCGGCACGGCATCGAGGCGGAGGTGCTCACCGCCGACCTCGCCGAGGACACCGGCATCGAGGCGGTCGCCACCCGCCTCGGCGACCGCAGGAACCCGGTCGACCTGCTGATCAACAACGCGGGCTTCGGCAACAAGGGCCGGTTCCTCGATGTGCCGATGGCCGACGAGCTGCGCATGCTCAAGGTGCACTGCGAGGCGGTGCTGCGGCTGACGGCGGCGGCTACGGAGGCGATGCGGGAGCGCGGGCGCGGCGGGGTCGTCAACGTGGCCTCGGTGGCGGCCTTCGTGCCGCGCGGTACGTACGGCGCCTCCAAGGCGTGGGTCGTGCAGTTCACCCAGGGCGCGGCGCGCGATCTCGCGGACAGCGGGGTGCGGCTGATGGCGCTGGCGCCGGGGTTCGTCCGTACGGAGTTCCACGAGCGGGCCGGGATGGGCACCGACAACATCCCGGGCTGGATGTGGCTGGACGCCGACAAGCTGGTGGCGGCGGCGCTGGCCGACCTCGCGCGCGGCAAGACGCTGTCGATCCCGGATCCGCGCTACAAGGTGCTGACGGGCCTGGCGAAGATGGCGCCGCACGGGCTGGTGGGCGGCATCAGCTCGAAGACGGGCCGCAAGTACGGGCCGCGGTAGGCCCGCCAGCAGGAGCCGCGGCCGGTCCGGTGGGAAAATGGGCGAGCGGGACCGGACCCAGGGGGGCCGGAGGCGGTGTCATGACGTTCGTGCAGCTCATCGAGTGCAGGACCAGCCGGCTGACCGAGATGGAACGGCTGCTGGACAGGTGGGTCGAGCAGACCAAGGGGAAGCGGACGGCGACGCACGCGGTGGTCGGCCGGGACCGCTCCGACGCGTCGCACGTCGTGGAGATCGTGGAGTTCCCGTCGTACGAGGAGGCGATGCGGAACTCGACCCTCCCGGAGACCGACAAGGTCTTCCACGACCTGCTGGCGCTCTGCGACGGGACGCCGACGTTCACCGACCTGGACGTGGTGCGCGACGAGCGGTTGTACGCCGGTACCGCGCGGCGGTTCTTCGAGACGATCGCCGCGGGCGGCCCGCTGGCTCCGCTGGACGGTCTGCTCGCGGAGGACTACCACGGCCACGACCCGGGCAACGAGCAGGACACCATCGGCATGGACGCGGCACGGCGCGAGATCGAGATGTGGCGGGGCGCCTTCGACTTCACGTTCCATGTCGAGGACCAGTTCACCCAGGACGACCGGGTGTGCACCCGGTGGATCTGGAAGGGGCGGCAGAAGGCGGAGTTCCTGGGGCTGCCGAACACCCGGGGGCTGGTGAGGATGACCGGGACGACGATCCACCGCTTCGACTCCGGCGGGAAGATCGCCGAGGGCTGGTGGGAGTACGACCGGCTCGGGCTGATGGGTCAGCTCGGCGCACTGGACGCGCTGGAGAACTGAGACCACAGTGAAAGCCCGCGAGGGGCGAAGCCCCCGTACCCGGCGGACGACCGGGGACGGGGGCTTCGTGCGACGCCGAGGCGGTGCTCAGTGGGCGTGGCCGTGGGAGTGGCCGGCCGCCGCGGGCTCCTCCTCTTCCTTCTTCTCGACGACCAGGGTCTCGGTCGTCAGGAGCAGGGAGGCGATGGAGGCGGCGTTCTCCAGGGCGGAGCGGGTGACCTTGACCGGGTCGATGACGCCGGCCTTGACCAGGTCGCCGTACTCGCCGGTGGCGGCGTTGAAGCCCTGGCCCTTCTCGAGCTCGGCGACCTTGGAGGTGATGACGTAACCCTCCAGGCCGGCGTTCTCGGCGATCCAGCGCAGCGGCTCGACGACGGCGCGGCGGACGACGGCGACACCGGTCGCCTCGTCGCCGGTCTTGCCGAGGCCGCCCTCCAGGACCTTCGCGGCGTGGACCAGCGCGGAGCCACCACCGGAGACGATGCCCTCCTCGACCGCGGCGCGGGTCGCGGAGATGGCGTCCTCCAGACGGTGCTTCTTCTCCTTCAGCTCCACCTCGGTGGCGGCGCCGACCTTGATCACGCACACGCCGCCGGCCAGCTTCGCGAGGCGCTCCTGGAGCTTCTCGCGGTCCCAGTCGGAGTCGGTGTTCTCGATCTCGGCCTTGATCTGGGCGACGCGGCCGGTGACGTCGGCGGAGTTGCCGGCGCCGTCGACGACCGTGGTGTCGTCCTTGGTGACGGTGACGCGGCGGGCGGAGCCCAGCACGTCCAGGCCGACCTGGTCGAGCTTGAGGCCGACCTCCTCGGAGATGACCGTGGCGCCGGTGAGGATCGCCAGGTCCTGCAGCATCGCCTTGCGGCGGTCACCGAAGCCGGGGGCCTTGACCGCGACCGCGTTGAAGGTGCCGCGGATCTTGTTGACCACGAGGGTGGAGAGGGCCTCGCCGTCCACGTCCTCGGCGATGATCAGCAGCGGCTTCGAGGCGTTGCCCTGGATGATCTTCTCCAGCAGCGGCAGCAGGTCCGCGATGGAGGAGATCTTGCCCTGGTTGATGAGAATGTAGGGGTCCTCCAGGACCGCCTCCATGCGCTCCTGGTCCGTCACGAAGTACGGCGACAGGTAGCCCTTGTCGAAGGCCATGCCCTCGGTGAAGTCCAGCTCCAGACCGAAGGTGTTGGACTCCTCGACGGTGATGACACCGTCCTTGCCGACCTTGTCCATCGCCTCGGCGATGAGCTCACCGACCTGCTGGTCCTGGGCGGACAGCGCGGCGACGGCGGCGATGTCGGACTTCTCCTCGATCGGGCGGGCCGTCGCGAGCAGGTCCTCGGAGATGGCGGCGACGGCGGCGTCGATGCCCTTCTTCAGGGCGGCCGGGGAGGCACCCGCGGCGACGTTCTTCAGGCCCTCGCGGACCAGCGCCTGGGCCAGGACGGTGGCGGTGGTCGTACCGTCACCCGCGATGTCGTTGGTCTTGGTCGCCACCTCCTTCACCAGCTGCGCGCCGAGGTTCTCGTACGGGTCCTCGATCTCGACCTCACGGGCGATCGTGACACCGTCGTTGGTGATGGTGGGGGCGCCGAACTTCTTGTCGATGACGACGTTGCGGCCCTTGGGGCCGATCGTCACCTTCACCGTGTCGGCAAGCTTGTTGACGCCACGCTCAAGGGCGCGACGGGCGTCCTCGTCGAACTTCAGGATCTTCGCCATGGCAGCGGGAGCCCTCTCGGAATTCTGGGGTGAACAAGACTGCGCCCCTGGCGCCCGGCTTCTAAAGGATCGCGGGGGCCAGGGGCGCAGCTTCAAGCGGAGTGCTTGAGGTGGTAAGTCGCAGGCTTACTTCTCGATGATCGCGAGCACGTCGCGAGCCGAGAGGACGAGGTACTCGTCGCCGTTGTACTTCACCTCGGTGCCGCCGTACTTGCTGTAGAGCACGACGTCGCCGACCTTGACGTCGAGCGGCAGGCGCTCGCCGTTCTCGAAACGGCCCGGGCCCACGGCGAGGACGGCGCCCTCCTGGGGCTTCTCCTTCGCTGTGTCCGGGATGACCAGGCCGGAGGCCGTGGTCTGCTCGGCGTCGAGCGGCTGGACCACGATGCGGTCCTCAAGCGGCTTGATGGCAACCTTGGAGCTGGCGGTCGTCACGATCCGACCTCCCCCTTCGGAGATCTCACGGGGTTAACTGTCTGAGGTGGCGACCAGGTGGATCCGTCGTCGCGGGTGCCGGACCTGCCCGTCGCGTTGTTGGCACTCTCATCTGCCGAGTGCCAGAGCCGAGACTATGACCGCGATTAGCACTCGGTCAAGCGGAGTGCCAATTGCCTGCGGCGCGGCGCCGAAAAAACCGGGTCGCCGGACCGGAAAACCCGTCTGCGGGCAGTCCCTCCAGCCGGCTACAGGTAGTCCTCCAGCCGCCCCACCGTCAGCCCGCTCGCCTGCACCCGGCGCAGCAGCCGGGCCGTGCGCTCCCGCAGGGCCGGGCCCATGGCCTCGTCGGGGCCGACCAGGACGATGTCGCCGGGGCGGAGCTGTTTCTCGCCGTTCCTGAAGGCGAGAGTGTCGGCCGTCATCGCCGCCCGCCAGAGCACCACCGCCGTCACCCCGCAGTCGGCCGCCGCGCGGAGCGTGGTGGTGTCGTAGGTGCCGTAGGGCGGGCGGAAGAGGTACGGGCGGATGCCGAAGCGGGACTTCAGCTTCTCCTGCTGTCCGCAGATCTCGGCGCGCTGGCCCGCGTAGGGCAGCCCGGGCATGGCCGGGTGGTCGAGGGTGTGGTTCTGGACGCTCGCGCCGACCGCCTGGAGACGGGCGAAGTGGCCGTAGCCGGGGCCGACCACGCTGTCCGTGAGGAACATCGTCACGGGCAGGCGCAGTTCGCGGACCATGTCCACGAAGCGGGGGTCCTTCTCGGCGCCGTCGTCGTAGGTCAGGAAGACCACCCGGTCGGCGGTGGGGATGTGGTCGACGACCGGGGGGAGGGCCGAGCGGAAGGAGAGCGGGTGGGACGGCGGGCGCGGGGCGGCCGGCAGGGGCGCGCTCAGGCCCCAGTGCCGGTAGGCCTGTTCGCCGGCCGGGCCGTGCGGCCGTACCCCGTCGGCCGCCTTCCTGCCGAGCCGTTCGATGGGGTCCACGGACTGGGCGCAGCCCGCGAGCAGGAGGGCGACGGCGGCCAGGAACGCCGCCGTCGCCCTCGCGCGGCTCACAGGTAGTCCTCCAGGCGCGCCACCGCGTAGCCCTCGCGCGTGACCTTGTTCAGAAAGCGGCGCATGTCGTCGACCATCGTGCCGTCCCAGTCGCTGCGGCCCCGGAAGTGCGTGAGCACGATGTCACCGGGGTGCAGGCCGCGGTCCCACTCGCGGTACTCCCAGTGGTCGACGAACACCTCCTCGTCCCAGATGGGCGCGTACTTGATGCCGCAGGTCTTGGCGGCGCGCAGGGTGTCGCCGTTGTAGTTGCCGTAGGGCGGGCGGAAGACGGTCGGAGCCTTGCCGAACTCCCGCTTCATGATCTCCTGCATGCCGCAGATCTCGTGCTTCTGCTCCTCGTAGGTCAGGCCCGGCAGGTAGGGGTGGGTCAGGGTGTGGTTGTTGAGGGTGTGGCCCTCGGCCTGCATCTTCCGGAAGTAGCCGTAGTCGTCCTTGACCAGGTAGTTGCTGAGGAACGCGGTGTAGGGGATCCGCAGGTCGCTCATCATGCGGAGGAACTCCGGGTCCTTCTCCGAGCCGTCGTCGATGGTCAGGAAGACGACCTTCTGCTTCGTCGGGACCGTGGTGAAGACCGGGGGCAGCTCGTCCTCCTCCTGCCCGTCCACCTCGAACCCGTCGCGAGCGGTGATCCTCGGCTTCTGCGTCGGCGGGGCCGGGGGGCGCAGGGGGACCGCGTTCAGCCCCCAGCGCTTGGCGGCGGCGGCCAGGGCGGCGTGGGCGTCGGCGGCGGCGTTCCGGTGCGGCTGCTGGCCGGCGGCGGGGCGGGCGGCGGAACCGTCGGGTCCCGCGCAGCCGGACACCAGGGCGGCGGCGGCCAGCAGGCCCGCCACACCCACTCTGAACCCATTTTTGTCATTTTGTACGACTGCTCGCATGGCGTCGGATCCTTCCAGGCCCCTCCCCGGAACCGGGGCAGACACCTCGGCCGGAGGCGAACCATCCACCGACTGGCCGACAATGACCCGGTGAACGACCACCTCGCCCCCCTCCTCACCCCCGAGGGCCACGCCCTCCTCGCCGAGGTGCGCGGCACCGCGCCCGCCGACGAACTCGCCGTGGCCACCCGGCTGCGCCGCACCCACCCCGCCGAGCTGGTGTCGGCGGCGCTCGCCCAGGCCCGGCTGCGGCAGCGGGCGGCGGCGAAGTTCGGCGAGGCGGACGCGGACCGCATGTTCTTCACGCCGAACGGGGTCGAGCAGTCGACGCGGGCGAGTGTCGCCACGTACCGGGCGGAGCGGCTGAAGGCGCTGGGCGTGTCCTCCGTCGCCGACCTGTGCTGCGGGATCGGGGGCGACGCGATCGCCTTCGCGCGGGCCGGGATCCGGGTGCTCGCCGTGGACCGGGACCCGGTGACGGCGCGGACCGCGCGGGTGAACGCCGACGCGCTGGGCCTGGCCGGCCTGATCGAGGTCCGGGAGGCGGACGTCACGGAGGTGGACACGGCGGGCTGGGACGCCGTCTTCGTCGACCCGGCCCGGCGCGGCGGCCGTGGCCGCGTCTTCGACCCGGAGGCCTATTCACCGCCCCTGTCCTGGGCGGTCGAGGCGGCGCGCAAGGCCGCGCACACCGCCGCGCTGAAGGTCGCCCCCGGCATCCCGCACGAGGCGGTCCCGGCGGACGCCGAGGCGGAGTGGATCTCGGACGCGGGGGACGTGAAGGAGGCGGTCCTCTGGTTCGGCACCGGCGCCCCCGCAGCGGTCCGCGCCACCCTCCTGCCCGGCCCGCGCACCCTGCTCGGCCGGGGCCTGCCCGACCCGGAGGCCCGGCCCGTGGGGCGGTACCTGTACGAGCCCGACGGCGCCGCCATCCGCGCCCACCTGGTCGCCGAGGTGGCCGAGGAACTGGACGGAGGCCTGATCGACCCGACGATCGCGTACATCACGGCCGACGCGCTCCACGCCACCGACTACGCCACGGCGTACGAGATCACGGACCAGCTCCCGTTCAACGTCAAGAAGCTGAAGGCGCTGCTGCGGGAGCGCGAGGTCGGGATCCTGACCGTGAAGAAGCGGGGCTCGGCCGTCGAGCCGGAGGAGCTGCGCCGGAAGGTCAAGCCGCAGGGCCCGAACGCGGCGACCGTGTTCCTGACCCGGGTGGCGGGGGCACCGACGATGCTCGTGGGCCACCCGGCCCGGCCCTAGTCAGCGGGCGAACTTCTCGACGGCCGCCGGGGTGACGGGGGTGAAGAAGTTGACGAGGTTGCCGTCGGGGTCGCGGAAGAGCAGCGACCGGTTGCCCCAGGGCATGGTGGTGGGCCCGGCGACGAAGTCGGTGACGAAGTCGGCGAGGTCCCGGTGGACGCGGTCGACGTCGTCGACGAGGAACTCCGTGATCACGCTGTGGTTGGCCGCCGGGCGGGCCGAGTCCGGGGCGAACAGCGGGACGGTGCGGGTGCCGGCGATCGCGAGGGTGGCGCCGGCGGTCCTGAGCTCGGCGAAGTCCTCGGTGGCCCACGCCGCCCGCGCCCCGGTGGCGCGCTCGTAGAACCCGACGAGGCGTGCCACGTCGCCGGTGATGATGCGGATCGAGACGAAGTCCATGGGATCTCCTTGGCCGTGCTGTGCTGTGCGGGAAGGCGTGCACCGCGCAGGCTAGGAGAAATAGTGGACAGAATCGGTCCTCTATTCGCGTTAGGCTGCGAGCATGCCCCGACCCACCGGCCGCGTGCTGACCCTCCTGGAGCTGCTGCAGTCGGGCGGCACCCGGACGGTGGCCGAACTCGCCGACCGGCTCGGCGTCGAAGGCCGCACCGTGCGGCGGTACGTGGACCAGCTGATCGACCTGGACGTGCCCGTGGAGTCGGTGCGCGGCCGCTACGGCGGCTACCGGCTCGCCCCCGGACACCGCCTGCCGCCGCTCATGCTCAGCGACGAAGAGGCGCTGGCCGTGCTCCTCGGCCTGGTCGCCGGCCGCCGGACCGGGCTGACGACGGCGGAGCGCACGGCGGGCGAGACGGCGGCGGCGAAGATCCGGCGGGTGCTGCCCCGGCACCTCGCGGGCCGGCTCGACACGCTCCTGGACGCACTCGACTTCACGGACCGGCCCGGCGAGTTCGACGCCCCGGACGCCGAGGTGCTGCTCACCGTCGCCGACGCGGTCCGCCACCGCCGGCCGCTCTCGGTCCACTACACCGACCGCGACGGCCGGCGCGGCGGACGCACCCTGCACGCCTACGGGATCGTCGCCCACGCGGGCCGGTGGTACGTCACGGGCGAGGACGCCGGTCTCGGCGAGGACCGGACCTTCCGGCTCGACCGCATCGCGGCCGCGAGGATCCTGCCCGGCTCGTTCGAGGTTCCCGAGGGCCCCGGTCCGGCGGAGCGGGTGCTGGCGGGGTTCGCCACCGCCGAGTACCGGCACCGGGTGACCCTGCGGATCCACGGGACGGTCGGGCAGATCCGCGCCGGCCTCCCCGCGAGCGTCGCGAGCATCGCGAAGGAGCCGCCCGGGCCGGGCGGGGACCCGGCGGCCGAGTGCTGGCGGCGCGTCGAGCTGCGGGCGGAACGGCTCGACTGGCTGCCCCCGGTCCTCGCCTCGCTCGACCGGCCGTTCGCCGTCGAGGGACCCGCCGAACTGCGCGACCTCGTCACCGCGTTCGCCGACCGCCTCACGTCGTACGCCCGCCGGAGCTGACCGCACGAGAAGCTCACGGCACGGGACCGGCGGCGGCCCTAGGCCTCCTCCGCCCGCCGCCGCAGCAGCTCCCGCTCCCGTTCGTTGCGCGCCAGATCCGCCGCCCGTTCGAACTCCGCGCGGGCCTCGGCCGTGCGCCCGAGGCGGGCCAGCAGGTCGCCTCGGACGCTGGGCAGCAAGTGGTAGTCGCGCAGGGCGGGTTCGGCGGTCAGCGCGTCCACGATCGGCAGGGCCGCCGCCGGGCCCTGGGCCATCGACACCGCCACCGCGCGGTTCAGCTCGACGACGGGGGACGGGGCCCGGACGGCCAGCAGTCCGTACAGCGTGGCGATGGCCGTCCAGTCGGTCTCCTCGTAGGCGTAGGCGTGCGCGTGGCAGGCCGCGATGGCCGCCTGGAGGGCGTACGGTCCCGGGGCGCCCGTCGCGGTGGCGTCCGCGCGGGCGAGGGCCCTGATCCCGCGGGCGATGAGCATGCGGTTCCAGCGGCGCCGGTTCTGGTCCTTGAGCAGGACCGGTTCGCCGCCGGGGCCGGTGCGGGCCGCGGTCCGGGAGGACTGGAACTCCAGCAGCGAGGTGAGGGCGTGCACCTCCGGCTCCTTCGGCATCAGGGAGGACAGCACCCGGGCCAGCCGCAGGGCGTCCTCGCACAGCGCCGGGCGCAGCCAGTCGTCGCCCGTCGTGGCCGCGTACCCCTCGTTGTAGATCAGGTAGATGACGTCGAGCACGGAGCCGAGCCGGGCCTCGCGGTCGGGGCCGTACGGCACCTCGAAGGCGATGTTCCTGGCGGCGAGGGTGCGCTTGGCGCGGACGATGCGCTGGGCGATCGTCGGTTCCGGGACCAGGAAGGCGCGGGCGATCTCGGCCGTGCTCAGGCCGCCGAGGAGGCGCAGGGTGAGGGCGATGCGGGCCTCGGGCGACAGCACCGGATGGCAGGCGGTGAAGACCAGCCGGAGCAGGTCGTCGTCGATGTCGTCCGGGTCGGCGGGCTCCTCGGGCGGGGCGGTGGTCTCCGTGCCGCGGCCGATCTCGGCGAGCTTGCGGGCGTAGTTCTCCCGGCGCCTGATCAGGTCGACGGCGCGGTGGCGGGCGGTGGCCATGAGCCAGGCGCCCGGGTTGTCGGGCACCCCGTCGCGCGGCCACTGCTCCAGGGCGGCGACCAGGGCGTCCTGCGCCAGCTCCTCCGCGATGCCGACGTCCCGGACGATCCGGGCGACGCCGGCGATCACGCGGGGCGACTCCAGGCGGAAGACGGTCTCGATGGTGTGGCGGGCGCCTGCCTCGGCGGGGGGCTGTGTGCTCACAGCCCCCCATGCAACACCCACCGTCGGACGTGCGCCAGGAAGGTCAGCCCTCCGCGATCTCCCGCACCTCGCAGGTCACCGTCCAGAACTCCTCGTGCACCTTGAGGAACCGCTTGGTCCACTCCAGGGCCTCGGCCTTGTCCTTGCACTGCATGATCGCGTACCCGCCGATGACCTCCTTGGACTCGGTGAACGGCCCGTCGGTGACGGAGATCTTCCCGCCCTCCCAGTGCACCCGGGTGCCGTCGGCGGACGGCGTCAGCCCGGCGGTGTCCAGCATCACGCCGGCCTTGGTGACCTCCTCGATCAGCTCGCCCATCCGCTGCATCAGCGCTTCGCTGGGGCCCTCGGCGGGAGCGGAGGCCTCTTCGATCCGCACGAGCGACAGGTAACGGGGCATGGTGACTCCTTCGGTAGGACGGCGGGCTCTTCTCCCGCCTCTCACCCTTGCGTCGAACGGGGTCCGCCGGGATCGACACGCCTGCCGCAATTCCCCGAAGTTTTTTTCCGGCCCGCTCCCGGGGCCCGCCCCGGCGCTACCGCAGCGACTTCCACAGCTTGCTCGCCGCCGGTTCCTCGGCGACCACCCGGTTGGGATCGGAGGGCGCGGTGACCACGGGCATCATCACCGTCTTGAGGTGGTCGGAGGTCAGTCCCTTCAGGCTCTGGCCGAGGCGCATCAGCTCGCTGAGGGAGTCCAGGCCGGTGTCGGTGGTGAGGCTGGAGGTGACCGCGTCGGCGACCTCGTAGAGCTTGGCCGGGTTGCTGAGCAGGCTGATGGAGGCCATCCGGTCGAGGAGGGCCTTGACCAGTTTCTGCTGGAGGCCTATCCGGCCGAGGTCGCTGCCGTCGCCTATGCCGTGCCGGGTGCGGGCGAGCGCCAGGGCCGTCTTGCCGTCGAGCCGGTGGGTGCCCTTCTTCAGGTGCAGGTGGCTGTCGTCGTCGTCGATGTCCTGATCGGTCGTCACGGTCACCCCGCCGAGCGCGTCCACCAGCTTCGCGAAGCCCGAGAAGTCGATCTCCAGGTAGTGGTCCATCCGTACGCCGGTGATCGACTCGACCGTCTTCACCGCGCACACCGCCCCGCCCACCGAGTAGGCGCTGTTGAACATCGAGTTGTACGCCACCGCCGTCGAGCCGCCGGAGGACAGCGGGCAGGAGGGGCGGGTCACCAGGGTGTCGCGCGGGATGCTGACGACGGTGGCCGAGGTGCGGCCCGCGTCGATGTGCACGACCATCGCCGTGTCGGAGCGGGCGCCCCCGCTGTGCCCGCCGCCGAGTTCCTGGTTCGCCTTGCCGCTGCGCGAGTCCGAGCCCAGCACCAGGATGTTCACCGAGCCGGTGGGCAGCGGGGACGCGGAGGCGGACGCCGAGGCCGTCGGCGTCGTCACCGCCTTCGCCGGCCGGTCGTCCCCGAGCGCGCTGTTGATGTCGACGCTCTTGATGTTGTCGTTGAGGTGCACATAGGCCCACCCCGCTGCCGCGATGCCGAGCGTCATGACCCCCGCCAGGGTGAGGCCGACGATCTTCAGCGCTCGCGACCGCCGGCCCACCCGTCTGCCTGCTTCGCCTTGCTCCTCGTGTCCCGTCACGGGCAGGAACGTAAATCCGAATTATTAGGAGACTGTTAGTGGAAGCCGCGTGAAGAAGTTTTCTTCGAAAACTCTCACGCTTCTCAGCCTCCGCTTACCCGAGAGTCACGGTCGGCACCGGATTGCTGCCGCTCCAGGAGGCGTTGAAGCCGAAGGTCACCGAACCCCCGTCCGGGACCGTCCCGTTGTAGGAGGCGTTCGCGCAGGAGACGGCGGCGCCCGACTGGCTGCAGGTGGCGTTCCAGGCCTGGGTGATCTGCTGCCCGGCGCCGTAGGTCCAGGTCGCCTTCCAGGACGAGAGGGAGGCGCCCGCGCAGGAGACGGTCACCTGGCCGGTGAAGCCGGTGTTCCACTGGCTGCTCACGCTGTAGGCGGCGGTGCAGGCACCGGTCGGTGGCGTGGTGGTGGTCCCGCCGAGCGCCTCGGAGATCCCGTAGTACGCCGGTTTCGGCGCGTAGTTCGCGTCGTACGGCGTCGCCGCCCCGTACCCCGGGAACGTGCTGTCCACCCAGGAGTCGGAGTCGGTGAAGCCCCACACGGTGACGTTGACGCAGCGGCTCACGGCCACGCACGCGGCCACCACCGACTTGAAGTCGGCTTTCTGCTGGGCGAGTTTGGTGCTGTCGGCGGGCAGCGCCATCCGCACGTCCAGCTCGGTGATCGCCACGTCGACGCCGAGGTCGGCGAAGCGCTGGATGTTCTGCTGGAGGGTGGCCGGGACCTGCCCGAGGACGAGGTGGGCCTGCAGCCCCACCCCGTCGATCGGGACGCCTGCCGCCTTCAGGGACTTGACCAGGTTGTACAGGGCGGTGCTCTTGGCGTTGACGCCCTCGACGTTGTAGTCGTTGATGTACAGCTTGGCGGCCGGGTCGGCCGCGTGTGCCCAGGTCAGGGCGTTGGCGATGTAGTCGGAGCCGAGGCCGTTGTACCAGAGCGTCGAGCGGTAGGTGCCGTCCTCGTCGAAGGGCTCGTTGACGACGTCCCAGGCGGCGATCTCGCCCTTGTAGCGGCCGACCTCGGTGCTGATGTGGTTCTGCAGCAGGCTGCTGAGCTGGGCGGAGGTCCAGGTGCCGTTCGTCAGCCAGCTGGGGTTCTGGCTGTGCCAGACCAGGGTGTGGCCGCGCACCTGCTGGTTGTGGGCCTGGGCGAAGGCGACGATCTGGTCGGCCTCGGTCCAGTTGAAGCTGCCCTGGGTGGGCTCGACGGTCCCCCACTTCATGGCGTTGCCCGGGGTCAGCGAGCTGAACTGGCCGCCGGCGAGGTCGCCGTAGGTCCCGGTGAGCCTGGAGCCGGTGACCGCGGTGCCGATGACCTTGCCCTGGGCGGCGGCGAGGTCGCGCAGCGGGGTGTCGGCGGCGTGCGCGGCGGGTGCCGTGAAGAGCAGGGCGGCGCCGGTGACCAGGGCCGCCAGGGATAAGCCGGTTCTCAGAGATCTCATTGCGGGTGCCTCCGAAAGTTTCGGTTGTGCAACCGACTGGCTTCGGAGGAGTGTGGGGACGCCCGCACCACCCGTCAATACGTCAACATCCGGCCACTCCCGCCCGGGGCCTCACAGCGCCGGGGGCGCCGCCGTGCTCGACCGCACCACCAGGCTGGTCGCCAGCTCCACCCGGGTCGCCGTCGTCGCCTCCTCCGCCCGGCCCATCTCCAGGACCAGCCGCGCCGCCGCCTCGGCCATCTCGGTGAGCGGCTGCCGTACGGTCGTCAGCGGCGGCCCCACCCACCGGGCCACCGGCAGATCGTCGAACCCGACGATGCTCACGTCCTCCGGGATCCGCAGCCCCAGCTCGCGCGCGGCCTCGTACAGCCCGAGGGCCTGGAGGTCGTTGCCGGTGAAGATCGCGGTGGGCCGGTCGGGCATCCGCAGCAGCTCCAGGCCGAGCCGGTAGCCGGCGTCGTGGTGGAAGTCGCCGGCCTTGACCAGACCCAGGTCGACGGGGAGCCCGGCGGTCTCCAGCGCGGCCCGGTAGCCGTCCACCCGGGCCCGGCTGCACATCATCCGCGACGGCCCGCTGATCGCCCCGATCCGCCGGTGCCCCAGCTCGACCAGGTGCCGGGTGGCGGCGAGCCCGCCCTGCCAGTTGGTCGCCCCGATCGACGGCACGTCCGGCCCCGGGTCCCCCGCCGGGTCCATCACCACGAACGGGATCGACCGGCTCAGCAGCAGCGCCCGCTGCGACTCGTCGAGCCCCGACAGCACCAGCACCACCCCGTGCGGCCGCCGCGCCGCCACCTGGTCGGCCCAGGTCCGCCCGGGGGTCAGCCGCCCCGCGGACTCGCTCAGCACCACACTCAGCCCGGCGTCGCGCGCCACGTTCTCGACGCCCCTGATGACCTCCATCGCCCAGGCGCTCTCCAGTTCGTGGAAGACCAGGTCGATCAGCGGCGACCGGGAGGCCTCGGCGCGGCGCCGCCGGTAGCCGTAGGCGCGCAGCAGCTCCTCGACCCGGGTGCGGGTGGCCGGGGCGACGTCCGCACGCCCGTTCAGGACCTTCGAAACAGTCGGAGCGGACACACCGGCCTCACGGGCGATTTCGGCGAGCGTCGCCGTCTGCGTTTCTGTGGGCTTCGGAGGCGTCATGCCCGCGATCGTATCCCCGCGCTCCCCCTTGACGAAGACCTTCGCGCGCCATAGGTTCCCGGAACATTCGGTGTGTGGTACGAAACATTCGCAGCATGCAGAGAGCAGAGACGGGAGTTTCATGACCACCGCTCCTTGGCGCGACCCCGCGCTGCCCGCCACCGCCCGAGTCGACGACCTGCTCTCCCGGATGACCCTGGAGGAGAAGACCGCCCAGTTGTACGGCGTCTGGGTGGGCGCCGCCACGGACGGCGACGGAGTCGCCCCACTGCAGCGCGAGATGACCGCCGACTACGACTGGGACGAGCTGATCACCCTCGGCCTCGGCCAGCTGACCCGCTCCTTCGGCACCGCCCCGGTGGCCCCGGCGCTGGGCGCGCGAGCACTGGCCCGCGCCCAGCGCCGGATCACCGCGGCCGGCCGTTTCGGCATCCCGGCGATCGCCCACGAGGAGTGCCTGGCCGGCTTCACGGCCTGGCAGGCCACGGCCTACCCGGTCCCGCTCGCCTGGGGCGCGGCCTTCGACCCCGACCTGGTGGAGGAACTGGGCCGGCACATCGGCGACGATCTCCGCTCGGTCGGCGTCCACCAGGGCCTGGCCCCCGTCCTGGACGTGGTCCGCGACCCACGCTGGGGGCGGGTCGAGGAGACGATCGGCGAGGACCCGTACCTGGTGGGGACGATCGGCACGGCCTACGTCCGGGGCCTGGAGTCGGCCGGGATCATCGCCACGCTCAAGCACTTCGCGGGCTACGCCTCCTCCGTCGGAGCCCGCAACCTGGCTCCGGTCCGGGCGGGGGTACGGGAGTTCGCGGACGTGACCCTCCCCCCGTTCGAGATGGCACTCCGCGAGGGCGGGGCCCGCTCGGTGATGGCGGCGTACAACGAGACGGACGGCGTGCCGGCCTCCGCTGACCCCCGCCTCCTGACCGAACTCCTGCGCACTGACTGGGACTTCGACGGCACGGTCGTCGCCGACTACTTCGGCATCGGCTTCCTCCAGACGCTCCACCGGGTGGCGGGTACGGAGGCGGAGGCGGCCCATCTCGCCCTGGCGGCGGGGATCGACGTCGAACTGCCGACGCTGAAGTGCTACGGGCGTCCGCTGGTGGCGGCGGTCAGGGAGGGCACGATCCCGGAGTCGCTGATCGACCGGGCGGCCCGCCGGGTCCTGCTCCAGAAGTGCGAGTTGGGCCTGCTGGACGAGGGCTGGACCCCGGAGCCCGCGCAGGAACGCCCGATCGACCTCGACTCGACGGCGAACCGCGCCCTGGCCCGCCGGCTGGCCGAGGAGTCCGTGGTCCTGCTGGACAACCCCGACGGCGTACTCCCCCTCGCCCCCGACACCCGTATAGCGGTGGTGGGCCCCCGAGCCGCCGACGCTCTCGCCATGCTCGGCTGTTACTCCTTCCCGTCCCACGTCCTCACCCACCACCCCGAGGTCGACCTGGGCATCGCCATCCCCACCGTCCTCGACTCCCTCCGCGCCGAACTCCCGGACGCGAAGGTGACGTTCGCCGAGGGTTGCGACGTCTCGGACCCGGACACTTCGGGCTTCGAGGAGGCGGTGGCCCGCGCCTCGGAGGCGGACGTGTGCGTGGCGGTCCTGGGCGACCGAGCGGGCCTGTTCGGGCGGGGCACATCGGGCGAGGGCTGCGACGTGACGGACCTGGGACTGCCGGGCGTCCAGGCCGACCTGCTGGACGCGTTGCTCTCGACGGGCGTCCCGGTGGTCCTCGTCCTCCTCACCGGGCGCCCGTACGCACTGGGCCGCTGGCACGGCCGGCTCGGCGCGGTGGTGCAGGCGTTCTTCCCCGGGGAGGAGGGCGGCCCGGCGGTGGCGGGAGTGCTGTCGGGCCGCGTCAACCCGTCGGGCCGCCTGCCGGTGAGCGTGCCGCGCGAGCCGGGGGGCCAGCCGTGGACCTACCTCCAGCCCCCGCTGGGCCTCGCGGGCGAGGTCAGCAATCTGGACCCGACCCCGCTGTACGCCTTCGGCCACGGCCGCTCGTACACGGCGTTCGCGTGGGACCTCGTCTCGCCGGACACGGCCGAGATCGGCACGGACGGTTCGTACGACGTGACGGTGGCGGTACGCAACACGGGCGAGCGCGCCGGCGCGGAAGTCGTACAGCTGTACCTGCACGACCCGGTGGCGTCGGTAACCCGCCCGGACGTCCGCCTCATCGGCTACCGGCGCGTGGACCTGCCCCCGAGCGAGTCCCGAAGGCTGACCTTCCGCTTCCACGCGGACCTGTCGGCGTTCACGGACCGGGAGGGGGCGCGGGTGGTGGAGCCGGGGGCACTGGAGCTGCGGGTGGGGGCGTCGAGCGCGGACACCCAGGGCACGGTGACACTCCAACTGACGGGTCCGGTACGACGGTTGGGGCCGGACCGGGTGCTGCGCTGCGAGACGGAGATGGAGTGACCGTCAGCGTGCGGCCGCGTGCGCGACGAAGGGGGCCCAGGCGGCGGGGGTGAGGGCGAGGTGGGGGCGGGTGCGGTCCTTGGAGTCGCGGAGGTGGATGGTGGCGGGGGTGGGGGCGATGGCTGCCGGGATTCATTCGCAGCGCCCCGACCTCCAGGCTGGGGGGTGAAGCGAATCTCGTGTGGGCGACGCGGAGCGTTGTGGTGTTGTTCCGGCGGAGCCGGGCAGGCCACCGGCCGGTGACATCTCGTGCACATGTTCCCGACGACAGCGGGTGTTCGATCTTTCTGGAGTGATCGGCATGCAGCTCCGGTACGCGTTCAGGCTCTACCCGGATGCCGGTCAGCGCACCGCGCTGGCCAGGGCTTTCGGATGCGCCCGTGTCGTGTTCAACGACACGGTCCGCGCCCGCGAGGACGCCCGACAGGCCGGGCGGCCGTTCCCGACGGCAGGGGAACTGTCCCGGAAGCTGGTCACCGAGGCGAAGCGGACGGCGGCACGCTCCTGGCTGGGCGAGGTCTCCGCCGTCATCCTCCAGCAGGCCCTGCGGGACGCTGAGAGGGCGTACCGCAACTTCTTCGCCTCCCTCAAAGGCGCGCGCCAGGGACCGAAGGTGGGAGCACCACGGTTCAAGTCCCGTAAGGACGCTCGGCAGTCGGTCCGGTTCACCGCCAACGCCCGCTGGACCCTGGTCAAGATCGGCCGGTTCGGGCCGACCTCCCGGACCTGCTCCACCTGCGGCGCCAAGGACGGACCCAAACCCCTGAACGTGAGGGAATGGACCTGCAGCGCCTGCGGCACCGTCCACGACCGGGACCACAACGCCGCGATCAACGTCAAACAGCCCGCCGGACTGGCGGCATCGGCCTGCGGAGCGCCGGTAAGACCAGGAGAAATCCCGGCACAGCGCGAAGAAACAGGAAGCCACGGACTCCCGACCGAACCCCGCGCCGCGTAGCGGCACGGCAACCGGCCGAGAAGGCCAAAATCCCCGGGCTTCAACCCGAGGAGCAAGTCAATTCTATGCAGTCGTCGCCCTGGGCACTGCTGAACTTCTCGCCGTACGCGACACCGTCACCCAGATCACCCGTGCTCCAGGCAGGACGTTCCGGCAATAGGCCGCCGACAACGACGATCGCGTCCGCTGATCTCCACCGACTAGCCCTCGCCGACGGCCTCGAACCGCCAGCGGTGGACCGGCCGGGTGACCAAGTCACCGGGCGGGTCGGGGAGTTCGGGAAGGTCCGAGGCGTCGTACGCCGCCTCCCACCACGTGATCACCAGCACCCGGTCCTGCGGTGCCCGGAAGGTCTCCCGGCGCGACGGGGCCTCGGGCAGCTTCTGCTCGCGCGCCCAGGCGACGAGTTCCGCGCCCCGGCCCTCCGTCGCCCGTGCCTCCCACATCAAGGCGACCGTCACGAGTACAAGTTCTCCTTGCTGACCTCGTGCACGTGGTCGTGGTGGTGGGTGCCGGGGACGTGCGGGTCCGTCACCGGCAGGGAGCTGTCCGCCGAGAGGTCCCAGCCGGACGGGGTCCGGTTGCGCGCGACCATCTCCGCGCCGAGCGCGGCCACCATCGCGCCGTTGTCCGTGCACAACTTCATGCGCGGCACCCGGAGCCGGATACCGGCCGCCTCGCAGCGCTCCTGGGCGAGGGCGCGCAGCCGGGAGTTGGCGGCGACACCGCCGCCGATCATCAGGTGGTCGACGCCCTCGTCCCGGCAGGCGCGGACGGCCTTGCGGGTCAGGACGTCGACGACCGCCTCCTGGAAGGAAGCCGACACGTCGCGGACCGGGACCTCCTCGCCGGCCGCGCGCTTGGCCTCGATCCAGCGGGCCACCGCCGTCTTGAGTCCGGAGAAGGAGAAGTCGTACGCCGGGTCGCGGGGGCCGGTCAGACCGCGCGGGAAGGCGATCGCCTGCGGGTCGCCCTCCTTCGCGTACCGGTCGATGACCGGGCCGCCGGGGAAGCCCAGGTTCAGCACACGGGCGATCTTGTCGAAGGCCTCGCCGGCCGCGTCGTCGATGGTCGCGCCGAGCGGCCGTACGTCGGAGGTGATGTCCGAGGACAGCAGGAGGGACGAGTGGCCGCCCGAGACCAGCAGGGCCATCGTCGGCTCCGGGAGCGGGCCGTGTTCCAGCTGGTCGACGCAGATGTGGGAGGCGAGGTGGTTCACGCCGTACAGGGGCTTGCCGAGCGCGTACGCGTACGCCTTCGCCGCCGAGACACCCACCAGCAGGGCGCCGGCCAGGCCGGGGCCGGCCGTGACCGCGATGCCGTCCAGGTCCCTGGCGCTCACGCCCGCGTCCTTCAGCGCCCGCTCGATGGTCGGGACCATCGCCTCCAGATGCGCCCTGGACGCCACCTCCGGGACGACCCCGCCGAAGCGGGCGTGCTCGTCCACGGACGAGGCGACGGCGTCGGCGAGCAGGGTGGTGCCCCGGACGATGCCGACACCGGTCTCGTCGCAGGAGGTCTCGATCCCCAGGACCAGGGGTTCGTCAGCCATTGATCTCGGTTCCTTGTTCGGAGGTCGGTCCGTCGGCGGGGCCGCTGTCGGGTTTCGTCGTCAGCCGCATCACCAGGGCGTCCACGTTGCCCGGCTGGTAGTAGCCGCGTCGGAACCCGATGGGCTCGAAGCCGAACCGCTCGTAGAGCTTCTGGGCACGGATGTTGTCGACCCGGCACTCCAGCATGACCTCGGCGCACTCGAAGGCGGTCGCGGCCCGCAGCAGCTCGGTGAGGAGCTCGCCGCCGAGCCCGGTGCCCCACTGGTCACGGCGTACGGCGATGGTCTGGATGTCGCCCACCGGGGCGGCCTCGCCGTCGGGCGCGGCGCCCTGGGCGGCGAGTCCCGCGTAGCCGACGATCCGGTCGCCCTCCAGGGCGACGACGTACCGCCGGGTCGCCGCCGGTCCCCTGGCGTGCGCCAGTTCGGACCAGAACATCCCCCGGGACCAGGCGTCCTCGGGGAACAGGTCCTTCTCCAGCTCCAGGACCGGGTCGATGTCCCACCAGCGCATCTCGCGCAGCTGTGCGGTCACTTGGGCGTGACCACCTTGTAGTTCTTGGGCACCTGGGCGTCCGGGCGGCGCAGGTACAGCGGCCGGGGCGCGGGCAGTTCCCCGCCCGCGGCCAGCCGCTCCACGGCGAGCGACGCGAGGGCCGCGGCGGAGACGTGCTCGGGTTCGTGCACGACCGGGAAGGTGTCGGGGTAGAGCAGCGCCCCGGCCCCGACGGCGGGCATCCCCGCGACCTGCCCGGCGATGTCGGCGGGCCGGTCGACGGCCGGTTCGGTGAGCCGGGTGCGCGAGTCGGCGTAGGTCGCCCAGTAGACCTCTTTTCGGCGGGCGTCGGTCGCCACGACGAACGGCCCCTTCCCGATGTCGGCCGCGTAGGCGAGGGCGTCGAGTGTGCACAGACCGTGGACGGGCACCCCGAGCGCGAGCCCGAAGGTGTCCGCGGTCATCAGACCGACCCGCAGGCCGGTGTAGGGGCCGGGGCCGACGCCCACGACGATCGCGGTGACGGCGTCCAGCCGGACCCCGGCCTCGGCGAGGACGCGGTCGACGGCCGGCAGCAGCAGCTCGCCGTGCCGGCGTGCGTCCACCTGGCTCGACGAGGCGATGACGGCCGTACCGTCGTGCAGCGCGACGGTGACGGCGGGGGTGGCGGTATCCAGAGCGAGCAAGAGCACGCGAACAGCCTACGGCTCCGGCGCCGTGCGCACGCCCGGCCGGGTCGGGCGGTCACTGACTGCTACGGTCTGTACGAAGTACGACATATACGGCGAGGCTCTACGGCAAGGCAGGGGTGGCACACGTGGCAGGGACCAGCTCGGGAGTCGTGGCCGGCCTCACCGCGGCGGCCGTCGGGGCGGTCGGTCTGCTCGCCTACCAGGCCTCGGCCACCGTCCCGCCCGGTCTCGGCGGCCGGCCGGCGGTGAGCCCGGCGCCCGGCGCGTCGGCCTCCAAGGCACCCCGCGACCACCGGCACCCCGCCGCCCTTCCGAACGGATCCGGAACGGGTGAACGCGTGGTGTACTCGGTGGACGACGACCGGGTCTGGCTCGTCGACGAGCGGGGCCGCGTCGCGCGCACCTTCAAAGTCACCCCCGGCACCATCGACCCGTCCCCGGGCGCCTACTGGGTCACGTCCCGCTCGAAGGCCGTCACCGGCACCGACGGCCTCCCCATCGAACACGTGGTCCGCTTCGCCACCACGAAGGACGGCTCCGCGATCGGCTTCAGCGCCCTCACCCCCATGGGCGCCGGCGCGACCCCCGACCCCACGGTGAAAACAGGCGGCATCCGCGAGACCCGCCCCGACGGCGACGCCATGTGGAAATTCGCGACGATCGGCGTGAAGGTCCTCGTGATCCGCTAGCTCTTGAGAGAGAGCGCGAGGAACTGCGCGATCAACCCCCACGCACCCGCACCGGACCACCAACCGGCGGACCCCGCTCAGGCAGCCTTACGGTCCTGCTCCACCGGCCTCGACACCGGCTCCGGCGCTCTCGGCGGCCGAGACACCGCGTCAGCGGCCGCACACGACGCCAACAGCTCGCGCATGGACACTCCGGCGACCGCGACCGGTCGCCGCTGCTCGGACTCGGACCCGGACACCGGCGCCTCCTGAGGTACGGGGGCGGACGTAGTTAGGCAGACCTAACCACGGACTGGATACCATGTGACCACGCCCGATACGTCCGGCGCAATATCTTGCCGACGCCTTGTCGGAACGTTCACACGGTCCTCAGGCCGACAGCACCCCCAGGTCCACCCCGGCCCACCGCTCCCCCACCCCCGCCAGGGTGACGTGCCGTACCTCGTCGGTGGTGTCGCCGACCGCCCGGTGGATCTGGACCATGAGCCGGTCGTCGGTCAGCTCCTCGACCTTGCCCTCGCCCCACTCCACGACGATCACGGACTCGGGCAGCGAGACGTCGAGGTCCAGGTCCTCCATCTCGTCGAGCCCGCCGCCCAGGCGGTACGCGTCGACGTGGACGAGCGGCGGCCCGCCCCCGAGGGAGGGGTGGACGCGGGCGATGACGAACGTGGGCGAGGTGACGGCGCCCCGCACGCCGAGCCCCTCGCCCAGTCCGCGGGTCAGCGTGGTCTTTCCGGCGCCGAGCTCGCCGCTGAGCATCACGAGGTCACCGGCGCGCAGCAACTTGGCCAGTCTGCGGCCCAGCTCCCCCATCTGCCCGGGGGAACTGACGGTCAACTCGGTCTCAGCCCGGCGGTGCCGTGCTGCTGGTGCTTCCATAGCCACTTACCGTAGCCCCTGCCGGCACGGCACCCGCGCGGGTGAGCAGGTCGGCGAGGCGGTCGGTGACCACCTCCGGGTGCTCCAGCATGACCAGGTGCCCGGCGTCCGCGACCAGCACCAGCTCGGCGTCGGGCAGCAGGTCGGCGATGACCTCGCTGTGCTCGCTGGGCGTGACGAGGTCCTGCACCCCGGCCAGCACCAGGACCGGCAGTTTCTGGAAGTGGGCGAGGGCCGCGGTCTTGTCGTGGTCGGTGAAGGCCGGGTAGAACTCGGCGACCACATCGATCGGCGTGGACTCGATCATCCGTTCGGCGAACCGCTCGACGGCCGGGTCGATGTCCCTGCTCGCGAAGGAGTACCGCTTGATGATCCCGGCGAAGAGGTCGGCGGTGATCTGCCGCCCCTTCTCCACCAGCGCGGCCTGTGTACCGAGCGCCTTCAGCACTCCGGGCAGCACCCGGCGCACCGCGTTGACGCCGGCGATCGGCAGCCCGAAGTTCACCTCGCCGAGCCGCCCCGACGAGGTGCCGACGAACGCGGTCGCCACCACCCGTTCCCGCACCAGCTCGGGGTACTGCGCGGCCAGCGCCATCACCGTCATGCCGCCCATCGAGTGCCCGACAAGGACGATCGGCCCCTCGGGGACGGCCGCGTCGAGGACGGCCTTCAGGTCCCGGCCCAGCTGGTCGATGGTGACCGGCACCCCGTTCTCGTGCTGGGCGACGCCCCGCCCGGAGCGGCCGTGGCTGCGCTGGTCCCAGTGCACGGTGCGGACGACCCCGCGCAGGGCCGCGCGCTGGAAGTGCCAGGAGTCCTGGTTGAGGCAGTA
The DNA here is from genome assembly GCF_042959465.1 of Streptomyces sp. NPDC007901. Taxonomy (NCBI): domain Bacteria; kingdom Bacillati; phylum Actinomycetota; class Actinomycetes; order Kitasatosporales; family Streptomycetaceae; genus Streptomyces; species Streptomyces sp. NPDC007901. The sequence goes on along the minus strand of NZ_JBIBKW010000001.1, from coordinate 379,312 downwards.
GCCGTGGCTGAAGACGACGGTGACGGGCGCGGGCGCCTTGCGGCCGAAGAGCCGGCGGCGGCGCGGCGAGACGGCCGGGCCGAGGTCGGGTTCCACCTCGTCGACCTCGTAGTACAGCTCGGTGCCGTCGTCGGCCCGCGCCTTGCCGGGGTTGCCGCGCAGGGTGCCGTAGGGGCCCGCCGAGTCCAGGGCCAGCCGGGCCTTGCGGCGCATCCCGCGGCCGACGGTCATCCGCTCCACGGCGACCCCCGCGGCCGCCCCGGCCGCGAGCACTCCTATGGCGGCGCCGGCGATACCGGTCACCTTGCGCCAGTTCCCGTCCACCCCCGTGGCGGAGGCGACGGCCGCCGCGGCGTCGGCTACGGCCTCCGCACTGCTCTCGCTCACGTACCGCTCCTCTTCGCCGTACTACAGTTCGCCGGTTCGGTGACACGGGTGATGCCGACGAGGTGACAGATGCTGCTACAGGTGTAACCGGGTTGTGCCGCTGCCGAACCCCGGGGGTCAGTCGCCGTCCCCTGGTTCCTGCCCACTCGGTTCGTCATTCACATAGACGCGGGGAACCCGGGTTCCGATGCGCGTGACGATTTCGTATGCGATCGTGCCCGCGGCCTGGGCCCAGTCCTCGGCGGTGGGCTCGCCCCGGTCGCCCGGTCCGAACAGCACGGCCTCGGAGCCGACTTCGGGCTCGTCGCCGCCGAGGTCGACGACGAACTGGTCCATGGCGATGCGTCCGGCGGCCGTCCGCCATTTGCCGCCGACCAGCACCGGTCCGGTGCCGGAGGCGTGGCGCGGGATGCCGTCCGCGTAGCCGACGGGGACGAGCCCGAGGGTGGTCTCGCCGGGCGTGACGTAGTGGTGCCCGTAGCTCACGCCGTGGCCGCCCGGTACGTGCTTCACCAGGGCGAGGGAGGCGGACAGGGTCATCACCGGGCGCAGGCCGAAGTCGGCCGCGCTGCCCAGCTCGGGGCTGGGCGAGACGCCGTACAGCGCGATGCCCGTGCGGACCAGGTCGAAGTGGGACTCGGGGAGGGTGAGGGTGGCCGGCGAGTTGGCGATGTGCCGCACCTCGGGGCGCACGCCCTGCCCCTCGGCGTCCGCGAGCATCTCGCGGAAGAGGGTGAGCTGGGCCGCGATGGAGCGATGCCCAGGCTCGTCCGCGCAGGCGAAGTGCGACCAGAGCCCGGTGATCCGGACCAGCCCCGCGGCCTCCGCGCGCAGCGCCTCGGCGACCAGCTCGGGCCAGTCGGCGGGCTGGCAGCCGTTGCGCCCGAGTCCGGTGTCGGCCTTGAGCTGCACGCGCGCGGGCCGTCCGGCGGCGCGCGCGGCCTCGGTCACCTCGCGCAGCGCCCACATCCCGCTCAGCGATACGTCCAGGTCGGCCTCGACGGCCTCCCGCCAGGGGCCGCCCGGGGTCCACAGCCAGCACATGATCCGCACGTCCGCGGGCAGCCCGGGGTCCGCGCGCAGCGCCAGGGCCTCCTCGGGGGTGGCCGTGCCGAGCCAGCTCGCGCCCGCCTCGACGGCCGCGCGGGCACACCGGAGTGCCCCGTGGCCGTACGCGTCGGACTTCACCACGGCCATCAGGGCCGCGCCCGGCGCGAGGGCACGCAGGGTCCGCACGTTGGCCCGCAGAGCGGCCAGATCGATCTCGGCGCGGGCGCGTCGGGGCGCGGTCGGTGCAGTCGCTGTCTCAGTCATCGCGCCCCCAGTGTCTCAGAGGCCCCGGACAGCCCTCGGGCACAGGCCCCGGTACCGGCACCGGACAGGACTCAGGTACCCGTCCGGTGCCCCCACACGTACACCTTGTCGCCCTTCTTCAGCACGCTCCACAGCTTCTTCGCGTCGCCGAGCTTGAGGTTCACACAGCCCCAGGAGCCGACGGTGGTGTAGATGGAGCCGTAGACGGCGTGGAAGGCCTGCCCGCCGTCGAAGAACTGGGCGTACGGCATGGGCGAGTTGTACAGCGTCGACCAGTGGTTCTTGTGCCGCCAGTAGACGGAGTGCCACCCGGCCCGGGTCGCGTACCCCTTCCGCCCGCTCCGCATCTGCACGGGCCCGTAGATCACCTTGCTGCCCCTCTGCACCCACGTGACCTGCCGGTTGAGGTCGACACAGGCGACCCGGTACGACTTCACCGGGCAGTTCTTCTTGGCGTTCGGGTTCTTCTTCGCCGAGAGCAGCATCATCTGGTACCAGGTCACCGGCCCGGCGAACCCGATGGCGGGCTTGATCTTGTACTGCTTCTGGAACTTCTGGATGGCCTTGCAGTCGGCGGTGGACTGCTTCCCGTCCGCCTTCAGCTTCAGCCACTGCTCGATCTGCTTCTGGTACGGCCCGGTCAGCTTGGAGCAGCTCACCTTGGAGACGGCGTCGCTGAGCGGCACGTACTCGATCAGGTCGTACGTCCCCGGCGCCGCCGCCTTCGGCTCGACCGCGTCCTCCTCGGCGCTCGGCGTGTACACCTTCGGCGCCAGCCTCTGGTCCGGCGTGTCGATCTGCCACGGCTGCGCGGGCCCCGGCGCGACCCCCGGCACCAGGTCCGACTCCGGAACGGCGGCAGGGGGTTCGGGAGCACCACTGTCGGCGACGACACTCCCGGCCCCGACCGACACAACCGTCACAGCGGCAAGAAGGGTCCCCGCGGCCTCACGCACGATTCGTCCACCAATCATGCGATCAGACAACCCCGCCCACGCCCCAATCCCGAGGAGCCGCGCGGCGAGGTCACCCGGGTGGAGCGCCCCGTCAGGGGCGCGGGGCTGTATCGATATGCGGCCCCGCCGCGTGGGCGCGCTCACCCCCCACCCACCCGCACACGCACCACGACCGAACCGCCCCTAGACGGCGCCTTCTCGGCCTACCGAGTCGGGTGGGTGGGTGGGAAAACACCCCGCCAAGCGGACGTCAGCTGCTCGGCGACCTCGTGGGCCACCGTCGGCGCCCCCTCCGCCGCGAACCGCCCCGCGAGCCCGTGGAGGTACGCGGCCACACTCCCCGCGTCCCGCCCGTCCAACCCGGACGCCAGCAGCGACCCCGCCAGCCCCGACAGCACGTCCCCGCTCCCTGCGGTGGCCAGCCACGGCGTCCCCGTCGCGTTCACCCGTACGGCCACCCCGCCCCCCGGCGCCGCCACCAGCGTCGTCGACCCCTTCAGCAGCACCGTCGCCCGATAGGCCGCCGCCAGCTCCCGCACCGCCGCGAGCCGCCCGGCCTCGACCTCCTCCCGTCGTACCCCCAACAGCGCGGCGGCCTCCCCTGCGTGCGGTGTCATCAGCGTGGGCGCCGTCCGCGCCCGCACCACGTCCCGGTCGGCCAGCCGCAGCCCGTCGGCGTCGACCAGCACCGGCACGTCCTCCTCCAGCACCCCGGCGACGGCCTCGGCGTCGTCCCCGGCCCCGGGCCCGACCACCCACGCCTGCACCCGCCCCGCCTTGCGCGGCCCCCCGTCCGACACCAGCGTCTCGGGGAACCGGGCCAGCACCTCGTCCCCGGCGGGCCCGACGTACCGTACGGCCCCGGCCCCGCCCCGCAGCGCGCCCGCGACGGCGAGCACGGCGGCGCCCGGATAGCGTGCCGAGCCGGCCGCGATCCCGACCACGCCCCGCCGGTACTTGTCGCTCTCGGCCGACGGCGCCGGCAGCAGCCGGGCCACGTCCACGTCCTGCAAGGCCTCCAGCTCGGCCGCCGCGGGCAGTTCGAGCCCGATGTCGACCAGCCGCACCGAACCGGCGTACTCCCGCGCCGGATCGATCAGCAGTCCCGGCTTGTGCGTCCCGAAGGTGACGGTCAGGTCCGCCCGTACGGCCGCCCCGCGCACCTCGCCGCTGTCCGCCTCCACCCCGCTCGGCAGGTCCACGGCGACGACGGCCGCCCGGGACCGCGCCACGACCGCCGCCAGCGCGGCCGCCTCGGGCCGCAGCCCGCCCTTCCCGCCGATCCCCACGATCCCGTCGACGACAAGATCGGCCCGCAGCACCAATTCCTCGGCGGCGCCCGGCAGTACGGCGCTCGCACCGGCCCGGCGCAGCGCCGCGAGACCGCCCTCGTGCGTGCGCTCCGGCGCGAGCAGCACCGCCGTGACCCCCGCGCCCCGGCGCGCCAGCCGGGCCCCGGCGTACAGCGCGTCGCCGCCGTTGTCCCCGCTGCCGACCAGCAGCACCACCCGGCTGCCGTACACCCGTCCGAGCAGATCGGCGCAGGCGGCGGCCAGCCCGGCGACGGCCCGCTGCATCAGCGCCCCTTCCGGCAGCCGTGCCATCAGCTCCCGCTCGGCCGCCCGTACCGTCTCCACGCTGTAAGCAGTCCGCATGCCCCGAGTCTCCCCCGGAACCGGCGGCCCGCGCATCCGCCCGCGCCCCGGGGCGGCACCGGGGTCACCCCTCCGCGATCACCACCGCCGAGGCGACGCCCGCGTCATGACTGAGCGACACATGCCACGACATGACGCCCAGTTGCGCCGCGCACGCGGCCACGCTGCCCCGCACCCGCAGCCGTGGCCGCCCGTTGTCCTCGACGACGACCTCCGCGTCCGTCCACAGCAGCCCGGGCGGCGCGCCCAGCGCCTTGGCCAGGGCCTCCTTGGCCGCGAACCGCGCGGCGAGCGAGGCGTGCCCGCGCCGCTCCCCGCTCGGCAGGAACAACTCCCGCTCGACGAAGAGCCGCCCGGCCAGCCCGGGAGTCCGCTCCAGCGACTCCCGGAACCGGTCGATCTCGGCGACGTCGATACCGACCCCGATGATGCTCATGGTCAGCACCCTAAGGTCACTCCACGGTGACCGACTTCGCCAGGTTGCGCGGCTGGTCCACCTCGTTGCCCCGGGCGGTGGCCAGTTCGCAGGCGAAGACCTGCAGCGGGACCGTCGCGACCAGCGGCTGCAGCAGGGTCGGGGTGGCCGGGATGCGGATCAGGTGGTCGGCGTACGGGACGACCGCCTCGTCGCCCTCCTCCGCGATCACGATGGTGCGGGCACCCCGGGCCCGGATCTCCTGGATGTTGGAGACGATCTTGTCGTGCAGGACGGACCGGCCGCGCGGGGACGGGACGACGACCACCACCGGCAGGTCCTCCTCGATCAGCGCGATCGGCCCGTGCTTCAGCTCGCCCGCCGCGAAGCCCTCGGCGTGCATGTACGCCAGCTCCTTGAGCTTCAGGGCGCCTTCGAGGGCGACCGGGTAGCCGACGTGCCGGCCGAGGAACAGCACCGTCTTCTTGTCGGCCAGGGTGCGCGCCAGCGCCCGTACCGGCTTCATGGTCTCCAGGACCCGCTCGACCTCGCCGGAGATCTGCGAGAGGTCCCGGATCACGGCGCCGATCTCGTCGCCCCACTTGGTGCCCCGCACCTGGCCGAGGTAGAGGGCCACCAGGTAGCAGGCGACCAACTGGGTGAGGAACGCCTTGGTCGAGGCGACCGCGACCTCCGGTCCGGCGTGGGTGTACAGCACCGCGTCCGACTCGCGGGGGATCGTCGAGCCGTTGGTGTTGCAGATGGCGAGCACCTTCGAGCCCTGTTCCCGCGCGTGCCGCAGCGCCATCAGCGTGTCCATGGTCTCGCCGGACTGCGAGATGGCGATGACGAGCGAGCGCGAGTCCAGGATCGGGTCCCGGTAGCGGAACTCGCTGGCCAGCTCCACCTCGCACGGGATGCGCGTCCAGTGCTCGATGGCGTACTTGGCGATCAGGCCGGCGTGGAAGGCCGTACCGCAGGCGACGATGACGACCTTGTCGACCTCGCGCAGCTCCGCGGCGCCGATCCGGACCTCGTCCAGGGTCAGGGAGCCGTTCGCGTCGATGCGGCCCAGGAGGGTGTCGGCGACCGCCTTGGGCTGCTCGGCGATCTCCTTGAGCATGAAGTAGTCGTAGCCCCCCTTCTCCGCCGCCGACGCGTCCCAGTCGACGTGGTACGAGCGGACCTCCGCCGGGGCGCCGTCGAAGCCCGTCACCGTCACGCCGTCCCGGCGCAGCTCCACCACCTGGTCCTGGCCCAGCTCGATCGCCGACCGGGTGTGGGCGATGAACGCGGCGACGTCCGAGGCGAGAAAGGCCTCGCCCTCGCCGACGCCCACCACCAGCGGGGAGTTGCGGCGGGCGCCCACGACCACGTCCGGTGCGTCGGCGTGCACCGCGACCAGCGTGAACGCGCCCTCGAGGCGGCGGCACACCAGTCGCATCGCCTCCGCGAGATCGGCGGCGGCGGAGAACTCCTCGGCGAGCAGGTGCGCGACCACCTCGGTGTCCGTCTCCGAGGCCAAGTCATGGCCGCGCTCGGCCAGTTCGGCCCGCAGCGCGGCGAAGTTCTCGATGATCCCGTTGTGGACGACGGCGACCCGGCCCGCGTTGTCGAGGTGCGGATGCGCGTTGGCGTCCGTCGGCCCGCCGTGCGTGGCCCAGCGGGTGTGCCCGAGACCGGTGGACCCGGTCGGCAGCGGCCGCTCCTGCAGCTCCTTCTCCAGGTTGACCAGCTTCCCGGCCTTCTTCGCCGAGGCCAGCCCGCCGTCCGCGAGCACGGCGACGCCGGCCGAGTCGTACCCCCGGTACTCCAGCCGCTTCAGCCCGGAGACGACCACATCGAGCGCCGACTGCGCCCCCACGTATCCCACGATTCCACACATGAGCGGCAGCCTAAGTGCGAGACGGCCGCGAAAAGAGGCACCGCGTGCCCGAAATCGGAAATTCCCGCCGCCGTACGCGCCTTCCGGCCGCCCTCCCGCGCGGGCGACCGTGACCGACCCCACCCGCCGTTCTGTTCAAACTCCGTTAACAATGGAATGTGATCTCTCCGGTCTCCCCGATCTCCCGGAGCGCCCACCGGCACAGGCCGGAGGCGACTCCCTACGTCGACCTCACCCGTGACGAGTGGAGCGCGCTGCGCGACAAGACACCGCTGCCGCTCACCGCCGAGGAGGTCGAGAAGCTGCGCGGCCTCGGCGACGTCATCGACCTCGACGAGGTCCGGGACGTCTATCTCCCGCTCTCCCGGCTGCTGAATCTCTACGTCGGTGCCACCGACGGCCTCAGGGGCGCCCTGAACACCTTCCTGGGCGAGCAGGGCTCCCAGGCCGGCACCCCGTTCGTGATAGGCGTGGCCGGCTCGGTGGCCTGCGGCAAGTCCACGGTCTCCCGGCTCCTGCAGGCCCTGCTCTCCCGCTGGCCGGAGCACCCCCGTGTCGAGCTGGTCACCACCGACGGTTTCCTGCTCCCCACCAAGGAGCTCCAGGCCCGCGGGCTGATGTCCCGCAAGGGGTTCCCCGAGTCGTACGACCGCCGGGCCCTGACCCGTTTCGTCGCCGACATCAAGGCCGGCAAGGACGAGGTCACCGCCCCCGTCTACTCGCACCTCATCTACGACATCGTCCCGGACCGCAAGCTCACCGTCCGCCGCCCGGACATCCTGATCGTCGAGGGCCTCAACGTCCTGCAGCCCGCCCTGCCCGGCAGCGACGGCCGCACCCGGGTCGGCCTCGCGGACTACTTCGACTTCAGCGTGTACGTCGACGCGAGCGCCGAGGACATCGAGAACTGGTACCTCAACCGCTTCAAGAAGCTGCGTCAGACCGCCTTCCAGAACCCCGACTCGTACTTCAGGAAGTACACCCAGGTGTCGGAGGAGGAGGCCCTCGACTACGCCCGCACCCTCTGGCGCACCATCAACAAGCCCAACCTGGTGGAGAACATCGCCCCCACCCGAGGCCGCGCCACCCTGGTCCTCCGCAAGGGCCCGGACCACAAGGTGCAGCGCTTGAGACTCCGCAAGCTGTAGCGCCCCTCAGGGGCGCTGGGGGTACCCCCGGCCGAAGGCCGGGGGAGGAACCGCGCGACCAGCCATGACGAACCGTCAGCCCGCGACGCGCCTTCCCCGCCCACCCCCGCAACGGTCCTAACCCAGCGCGGACTTCACGGCATCGGCCAGCCGCCCGGCCACCGACCGAGCCTGCTCGATGTCCGCCGCCTCCACCATCACCCGCACCAACGGCTCCGTGCCCGAAGGGCGGAGCAGCACACGCCCGGTCTCCCCCAGCTCCCGCTCCGCCTCCGCGACCGCGGCGGCGAGGTCGGCCGAGGTCCGCACCCGCGCCCGGTCGACGTCCGGCACATTGATCAGCACCTGAGGCAGCCGCTCCATCACGCCCGCCAGCTCCCGCAGCGCCGTCCCGGTCTGAGCGACCCGCGCCGCCAGCAGCAGCCCGGTCAGCGTGCCGTCACCGGTCGTCGCGTGGTCGAGGATGATGACGTGCCCGGACTGCTCGCCGCCGAGGGCATAGCCGTGCTCCTTCATCTCCTCCAGGACGTACCGGTCGCCGACCGCGGTCTGGACCAGGTGCAGCCCCGCCCGCTCCAGCGCCAGCTTGAAGCCGAGGTTGGACATGACGGTGGCGACGACGGTGTCGGCGCGCAGCGCGCCCCGCTCCCGCATGGCGAGGGCGAGGACGGCCATGATCTGGTCGCCGTCGACCTCCTCGCCGGCGTGGTCCACGGCGAGGCACCGGTCCGCGTCCCCGTCGTGCGCGATGCCGAAGTCGGCCCCGTGCTCGACGACCGCGGCCTTCAGCGGGCCGAGGTGGGTCGAGCCGCAGCCGGCGTTGATGTTGAGCCCGTCCGGCTCCGCGCCGATGGTGACGATCTCCGCGCCCGCCCGGCGGAACACCTCCGGCGAGACCCCCGCGGCCGCGCCGTGCGCCTCGTCCAGGACGATCTTCAGGCCGTCGAGCCGGTTGGGCAGGACGGCGAGCAGATGGGCGATGTACTGCTCGGCTCCCTCGTCGTACGACCGCACCCGGCCGACGCCCGCGCCGGTGGGCCGCTCCCAGGGCTCGCCGTGCCGGTGGGACTCGTAGACGCCCTCGATCCTGTCCTCCAGCTCGTCGTCGAGCTTGTGCCCGCCGCGGGCGAGGAACTTGATGCCGTTGTCGGGCATGGCGTTGTGGCTGGCGGAGAGCATGACGCCGAGGTCGGCGCCGAGCGCGCCGGTGAGGAAGGCCACGGCGGGGGTCGGCAGCACGCCGACGGTCAGGACGTCCACGCCCGCGCTCGCCAGACCGGCGACCACGGCCGCCTCCAGGAACTCCCCGGACGCACGCGGATCCCGTCCGACGACCGCCGTAGGCCGGTGGCCCTCGAACGTGCCCGTCTCGGCCAGCACGTGCGCCGCCGCGACGGACAGGCCGAGCGCCATCTCGGCGGTCAGGTCCGCGTTGGCGACACCGCGCACGCCGTCCGTGCCGAAGAGTCGTCCCACTTGTCCTCCTGAGGAAGCGTCCTTGCTGCCTGGAAATGATGACAGGCGCCCGGTCGTGCGATCACACCAGCCTTTGAGCGTCTTGTGTCGTTATACGCCCTTGGCTTGGATAAACGAACGCCCCGACGGCACACGTGGCGTGCCGCCGGGGCGTTCGGAGTACGTGCAGGCAGCTGGTGATTAGCGCTTGCTGTACTGCGGGGCCTTGCGGGCCTTCTTCAGACCGGCCTTCTTGCGCTCGACCGCACGGTCGTCGCGCTTGAGGAAGCCGGCCTTCTTCAGCGGGCCGCGGTTGTTGTCGACGTCGGCCTCGTTCAGCGCGCGGGCGACACCGAGACGGAGCGCACCGGCCTGGCCGGAGACACCGCCACCGGCGATGCGGGCGATGACGTCGTAACGGCCTTCGAGCTCGAGCACCTTGAAGGGCTCGTTGACTTCCTGCTGGTGCACCTTGTTCGGGAAGTAGTCCTCAAGGGTGCGACCGTTGATCTTCCACTTGCCGGTGCCCGGGACGATCCGGACGCGGGCGATGGCGTTCTTGCGACGGCCCAGGCCGGCGGCCGGCTGCGGGTCGCCGAAGCGGGACGCCAGCGACTCCGAGGTGTACTCGCCCTCGACGGGGACCTCGGACTCGGTGGTGTAGCTGTCGATGTCGACGAGCTCGGTCTCGGTCTCTTCGACCGGCTGCTCAACGGTGGTCTCGGCCACGATGCTCCTCAGATTCTTTTCTGTCTTAGGGGGTGGCCGGAACTACTGCGCGACCTGGGTGATCTCGAACGGCACCGGCTGCTGCGCAGCGTGCGGGTGCACGTCACCCTTGTAGACCTTCAGCTTCGAGAGCATCTGACGGCCCAGCGTGTTCTTGGGGAGCATGCCCTTGACGGCCTTCTCGATGGCCTTCTCGGGGTTCTTGTCGAGCAGCTCGTCGTAGCGGACGGAGCGCAGACCACCCGGGTAGCCGGAGTGGCGGTACGCCATCTTCTGGGTCCGCTTGTTGCCGGAGAGGTGCACCTTGTCGGCGTTGATGATGATGACGAAGTCACCGGTGTCGACGTGGGGCGCGTAGATCGGCTTGTGCTTGCCGCGGAGAAGGGACGCGGCGGTGGTGGCGAGACGGCCCAGGACGACGTCCTGAGCGTCAATGACGTGCCACTGGCGAGTCACATCGCCGGGCTTGGGGCTGTACGTACGCACTTCGCAGCCTTCTTCTTCAGTGGATGGGTGCTGACACATGGCATCACTGAAGCGATCGTGCAGCTGGGGACGACAATGCCGGGAACGCTGCCCGTATGCCGCCCACTGGTAACTGCTCCAGGGAACCTAGGTAGAGGCCACTCCCGTGAGAATGAGCGAGCCAATACACAACGAAGGGCAAGCCTACAAGGCTGCCCCCGGACGGGTCAAAACGAGCTCCCGCCGACATCCGGACGAGCCGTCGTCGACATTGGCGCGAACCCGGGGCGCCCGGCGCGGCCGGGATGCGCCGTCCTGCCCCCAAAGGTCCACTATCACCGTTCGTACTGTCGCACCGGTACCCCTCTTCCCCCGTCTAAGATGCGCCCCATGAGTTATGGGCAGGGGGGACCCCAGTCCCAGTGGGATCCCTGGAAACCGCAGTCTCAGCAGCCCTGGCGCGACAGTTCCGGGCCGACCCCGGACTGGGCCGCGCTCGCCGACGCCTCGGAAACGCGGAACAAACGGCGCCGCGTGCTGTTCATCGGCGGCGGCGTGGTCGCCACGCTCGCGATCGGCACCGCCGTCGCCATGGCCGTGGTGTCCGCGAACGGCGACAACAACGCCTCCGGCACGCCCTCGAACCTGCCGGCGAGCGCCTCGCTGCCCAGTGACTCGGCCGACTCGACGCCGTCCTTCGCGCCGACCAGCGCACCGCCGCCGCTGGACCCGGAGGAGTTCATAGGCAGCGTCCAGAAGGACACCGCGCCACTGAGCGCCGGGACCCTCTTCCCGGGCACCCAGCTGACCATGGGCGAGACGGTCTACAAGAAGGGCCCCACGGCCGACACCAAGAAGTGCGCGTCGGTCGCCAAGGGCACCCTCCCGAACGTCCTCACCAAGAACAACTGCACCCGCCTGCTGCGCGTCACCTACTTCAAGGACGGCGTCGCGGTCACGGTCGGCGTGGCCGTGTTCAACACCGAAGCACAGGCGAGCAAGGCCAAGACCGAGGCCGACAAGAAGGGCTTCGTCGCGACCCTGGCCGGCTCCGGCGTGAAGGCCTTCTGCGACTCGGGCGTCTGCCGTACGACGACCAATTCCTACGGCCGCTACGCCTACTTCACCACCACCGGCTTCCTCAACGGCAAGGACGTCACCACCAAGGACACCAAGGTCTTCCAGACCGGCGACGACCTGGCGGAGTTCACCTTCCGCCAGATCCGCAGGCGCGGCGAGGCCCAGGCGTCGGAGGCGGCCCAGGGCTAGGCCGCCCGGGTCGGCGGGACCCGACCGCTCCGGGGCAGAATCTGACACAGGGTGCGCCGGGGAGAGGTCGGGGGGACATGCAGATGCACATGCGCGGCCGGGTCCGGCTGATCGGGGCCGGGGCGACGGCGGCGCTGCTCGCTCCCCTGGCCTGGTGGGCCACCCGGCCCGAGGCCACCGACGGCCCCCGCCAGGTCCCCGCCGACCTGCGCGCACGGGACCCGCACGCGACACCCGCCGCCCGCCGGGTCTACGCCCTGCTCGCCGGCCTGGAGAACAGGGCACGGCGCGGCGAGCCGTCACGGACGGTCATCGGCCAGCACGTCGAGCTGCAGAACGAGCGTTACAACCCGTCGTACGGCGATTACCGGGGCACCAAGCAGCCCGGCTACTACTACAGGAAGGCCCACGACATCACCGGGAAGTTCCCGGGGTTCGTGGAGCTGGATCTGGGACCGGGGTACGGGCAGCCGGGCTGGGCGGTGGGCGAGCCGCGCTCCTACTCCCGCTCCTCGTGGCCGAGCTGCCGCAAGTACTGGGGGTACGCCGACGACGCGGTGGACCTGGCACTCGGGGTGTGGGCGGGGCTGCCGCGGCCGGCGGACGGCTCGTACCACCCCTCGGGCACCCGCCTCGACTGCGCCTCCGGGACCCGGGTGACCCTGCCGCACAACGGGGGCCGCCCGGCCGGCATCGTCGGCCTCTCCTTCCACCAGCCCTACCCGGGCAGCCCCGTCAAGGGCTTCGACCAGACCCTGTACCGGAACTCCCCCGCGGCCGGTGACAGCGGCTGGTTCGGCCGGGTGGTCACCCCGGGCACCGCCGAGCACCGGGCCCTGCTGGTGAACCTCGCCTATCTCGCCGACCATCTGCAGTACCTCGCGGAGCAGGGGGTACCGGTGCTGCTGCGCCCGTACCACGAGATGAACTCCAGGCCGGGCCACGGATTCTGGTGGGCGGGGCAGGATCCGGCCATGTACCAGAAACTGTGGCATGTCACATACGACTACCTCGTGGGCAGCCGCGGTCTGCACAACCTCCTCTTCGTCTGGGCCCCCAGCGCCTGGAACGGCACCTCCACGCGGGAGCCCGGCGACTACTACCCGGGCGGGCGGTACGTCGACGTCGTCGGCGTGGACGACTACAGCGACACCCCACAGCGGCCGTTCGGGGGCAAGCGCTGGACCGAGGTCTGGTACCGGGGCCTGGAGCACTACGACCGGCCCCGTGTCATGGCCGAGTCCTTCCACGTCCCGCTCAGCACCGCTCAGCCGAGGACTCTTTCGGACACCCCCTGGGTGCTCTGGACGGTATGGGGACAGGCGCTTTCCTACGGCAATGTCTCCGGCACGAGCCGGAAAAACACCCCAGAAGACGTGAAGAGGACTTACTGGTCCTCCAGGGTCATCACCGGCACCGACGGCGAGCAACCCGACTTCGACTGGGCCTCGTTGCACAAGACGTAGGTTTATTACTTTCCTAATACATCTTGCTCACGAAGCCTTCATGGCTGATTCTTACGTGGCAGGATTTGTTTTCTTGTACGGCCGGGGCGCCAGGTCGCCCGGGGGGGCATCTGTGCCGGCCGAAGAACGCCTAAGAAGGCGCCGGGGGGCGAAATCACGGCCCGGAGCGGGGCGAGCGTGACCGAGGTTTCTCGTGTCACCCGCGCCCCGTCGCTGTGCCATGCCGTCCGGCGACCGCCGATCTCACGGAAGAGCATGTAGCCGTATGGCATCGACAGTGGTCGACGGGGGAGCCCCGCATTCGCGGCATACCGCGAAGCTGGCCAAGCGCACTGCTGAGTGGAAACCGGGCATCCTGCCGTTCCTGATCCCGCTGGTCTTCCTCACTCTCTTCAGCCTGTGGTCCTACACGCCCAGCGACTCGCCGCTGGCCTGGCTGATCACCATCTGCTGGGCTCTTCCGGTGCCCGGAGTGCTCGTGTCGATCCAGGGCTTCGTGCTGATCCGCCGCCGGATCCGCAAGGCGCATCTGATGACGCCGCCGGCCCTGGTCGAACAGGACTTCCTGATCGTGCTGGTGCCGACGATCGGGCGTCACGACACCTACCCGGCCCTGGAGCGCTCCGTCCTCTCCTACGTGGAGCACATGCCGGAGTGGTTCCCGTACATGCGCGTCGACGTGCTCACCGAGGAGGGCTGCGAGGCCGCCGAGCGCATCGACGCGCTTGCCGCGACCAGCCACCTGATCCGGGTGGTCACGGTCCCGAAGGCCTACCAGACCAAGAACGGCACCCGCTTCAAGGCCCGCGCCAACAACTACGCCCACGAGCTGCGCATCGAGGAGGGCGAGGCCCTCGACCACGTGTGGGTGCTGCACATGGACGACGACACCGGGGTCGGCCCCGACACCTCGGCGTCCCTCGCCCAGTTCATCAACCGGCAGCGCCGTGCGACCCCCGAAGAGGTCAAGCACATGGCGCAGGGCATCCTGACGTACCCGCGCGAGAACGCGGTGTCCCTGCTGACCTGGTTCGCCGACGCCATCCGTCCAGCCGACGACATCGCCCGGTTCCGCGCCTTCACCGGCCTCGGCACCCCGGCCGCCGGAGTCCACGGCGAGCTGCTCGTCATCCGCGCCTCCATCGAGGCGGAGATCGGCTGGGACTTCGGTCCCAAGGAGATCGTCGAGGACGCCCGGCTGGCCCTGACCTTCTGCCGCCTCTACCCGGGCCGCAGCGACTGGTTCAACGGCCGCTGCTACGGCGCCTCCCCCGCCAACACCAAGGACTTCATCAAGCAGCGCGAGCGCTGGGCCTGGGGTCTGGTCGCGCTCTGCTTCAACCGCAAGGTGCCGCTGCGCTACCGCTGGTTCCTGACCATCTGCGTGACCAGCTGGATCCTCGGTCCGCTGCAGCACGTCGGCACGATCCTGTTCGTCTCCTGGTTCATCGGCGACATGAACACCTCCCCCGTGACCCAGTCCGTCGTCCTGCTCTGGTCGATCAGCTTCGCCTATGTGATCTGGGCGTACTGGGAAGGGCTGCGGCTCAACGCGATCGCCTCCGTCAACGGCAGGCGCAAGTGGTGGGAACCCATGGCCGTCCTCGTGATGCTGCCCTACTTCTCCCTCATCGAGGGGATCGGCGGCATCAAGGGCCTGTGGAAGTTCGTCCGCCGCGAGGAGAACAAGTTCGTCGTCATCGCCAAGCCCGCCTGACCCGGAAGAGACGTCACCCACATGAAGCGCGCACGCCTGCCCTTGCTCGCCGTGCTCCCCGTCACCATCATCTCCCTCGTGGTCGCGGCCCCCTTCGTGGTCGGCGACCACCCGCTGCAGTGGTCGTCGGGCTCGCTCGTACCCCACCTGGTGCTCGACGGCAAGGAGCAGAACCGCAGGACCGGCTCCAAGAACGGCGACGGCAAGACCTCCGCCGGCACCTCGCCGACCGCCGAGGTCGCCAAGGTGGACAAGGAGTGGAAGCCGGGCATGCCCCAGTGGGGCGCCCAGCTCTACTGGGAGGACAACCCCAAGCACCCCCTGAAGTACGTCGAGAAGCAGGCCCGGCTGCAGGCAAACTATCTGGTCGGTCTGCACGCCAACTCCGTCAGCGTCTCCTTCCCGTTCTTCACCGGGAAGCTCGCCTCGACGACGGTCAGCCGAGGGGACAAGACCCCGACCCCCGACCGGCTCGCCCGCGTCCTGGAGATCTTCCACGAGGCGGGGCTGCGCACCACCATCCGGCCCCTGATGGACGAGCACTCCCTGAAGGCTGAGAACGGCTGGCGCGGCGCCATCAAGCCCACCGACCGCAGCGCCTGGTTCGCCTCGTACGAGAAGTTTGTCGCCCCGTATCTGAAGGCGGCGGAGAAGGAGAAGGCCGCCACCTTCGTCATCGGCACCGAGCTGAACTCCCTGGAGGGCGACGCGCACTGGGAGACCGTCGTGGACGACGCCGAGAAGTTGTTCAGCGGCGAGGTCGCCTACGACGCGAACTGGGACAACTACGTCGAGGGACCGATCACCATGCCGGTCACCCATCTCGGCATCGACGCGTACTTCCCGGTCAAGGTCGACGACGACGCCCCGGTGCAGGACCTGGTCGACGGCTGGAACAAGTGGCTGGACCGAAAGGCCACCGGCTCCCTGCCCAAGATCACCGTCGCCGAGGCCGGCATCGGCGCCATGAAGGGCGCCTACCACGCCCCGGGCGACTTCTACACCAAGCGGGCGGTCAACCCCCAGGTGCAGGCCAACTGGTACACCGCCGTCTGCAAGGTGGTCCAGGAACGGAAGATGAGCGGCGTCTACTGGTGGTCGATCTACTTCGACGACGACCCCCACACCAAGCCCGACGACAAGGTCGCCTCCCGGCTCGACTTCGCCGGCCGCCCGCTGTCCGAGAAGGCCATCAAGACCTGCTTCACCTCCGACTACGCAGGCCCCGGGAC
This sequence comes from Streptomyces sp. NPDC007901, assembly GCF_042959465.1. Classification (NCBI taxonomy): domain Bacteria; kingdom Bacillati; phylum Actinomycetota; class Actinomycetes; order Kitasatosporales; family Streptomycetaceae; genus Streptomyces; species Streptomyces sp. NPDC007901. The sequence continues at coordinate 363,219 of NZ_JBIBKW010000001.1, read as the reverse complement.
CACCACCACCGCTAGCTGACCGAGCGAGGCATTCATGCAGGAAGCCATCATTCTGGTGGGCGGCAAGGGAACCCGGCTGCGCCCACTGACCAACCACACCCCGAAGCCCCTGCTGGGCGTCGCGGGCTCCTCCTTCATCCGGCACCAGGTGGCCAAGCTGATGAACGCCGGTGTCGAGCACCTGGTGTTCGCCACGTCCTATCTCGCCGGCCTCTTCGAGGAGGAGTTCCGGGGCTTCTCCGAGGGCCTGGACATCTCCTATGCCGTCGAGGAGGTCCCGCTCGGCACGGGCGGCGCGATCCGCAACGCCGGGCAGCGGCTGCGCGGCCCGGCCGACGCCCCGGTGCTCGTCCTCAACGGCGACATCCTCTCCGGCGTGGACCTGCGCGCCGTCCTGGCGCACCACGAGGCCAACGACGCGGACGTGACGCTGCACCTCACCCGGGTCGCCGACCCCCGCGCCTTCGGCCTGGTGCCCACCGACGCGTCCGGCCGGGTGCTGTCCTTCCTGGAGAAGCCCAAGACCCAGGAGGAGTGCGTCACCGACCAGATCAACGCCGGGTGCTACGTCTTCCGCCGGTCCGTGCTGGACGCCATCCCGGGCGACCGGGAGGTCTCCGTCGAACAGGAGACCTTCCCCCGGCTCGTCGCGGACGGCGGGCGGGTCTTCGGCCACACCACCGACGACTACTGGCGCGACCTCGGCACCCCGCTGGCCTTCGTCCACGGGTCGGCCGACCTGGTCACCGGCAGGGCGACCTCGCCCCTGGTGGGACCGCCGGCCGAGGCCCTGGTCCATCCCACGGCCACCGTGCACCCGAGCGCCCGCGTCACGGGCGGGTCCACGGTCGGCCCGCACGCGGTCATCGGCCCGCGCGTGGCCGTCGACCGCTCCATCATCGGTGCGCGCGTCACCGTGGCCGAGGGCGCCCGGATCCACGAGTCCGTGGTCGACCACGACTCCTCGATCGGCAATGAATCGTTTCTCTGCGAGGTCGTGGTGGGCTGCCACGCGCATGTCGGCGCCGAGAACGAGCTGCCCGCCCAGCTGCGGTTGTCGTGCGGCATCCGCATTCCCACCCAAGGTGTGCGCGTCAGCGGTACGGCTGCCGCCTGCCTGACGGCCCACTGAAGTCGCCGGTCCGACCGGACAGCTACGGGAGAGACGTGACCACCCATCCAGCCACCGCGGTAGGCGACCCCACGCAGCCGCACGGACACCGGGCTGAGCAGCACCGCCGCAGATCCTCGAAGGAGGACCGCCTGCGGAAGTATCGCCCCGACCTGCAGGGCCTGCGTGCCGTCGCGATCACCATGGTCGTGCTGATGCACACGGGCATCCTCGGCATCCACGGCGGTGTCGACGTCAGCTTCACGCTCAGCGGCTTCCTCATCGGCAGCCAGCTGCTGGCGGAGATCGACAAGACCGGCAAGGTGTCCCTCGGAAAGTTCTGGGCCCGCCGGTTCCGGCGGCTGGCGCCCGGCGCCTCCCTCGTGATCGTCGTGACGGCCGTCGTGGCCTGGCTCTACGCCAGCCCGTTCCGTTTCCGCGACTACATGTCGGACGGCTTCGCCGCCTCGCTGAGCTTCATCAACTGGCGCCTCGCCGAGAACGGCACCGACTACTTCGCCAACGACGGCACCCAGTCGCCGTACCAGCACTTCTGGTCGTTGGGCATCGAGGAGCAGTTCTACGTCGTCGCGCCGCTCGCGCTGGTCGCCGTGGCCTGGATCAGCCGGGTCGTCTTCCGCAGCCGCTTCTTCATCGGGCTGTTCCTGGCCACCGTGATCGGCGGCTCGCTCTACCTGTCGGTCATCCAGACCCACACCAACCAGCCGCTCGCCTACTTCGGCACCCAGACCCGCGTGTGGGAACTCGCCCTCGGCGTCTTCGTCTCCCTCAACGCCCGGCTCCTGTCCCGTATGAACCAGGGTTTCGCGGCCTTCCTCACCTGGGCCGGGCTGGGCACCACTCTGGTCACCGCGCTGCTCATCACGGAGAAGACCCCGCTGCCGGGATACGCCGTCGGAGGCCCGGTGCTGGGCGCCGCCCTGGTGATCGCGGGCGGCTGTGCCGCCCCCCGCCTCGGCGTCGAGCGGATCCTGTTCAACCCGGTCACCGACTTCGTCGGCAACGTCAGCTACGGCTGGTACCTCTGGCACTGGCCGATGCTGATCCTGTGGCCGGAGATCGTCACCCGCGAGTTCACCTACTCCGACCGCTTCCGGGTAGCCACGGGCTCCTTCGTGCTGGCCGTCGTCACGCACTACCTGATCGAACGGCGCCTGAAGAGCAACGCCAAGCTCGTGCAGATACCGTGGCGCGGCATCCTCGTCGGCCTAAGCCTGACCGCCACCGCGGCCGTCGCCACGACCCTCGCCGTGCGGGTGCCGCTCAACCTGTCGGTCCAGACCGCCTCCGGCGCCGCCGCCAACGGCTACCAGGGCATCGCCTCCGTCAAACAGGCCGTGAAGGACCGCGGCCACCCCAGCATCAGCGAGGCGGCCCTGCTCAAGGCCCCCCACGACCGCGGCGACTTCGGCTGCATCGACGACCTGCTCATCACCGGCTACTCACTGCGCGACGAGTGCGTGATCGGCGACACCACGGCCAAGCGGACGATGGTGCTGATGGGCGACTCGCACGCCTTCCAATGGGGCAACGCGTTCAACGAACTCGGCAAGAAGCTGCACGTCAAGGTCATCACCGTGATCAAGAGCGGCTGCACGCCTGAGGCATACAAGATCACCCGTGAGGATCTCGGGCGCGACTACACCGAGTGCACCAGCTGGCGGAAGACGGCTCTCGACAAGATCGACCAGCTGCATCCGGACGTGCTCGTCGTCGCCAACCGGGTCCAGGGGACCACCACCGAGGAGGGCGCGGACCAGACCTTCAAGCGGCTGAAGGCCACCGGAGCGAAGCTGGTCTACCTCACGGACACGCCGTACCCGAACCGCTCCGTTCCGGACTGCCTCGCCCAGAACTCCGACGACATCGGCACCTGCACCCGCCCGTCCACGGAGGTGATCGACCGGGCCGAGTTCCGACTCATGGAACGGGAAGCGGCCCAGCAGTACGGGTTCAAGGTCGTCGACACGATCCCCGCCTTCTGCGCCGACGGCTTCTGCCCGGCCGTGATCGGCGGACATGTCGTCTACTGGGACTACAGCCACATGAGCGGCAGCTACGCCAGCTCCCTGGCCCCGTACCTGGAACCGAAGTTCAAGAAGGTCCTCGCCGGCTGACCCCTCAGACCGTCCGCACCCGCACCCGGCGAGCCTGCCGCTGCCGTTCCAGCAGCTGGTCGGCCGCCGGGTACGCGACCTCCTCCAGGGTCAGCCCGTGCGGTCGTACGACGTGCACGGCGCTGTCCCGCACCCCCGCGTCCAGCACCTTCCGCGGCCACTCCACGCCCCGGTGCCCGTCCCCCACGAACAGCAGCGCGCCGACCATCGACCGCACCTGGTTGTGGCAGAAGGCGTCGGCCCGGACCTCGATCTCGACGACCCCGTCGCCGCGCCGGCTCACCCCGAAGTCCAGGATCTCCCGGATCGTCGTCGCGCCCTCGCGCTTCTTCGCGTAGGCGGCGAAGTCGTGCTCCCCGACGAGTGACTTGGCGGCCGCGTTCATGACGTCGACGTCCAGTTCCCAGTCGTGCCACAGCACGTGGTTGCGCAGCAACGGGTCCACGCCGCCCGGCCGGTCCCCGACCCGGTACACGTACCGCCGCCACAGCGCCGCGAACCGCGCGTTGAACCCCGCCGGCGCCTCGCCGACCGACCACACCCGCACGTCCTTCGGCAGCCGCCCCGCGAGCCGCTTCAGCAGCTTCTCCCGCTGCTCCTCCCACACCCCGGCCGGCAGATCGACATGCGCCACCTGCCCCCGCGCGTGCACCCCGGCATCCGTACGCCCGGCCACGGTCAGCTCGTACACCGTGTCCTGCGACCGCGTGACGACCCGCAGCGCGTCCTCGATCTCCCCCTGCACGGTCCGCTTCCCGCCGGCCTGCTTGGCCCAGCCGTGGAAGTGGGACCCGTCGTACGACAGGTCGAGACGGACACGGACGTAACCGGGCTGAACTTCGTCACTCACCCGACAATCCTCCCAGGACATGAAAGTGGGCCCGTCCCCTATCGGAACGGGCCCACTGGTGCGCCCCGTCAGGGGCAACTGCGCGACCAGCCACAACAGACCGGCAGCCCAAGGACGGCTTACGCCTCCTTGGTCTCCTCGGCAGCCTCGGTCTCCTCGACCTCGTCGACCTTGGTCTCCTCGACCTTGGTCTCCTCGGCCTCCTTGACCGCACGCTTGGTGGCGGCCTCGGCCTCGCCGGTGGCCTGCTGCGCGACCGTCAGCGCCTCGACCAGCTCGATGACAGCCATGGGCGCGTTGTCGCCACGGCGGTTACCGATCTTGGTGATGCGGGTGTAGCCACCCGGACGGTTCTCGTAGCGCGGACCGATCTCGGTGAAGAGCGTGTGCACGATGCTCTTGTCCGTGATGACCTGGAGCACCTGACGGCGGTTGTGAAGGTCGCCCTTCTTCGCCTTGGTGACCAGACGCTCGGCGTACGGGCGCAGGCGGCGGGCCTTCGCCTCGGTGGTGGTGATACGGCCGTGCTCGAACAGCGACTTCGCGAGGTTCGCGAGGAGCAGCTTCTCGTGCGCGGCGCTGCCGCCCAGACGGGCACCCTTGGTGGGCTTCGGCATTGTTCTTCTCCTGTGTGTCTGCCCCGGCCGTGTCAGGTACCGGAGTCAGGAACCCGATGAGCGGCTGCCCATCGGCATACGACCGATCAGTACTGCTCGGTCTCCACGAAACCCGCGTCCGCGTCGTCGTCGGCGCCGAAGGCGTCGGCAGCGGCCGTGGGGTCGAATCCGGGCGGGCTGTCCTTGAGGGCCAGGCCCATGCCGGCCAGCTTCGCCTTGACCTCGTCGATGGACTTCGCACCGAAGTTGCGGATGTCCAGAAGGTCCGCCTCGGAACGCGCCACGAGCTCACCCACGGAGTGGATGCCCTCGCGCTTGAGGCAGTTGTAGGAACGGACGGTCAGCTCGAGCTCCTCGATCGGGAGCGCGAGGTCGGCCGCCAGCGCCGCGTCCGTGGGGGACGGGCCCATGTCGATGCCCTCGGCGTCGATGTTCAGCTCGCGGGCGAGACCGAACAGCTCCACCAGGGTCTTGCCCGCCGACGCCATGGCGTCGCGCGGCCGCATGGCCTGCTTCGTCTCGACGTCGACGATCAGCTTGTCGAAGTCGGTCCGCTGCTCGACACGGGTCGCCTCGACCTTGTACGTCACCTTCAGCACGGGGCTGTAGATGGAGTCGACCGGAATACGGCCGATCTCCTGGCCCACCTGCTTGTTCTGGACGGCGGAGACGTAACCGCGGCCACGCTCGACCGTCAGCTCCATCTCCAGCTTGCCCTTGCCGTTGAGCGTGGCCAGGACCAGGTCGGGGTTGTGCACCTCGACACCGGCCGGGGGCGCGATGTCGGCGGCGGTGACCAGACCCGGACCCTGCTTGCGCAGGTACATCACGACCGGCTCGTCGTGCTCCGAGGAGACGACCAGCTGCTTGATGTTGAGGATCAGGTCGGTGACGTCCTCCTTGACGCCCGGCACGGTGGTGAACTCGTGCAGCACGCCGTCGATCCGGATGCTGGTGACAGCAGCGCCGGGGATCGAGGACAGGAGGGTACGGCGAAGCGAGTTGCCGAGGGTGTAGCCGAAGCCCGGCTCCAGCGGCTCGATCACGAACCGGGAGCGGAATTCGTCGACGACCTCTTCGGTCAACGAGGGACGCTGAGCGATCAGCATGTGTGGATCAGATCCTTCTTTCGTGGACGCCCGCTATTTGACGTCCTACGGGACCGCGCCGCATACACACAGCACGGGTACTGCAAGGGTACGGGCGGTACGCCCCTTACGGAGCCGTACCGCCCGGGCAGCCCTGCGAAGCGACGTCAGACGCGACGGCGCTTCGGCGGACGGCAGCCGTTGTGCGGGGTCGGGGTGACGTCCTGGATGGAGCCGACCTCGAGGCCCGTGGCCTGCAGGGAGCGGATCGCGGTCTCACGACCGGAACCCGGGCCCTTCACGAACACGTCGACCTTGCGCATGCCGTGCTCCTGGGCGCGGCGGGCAGCCGACTCGGCGGCCATCTGCGCGGCGAACGGCGTGGACTTCCGGGAGCCCTTGAAGCCGACGTGGCCGGCGGAGGCCCAGGAGATCACGTTGCCGGACGGGTCCGTGATGGAGACGATCGTGTTGTTGAACGTGCTCTTGATGTGCGCGTGGCCGTGAGCGACGTTCTTCTTTTCCTTGCGGCGCACCTTCTTGGCAGCGCCCTGACGACCCTTGGGGGGCATCTACTAACTCCTACGGGAGGTGGTCGGTCCTACAGCGAAGACCGTGGACAGAGGTCCGCTGCGGACTACTTCTTGCCCGGCTTCTTCTTGCCGGCGATGGCGCGACGCGGGCCCTTGCGGGTGCGGGCGTTCGTGCTGGTGCGCTGACCGCGGACGGGCAGACCGCGACGGTGACGCAGACCCTGGTAGCAACCGATCTCGACCTTGCGGCGGATGTCGGCCTGGATCTCGCGACGGAGGTCACCCTCGGTCTTGATGTTGTTGTCGACGTACTCGCGGATGGCGACCAGCTGCTCTTCGGTCAGGTCGCGAACACGGGTGTTCGGGTCGATACCGGTCTCGGCCAGCGTCTGCTGGGAGAGCGTCCGGCCGATGCCGAACACGTAGGTGAGGGCGACCTCCACGCGCTTTTCGCGCGGGATGTCAACACCGGAAACGCGTGCCACTTCAATGGCTCCTGGTGATCTTCGGAGGTCTTCCGCAGAACCGGTTCCCAGCCGCCGTACCAGGTACGAACTGGGTCCCCGGCCTCCGAACCGGGGGTGTCAGGCGCCTTCGGCACCTGGGTCCTGCGTATGAACAAATTCAGCTCGCGTCGCGCGAATCTCTGCGATGTCGATGCAGAGGGATCGGTCGTGCGTCAGCCCTGGCGCTGCTTGTGGCGCGGGTTCTCGCAAATGACCATGACCCGACCGTGACGGCGGATCACCCTGCACTTGTCGCAGATCTTCTTGACGCTCGGCTTGACCTTCATGGGATTGAGGTTCTCCGAGTCAGAGGGATCTACTTGTAGCGGTAGACGATCCGGCCACGCGTCAGGTCGTACGGAGACAGCTCCACCACGACCCGGTCGTCAGGGAGGATGCGGATGTAGTGCATACGCATCTTGCCGCTGATGTGTGCCAGGACCTGGTGGCCGTTCTGGAGCTCGACCTTGAACATGGCGTTCGGAAGAGACTCGACGACAGTGCCCTCGATCTCGATGGCACCTTGCTTCTTGGCCACGCTTCGCCCTTCGAATCGACTACCTTGATCGACTCCCGCACTTTCCCCTCTCGGGTGCATGCGGACATGCGGGTGCACGAGAGCCGACGAGTCAGTCTACGTCAGCGCACCCGGAAAGACGAATCGAGAGATCCTGCCCCACAAGGCAGATCGTTAAGCGCGCCCCGCTGAAGCGCCCCTTCAGGGGCACCAGGAACGGCGCGCTCGGTCCTCACCGGAGCCACGGCTTCGAACGGTGCTCAGCCCAGCGGATCCGGCGCGGCCGTGATCCCCAGCTCGGCCAGCTTGGCCTTGCCCCCGTCGGGCGCCGTCAGCACCAGGGGCCCCTCTTCGGTCAGCGCCACACTGTGCTCCCAGTGCGACGACCAGGTCCCGTCCGTCGTGATGACGGTCCAGTCGTCCTCCAGGACCTCCGTCCGCGGCGTCCCCAGCGACACCATCGGCTCGATGGCCAGGCAGAACCCGGGCACCAGCTTCGGCCCCTTGCCGCGCCGCCGGTCGACGTAGTTCAGCAGGTGCGGGTCCATGTGCATCTCGGTGCCGATGCCGTGGCCGCCGTAGTCCTCGATGATCCCGTACTTGCCGCCGCCCGGCTTCGGCTGCCGGCGGATGTACGTCTCGATCGCCCGGGACACGTCCACCAGGCGGCTGCCCTGCTTCATCGCCGCGATGCCGGCCCACATCGACTCCTCGGTCACCCGGGAGAGCTCGATCAGCTCCGGAGCGTGCCCCGAGCCCACGAACGCGGTGTATGCGGCGTCGCCGTGCCAGCCGTCGACGATCGCGCCGCAGTCGATGGAGATGATGTCGCCGTCCTTGAGGACGACGTCCTCGGAGGGGATGCCGTGGACGACCACGTCGTTGACGGACGTGCAGATGGTGGCGGGGAAACCGCCGTAGCCGAGGAAGTTCGACTTGGCGCCGTGCTCGGCGAGGACCTTGCGGGCCACCTCGTCCAGGTCCTTGGTGGTGGCGCCGGGCACCGCGGCCTCACGAGTGGCCGCGTGGATGGCGGCGACGACCAGCCCCGCCTCACGCATCTTGGCGATCTGCTCCGGGGTCTTGAGTTCCACCACGATGGATTGCGCCTCCTGGCCACTGGAATCACGGCGCTCCAGGATACGCGTACGTTCTGGCCCGTATCGAACGGGGCGGGAAGCAGCACGTCGAGCGCGACGAAGCCCCGGTCGCACCGACCGGGGCTTCGCTGGAGCACTGTGCTCAGGACTCGGAGAAGTACACGGAGCCGTACCAGTCGTTGTTGCCGTGCCAGTTCACGATCATGTCGTACGCCTGGCGGCCGATGATGTCGTGGGTCTTCCAGTCACAGCCGCTGTCACCACCGTCGTCGATGGTGAAGACCTCCTGGATCTGGCCGTCGACGGCGGTCCGCAATTTCCCGGTGACGCCGTAGCCGTCAGCCTTGGTGTCGCAGACCTCGAACTTGTCACCGTCGTCCCAGTACTCCATGAAGCCACGGCTGGACGGAAGGTAGACGATCTGGCCGCCAGTCGCTGCTGCAGCCGGAACACTCGCAAAACCAACCACTGTGGCTGCGGCCGCGGCGGCCATTGCCACACGCCTAATCGTGGTCTTAGTCATTCGATTTCCCACCCCTTTTACTCATGGGCCTTAAACCGGCCCAACCAATCTGCAGAACCGCTTTGGGGCGGTTCCGGTGATCCAGCTTTACCCTACCGATCAAGTTTCTGAATGTCCACGGTCAATCGACTCTTGATAAGTAGGGGAATCAAAAATACGAGCACCAGTCAGGCGTACGGAAACTCCCAGCGCCGCTGAATCCGGACGCCGAAGGCGACAAGACCCAGAGCTCGCGGTAGCCAGAGTCCCGCTCAGTAGGTCAGCGATTGCTGAGGATCGGAGTCCAGCGACTGGGGTCGCGAAGGTCAGAATCCCGGAAGCCGGAAAGGGGGATAACGTCTTTTCCGTCCAGGCTGGTAAGGATGAGTTGGTTTCGGAACTCACCCTTACCGGGTTCACATTGCTCGGGATCACACCTGAAGGCGATGAGCCAATCGTCGTCAGCCCAGGCCAGCAGCTGCTGACCGGGCACGAGTGCGTCGCGCTTCCCGGTCCTGACATCCAACACCTCGGAGACGATCTGGTCACCGTCGCCCGCGTACTGGCCTGTCACCAGCTTCCCGTCGGGGGAGAGGATCGCTCGCGGGGATCTCAGTTCCTTCTCCGACCTGGGGGCAGGCACCTCTTCACCGTCCACGCGGTAGAAAACCCTGCCCACCTTGGTATCCCAGGGCTCCCACAGCAGCGTGCCGTCACGGCTCCAGCCGAGGTCCTGGCGCCCGCCGCCGACGACGAACCCGTGGTCGTCCTTCCTGGGCGGGCGCGCAGTGAAATCCGCCCGACCAGAGGCGACATCGATGACATAAAACCCCGTACGGCTCGGCTTCGGCCCCGGCACCACCTTGCCGTTCAACCGGTAGGACGCGTCCTTGAAAAGCCCATCAGGATTGGCGTCATAGGTGGTTGCCACCAGGCGCTTGCCATCCGGCGAAAACTGCACACCGCCAACGCCATGATCTGTCTTTATCCACCGTTCCACCTTGCCGGTGGAGAGATCCACCAGCCCAATGCGGTTGACCGGCAGACCGCGTTCCAAGACCGCGGCGGTCTTCATCCCCGGTGCCACATCGAGCCAGGCCCAGTCGGTCTTCTCATATCGACCGGTGGTGGAGTTCAGGAGGCTCCATGTGTAGACAAGGGCTCCATCGCCATGCGCCCGCTTCTCCACCCGCACCGTGTAGTACGCCGAGACGGCGACTTTCCCCGCGGCAATCAATTCCCTCGGCGGCGACTGATCCGGATGCGCCACCATGCCCGCGGGTTTGCTCACGGGCCGCTCCGGAGCATCATCGCCGGTTGTGGCCAGCGCCACCGTAATTCCGGCCCCGACAAGGATCGCGGCCATGCCTGCCACCACGAAAGGACGGACTTTCCGGCGTCGCGCACCAGAAGCCGGCCCGCGATCCTCACGGACCAGTTGCCCGGGTTTCATGCCAGTACCCCCACAGGAAAGAAAACCGGTTCAACCAGAGTTCGTCAACGAAATAATTCGTCCGGCTGATCAGCGACTTTAAGCGAGTGTGATCAGCAGATGAACAGATTTGAGGTTCATTTGAGGGTCGCCCGTGGTGACGGAGGGTGAGCGGACGAAGGGATTCCAAACGGAAGCAGGAATTCAATGCGCTACCAATCGGGACAGATGCGAACAGGATTGAGCGCGCTGAAAGCACATTAGGTAAGAGCCCCTCCACCTGAGGTGATCTATGCCATAGCCCTATGCGGAGCAGAGGCCGGCCCGCCCCTATACGGCCGCACATGCCAATGTGGGCCGCCCCAGCCAGGGGCGGCCCACATGTACGGTGATCGTGCGTTTCGTTCGCGGTCCTCGGAGCCATCAACAGGCCCAGCGGATGGCAAAGGCCGGCCATCCGCCAGGACAGGACAACAGGGCTTGGAAGGCAGTGGAAGATCTCGCCGCGGTCGCCCGAATCGACACCCACGTCCCGATGAGTGTCAGTCAGCTCACACCAGCGTGAGCCGGGCGCGATTCCGAGATCTTCACGGCACTTCTAGTCCTCGTCGCGCTGCAGCGCCTCCATGGCGCGAGTCGTGACCTCTTCCACCTTGCCGAGCGCGGAGATGGTGGCCACCAGCCCCTGCGCCTTGTAGTAGTCGATGATCGGCTCGGTCTGCGTGTGGTAGACCTCGAGGCGCGTACGCACGGTGGCCTCGGAGTCGTCGTCCCGCTGGTACAGCTCGCCGCCGCAGACGTCGCAGACGCCTTCCTTGGCCGGCTGCTTGTACGTCACGTGGAACACGTGCGAGGAGTCGTTGCGGCAGATGCGCCGACCGGCGATCCGCTTGACGACCTCCTCCTCGGGAACCTCCAGGTCCAGCACCGCGTCCAGCTTGATGCCCTCGGTCTGCAGCAGCTCGTCCAGCGCCTCGGCCTGCGAGACGTTGCGCGGGAAACCGTCCAGCAGGAAGCCGTTCACGGCGTCCTGCTGCTCCATGCGGTCCTTCGCCATCGCGATGGTGACCTCGTCGGGGACGAGGTTGCCGGCGTCCATGTAGGACTTCGCGAGCTTCCCGAGCTCCGTCTCCTGGCTGATGTTGGCGCGGAAGAGGTCGCCCGTGGAGATGTGCGGGATCTTCAGCTCCCCGGCAAGGCGAACGGCTTGCGTTCCCTTACCAGCGCCCGGCGGCCCGACGAGGACGATACGCATCAGCGGAGGAACCCTTCGTAATTGCGCTGCTGAAGCTGGCTCTCGATCTGCTTCACCGTCTCAAGGCCCACACCCACGATGATCAGGATGCTGGTACCACCGAACGGGAAGTTCTGGTTTGCCTTAAAACCAACCAACGCCATCGTCGGTACGAGAGCGATCAGTCCCAGATACAGCGAACCCGGCCAGGTGATCCGGTTGAGTACGTAGCTGAGGTACTCAGCGGTCGGTCGGCCAGCCCGGATGCCCGGGATGAAGCCACCATACTTCTTCATGTTGTCGGCTACTTCCTCGGGGTTGAAGGAGATAGCGACGTAGAAGAACGCGAAGAAAACGATCAGCAAGAAGTACGAAGTGATGTAAACCGGGTGATCGCCCTTGGTGAGGTTCGTGGTGACCCACCGCTTCCAGCCCGAGTCACCGCCGGCGAACTGCGCCACGAGCGCCGGAATGTAGAGCAGCGACGAGGCGAAGATGACCGGAATCACACCGGCCTGGTTCACCTTGAGCGGGATGTACGTGGACGTACCACCGTAGGAACGGCGGCCGATCATCCGCTTCGCGTACTGCACCGGGATACGACGCTGCGCCTGCTCGACGAAGACCACCAGGCCGACCATGACCAGGCCGACGAGGACGACGGTGCCGAACTCGATCCAGCCGCCGGCCAGGGTGCCCTGCTTCTTGATGGCCCACAGCGCGGACGGGAAGGTCGCGGCGATCGAGATGAACATCAGGATCGACATGCCGTTGCCGATGCCGCGGTCGGTGATGAGCTCACCGAGCCACATGACGACGGCCGTACCGGCGGTCATGCAGATGACCATCGTGATGGTGGTGAAGATCGCCTGGTCCGGGACGATGCTGGAGGCGACCGTGCACCCGGAGAAGAGAGCGCCGCTGCGCGCGGTGGCGACCAGGCCGGTGCCCTGCAGGATGGCGAGCGCCACCGTCAGGTAACGGGTGTACTGCGTGATCTTCGCCGTACCCGCCTGGCCCTCCTTCTTCAGGGCTTCCAGGCGCGGGATGACCACGGTCAGCAGCTGAAGGATGATGCTGGCCGTGATGTACGGCATGATGCCGAGCGCGAAGATCGTGATCTGGAGCAGCGCACCGCCGCTGAACATGTTGACGAGACCGAACAGGCCCTGGTTGCCCGAGGCCTCGTTCACACACGTCTGGACGGCCTTGTAGTTGACGCCGGGGATCGGGACATGGGTGCCGACCCGGTACACCACGATGATCCCGAGCGTGAAGAGCAGTTTCTTGCGCAGGTCGGGCGTCCTGAACGCCCGGGCGAACGCGGTGAGCACGGTGCCTCCTGCGACCCCCGCGCAACTGCGTCAAGGGTGACGGTCTTGAGGTTCGACGAATAAGAAAAAAGAACAGCGCAGGCCACCTTACCGGCGACCGTGCCCCCGAGGAACGACCAACCGGGGATACCCCACTAGAGGGTATCCCCGGTCGGGATCGCTTACGTCATCGATGACGTCCGAGAGTCTCAGACGAGCTCGGTGACGGTGCCGCCGGCGGCGGTGATCTTCTCCTTGGCGGAGCCGGAGACGGCGTCGACCGTCACCTGCAGCGCCACGGAGACCTCACCCTGGCCGAGGACCTTGACGAGGCTGTTCTTGCGAACGGCACCCTTGGCGACGAGACCCTCGACGGTGACCTCGCCACCCTCCGGGTACAGCGCGGCCAGCTTGTCGAGGTTCACGACCTGGTACTCGGTCTTGAACGGGTTCTTGAAGCCCTTCAGCTTCGGGAGACGCATATGGAGGGGCATCTGGCCACCCTCGAAGCGCTCCGGAACCTGGTAACGAGCCTTCGTACCCTTGGTACCACGACCGGCCGTCTTACCCTTCGACGCCTCACCACGACCGACACGGGTCTTGGCGGTCTTGGCGCCGGGGGCCGGACGGAGGTTGTGGATCTTGAGCGGGTTCTGCTCCGCCATGATCAGTCGACCTCCTCGACCGTCACGAGGTGGCGGACGGTGTGCACCATGCCGCGGAACTCGGGGCGGTCCTCCTTGACGACCTGCGTGTTGATGCCCTTGAGACCAAGGGAACGCAGGGTGTCACGGTGGTTCTGCTTGCTGCCGATGTAGGACTTGACCTGCGTGATCTTCAGCTGCGCCATCACGCACCCACTCCGGCGCGGGCACGCAGCAGAGCCGCGGGCGCGACGTCCTCGAGCGGCAGGCCACGGCGGGCCGCGACCTCCTCGGGACGCTGCAGGCCCTTGAGGGCCGCCACGGTGGCGTGCACGATGTTGATCGCGTTGTCGGAGCCGAGCGACTTCGACAGGATGTCGTGGATACCGGCGCACTCGAGCACCGCACGCACCGGACCACCGGCGATAACACCGGTACCCGGGGACGCGGGCTTGAGCAGCACGACGCCGGCAGCCTTCTCACCCTGGATCGGGTGCGGGATGGTGCCCTGGATACGGGGGACCTTGAAGAAGTGCTTCTTGGCCTCCTCAACGCCCTTGGCGATGGCGGCCGGCACCTCCTTGGCCTTGCCGTAACCGACACCCACGGTGCCGTCACCGTCGCCCACCACGACCAGCGCGGTGAAGCTGAAGCGACGACCACCCTTCACAACCTTGGCGACGCGGTTGATCGCGACAACGCGCTCAACGTACGCGGTCTTCTCGGCGGCAGCAGCGCCGCCGTCACGGCCCTTCCGGTCCCGCCGCTCGCCGCCACCGGCACCGCCACCGCGGCGCTGGGGTCCAGCCATTGGATTACCTCTCTCTTTCCGCTAGCTACAAGCGGCTCAGAACTTGAGCCCGGCCTCGCGGGCGGCGTCCGCCAGGGCGGCGATGCGCCCGGCGTACTGGTTACCACCACGGTCGAACACCACGGCCTCGACACCGGCGGCCTTGGCACGCTCGGCGACCAGGGCGCCGACCTGCTTGGCCTGCGAGGACTTGTCGCCCTCGCCACCGCGGACCGAGGTGTCCAGCGTGGACGCCGACGCCAGGGTGTGACCCTTGATGTCGTCGATCACCTGGGCCACGATGTGGCGGTTCGAGCGGGTAACGACCAGACGGGGACGCTCCGCCGTACCGGAAATGTTCTTACGGATCCGGATGTGACGGCGCTTGATCGCGGCGCGCTTGTAGGCGTCGCCCTTGAGGATCTTCTGTCCGTATGCCATGGCTTACTTACCCGCCTTTCCGACCTTGCGGCGGATGACTTCGCCCTCGTACTTGACGCCCTTGGCCTTGTACGGGTCGGGCTTGCGCAGCTTGCGGATGTTGGCCGCGACCTCGCCGACCTTCTGCTTGTCGATGCCCTCGACCGAGAAACGGGTCGGAGCCTCGACCTTGAAGGTGATGCCCTCGGGGGCCTCGACCAGGATCGGGTGGCTGTAACCGAGCGCGAACTCGAGGTTCGAGCCCTTGGCGGTCACGCGGTAACCGACACCGCTGATCTCGAGCTTCTTCACGTAACCCTGGGTCACGCCGGTGATCATGTTCGCCACCAGCGTGCGGGACAGGCCGTGCAGGGCCTTGCTCTGACGCTCGTCGTTGGGGCGGGTCACCGCGAGAGTGCCGTCCTCGCCCTTGGCGATGTCGATCGGAGCCACGATGGTGTGGGTCAGCTCGCCCTTGGGGCCCTTGACCTGCACCGTGCGGCCGTCGATGGTGACGTCCACGCCGGCGGGAACCGCGATGGGGAGCTTGCCGATACGCGACATAGCTGTTTCCTCCGTTCCCTTCTGCTACCAGACGTAGGCGAGGACTTCCCCACCCACGCCCTTCTTGCCGGCCTGCTTGTCGGTGAGGAGCCCGTGCGACGTGGAGATGATCGCCACGCCGAGGCCGCCCAGCACCTTCGGCAGGGAGGTGGACTTCGCGTACACCCGGAGACCGGGCTTGGAGATCCGCTTGATGCCCGCGATGGAGCGCTCACGGTTGGGACCGAACTTCAGGTCCAGGACGAGGTTCTTGCCGACCTCGGCGTCCTCGACCTTCCAGCCCGTGATGAAGCCCTCCTGCTGGAGGATCTCCGCGATGTGAGACTTGATCTTGGACGCCGGCATCGTCACGGAGTCGTGGTATGCCGAGTTCGCGTTCCGCAGACGCGTAAGCATGTCTGCGATCGGATCAGTCATGGTCATGAATTGGCCTTCGGCCTCTCTCGCCGGGGTTTCCTGGTGCGCCATCCCTCTCCCCGATCCGAGACGGGACGGGTGCGGCGCGGTGGACCTACGGCGTAGTAAGTCGTACGGGCGACCGTCAGGCGCCCAACCCTCCAAGCCTAAGCCATGGAGAGCAGGGCACCTGACACGCCCATTGCTTACCGAGAGCTTCGGGAATCCCTAAAAGCGGGGATTACCAGGAGCTCTTGGTCACGCCCGGCAGCTCGCCACGGTGAGCCATCTCACGAAGGCACACGCGGCAGAGGCCGAACTTGCGGTACACGGAGTGCGGACGGCCGCAGCGCTGGCAGCGCGTGTAGCCACGCACACCGAACTTGGGCTTGCGAGCAGCCTTGGCAATCAGAGCCTTCTTCGCCATCTCGCTCACGCCTCCTTGAACGGGAAGCCGAGGTGACGAAGGAGCGCGCGGCCCTCAGCGTCGTTGGTCGCCGTGGTGACCACGGTGATGTCCATGCCCCGGGTACGGTCGATCTTGTCCTGGTCGATCTCGTGGAACATGACCTGCTCCGTGAGACCGAAGGTGTAGTTGCCACGGCCGTCGAACTGCTTGGGGGACAGACCACGGAAGTCGCGGATGCGCGGGAGCGCGAGCGACAGGGTGCGGTCCAGGAACTCCCACATGCGGTCGCCACGGAGCGTGACGTGGGCACCGATCGGCTGGCCCTCACGCAGCTTGAACTGCGCGATGGACTTGCGGGCCTTGGTGACCTGCGGCTTCTGGCCGGTGATCGTGGTGAGGTCGCGGATGGCGCCCTCGATCAGCTTCGAGTCACGGGCGGCGTCGCCGACACCCATGTTGACCACGATCTTGACGAGGCCGGGGATCTGCATGACGTTCTCGTACTTGAACTCGTCACGCATCTTGCCCGCGATCTCCTCGCGGTACTTCAGCTTCAGACGCGGAGCAGTGGTGGTAGCCATCAGATGTCCTCACCCGTCCGCTTGGCAACGCGGATCTTGTTGCCTTCGTCGTCGAAGCGGTAACCGACACGCGTGACGACCTTGTTGCCGTCCTTCTCAACGACCAGCTGGACGTTGGAGACGTGGACGGGCGCCTCGGTCGTGACGATGCCGCCGGCCTGGGAACCGCGAGCGGTCGGGCCGGCCTTGGTGTGCTTCTTGACCCGGTTGACACCCTCGACCAGGACACGGTCCTCGCGGGGGTAGGCCGCGATGACCTTGCCCTGCTTGCCCTTGTCCTTGCCGGTGATGACCTGGACCAGGTCGCCCTTCTTGATCTTCATGCTTACAGCACCTCCGGAGCCAGCGAGATGATCTTCATGAACTTCTTCTCGCGCAGCTCACGCCCGACCGGGCCGAAGATGCGGGTGCCGCGAGGGTCGCCGTCGTTCTTCAGAATGACGGCGGCGTTCTCGTCGAAGCGGATGTACGAGCCGTCCGGACGGCGGCGCTCCTTGACGGTGCGAACGATGACCGCCTTGATGACGTCACCCTTCTTCACGTTGCCGCCGGGGATCGCGTCCTTGACGGTGGCGACGATGACGTCACCGATGCCCGCGTAGCGGCGACCGGAGCCACCGAGCACACGGATGCAAAGGATCTCCTTCGCACCAGTGTTGTCGGCGACGCGCAGTCGCGACTCCTGCTGGATCACGTCTATCTCCTGTGTGTCTGCCGGTTCCCCGGGGGCCGTTCAGGAACGGCCCCCGGAGCCTGGCGGAACTGTCCTGCGAGGGATGCCCCGCAGGAGATTACTTGGCCTTCTCGAGGATCTCGACGACGCGCCAGCGCTTCGTCGCGGACAGCGGCCGGGTCTCCATGAGGAGGACACGGTCGCCGACGCCCGCGGCGTTCTGCTCGTCGTGCGCCTTGAGCTTGTTCGTACGGCGGATGACCTTGCCGTACAGCGCGTGCTTGACGCGGTCCTCGACGGCGACGACGACGGTCTTGTCCATCTTGTCGCTGACGACGAGACCCTCACGGGTCTTGCGGAAGCTGCCGCGCGCCTCAGTGTTCTCAGTCACGTTGCTCTCGCTCATCAGGCGCTCTCCACCGTCTCGATGCCCAGCTCGCGCTCACGCATCAGGGTGTAGATCCGCGCGATGTCCTTACGGACGGCCTTGAGCCGACCGTGGTTCTCGAGCTGACCCGTCGCCGCCTGGAAGCGGAGGTTGAACAGCTCTTCCTTGGCCTCGCGGAGCTTGCCCAGAAGCTCCTCGTTGCCCAGCTCGCGCAGCTCGGACGCCTTGGTACCGGCCGACATCACGCTTCACCTGCCTCGCGCTTGACGATCCGGCACTTCATCGGCAGCTTGTGGGCTGCGCGGGTGAGGGCCTCACGGGCGATCTTCTCGTTGGGGTACGACAGCTCGAACATCACGCGTCCGGGCTTGACGTTGGCGATCCACCACTCCGGGGAACCCTTACCGGAACCCATGCGGGTCTCGGCGGGCTTCTTGGTGAGGGGACGGTCCGGGTAGATGTTGATCCAGACCTTGCCACCACGCTTGATGTGACGCGTCATGGCGATACGAGCGGCCTCGATCTGACGGTTCGTCACGTACGCCGGGGTGAGCGCCTGGATGCCGTACTCGCCGAACGCAACCGTGGTGCCACCCTTGGCAGCGCCGTCGCGCTTCGGGTGGTGCTGCTTGCGGTGCTTGACCCTACGGGGGATCAGCATGTCGGTCAGGCCTCCGTTCCGGTGCTCTCAGCCGGAGCGGCGGCGGGGGCCTCGGCCTTGGGGGCCTCGGCGCCGGCAGCCTGCTGCGGCTTGCGACCGCGCCGCTCGCCACCGCGGCCACCACGGGCCGGGCGGTCGGCAGCGCCGCCACCACGGGCCGGGCGGTTGCCGGCACGGGCTGCGGCGTTCTCGGCGCGGACCTCGGCGATGTTCTTGACGTCGCCCTTGTAGATCCAGACCTTCACACCGATACGGCCGAAGGTCGTCTTGGCCTCGAAGAAGCCGTAGTCCACGTTCGCGCGGAGCGTGTGCAGGGGCACACGGCCCTCGCGGTAGAACTCCGAGCGGGACATCTCGGCGCCGCCGAGGCGGCCACCGCACTGGATCTTGATGCCCTTGGCGCCGGCCTTCATCGCCGACTGCATGCTCTTACGCATGGCGCGGCGGAAGGAGACGCGGGAGGAGAGCTGCTCGGCAACGGCCTGAGCAACCAGCTGAGCGTCCGTCTCGGGGTTCTTGACCTCGAGGATGTTCAGCTGGACCTGCTTGCCCGTGAGCTTCTCGAGGTCACCGCGGATGCGGTCGGCCTCGGCGCCACGGCGGCCGATGACGATGCCCGGACGCGCGGTGTGGATGTCCACACGCACACGGTCACGGGTGCGCTCGATCTCCACCTTCGAGATACCGGCGCGCTCCATGCCGGACGTCATCATCCGGCGGATGGCGACGTCTTCCTTGACGTAGTCCTTGTACAGCTTGTCGGCGTACCACCGGGACTTGAAGTCCGTGGTGATGCCGAGCCGGAACCCATGCGGGTTAACCTTCTGGCCCATTACCGGGTTCCTTCCTTGCTGCTGACGACCACGGTGATGTGGCTGGTCCGCTTGCGGATCCGGTAGGCACGGCCCTGGGCGCGCGGACGGAACCGCTTCAGGGTCGGGCCCTCGTCGACGTACGCCTCGGAGATGAAGAGGCTGTCGGCGTCGGTGTGGTCGTAGTTGTGCGCGGCGTTGGCGATGGCGCTGTCGAGCACCTTGCCGACCGGCACGGAGGCTGCCTGCGGAGCGAATCGCAGAACAGCCTGAGCCTCCGTGGCATCCATGCCACGGATAAGGTCCACCACGCGGCGGGCCTTCATGGGCGTAACGCGGATGTACCGCGCCTGGGCCCTGGCTTCCATGGTTGTCCCTCTCAGTTACTTACGTGTCTGAATGCGATCCGCTACTAGCGGCGCTTCGACTTCCGGTCGTCCTTGACGTGGCCCCGGAAGGTGCGGGTCGGCGAGAACTCGCCGAGCTTGTGGCCGACCATCGACTCGGTGACGAACACCGGGATGTGGGTCTTGCCGTTGTGCACCGCCAGGGTGTGACCCAGCATGGCCGGGACGATCATCGAGCGGCGGGACCAGGTCTTGATGACGTTCTTGGTGCCGGCTTCGTTCTGGGCGTCCACCTTCTTGATCAGGTGGTCGTCGACGAAGGGCCCCTTCTTCAAGCTACGCGGCATCTCAACCCGTCCTTAGCGCTTCTTGTTCGTCTTGCGGCGGCGGACGATGTACTTGTTCGACGCCTTCTTGGGCGAACGAGTACGGCCTTCCTTCTTGCCCCACGGGGACACAGGGTGGCGACCACCGGAGGTCCGGCCCTCACCACCACCGTGCGGGTGGTCGACCGGGTTCATCACGACACCACGGACGGTCGGGCGAACGCCCAGCCACCGCTTACGGCCGGCCTTGCCCCAGTTGATGTTCGACTGCTCGGCGTTGCCGACCTCACCGACGGTGGCGCGGCAGCGCGCGTCCACCATGCGGATCTCGCCGGACGGCATACGGAGGGTCGCCATGGCGCCCTCACGGGCGAGCAGCTGCACCGAGGCACCCGCGGAGCGGGCGAACTTGGCGCCACCACCGGGACGGAGCTCGATCGCGTGGATCGTGGTACCGACCGGGATGTTGCGGAGGGCCAGGTTGTTGCCCGGCTTGATGTCGGCCCCGGGACCGTTCTCCACGGTGTCGCCCTGCTGCAGGTTGCGCGGGGCGAGGATGTAGCGCTTCTCGCCGTCCGCGTAGTGCAGCAGCGCGATGCGCGCGGTGCGGTTGGGGTCGTACTCGATGTGCGCGACCTTCGCCGGCACGCCGTCCTTGTCGTGACGACGGAAGTCGATCACTCGGTAGGCGCGCTTGTGTCCGCCACCCTGGTGGCGAACGGTCACACGACCGGCGTTGTTACGGCCGCCCTTGCTGTGCAGGGGGCGGACCAGCGACTTCTCCGGCGTGGACCGCGTGACCTCGACGAAGTCGGCGACGCTGGCGCCACGACGGCCCGGCGTAGTCGGCTTGTACTTGCGGATTCCCATTTCTCAGTCCTCGTCCGATATCGGACGATCCGACCCGCTTACGCGGACGGACCGCCGAAGATGTCGATACGGTCGCCCTCGGCAAGGGTCACGATCGCGCGCTTGCTGCCGGCACGCTGACCGAAACCGGTCTTCGTGCGCTTGCGCTTGCCCTGGCGGTTGAGCGTGTTGACCCCGGTGACCTTGACCGAGAAGACCGCCTGGACGGCCTGCTTGATCTGGGTCTTGTTGGCGTTCGGGGCGACGATGAACGTGTACTTGTTCTCGTCGAGGAGCGCGTAGCTCTTCTCCGAGACGACCGGCTTCAGCAGGACGTCACGGGGGTCCGTGTACGACTTGCTGATCGGGGTCTCGACGGTGTTCTTGCCCTCGGCCTCGTGGCGGCGCGCCTTGGCGACGCGCGCGGCCTTGGCGGCCTTGGCGGCCTTCGAGGCGATGCTCGGGTGGCGGGTAGCCATCAGACCTCGGTCCCTTCGGTGTCGTTGGCCTTCGGGCCGGCGACGAAGGACTCGAGAGCGGCCTGGGTGAAGACCACGTCGTCCGAGACGATCACGTCGTACGTGTTCAGCTGGCCCGGCTCCAGGATGTGGACCTGGGGCAGGTTGCGGGCGGACAGCCACGCGGCCTCGTCGGCGCGGTCGACGACCAGGAGCAGGTTCTTGCGCTCCGAGATCTTGCCGAACAGCGTGCGAGCGGCCTTGGTGCTGGGGGTCTCGCCCTCGATCACGCCGGTGACGACGTGGATGCGGTTGTGGCGCGCCCGGTCGGTGAGGGCGTGACGCAGAGCGGCAGCCTTCATCTTCTTGGGGGTGCGCTGCGAGTAGTCACGCGGCTGCGGGCCGTGGACGACGCCACCGCCGGCGAACTGCGGGGCGCGGGTCGAGCCCTGACGGGCGCGGCCGGTGCCCTTCTGGCGGTACGGCTTCTTGCCGCCACCACGGACCTCGCCACGGGTCTTCGTCTTGTGCGTGCCCTGACGGGCAGCGGCGTTCTGCGCGACGACGACCTGGTGGATCAGCGGGATGCTGACCTTCTCCACGCCGAAGATCTCCGCGGGGAGCTCGACGCTACCGGTCTTCTCGCCGGCAGGCGAAAGGATGTCAACAGTGCTCATCGGTTACCTCAGGCCCCCTTGGCCGCGGTGCGGACCAGGACGAGGCCGCCGTTCGGACCGGGAACCGCGCCCTTGATGAGCAGCAGACCCTTCTCCGCGTCAACGGCGTGGACGGTCAGGTTCTGGGTGGTGACACGCTCGTTGCCCATGCGACCCGCCATGCGGAGGCCCTTGAACACGCGGCCCGGGGTGGCGCAGCCACCGATGGAACCGGGCGAGCGGTGCTTGCGCTGGGTGCCGTGACCGGCGCCGAGGCCCTTGAAGTTGTGACGCTTCATGACACCGGCGAAGCCCTTGCCCTTGCTCTTGCCGGTGACGTCGACCTTCACGCCGGCCTCGAAGACCTCGGCGGTGACTTCCTGGCCGAGGGTGTACTCGGCGGCGTCAGCCGTGCGGATCTCGACAAGGTGGCGACGGGGGGTGACGTCGGCCTTCGCGAAGTGGCCCTTGAGGGGCTTGTTCACCTTGCGCGGGTCGATCTCGCCGAAGGCGATCTGGACCGACTCGTAGCCGTCGACGTCGTTGGTACGGACCTGGGTGACGACGTTGGGGCCGGCCTTGACGACGGTGACCGGAACAACACGGTTGTTCTCGTCCCACACCTGCGTCATGCCGAGCTTCTCGCCCAGGATGCCCTTGATCTGCTTAGCCATTCTCAGCTCACCGACCCTCAGAGCTTGATCTCGATGTCGACACCGGCCGGGAGGTCGAGTCGCATCAGAGAGTCAACGGTCTTGGGGGTGGGGTCGAGAATGTCGATCAGGCGCTTGTGGGTGCGCATCTCGAAGTGCTCGCGCGAGTCCTTGTACTTGTGCGGCGACTTGATGACGCAGTACACGTTCTTCTCAGTGGGCAGCGGCACCGGGCCCGCGACCGACGCACCAGTGCGGGTCACCGTCTCGACGATCTTCTTCGCCGAGGAGTCGATGACCTCGTGGTCGTAGGCCTTGAGCCGGATGCGGATCTTCTGTCCCGCCATGGCTACTCAGTAGTCCTGTCTCTGTTAACGCTCTGGAACCCGGCGGATTCCTTCTGCTGCCTTCGTTCCTCCGACCCACGCGGTCGGGCGTGTCGCGCTCCCGCTGACACAGATGCCCCTTGTTCGAACATCCCTGCGGGGAATGCACACGGCCCTTCCGGAACCGCAAGCCGAGGGCGGAAGGCCCACCGGGCGCCTGGCCGGTGCTGCACCACACTTCCCGAAAGATTCCCGTACGTCCGCCCCAGCGCTGCCGTGAGGCAGTTAGGGCGACGAGTACTGTGGGACTCGCTTCCGGTCCTCCCGGCGGGAGGCGCGCAGCATCAACACTCGACCGAGCAACTCCGACAGTCTGCCATAGAGGGCGGGGGGCTGGCCAATCGGGGGCCCGAGAGCATACCCCGGGGGTGACGCACGTCAAACAGGGGTCCGGTTCGGCGTTCTTCCGGCATTGTCCCGGCGGCGGGTGGACAGGCTCACGGCATGCCGGACACTGCACTGCTCATCATCGACATGCAGCGCGCCATGCTCAAGGACGCCCATGACGGCGAGGCCTGCCTGAGCACGGTCGCCGAACTGGCGGCACGGGCCCGCGCCGCCGGCGTACCGGTCGTCTATCTGCGCCAGCGCTTCGACCAGGTGCCCGCCGAGTGGCTGGAGGTCCACCCCACACTGACACCCGAGCCGGGGGACCTGGTCCTCGACAAGGACAGCGCGGACTCCTTCCTCGGTACGACGCTCGGCGAGGTCCTGGCCGAGCGGGCGGTCCGCCGTCTCGTCGTCACCGGTTACGCCTCCGACTACTGCGTCGACTCCACGAGCCGCAGCGCCCTCTCGCACGGCTACGACCTCGTCCTCGTCGCCGACGGCCACACCACGATCGAACGCCCGGCCGGCACCGTCCCGACGGCCGCCCAGATCGTCGCCCACCACAACGGAATCTTCTCCGTCATCCAGTACGCGAACCGCTCGGCCACGGTGGCCCCGGCGGCGGAGATCCGGTTCGAAACCTCACCGACCGTCTGAGCGGCCAGCGTCGTCCACGTTCCACGCCTCCGGCAGTTCACCGCCGCAGAAGACACAGACGAAGTCGGCCTCCCGGACGATGTTGTGCTCCGCGCAGGCGGGACAGCGGCGGAACACCACCTCGTGGGTGAAGGCGGCGGGGCGGCGGAGCGGGATGCCGTCGAGGGCCCGGGCCACCGCCGGCCAGGACGTGACGTCGGGGCAGTAGCCCGTCGACTGGTTGCTGACCTCGCCCACCGCCCAGCGCCCCGTTTCGCGTACGAAGGTGATCTCCCCGGCGCCAAGGACGGCCGCTCCGCCCGCACAGGCCACGTGCTCGCTCCGGCGGGGCGCCAGCCGTAGCAGCCCGTCGGCGCCGACGACGTACGTGAACGGCTCGGCCAGCTCCGCCGGTGACTGCCGAGCGGCCCACGACTCGAAGTCGGCCACGGAGGCGATCCGGGCGCCGGGGGCCGAGGATCGCCTTGCCGTCACGGCGAGTTCGGCGGGGCCCACATAGCTGTAGCCGCGCTCCGGCGGGCCACCGCCGAGCAGTTCCTCCAGCGTCCCGTCGTACGACCGGAGCCCCGCCTTGACGTGGTCCGGAGTGGATGAGTCCGGGCGGAGCGCCGACGGCAGACGGGCGACTCGCCACATGCGGTGGACGAGGGGCGGGGTTACCTTTCCGGCCGGGTCCGCCAGGTCGCAGGCGGCGGTGAGGATCTCGGTGACCTGAGGCGCACCCGAAGCGGCGTCCGTACCCGCGTCGAGGGCCGCCCCCACCAACATGTCCAGGAACTCGGTCAGTTGGAGGTCGGCAGCCATGCGGCACATGCAGCGTACGACCGGCGGCGACGGGTCGTGGAGGCTCTCGGTCCCTGTCACTCCGGCCGACCAGAAGACGAGGAGCGGCGCGGACAGGTCGTAGTCGCGGAAGTAGGCCATCTCATCGGCGATCGCCGTCGCCTCGTAGCGGTCGAAGGCGCAGAGCGCGCAGAGCGTGGCGAAGAGGCGGTCCCACTGCTGCCGTCTGCCCGCCAGGAACGCGCCGACCGAGACGTCGGTGAACGACCAGGTGCCGGTGGCGTTCAGCGCGCCCACGGCCAGGACCGCCCCGAGCGGTGCGAACAGCTCGCGGGCGTACCTCACTCGCCGGCGGCGGCCGCGTGGGAGAGGAAGGCCGTCCAGGTGGCGGGCGGGAAGGTGAGATGGGGACCGCGGGAGGGGGTCGCGGTGTTCTTGGAGTCGCGGACGTGGACGGTGGCGGGGCTGACGGCGACTTCGACGCAGGAGTCGCCTTCGCTGCTGCTGCTGTAGCTGCTCTTGAACCACGTCAGACCGGAGGCGTCCTCGGCCGTGGTCTTGCGGATCATGTCTCCCCCAGCAGTTGTTCGATGAAGGCCGTCGACTCACGCGGCGTGAGCGCCTGAGCCCGGATGATGCCGTACCGCAGTTCAAGGATACGGAGCTGCTTCGGATCGGACACCGGCCGGCCGTTGGCCACTGCTAGCGAACGCCCCACCGCCGAGCCGTCCTCGGACTTCAGCACCTCGATTCCGCCGGCCAGCCCCGCGTGCTCCTCACGGTCCATCGGCATCACCTGAAGCTCGACGTTCCGCAACTGCGCCGCCTCCAGCAGGTGTTCCAGCTACTGACGGAGCACCGCCCGCCCGCCGAGCGGCCGCCGCAGCGTCCACTCCTCCAGGACGAAGCTGAGTTCGGGCGCCGGGTCCCGCTCGAAGACGGCCTTACGGGCCACGCGCGCGGCGATGAACCGCTCCACCTCGTCCCCGGTGTACGCCGGACGCCGCATCAGAAGCAGCCCGCGCGCGTATTCGGGTGTCTGCAACAACCCGTGGATGTTGAGCGGGTCGTAGAGCTGGAGCTCGACCGCCCTCGCCTCCAGCTGCGCCAGGTCACGCACCTTCTTGGGATACCGGACCCGCCGTACGTCCTCCTTCATCGCCGAGAGCAGCCCACCCGCCCCCAGCACCTCGTCCGCCCTGTCCAGGTACTCCGGCCGGGGAATCCGCTTCCCGCCTTCGATCTTGTACACCATGTCCTCCCCGTAGCCGACCGCCTCCCCGAACTCGGCGGCTCGCATCCCCACCGCCTCCCGCCGCAGCTTCAGCTGCCGCCCGACGGTCGCGATGACCGCGACGCCCCAGTCGTCATCGGGATCCACCTCCCAACCGGGCTCGTCCGCCTCGCTCCTGAGCCGCCCCACCGCGCCATCTACGCTCATCCCGCACCCCTCCGTCGTACGACCGTGCCTCGACGACGCCCTACCCGTACGGCCGTGTCCGACAGCCCGGACAGCACCGGACAAGCAGCGGACAGTGACCGTACGCAACGACTCCGTCACTGTTCACGGTAGGCATGGGCGGCCACGCTGAGTGACGTGAACCAGGAAATCTCCACCCCCCTCGCCTGTCCGATCCGCAACTACAGCGTGCTGCTGTCACCCACACGCAGAGGAGCCCGGCTGGCGCGGCTGCTGGCGACCGAGCAACTGCGGTCGTGGGGACTGCCGTCGGAGGACGCGGCGCACGTCGTCGCGGAACTGGCGGCCAACGCGGCGGCGCACGGGCGGACGGCGGGCCGTGGTTTCCGGCTGTTGATGTACGTCGTCGGGAACACGGTCCGCATCGAGGTGACGGACACCTGCGGGGAGCGCCCCCCTCGACTGCAACTCCCCTCCGGGGCGGACGACACGGTCGTGGACTGGTGATCGTCGAGGCCCTCGCGGACCGCTGGGGCGTCTCCCTCGGGCCCCGTCCCCGCAAGACCGTCTGGGCCGAACTGACCGTCACGCGGTCCGCCGCGAGACGGTGACGCCCGCCGCCAAGTAGTTAAAAAACCCAGGGGAAATCCCCCTTCCCAACCCCACCCGCCTCCCCGCCGCCGCCCGTCACCCTCCGGAGTGAACATGGCCAACTGGGCTGGATTCGGTGCAGGTTGCACGGCATATGCTCGCCGCGACAACGCCGGGTGACCATGCGAGCACGCAGACGGTCACCCCCGCACATACGACGGCCCCCGGCCGGGACTAGCGATCCCGATCGAGGGCCTGACCACCAAGGAAGCAGTACCTTCCCGATGGATGCAGAGCACACTAGCGCGCCCCCGCGCGCCCGGTCAGCCGTTCCCGGGTCGAACCCCTCGTACGGGGTGACCCACGTCAACGTCCGGCTCACCACGCGGTACACGGTGGTCGACAACCGCCTTCTCCAGCACCGCGAACTCTCCCTCACCGCGATCGGCCTCGCCGGTCACATCCAGTCGCTGCCGACCGGCGCCCGCGTGGACATCAAGTCGCTGACCGGGCGTTTCCCGGAGGGCGAGGTGCGGATCGCGGCGGCGCTGCGCGAACTGGAAGCCCACGGTTATCTGTCCCGGACGCGTGAGCGGCTGCCGAACGGCCGGATGAAATCGCGGACCGTGTCGTACAACCGGCCGACGGGGGCGGAGGAGGGACGAGAGGTTACGCCGCCACCGCCACCACCCCCTCCGGCACCGGCACCGGCGCCCCGCCCGCCGAAGCCACCTCTGCCGGAACCCACGCGCAGCACCCCCGGCACGCCCGATCCGCAGCGCACGGCCACCACCCTCCTCTCCCGCCTCCACCACGACGACCCCCGCCTCCTCCTCCCCGAACGCGAGGTACGACGGCTCGCCCCGGCCGTCGACGCCTGGCTGGAGCGCGGCGCCTCACCCGAAGCCGTACGCCGCACCCTCACGTCCTGCCTCCCGGCCGAGCCGCTCCGCCACCCGGCAGGCCTCCTGGCCCACCGCCTGACGGAGTACCTGCCACCGCCGCCACCGCCCGCCCCGCCGCGTCCGCTCCCCTTCCAGGACTGCGACGGCTGCGACCGCCCGTTCCGCGCGGCGGTGCCTGGCCGCTGCCGGGACTGCCGCACTCACCAGCCGCTGCAGAGAGCGGCATGACCACCCAGGTCTGTATGACTACGACGAGAGGCCCCGACTCCCCCCATGGTCAGCTCCCCACACGAAGCGATGCACCGGATCTTCCAGCAGGATCCGGGGCTCTTCCCCCGAGCCGTAAGGGCGCTCGGCGTCTCCTTCAGCGATCCGGTCTCGGCGTCGCCGTTTCCCACGGACCTGACGGAGACCCGCCCCCTGGAACGCCGCGTCGACACCCTCCTCCGCCTCGACACGGCCAAAGACGGCAGCTTCCTGCTCGCCGTGGAGGCCCAGGGAGGGCAGGACGCCGACAAGCCCGCCAGCTGGGCCTATTACCTGGCGTATCTCTACGCCAAGTACAAGATGCCGGCAGTACTGCTGGTCGTCTGCCAGGACAGGCACACGGCCGCCTGGGCGGCACGGCAGGTCAGCTTCGGTCCCCCGCAGTGGCCCACCCTCACCCTGCGCCCGCTCGTCCTGGGCCCGGAGACCGTGCCCGTCATCGACACGCCGGAGGCGGCCGCCAAGGACATCTCCCTCGCCGTGCTGTCCTCCGCGCTGCACAGCCGCGCGCCTGAGTCCGATGCCATACTGAAGGCACTGGCAGCCGCCCTGAAGGGCCTGCAGGCCGACGACGAAGACACCGCGAGCATCTACATCGAGCTCACCGAACAAGGCCTGGGCAAGACGCCCGCCGCGGACCTTTGGAGGCACCTCATGGCCGTCGACCTCTCCATCTTCCAGTCCCAGACGGCCCAGGCCCTGCGCGCCGAAGGCCTCTCCGAAGCCCTCCTCGTCGTCCTCAGCAGCCGTGGCATCCACGTCAGCGACGAAGCCCGCGCCCGCATCACCACCTGCGACGACCACGACACCCTCACCACGTGGCTGACCCGCGCCGCCACGGCCACCACCACGGCCGAACTCTTCGCAGACACAGAGGGGTAGGCAGCCCGAGCGAAAGAGCGGGTTAATTCCAGGTTATTCGAAATGAACAAGCTCCGGAAATGCCGCCCACAAAAACCTGTGCGCTGCCCTTTCTGATCATTTCGAAACCCTGTGACATTTTCTGACCTCGGCTTTACCATCGCCCAATGCGTATTTCCGAGGTCGAAGCCGCCAACGCCCGCATGCTGGCCCACGCACCGTCGGTCAGGCCGGTCGCCACCGGGGACATCATCCGCGTGCACCGCAAGAAGTTGCCGTACCGGGGCTACGTGGAGATCGAGTCGCCGTACTGTCCGCCGTTCGTGATGTTCTGCGTGAATGACGATGCGGTGGCCATGGACACCCTGTGGAACGGCACGTTCGGCTACGAGCCCGGTACGCTCGCCACCTGGTCCCAACTGGCCGCGCGGAGCACGACAATCGCGGACGTCGGCGCCCACGTCGGCTACTTCTCGATGATCGCCGCGCATGCCAACCCGAAGGCGAAGGTGCACTCCTTCGAGCCGGTCGACCAGATCCACGCCCGGCTCTCGGTGAACGTCCGCTCCAACGGCGTCCAGAACATCAAGCTCCACCAGGCCGGCGTCTCCAGCGAGCCCGGCTGGGCCGACATCAGCGTCCGTTTCTCCGGGAACCTGCTCTCCACCGGCTCGACCCTGGAGGGCGGCGCCGCCCCTGACGCCCAGCAGAAGCGCATCCAGCTGCTCACCCTCGATGAGGTGTTCGCCGAGACCAAGCTGGACCTCGTCAAGATCGACGTGGAGGGGCACGAGATGTCGGTGCTCCGCGGCGCCCGGCAGGTACTGAAGCGCGACCGGCCGACCCTGGTGATGGAGGCCCTGGTCGACGCCGCCCTCGACGACCTCATCGCCGAGTTCGACCCCCTCGGCTACGACGTCCACTGGATCGCCGAGCACGACGGCGCACTGGTCCCCTGGAACGAACCCCGCCCGCCGCACACCCGCAACCTGCTCTTCGCACCGCGGCACTGAGGCTGCCCCCGGCCCCTGCCTCGCACCGGCCATACCATCGAAGGCGCCACCATCCGTCGCACCTGTGCGGGGCCGACGCTCGTGCCCCGGTGGCCGGTCACTGCGGGAAATCGGCCCAAATGGACAGTTCACGACTGCCGGACGTCACGACACCCTGCGCGCCTGCTGGGAGAAGAACGCTGGTGTCGTAGTTCTCGTACTGGTCGGAGACCAGGAGGTCGGAGTAGCCATCACGGTTCACGTCACGCAGGCGGACATGGATACCGAAGGACGCGTACTGAACGGCATTGCCCGGCACGCCCGCCGTAGCGCGAGTGAACCATTGCGAGCCCGCGCCGGTCAGCCCCTTCCGGCCGCCCCGGAGCACGTGCACACCCCCCGCCTCCTTCGCAGACCCGACCTTCTCGTACGGCACGCCGACGGCGAGGTCCGGATAGCCGTCCCGGTTGCTGTCACCCGCCGAGACGGAGTGGCCGAACTGCTCGTCCTTGGCCGCCGCGGTGGCGACGCCGGTGGTGGACTGCGTCAGGCGATAGGAACTCGCGGCTCCCTTGGGTCCGCCCCGCAGCACGACCACAGAGCCCGCGTGGTTGTTGTACGGGATGTCGCTGACCGCGAGGTCGCCGTAGCCGTTCTTGTCGAAGTCGGCGATGACTCCGCCCGGTTTCCAGTCCGGCGAAGTCTTGTCGTACGTCGTGAACGTCCCTGACTTCAGCGCGGAGCCGCCCTTCAGGAACCACGCGGCTTGCGTCATGTGGCCGTTCTTCTCACCCTGCCCCAGCACGTACAAGTCGGTGGTTCTGTCCTTGGTGACCTTCCCGGCGATCAGCCCTGTCGGCTCGAAAACCCTGGTGACAGTGCGACTTGGGCTGTGCTGAGTGACCTTTCCCGTACGGCCCGCCTTGGAGAAGCCACCCCGGTATACGTAGACCTTGTCGATGTCGGCGACCGCCAGGTCGGGTTTGCCGTCTCCGTTGAAGTCGCCGGCCGCGATCGACCAACCGAACTCGTAGTGTGCGTGGGGGGATGTGAGCGGTAGGCGGGTCGCGCTCGACGCAAGGCCCGACTTCGAGCCCCATACGATCGTGACAGCACCGGCTTCGGCCTTGCCGGCCGCCTTCTCCGTCTTGTCGGCCACAGCGACGTCGGCAAACCCGTCGCTGTTGAAGTCGGCAGTCGCCAACGACTCGCCGAAAGCGTCGGTGCTGCCACCTGACGCCCCAGGTATGCCTGGGCCGTTCTGAGTGAACGTGCTGGTGGTGGCACCGGGCCCGTCCGCTGCCCCGTACGCGACCGTGAACGAGCCGTTGTCTCCCGTCACGTAGTCGCGGTAACCGTCACCGTTGAAGTCGTCGGCGTAGGTGGCGGGAGTGGCGGCGGTTGCGGTGGATGGGAGAGTGAGTGCCAGGCTCGCCGCGAACGCTGCACAGGCCGTGGCAGCGACCGTGCGGACTTCGAGAAAGGTACTGCGGGTGGGCATCTTGCTCCCGATACAGGTTTCGGCCGGTGTATGACGGATGACGGCTCGTGTGCCGTCGTCACTCCAGATCGGACGGCCTTGCGGAAAGGCGCAGTTCGCCGTTCGGCATGAAGTCGATTGCGATGGCATCCAGTCGAGAACCGACATCCGGGAACTCGTCCGCAGCGAGATGCCTTCCATCACTCAGCATCACGAAGTCGATAAAAGCGGCTAGACCGGTATCCGGCTCGACGATCTTCACGTCGATGCCGAAGCGCCCCCTGCGAGCCGTGACCACGCAGCGCACTCTTTGGAACTGCACAAGTCCACAGCGCAGCCACAGCTCCCGGTTGCTCATCCCGCCACCACTCTAGAAGTTGACACCATGTTCCCAAGGAACCCACTCCGTCTTCGAATGGTCGATGAAGGAATTAAAGTCCTCAATATCCTCAACGTCGATAATCCATTGAAGGCCGCCATCCTTGTCATGGAATCGCCTATATGCGCTCGGGTGAAACTCGTCGAGGAAACCCGGCTTCATCGTGAAGACGTGATAGCCATCCTCGTATACTCCTTGCCCCGCGTACTGCCGGACTACGGACTCCGAGTCGCCCAGATAGGCAAAGCTGTTTCCGTTGGCATCCACATCCGTGTGATTCGCCGGATTCAGGCCTCGTGCCTCCGATGCCCGATTCCCCTTCTGAGGTGAACGATAGAGCTTTACGGGCTCTTCGTCGGCTCCCGTTGGACAGTTGTGGACCAGGACAGGCGTCTGGCCGGCCAGACATAGGAGCGGCGGGCGACCAGGTCGGCCGGCACCGGCGTCGACGTCCTCTCCCTCGCCACCGCGGCGGCGAGTGCCGACGGCTCCGACGCCGAATACGCGGCGAGCGGCTGGTCCGGCACCGACGTGCCCCGCTTCTTCGCCGTCCCGGACGTCAACGCCGACGGGATCCCCGACCTGTACGCCCACACGAGCAGCGGCAGCGTGCGCCTCTACTTCGGTGGCAGGACGGCGATCGGCAGCTACAACACAGTGATCGGAACCTGGACCGGCAAGCTGGCCTTCGGCTGAGCCCGGTAGCCGGCGCCTGCAACCGCCGGCTCTCCAGCGGCCCCAGATACGTCGACGTCAGCCCGCCCGTGTCGAGCACCAGCCGCTGCGGCACCACCGTGGGGTCCACCGACCAGAACTTCAGGCGGTGGACCCCGGACGACGCGAGGGTGTGGCGAGTCGCCGTCCGGTTGACGTTGTCGGAGGTGTTCCGGGCCCACACCGCGTTGAGCAGGCCGTCGTCCGCGCCCGCGGTGATGTCGACCCGCTGGGGTTCGGCGTCGTCGAAGGACAGGGCGCAGTGGAGGCCCGCGCCCGTCGGCAGCGCCGGGTTCCGCGGGCCGTGGATGCCGTAGGCGTGCGCCTGGTGGAGCTGGTCCCAGACGGTGCGGAGGCTGGCGGTGTCGACCCGTTTGCAGTTGCGGCCGGCGCCCACGTGGTCGAAGTGGTGGTAGAGGCCTTACCCGCCGCCGCGCGGCTCCCGCGGGGACGGGTACTTGCGGATGTTGCCCCACGAGACGTACGCGCCGAGGCCGGCCGCCCGCCGTGCGCCGTCGCCCCCGGCCCCCGCGACGCCCGACGACAGCACGGGCGCGGCGGCCAGCCCCGCACCCAGGACGGTCCTACGACGCGCGGACATGCCTCACCCCTCCACCCTGATTTGCTCAGCGGCATGACAAACGGTGGAGCGAGGGCCCCCTGGTGGGAAGCGGTGATGTCAGATCGGTCCAGTAGCCTCCGGCCATGACGACCCGCACGACGCCGCCCCGCCCCCTGGACATCACCGCGGTCTTCCCCGAACTGGCCCCGCTCGCCCGCGCCGCCGTACGCCTGCATCCCCGTGCCGGTGCGCCCACCGCGGCCGACAGTTCCGTCGGCGGGCCCCTGCTGTGGCCGGCCGGGGAGCCGTGGCCGACCTGTCCGGAGCATGCGGGTCCCTGGCAGCGCGGTGTGGCACCGGACGATGTCCACGTCGGCCGGCGTGTCCTGCGCGAGGCCTGGGCCCGGCCGCGTGCCGAGGGCGCCGGCCTGTTGACCGAGGAGGAGCGCGCGCTGGTCGACCGGGGGACCAAGCCGTGCCGGACCGCCCTGGACGGGCCGGTGCCGCTGGTGCCGGTCGCGCAGATACGTGCCGCCGACGTGCCGGCGCTGCCCCGGCCCGAGGGCACCGATCTGCTCCAGGTGCTGTGGTGCGCCTTCGACCATCCCGAAGACGACTACGCGCCGAGGGTCGAGCTGCGCTGGCGCAGGGCCGCCGATGTCCTGACCCCGCTCGCCGCTCCCCCGCGGCCCGCCGTCATCGGCAGCGACGACTATCTGCCCGAGCCGTGTGTACTGCACCCCGAGACCGTCACCGAGTACCCGGCCCCGCACGAGCTGCCGGAGGAGTTGGCGGACCGGATCCACGAGTGGGAGGAGGGCACCGAGGGCGAGGTGCCGAAGGTCTGCTATCAGTACGGCCTGGCCGTCGCCCCGGGATGGAAGCTCGGGGGCCACGCGCCCTGGAGTTTCTCCGACCCGTTCCCCATGGCCTGCGCCGAGTGCGGCGCCGGGGTGCGGCCCCTGCTCACGATCGACGGCACCGAGTGGGACGGCGGCAGCGGCAGTTGGGCGCCGGTGGAGGACGCGGGCTACACCGGCTACCACTCCCTCGGACCGGCGCTGGCCACGGGGATCACCATCGGGCGCAGCTACAGCCTCCAGGTGTACGTGTGCGAGGCGTCGTACGACCACCCGCCCGTGCAGAACATGCAGTGAGCCCTGCCGAAGCAGCGAAGGGGCCCGTACGACCGAAGTCGTACGGGCCCCTTCAGACCTGCCGGGTCAGCCCTTGCGGGCCGAGATCACTTGTTGATCTTGGTGACCTGGCCGGCGCCGACCGTGCGGCCAGCGCGGACCCTGACTCTTCGCCGGCACCCGGCCGGGGAAGTCCCCGCTCTCATTCACTCCCGGCTGTCGGTGAACGTCCGGTCCCATGGGGTACAACCTCAGGCTCTGGCAAGCCGGCGTCTCCGCGGAGTTCCCGGGCTCCCGTGGTCCGTCACCGGAGCAGCCCCCTGGCCCAGTGAACCAGCACCAGAGCGACGAAGCGAAGATTCCCCACCGTGTACCGCAGGAACATCCGGCGCGGCTCCTGGACCATCCGGTGAAACCACTCCAGGCCGGAGCGGCGCATCCATCGAGGCGCCCTGCTGCGCACTCCCGCGACCACGTCGAAGGACCCGCCGACGCCCACCACCAGGGGGCAGCCCAGGGCCTTCAGACGCTGGGCGAGGAAGTACTCCTTGCGCGGGCTCGGCACAGCGAGGAAGAGAAGGTCCGGCCCCGCCGCGCGGACCCCGGCCACCACCTCCTGCTCCTGCGTCTCGTCCCAGTAGCCGTCCCGGTACCCCACGACCTCAACGCCCTGGGCGACGGCGATCCGTGCCGTCTCCTCGACCACCTGACGTTCGGCTCCCAGCAGGTAGACGCGGTAGCCGTGGCGTGCGGCGCTGTGCCACATCGCCTGCATGAAGTCGATTCCGGCGACCCGTTCCGGGACGGGCCGACGCAGGATCCGGCTCGCCCAGACGACGGACTGCCCGTCCGCGTTGACGAGTGAGCACGAGCGGATGATCCGTGCCAGTTCCGCGTCCCTGTGCGCCTGGACGACCTTGGCCGCGTTCAGTACGACGTGCTGGTGCGGGCCGCCGTCCTCGATCAGGGCCTCCGCGAAGGCCACCGACTCCGCGAGAGTGAGCGGATGGACGGGCAGCCCGCACACGGTCACGGGTCGGCCGGGACAGGCGGCCCCCGGCGCCGGGATCTCGTGCGGCGGTGCGGTCGCCTCCGCTGCGTGTCTCCGCCGCGTCACGGGTGCCACCCCAGCTCCCCGTTCCGCCAGAACCGTGCGAACGCCTCCTCGACCCGCTCGGGCCGGTAGAGCGGCCGCAGCGCCTCCCATGCCTTCTGCTGGCGGCGGCGGATCTCCTCCAGGTCGTGGCAGCAGCCGGTGAGGAACCCGGCCACCGAGTCCACCGTCGCCTCCACCACGTCCACGCACCCGTGGCCGAGGAGCTCGGCACACCCGGGGGACGGGGTGACCGCGACGGCGCAGCCCGCCTGGAGCCCCTCGAGGAGGACGAAGGGAAGTCCCTCGACCCACCGGGCCGGGAGGACGGCCACGTCGGTTTCCGCCCAGAACGAGGAGACCTGCTCCGGGCGGAGCACGCCGAGATCCTCGTCCACGACCGCCGTGTGGGAGGGCGGTACGTCATGACGCATCCCGGCGACGCGGAACTCCAGCCGGACACCCCGGCTCTTCAGCCGGGCGACTGCCGCGCACAGCAGGTCGAACCCCTTGGCCCTGCTCATCGTGCCGAGCCAGCCGACGCGCAGGACACGGGGCGGGCCGGGCCGTCGCGACGGCGAGAGGTCCCTCGGCGGCGCCGGATTGCGGACCACCGTGACCGACGCCGTGCGGCAGCTGCCGACCCTCAGCTCCTCCGCGACCTCCTCGCTCAGGACGATCCAGTGGGCCCCCGCCAGCACGATCCGCAGCGCGCGGCTCTTGGCCAACCGGGCCGGCAACTGTGCGCCGTGCAGATGCACCACACGGGCGCTGCCGACCGCCCTCGCGCACACCACTACGAACAGATCGCGCAGGAGGGGCAGCCCCCACTGGGAGATCGGCAGGTACAGGGCATCGGGCCGGCAGAGGACCAGCAGGCGCAGGCACCGCTGGAGGGCTGCCGCCGTGGCGTGGGTCTTCGCCGCCCAGGACGCCTCGAACCGGTCCGATCCGCCGCGATCCGCCGAGAGACACACGACGCCGGGCACCCGGCAGTGTTTCTCGATCAGGGGCGTGAAGAACTGCGCGGCGCGCCCCATGCCGCCGAGACAGGCCCCGTGCCGCAGCACGAGGACGGACGGGAGAGCGGCCTGGCCCGGCCGTCCGGGGCCGGGCGGCCGTAAGCGTAGCCGTGAACGTCTCGACAAGGTCGGAAACATTCCCTCTTCCTTCCGTCTCCCGCTTCCGGAGTTCCGAAGCCTTCGCGATCAATCGACGCTTCACGGAGAGGATAAACCTGCGTTCCCGCACAAGCGTGATAGAAGATTTTCGCGAGACTTCCGATAGAAAGCGATGTGAGGATGATCGGCCAAACTGAGCTGTTGTTCTTCTCTGTATTGGCCGTAGTCTGCTCCGCGGTCACCATCCTCCTCGCGCTGTGCTTTCGAGGATCCGCCCGGCTCTTGTGGGGAGCCTGTCTGGTGCCGCTCTTCCTGCTGGGCAGAGCCTATGCGACCGTGGGGTTTCCCCCGGTCTACCTGATGGACCTGCTCGCCGTGCTCGCCTTGCTCGTGACAGCCGGAGCGTGGGGTCCACGTCTGGTCTCGGAGCCGCGTCTGCGGGGATTTCGCATGGTCGCGTTCTTGCTCGCGGCGTTTACCGCCCAGGCGGTGTACCGGGGGGTCGCCGCGGGATATCCCGATCCACTCAAGGGGGTGATCCTCGGCGTTTATCCGATGTTCGGACTATGTGCCACGACCTGGCTGCTGACGCGCCCCGAAAGGGAACTCACCCGTTGCCGGTGGGTCCTTTACATGCCGGCTCTCGGGGCGCTTGTGAGTATGGCGACAGGGCTTCCGACGATTGTCGCGGCCACCGGCCTCTACCTCGCGATCGCCGGTGCCTTCGCCGTTTCCCTGCACCGTCGGGGAGACAGCCGGTTGCTTTTCTGGACGGTGGCGGGAACCGGAGTGATCACCGCCCTGGCCAGCAAGCGGGGTCCCTTTCTGGCCGTCGTCGCCGCCATGGTGGCGACGGCCGTCGCCGATCGGGCCGGTCGGCGGTCCGCCTCCCGCCGGTCGGCCCTCTCCTGGGGCATCGCCACCACGGCGGTGGCCGCCGTGGTGGCGTTCACCCTGTCCGGGCACCGCCTGGTCGAAGCCCCCGTGGTCGGCGGCCTCACCACCCGAGCGGCGTCGGGCTGGCAGACGAGCGGCAGCGAAGCGGCCAACAACGTGGGCATCAGGTTCGCGCTGTGGGAGGAAGCGCTCGGAGAATCGCTGGAACACCCCCTGATCGGCGCCGGAACGGGACACCCGCTTGAGCTGGTGTTCGAGGGGCGGCCCCGTCACGAACCCAAGGCCGGACCGCACAACTCCTTCGTCGGCTACCTCTACTACCTCGGCTGGCCGGCGGGTCTGGGCTTCATCCTGCTCACTGCCGCGACCCTGCGCCGGACCTGGCGTGCCCGGCACCATCGGTTCGCCGCCTGCTGGTTCGGGGCGACCGTCGGCGTCTGTGTCATCGCCTTCACCAACGTCACCTTCGAGACCACCTACATGGGACTCCCGTCCTGGCTGGTCCTCTCCTGCGCCTACGGCCTCGTGGGCGTGCCCCGAGGTGATGAGGGAGAGACCGGGCCGGCGACGAGGGCAGCGGCCGCCTCACCGCTCAGCGGCGTCTCGTCCCGAGCGGCGGAACCGGCCGGAGCACGGCCCGCACCGCTGCCGCACCGACGGCGCGCCTTCCCGCCCGACATCTCCCCGGCGCCGTACAAACACACCGCAGCGTTCCCTAGCCGCCACTGAGCGGCACGGCCGTCACCGATGGCTCCCGTGTGCCGAGACAGTCCAACCCTCGGGGTGTGCCCGTGAACCAGTTCCACCATCCGCAGCCACGAGGATGCGAGCCCGGTTCGGGCGGGCCGAGGCGCAGCGCCCGGTGGCGGAGGATCTTCGCGGTCGGCGCCACCACGACGGGCGCACGAGGCATTTCCCTCATGGTCAACCTGCTGGTGCTTCCGTTCGTCGTCCATTCCCTGGACAAGGGGGAGTTCGGGCTGTGGCTGAACCTCACCAGCACCTTCACCATGCTGTCCGCACTCGACTTCGGCGTCGGACTCGCGGTGATGGGACAGGTGTCCGACGCTCGTGGACGCGATGACGCGGGAGCGGTGCGACGGGTCGTGACGACGGCCCTCGTCCTGCTGGGCGGTGCGGCTGTCGTCCTGCTGGTGCTCTCCGGCCTTCTCGCGCTCACGCTGGACTGGCGGTATCTCCTGGGCGCGGGACCCGGGGTGCCTGCCTCGGAGGTGGGCCTGCTGGTGTTCGCGGTGGGAGTGACAGCCGCGATCAGCCTCCCCCTGTCGATCGCCGACCGCCTGTCCTACGCCCTTCAGCGTGGCCATGTGGCGGCACTGTCGAACTCACTCGGCCTCCTCGCGCAGGCGGCGGGGCTGCTGGGCGTGGCGGCCTTCGCGCCGGATCTCCGCTGGTTCCTGGCCGTGTATCTCGCGACGTACCCGCTCGCCGGCGTCACCCTGGCGCTCCTCCTGGCGCGGTCGGTGCGCGCGTTGCGGCCCCGGCTCCGTGACGTCGACCGGCCGACCTGCGTCCGGCTCGGCCGCGAAGGCGCGCAGCTCTTCCTTCTGACGGTGATGGGACTCGTGTCCTTCAAGTCGGACGCCCTCGTCGTCGGACACTTTCTGGGCGCGGACCGAGTGGCGGAGTACGTACTGCCGTTCACCCTGTACGCCCTGGTGCCCACGGTCGCCGGAGCGTTTCTCACGCCGTTGTGGGCCAGCTACCGGGAGGCCTGGGCACACGGCGACCAGGCCTGGGTGCGCACCGCGTACCTGCGGTCGGTGGGGCTGCTGACCGTGACCGGTGCGGTCGCAGCAGGTGTGCTGGTCCCGATCACCCCATGGCTGCTGCGTCTGTGGATCGGTGCCGGTGCGGCCGTTCCGTCCGCCGGACTGCTGGCGGCACTGGGAAGCTATGTCGTCGTCATGTGCGCGACCA
Organism: Streptomyces sp. NPDC007901; assembly: GCF_042959465.1. Lineage (NCBI taxonomy): Bacteria > Bacillati > Actinomycetota > Actinomycetes > Kitasatosporales > Streptomycetaceae > Streptomyces > Streptomyces sp. NPDC007901. The sequence goes on along the minus strand of NZ_JBIBKW010000001.1, from coordinate 324,136 downwards.
CCGCGGTCGCCGTGTTCCTCAACGGTGCGGGCGAGTTGAGGCCGCAGATCGTCGTCGGGGCCGTCATGACCGTGGTGAACGTGGTGGGGTCGATCTGGTCCGTGCGCCGTCTCGGTCTGTCGGGACCGCTGTGGTCGACGGTCGTCGCCCAGACTCTGGTGGTCCTCGTGCCTTCTCTGCTGATCGCGCGTCGACGGCTGGCGCGTCCCCGGACCGCCGCCGGGAAGGTGCTGCGGACCGCCGGCTGAGCCGCCGTCGGCCGATGGCGGACGACCGCCACGACGAAGGCCGTTGTGAAGGGCCCGTCCGAACGGGATGCGGTTGAGCGCCTTGACCCGGTGAACCCGGCTGCTCCAAACGGGCGAAGCTCCGCGGCCGTGAAATTCCGCCCTACTCGTCGAAGCGTGCATCGTTCGGCCTCCTTGATACGGTTCCCAAGTGCTGAAAAACGCCGTTCTGGGCCTCACCCAAAGGGCCGTCAGTCGAGGAGTCCAGGCCAGGATCGATGAACTGCGCTTCTCGGTGGGAGCCATGGAGAGCCGGCTGGCGGCCCTGCTGCCGGAACCGCGGCGGCTTCGGGACGCCGAGTTCAAGGTGTTCTCGCAGGGGGGCGAGGACGGCATCCTGCAGTTCCTGGTGTCTCAGCTCGCCCCGCCCGACGTGTTCATCGAGGTCGGGGTCGGTGACTACTCGGAGGCCAATACTCGTTTCCTGGCGATGAAGGACAACTGGCGCGGTGCGATCTTCAACGGCGGCACAGCTCACGTCGAATTCCTTCGGCGCAGCGGGATGGCATGGCAGTGGAGCATCGAGCCGGTATCGGCGTTCGTCACCGCGGAAAACATCGACGAGTTGATCGTGAAAACCGGCATCCGAGGCGATGTCGGCATTCTCTCGATCGACATCGACGGGGTCGACTACTGGGTGTGGCGGGCCGTCCGGGCCGTTTCGCCGTGGATCGTCGTGGTCGAGTACAACAGTGTCTTCGGAGCCGAGAAAGCCGTGACCGTTCCCTACCGTCCCGATTTCATGGCGTCGAGGGCGCACCACACCGGCCTGTACTTCGGCGCCTCTCTCGGGGCCCTCCACCATCTCGGGACCGAGCTGGGATACCGCCTCGTCGGTGTCGGCAGCAACGGCGTCAACGCGTTCTTCGTGCGTGCGGACGTCGCCGGCGGCCTGTGGAGCCTGACGCCCGAAGCCGGCTTCGTCCGTTCCCGTCTCCGGACCGCCCGCGGCCTGAGCGGTGAGCCGACGTACACGGGGGACGACCACGCGCAGTCGCTGCGTTCGATGCGCGATCTCGGCGTGCACGTGGTGGACGAGAACAGGGACGTGTCGATCGCCGAGACGTTCGGGGTCTGATCAGGCGGACGCGGCGGTCGCGCCGTCGAAGAAGACCCGCTCCGCCGCACTGGCCTCCTCGAAGAGACCGGCATCGTCGGCGTGGAAGGCCGCGACGTCGTAGTACGAGCCCTGCCCGTGGGTCCGCGGCCCGCGGGACAGCGTGTAACGGCCGAGGTCCTGCCACAGGTGGGGCTCGGTGAGCCGCGTCACGAGCAGGAGTTCCCCGGTGTTGGCGTAGACGAGCGCTCCTTGATAGCCGGCCTCGGCGAGCGCCGTGATCGCGCGGTACGGGTTGTCGTCACCCGCCTTGGCGGCCCAGAGGGGCGCGAACTCGAAGAAGACGACAGGACGCGCGCGGGCGAGCAGTTCCGCGTTGGCGACGATGATGCGGGGGTCCGCTCCGTCCGTGTCGATCTTCACGAAACCCGGTGACGAGAAGCGCGGATGCGAACTCAGGATGTCCGTCAGCGACCGGAAGGGACGCGTCGGGGCCACATCCGAGCCCGAAGGGACCAGCGCCGCCGTGCCCGCCTGCCGCAGGACGGCGTGAGAGCGACCGATGTCCTCGCGGGACGTCGCGACGTACGCTTCCTCGATCTCGATGTCGTCCAGGTGCCGCAGGTTACGGCGGAGAAAGCGGAGAAAGAGCCCGTCTCCCTCCACGCAGAGGACCGGGGCGGTGACGGCTCCGCGCATGAGTACCGCCGTGTCGCCGATGTTCGCGCCGATGTCCACCATCGTGAAGTCCTGACGGTCCTTCGCGGCCAGGGCGGTCAGGCGGGCCAGATTCTGCGAATAGTGCGGCCACCCGGAGAGGATGACGGGCAGGTCGTGGGACAGTGGCATCACGAGTTCCCGGCCCGCCACCCGGCAGGTGATGTACGGGTCGCCGTGTGCTGCCCAGAAACGACGGGTGCGCTGCGCCGAAGCTCTGATGACCCGCCCGGTGGAGCCGCCGTACGTCATTGTCGCCCAGGACAGCAGAGCCTGAGCAATTCTATTCGGCGTCATTTCCCTGGAGGCCGTGGCAGAATCAGTCACTCGGGCAACATAGCAGAGCCATGTTTCCCGTGTTATTTTGACGCGCTGCTTTCCGCGGGGCGCAGCAGGAAAGGGAGCTTCATGAATGTGCCCCATCCTCGGCTGACGCCTCGTGCGACGGGCCACCAGCAGTTCTCCCAGAAGCGCGCTTTCGGGCCGAGATAGCGGCGCATGACGCGTCGGACCTCGTCGTACGGCTGGGGATTGGTCACCGTCAGCGACGTGGGATGGACGCGGAAGCGTCCGAGCACGCGCGGCAGGTAGGCCATCCGTCCGCATCGCCGCAGACGAAGGTGGAGGTCGAAGTCCATCGTGTAGCGCAGGGCGGGATCCAGCACGCCCACGTCCCGCACGGCCGTGCGCCGGTAGAGGGACCCCGGCTGGCCCACCCAGTTCTGGCCGTACCGGAAGAACCAGGAGGCGAACGTGCCGGGGCGCAGGGTGTACAGCGTTCCCCCGGCGGAGTCGATCACCTCCAGGCGCCCGTACACCATCGCGGCGTCGGGCCTGCGGTCGAGTTCCTCGCAGGCCGCGGCCAGGCTTCCCTCGGTGAGCAGGTCGTCGTCGCCGAGCCAGGCCAGATAGTCCGTGGTGGCTCCCAGCCAGCCCTGGTTGACGGCGTTGCTGAGCCCTCGCCGGCTCTCGGCCAGGAACCGGCAGCCGTGCCGCCGCGCCGCCGCGCGCAGCACGGGAGCCGCTCGCTCCGGGCCGACGACCACGACGTCCACGGGTTCCCATTGGCGCCGGATGGAAGTCAGGCATTCCTCCAGGTATTCGGGGCGCTCGCCGTTGGTCGGCACCACCATCCGCACCCGCGGGGAAGTACAGAAGTCCACTGCGCAGCCTCCGGTTTCCTTCGTCGTGCCGTGCGGCCGTACTCAAGTGCTACACCGAGGGCGCGACGACATGCCGCCGCCGTGCGGAGGGAACAGGTGAGTTCACCCTCGGTGCGGCGCGCTGGGCAGACGATGCGTGTTCTTCGGTCCATTCTGTGGGGTGCCTTCCGGAGATTTCCGCGGACTTCCTCGGGACCGGTCCCCGTCCGCGGCACGCCTTTCGTTCCCCGGCACTTCGAGGAAAGGAATCCTCCCGGTGTTCTCCACCGTCTGCGTCGTCGGCCTCGGCTACATCGGCCTGCCCACCGCCGCCGCCCTCGCCACCAACGGGATCGACGTCGTCGGTGTCGACGTCAACCCGGTCACCGTCGACCTCGTCAACGCGGGCCGTACCCCCTTCGTCGAGCCGGACCTGGCCATGGCGGTGAGCGAGGCCATGGCCATGGGCCGACTGCGGGCGACCACGGTGCCCGAGGCCGCCGACGCGTTCGTCATCGCCGTGCCCACCCCGCTCCAGGACGACCGCACCGCGGACCTGTCGTACGTGCGGGCCGCCGCCGCCTCGGTGGCCGAGGTGCTCAAGACGGGCGACCTCGTCGTCCTGGAGTCCACCTCGCCGCCCGGCACCACCGTCGAGTTGTGCCGGTGGCTCAGCAGACACCGGCCCGACCTGACGTTCCCGCATCAGGCGGCGGACGCCCCCGACGTGCGGGTCGCCCACTGCCCGGAGCGAGTCCTGCCCGGCCGGACCATGATCGAGATCGTGACCAACGACCGGGTCGTCGGGGGCGTCGGAGCGGGCTGCGCCGAGCGGGCGCGGACGCTGTACGAGGTGTTCGCCAAGGGAGAGTGCCTGCTCACCGACGCCACGACGGCGGAGATGGCCAAGCTCAGCGAGAACGCCTTCCGGGACGTCAACATCGCCTTCGCCAACGAGCTTTCCGTGATCTGCGAGCAACTCGGCATCGACGCCGCGGACGTCATCGACCTGGCCAACCGGCACCCCCGCGTCGACATCCTGCGGCCAGGGCCGGGCGTCGGCGGGCACTGCATCGCCGTGGATCCCTGGTTCATCGTCTCCGCCGCGCCCCGGCAGGCCCGGCTCGTCCGCCTCGCCCGCGAGGTCAACGACGAGCGGCCCGATCACGTGCTCGCCGAGGTGGTCAGTACGGCCGGACGGTTCAAGGACCCGGTGATCGCCTGCCTCGGCCTGGCCTTCAAGGCGAACATCGACGACTTGCGGGAGAGCCCCGCCCTGCGCATCACCACACGGCTGGCCGAGCTGCGGGTCGGCCGGCTGCTGGTGGCGGAGCCGCACATCCGTGAGCTGCCCGGGTCACTGGCATGCACGGGTGTGGCCGAACTGGTCGACGTCACCACCGCCGTGCGGGACGCGGACATCGTCGTCCTGCTCGTGGACCACGACGCCTTCCGAGACGTCAAGCGGACCGCGCTGCGCGGCAAGGCTGTGTTCGACACCCGTGGTCTGTGGCGCTGACCCGCCACCGCCGCCCGTGAACTCCGCCGGGCGGCCGCACACCCCCATCCAGTGGCCGATCGCCCGTACGGTCCGGTCCGCGGCGCGCCCGTCGCCATAGGGGTTGACGGCCTTCGCCATCGCGGCGTACGCCTCCCGTTCGTGCAGGAGGCGCCGCACCTCCTTCACGATGCGTTCCCGGTCGGTGCCCACCAGCCGGGACGCGCCCGCCCTCAGGGCCTCGGGACGTTCTGTGGTGTCCCGCATGACCAGCACCGGCTTGCCCAGGCCCGGCCCCTCCTCCTGGAGGCCGCCGCTGTCGGTCAGGATCAGGTGCGAGCGGTCCAGCAGCCGGGCGAAGGCGCCGTACTCGAGCGGCTCCGTCAGCCGGACGTTCCGCACCCCCGACAGCTGGGGCAGGATCGCCGCCCGTACCACCGGGTTGGGGTGCAGCGGCAGCACGATGAGGAGGTCGGGCTCGGTACGGGCGAGGTCGGCGAGGGCGCCGCCGATGCGCTCCATGCCGCTGCCCCACGACTCACGGCGGTGAGCCGTCACCAGCAGGACCCGGCGGGCTGTGTCGTCGAGGTCGGCCAGCGCCGGGTCGCCGTAGTGCGCCCTGCGCCCGACCGCCCAGCGCAGGGCGTCGATGACCGTGTTCCCGGTGACCAGGACGGACGGCGGGGGGACACCGTCCCGCAGGAGGTTGTCACGGGCGTGCGGTGTGGGCGCCAGGTGCAGCGAGGCCAACTGGGTGGCGAGCCGGCGGTTGATCTCCTCGGGGAAGGGCGCGTACCGGTCGTCGGTGCGCAGGCCTGCCTCCAGGTGGACCACGGGGATACGGCTGTAGAAGGCGGCGAGGGCCCCGACGAACGCGGTCGTGGTGTCGCCCTGGACCAGCACCGCGTCCGGGCGTTCCCGCCGCAGCAGGGGGCACAGTCCCTCGAGGGCGCGCACGGTGATGTCGGCGAGGGACTGGCCCTGGGTGAGGATGTCCAGGTCGTGGTCGGTGCGGATGCCGAACAACGCGTGTACCTGGTCGAGCAGCCCGCGGTGCTGGGCGGTCACCGTCACCGTCGGCCGGAACATCCGGGATCGCCCGAGCTCCTCGATGACCGGGGCCAGTTTGATGGCCTCCGGCCTTGTCCCGTAGACGACCATCAGTCGCTTCACCCGAGTCTCCTTCCGAGCGGCGCCGGACCGCACCCCGGGCGGACCACACCGGTGGCCGTGGTGTCCGCGGAGCGGACGAGGCGCTCCGCGGGCACCAGTGAATGGGTGTTCCGCGACGATTCCGGGTCATGCCGTCGGCGCGTTCACCCCCGCGTATGGAGATCTTCGTCCGTCTGGCCCTTTGCGCGGGACGGACCCGCGTGGCGGGGAACGGCCCGCCCCTACAGTGCGCCGTGGCTCGCGGCCACCCTCCCGACCAGCGATTACTTCCGTAAGGCAGGTAAGTGAAGACAGTGCTCCTGTCCCCGCGCACCGGTTCCATCACGGTGGCGGATGTTCCCGCCCCCGAGGCGGCCGCCGGGACGGTGGTCATCCGCAACGACTGGTCGCTCATCAGTGCGGGTACGGAGCGGGCGACCGTCTCCACCGGCGCGAAGGGCCTGATCGGCAAGGCGCGGCAGCGCCCCGACCAGGTCGCCCAGGTGATCGACAGCGTGAAGCGGGCAGGGCTCGCGGACACCTACCGGACCGTCAGGGACCGTCTGAACCGGCCGGTGCAGCTCGGCTACTCCTGCGCGGGGACGGTGCTGCGGACGGGGGAGGGCGTCGACGACCTCCGCCCAGGCATGCGGGTGGCCGCCGCAGGGGCCCGTTACGCGTCGCACGCGGAGATCGTCGCGGTCCCGGGCAACCTCGTGGTGCCGGTGCCGGACGGGGTGGACACCCGGTGGGCCGCATTCGCCACGGTCGGCGCCATCGCGCTGCAGGGCATCCACCAGGCCGAGGTCGCGCCCGGTTCCCGGATCGCCGTCATCGGCCTCGGCCTGCTCGGCCAGATCACGCTCCGGCTGCTGCGGGGCTACGGCTACGACGCAGTGGGCATCGACCCCGACCCGGCCATGGTGGCGCTCGCCGAGTCCGCCGGGCTCACCGCCTTCCCACGGGACGCGGACGGTCTGCCGCGCCTGGTCCTGCGGCGCTGGGCGGGCGCCGGCGCGGACGCCGTGCTCATCACCGCGGCCACACCCAGTCCCGACCCCGTCGAGTTCGCGGGCCGTCTCGCCCGCGACCGGGCCACCGTGGTGGTCGTCGGCGACGTGGGCGTCGCGCCGCCCCGGTCGTCGTACTACCACAAGGAACTGACGATCCGTTACGCGAGGTCCTACGGCCCCGGCCGCTACGACCCCCGCTTCGAAGAGGGCGGCCATCCCTACCCCGAGGGCTATGTGCCGTGGACGGAACGGCGCAACCTCGCCGAGGTGCTGCGGCTCCTTCAGACGGGCGCCGTGGACTTCGCCGACCTGAAGCCGCGGATCTTCGCCGTGGAGGACGCGGCCGAGGCGTACGAGGCGCTCAAGCCGTCGCCCGGTGATCGCAGCGTCGCCCTGCTGCTGCGCTACCCCGGCACCGCGCAGCTGCCGTCGCCGCCGGCCCCGCGCACCGCACCCCGCACCTGGACCGCCCCGCGCGGCACGCTGCGGATCGCGGCCATCGGCGCGGGCAACTTCGCGACGCGGACGCTCTTTCCCGAGCTGAAGCGCGAAGCCGGCGTCGCCTTCTCCTGGGTCGCCGGCGGACGCGGCCTGTCCGCCGCGCACCAGGGCCGGCGGTGGGGGTTCGACCAGGTCGCGGAGAGCGTCGACGCCGGCCTGGCGTCGGGTGGAGCGGACTGCGTGATGGTGCTCAGCCGCCACAACAGCCACGGCCGGTACGCGGCCGGGGTGCTGCGCGGTGGCAGGGCCCTGTACTGCGAGAAGCCGGTGGGCCTCACGGAGACGGAACTGGAGGACGTCGCCCGGGCATGGTCGGCCTCCGGCGCCCCGGCGATGGCCGGGTTCAACCGGCGGTTCGCGCCCGCCGTCGCGGACCTGCGGGCCGTGCTGCCCGCGGGAGCGCCGCTCCAGGTCGTCTACCGGGTGTTCGCGGGCCGGCTCCCGGCCGACCACTGGTACTTCCAGCCCGGACAGGGCGGCCGGCTGCTCGGCGAGGTGTGCCACTTCGTCGACACCGCAGGCTTCCTCGTGCCCGGCCGGCCGGTCCGGGTGCGGGCCACCGGCGTGGACACCGCGGACCCCGCCACCGCGCAGAGCGTCACCCTCCAGATCGCGTACGACGACGGCTCGTCCGCGTCCGTCGTGTACGGGGGGCTCACACCGCCCGGCGCGCCCAAGGAACTCCTGGAGGTCGCCGGCGACGGGGTGGCCGCGAGGATCGACGACTTCCGCACGCTCACCGTGTGGACGGGAGGCAGGCCCAAGACGACCACGTACCGGGGTGCGCCCAAGGGACACGCCGCGGAGATGCGCACCCTGGTCCGCCTGGTCCGCGGGGAGTCGCTCGACACCGGGACCGCCGCCGCCGCGGGCTTCGCCTCGGCGCTGGAGAGTTCCCTCGTCACCTGCCGGGCGGCCCGCTCTCTCACGGAGGACCGGCCGGTCGACTGCACTCCTGCGACACCGGCCCTGGCCGGAGCCCTTGGGCGCCCGCAGCTCCCTGCCGTCGCTGCCACCGTGCCCGACCCGGGCGGGCCTGCGGACGGCCTCACGTCGACCACGGAGGTGCTGTGATGTGCGGCTTCCTCGTCCTGCTGAACGGGGCCGCGCACAGCCGGTCGCGGTCGCTGCCCGACCCGTGCGGGGCGCTCGCCCACCGCGGCCCCGACGCGAGCGGCCACCTCACCCTCGTCGGCCCCGGCTGGCGGGCGGCGCTGCACTTCCGCCGCCTGGCCGTCGTGGACCTCGATCCGAGGAGCGGTCAGCCCTTCGGCTCGCCCGAACGGGGCGTGCTGGTCTACAACGGCGAGGTCTACAACGCGCCGTACCTGCGCGAGCTGCTGCGCGGGCGGCACGTGAGGTTCACGACCGAGGGCGACACGGAGGTCCTCTACGAACTGTTGCTGCAACCGGACGCGCCACGGCTGCTCGACCAGGTGGACGGCATGTTCGCCTTCGCCCTCGTCCTGCCCGACGGCGAGGTGCGCTACGGACGTGACCGGCTGGGCGTCAAACCGCTGTACGTGGCGGCCGACGCGGCGGGGCACATGGTCGGCCTCGCCAGCGAGATCGAACCGCTGCGGGCCGCGGGGCTGACCGGGGGCGCCGACCCGGTCGCGGTGGCGCAGGGTGCCATGTTCCTGTGGACACCGCCGCCGCGGACCGGCTGGCAGCGCGTGCGTGCCGTACCGGCCGGGACGGTGCTGTCCCGGCGCGGGCCCGCGTACGACGAGGCGTCGACCTGGTGGCGCGCTCCCGCCCTCGCGCCCGCCGCGGACATCGCCGCCGCTGTCCGTGAGTCGGTCGCGCGTCAGGTGCGGGCCGATGTGAAGGTGGGGCTGCTGCTCAGCGGAGGCCTGGACAGCACCTGGCTGGGCGTGGAACTCCTCAGGGAGGGCTTCACCGGACCCGCCTTCAGCGCCAGGTCGCGCACCGCGATGCCCGGCACGGAGCCGTTCGAGGAGGACGCGCCCTACGCCGCCCGGGTAGCCGACGAGTTCGGCCTGCCGCTGGCCTGGGTCGACCTCGACGTCGACGTGCTGCGCCGGATCCCCGAGCTGGTGACCACCATGGAGCTGCCGTTCGGGGACCCCGCCGCCGTCGCCCTCATGCAGTTGTCCCGCGCCGCCCGCGACAGGGCAACGGTGCTGTTGTCGGGGCTGGGCGTCGAAGAGCTGTTCCTGGGCTACGAGCGCTACCAGGCCGTCCTGCTGCTGCAACAGCTTCCCGCCTGGACGCGCCCGACCTTCGGCGCCGCCACACTGGTTCCCGCGCCCCGTCGTTACCGGGGCCGCGCGGACAAGTTCGGGCGGCTGCTCCAGCTCGGTGCCCGCGACTGGGCGTGGGCGACGCAGTCGTACTACTCCGGGAAGGAGTGGGCGGCGCTGTCACCCCTCGTGCGGCTGGACGCGGTCACCGAGCGGCACCGTGAGGTGGCCGGCACCGTGCTGGACGCGGGCGGAACGCCCCTCGCGGCGCTGGCGGAGTGCGACCGGCGGCTGTTCCTGCCGGGACTGAACCTGCTGTACGGCGACCGCGCGTCGATGCGTGCGAGCGTGGAGCTGCGGGTGCCGTTCCTGGCGGAGCCGGTGGTGGCCGCCGCTCTCGGTGCCGCCCCGGAGGAGCAGCTGCGGATGGGGAACGGCAAGGCGCGCTTCCGCGCGGCCGCGGTGGCCTCCGGCGTGCCGGAGTTCGTCGCCCGGCGCCCCAAGACGGGGTTCGGGGCGCCGGTGCGGTCGCTACTGCGCGAGCACGGCGACCGGCTGTGGACCGAGGTACGGCGCTCCCCGCTGTTCGACGACCTCTTCGACCGACGCACGGCGGACCGTTTCGTCGCCGAGCACGTGCACGGCCGACGTGACCGTGGCCTCGCCGTGTTCGGGCTGCTGTGTGCGGCCGTGTGGTGGGAGCGGTACGCGGCGGGCGGCGCGGGCCGGACGGCGGAGGTCCTGGCGGGGTACGAGGCGGCCGGGGCCGGCTGAGGGCCGCAGCCGGAGCCGGAGCCGGGCGGGGGCCAAGCTCGCGGGTGCGGCGGCTGGACCTCGCCGGCCGCAACGGCAGGGGGCCGCACGTGCCCCGCCCGGTCGTCGTGCGAGGAGCGCGGCGGGCGGGCCGGGGACGTCCTTGCCCGCTGTGAGGCGGCCGCCGTCGACCGGCCGGCCGGGGTGACCGCACGCGGTCTCACCACGGCAGCACGACGTGCAGGGCGGTCAGTGCGTCCAGGAGGGGGGCGGCGCTCCATCGGGGTGACTCCCACAGGGCGCTGTTCCTCCTGGAGGTGCCGGTGCCGAGGCCGGGGTAGCGGTCCACGACCGCCGCCAGCACCTCCCTGGCGAAACCGGTGCCGGTGAAGCCGCGTTCGGCCGCCCACGCCGCCATCCGTACCGCCGTGGCGTCGTTGTTCGGGTCGCGTCGGGTCCGGGCACCCGCGAAGTAGCGGGGCAGCGGACCGTCGAAGAAGTGCCGCAGATAGTGGTCCACCCCGCGTTCGAGCGGGGCCCGCACGTCCATGCCGAGCAGGGTCGCGGCCTGGTCGAGGCGCAGCAGCACGTACCCGGTGTGGAAGCCGTCCACCCAGTCCAGGCCCGGTCCTGGGCCGTACGGCCAGGAGCCGTCGGGGCGCTGGCCCGCCAGGTTCACCTCGACCGCTCGACGGGCCGCGTCGGCCAGCCGGTCCGCCAGGGCCGCGGACAGGGGCGTGGTGCGGGCCAGGCGGGCGGCGAGCGCGGCGCCCATGAGATTGGCGTTGTGGACCAGGACGCCGCTGGTCGGGGTGTAGGTGAAGAACTCGCCGTTGTGCAGGTGCGCCAGCAGCCCGCGGGCGAGCGCCCCCGCCGCCTCGCCGCCGAGTGTCCCGGCGTCCAGGCAGCCGTCCGCGCAGAAGGTGGTGGCCACCAGGTTGGGGACCGAGGCCGGGTAGTACGACCAGCGGGTCTGTACGTCGAACTCGTAGCGCCACAGCCCGGCGTAGCGCCCGGACAACTGCTCGGCCGCCGTCCACCGGCCCAGGCGCACGGCCCGCTCGCGCCACACCGGTGACGCGGAGAGCCGGGCGCAGGCACCGGCGGCGCAGCCGGTGGCCGTGGCGGTGCGCAGCGGGCGGATGCCCAGGGCCGGTCGCAGGTCGGCCGGGCTGCGTTTGACGGCCTGCAGGAGTACCTGGCGCAGCACACGGTGCGCGGCCAGCCGTCCCAGCGGTCCGGTGAGCCCGTCGTACGGGTCGGGGCCCGCCCAGGCGCGGGCGTCGGCCCACTGGAAGAGCCGGTCGGCGAGGTCGAGCACGTCCGTGGTGCCGCCGGTGCTTTCGTCGGGGCCGGAGAGATCACGGAGGCGTCTGCCGGTGATGTGCCGCATGGTCCTTCCCGGGAGGTCGTGGTGCTGTCGGCGGTCAGTAGGCGCCGGTTCGCGCCACCACCGCCCGCACCGTCCGCATCAGTACACCGAGGTCCCCGGACGGCGACCAGTTGTCCACGTATCTCAGGTCCAGCGCGATGGTCTCGTCCCACGACAGGTCCGAGCGGCCACTGACCTGCCAGAGGCCGGTGAGACCCGGCTTGACGGCCAGGCGGCGCGACTCGACCTCGTCGTAACCGGCGGCCTCGTCCGGCAGCGGTGGACGTGGGCCGACCAGGGACATGTGTCCCCGTACCACGTTGAACAGCTGGGGCAGTTCGTCCAGGGAGCAGCTCCGCAGCACCCGGCCGACCCGGGTGATCCTCGGGTCGTTACGGATCTTGAACATCAGGCCGTCCTGTTCGTTGGTCCCGGCCAGTTGCTGCCGCAGCCGCTCCGCGTCGGCGACCATGGTGCGGAACTTCGCCATGGTGAAGGGCACTCCCCCACGGCCGATGCGCGTCTGCCGGTGCACGACGGGCCCCGGGGAGTCCAGGCGCACGGCCAGAGCGACCGCCGCGAACACCGGGGCGAGCAGCACGATCAGCAGCGCCGCGCCCAGCCGGTCGGTCACCGACTTGAGGAGTGCGGCGAGCCCGCGGGTCAGGGGCGGGGCGACGTTCAGCATGGTGAGCCCGGCGACAGAGAAGATTCCCACCCGGCGACCGGCGACCTCGGTCAGGCCCGGGACGACCACGAGCCGGCATCCCTCGCCGTGCAGGGCCCAGGAGAGCCGGCGCAGGCGTGTTCCGGTCATGTGCGGTCCCGGGACGACGAGAACCGCGTCCACGCCGAATCGCCGGGCCGCCTCCAGCACCGGGGCGGCGTCGGCCACCATGTGCGGTGGTGTCTGTCTGCCGAGGCGGGCGGCCACGGGGGCCAGTGCCTGCGGGTCCTCGTCACCGATCGGGCACACGCCGACGACGACGAACTCGTGGTCCGTCCGCCGCGCGAGGTGGCCGACCAGGCCGTCGACGGCGTCCGCCTCGCCGATCACCAGCGCCCGGCGGACGCCTTCGCCACCACGGCGCCGGGCGACCAAGTGCCGGTGGACCAGAGCGTGCACGGTCGCGCTCACGGACACGGAGGGCACCAGGGCGGCGAGGGCGAGGAAGAAGGAGGACTCCTCGCCTGTCGCCGACCTCACCACCGCGAGCAGACCGACCAGAACGAGCCAGTCCTGCAGCACGGGGCGCAGGTTTTCGCCCTCACCGAGACGGCGCTCGGCATAGCGGTGCCGTGAGGCCCGCACGAGCAGCCAGGCAGCAGCCGCGACGGTCGCGCAGGCCACGGCACGGGCGGCGGCGAGCGGGGCGATCGTCAGGTACACCGGCAGGAAGGCGCCGATCGCGTCGCCGAGGACGACGGCGGGCGCGTACCAGAGCGGTTTGCCGGTGCGGCGGCCGGCCGACGGCTGCTCCTGTATGACCCTTGTCTGCGGATGTCGTGCTACCGGTACCTGGGGCATGGTCTCCCCGAACAGCCACATTCGCCCTCCAGGCGGGATAAAAAGGGTCTGATCGAGTGTGTACGGCTGCCCTCGGGGGAAGTGAGACGCGCCGCTGGGTCAGGCGGAACTCTCACCCGATGAGCAGACCCCCGGCTCGTTCGAGGTCGTGAAATACACGCCGCCCCGTATCGCGGAGTTTATATTTCCTTGCTCCGGCATTGAAAGTATCCGGCACTGAAAGACGCGCCTTGTTTTCTTGCGAATGGTGGAATGGTGGACGATGAAATGAGGAATGCGGGGGTGCAGCGGGAGCGGGACCGGCCGGTGCCTCTCCGTGTTTCCCTGCCCCCGCCTTCGGGCCGAGCGTGCCACTCCGCGATCCGGTATTTCGTCAGAGCGCTCGCCGAGCAGGGCGTGCGGGTTCGCCCCCAGCCGGTGGGGCGAAAGATCGGATACGTTCTCGCCGAGCCCGGACTGCGTCTCCCCGCCCGGTTTCGCCGCCGCAACGGGCCGATCATCGTGCCGATGATGGGGCCCGGGTTCGGCAGGCTCTACACGGCTGCCCTGGCAGGGGACGTGGTGCCGTACTGCTGGGACGTCTGGCAGCCGCAGTGGGAGCTGTGGACGCGCCACCTGCGCCGCTTGCGACCCCCCGCCGTCTTCGTGGCGGCGGAACAGTCCGCCCTCTTCCTCGCGCGCGCACTGCCGGACACCCGGGTGGTCCACCTTCCCGAAGCGACGCGGCTGTCCCTGCATGACCCGAGCCGCCCCCTCGCGGCCAGGAGTATCGGCGTGCTGGAACTGGGGCGGCGCCATCAGAAGTGGCACGACGCCGTGCGTGATGCCGTCACGGCACGGTCGACTCGGCGGCACCTCTACGAGCAGCGGATCGGCGACGTGGTGTTTCCTCGTGAGGCGGACCTGTACCGCGGTTTTTCGAACACGGTGATCTCCGTCTGCTTCCCGCGCTCGCTCACCCATCCGGGAGTCGCGGGTGAGGTCGAGACCACGACCCAGCGCTACTTCGAGAGCATGGCCTCGGGATGCCTGGTGCTGGGCCACGCACCCGCGGAACTGGTCCGGCTCATGGGGTACAACCCCGTGGTCGAGGTCGACTGGACGGCACCCGCCGAGCAGGTCCTGGACATCCTCGCGGCACCGCATCGGTGGCAGCCGCACGTGGACGAGGCGCTGCGCCGGGTGCGCGAGGTCGGGGACTGGAGTGTGCGGGTCCGTGCGCTCAGGGCCACGGTCGAGTCGGCCGTGACGGCGCGGCGACCGCGGTAGGGCCGGCGGACGGCAGCGGCCGCATCCGTGCGGGCCGGGGGCGCGGGTGGCGAGGGTGTCCGGTTCGCCGGTCCGCGATGCGCTTGGGCACCCTCGTCCGCCGCGTCGGCGTGTTACCTCAGCCGGTGTGGCAGGACCGCCCGGTGAGGAGCTGATGATCCTGGACGACCCGCGAACCCAAACGGCGCCTGAGCAACGGATAGGTGAGGCGGTGCAGTCGCGCGGCGCGGGCGAACGTGCCGTCGCGGAACGTCCGCTTCGTCAGCAGATGCAGCGTGCCGGCCGCGTGGTACGTCATGCCGAGCCGTTCCGCGAGCGTATGCATGGTCCGGGGCGCGTAGAAGGAGATGTGCTGGCCGGCCTGCGGCGCCAGATACCACCACGACGGGTCGGCGGTGAGGTCGTGGAGGTGCTGCGTCAGGATGAAGGAGTGGGCGCCGGTCTCCCGCAGCGAGGTGTCCACGAACGCGACCGGATCCGTCACGTGTTCCAGCACCTCCACGGCGGTCACCGCAGTGGCGGGCTTGTCGCGAGCGGCGTTCCACTCGAAGCCCCGGGCGAAGAGGTTCTCGCAGTGGGCGTCCTGCCAGTAGAAGTCCAGGCCGACGTCACGCATCAATCGCACCAGCAGACCGTATCCGGCTCCGTAGTCCACATAGACCCCGGCAGGGTCGAACATGCGGCCGAGCACCGAGGTCAGCCTCGGATACAGGTCCAGATTGCGTTGCACGACACCGGTGTCGATGGCCGCGACGGCCTCGGAGTAGGCCTCGTCCAGCCAATGCGGCTCCTCGACGAACCAGTACGCGCAGTCGCCGCACATGCGATAGGTCGCTTCATGCCGTCCGAGCACGGTGCCCCGATGGGTGATCCGCGTCGTTCCGCCGCAGATCCCGCATGCCGAAGCCATGGGTCACCCGGCCGCAGGGGTCAGGGACGCCCGGTCGGCCGCCCCGGGGATCGAGGGGCGCAGCAGCCGATTCAGTTCGGCGTCGACCATGAGGCGTGCGAGTTCGGGGGCGTGGGTGGAGGGTTTCCAGCCGAGGATCCGGTGGGCCTTGGAGCCGTCGCCGACCAGGTCGTCCACCTCCGAGGGACGCAGATAGCGTTCGTCGAAGCGGACATGATCACGCCAGTCCAGGCCGACATGGGCGAAACAGTGCTCCGCGAAGTCGCGGACGCTGTGGCTGGTACCGGTGGCGATGACGTAGTCGTCGGGCTGCTCCTGCTGCAGCATCAGCCACATGGCCTCGACGTACTCACGGGCATAACCCCAGTCACGCCGGGCCTCGAGATTGCCCAGGTAGAGCGAGTCCTGCAGACCGGCCTTGACACGGGCGGCGGCCGTCGCGATCTTGCGGGTGACGAACGTGGGACCACGCCGGGGCGATTCGTGGTTGAAGAGGATCCCGTTGACGGCATACATGCCATAGGCCTCACGGTAGTTACGGGTCGCCCAGTACGCGTAGACCTTGGCGACCCCATAGGGAGAACGGGGATGGAAAGGCGTGCCCTCATGCTGGGGCGGCGGCGCGGCGCCGAACATCTCCGAACTGGAAGCCTGGTAGAAACGGCACGGCAGACCGGTGATCCTGACAGCCTCCAGCAGCCTGACGGTGCCCAGACCGGTGGTGTTGCCGGTGAACTCCGGCTCGTCGAACGACACCCGCACATGGGACTGCGCCGCGAGATGGTAGATCTCGTCCGGCTGCACCTGCTCCAGCAGAGCAGCCAGCCGCGAACCGTCGCTCAGATCGCCGTAGTGTGTGAAGAGCCGGACGTCCGTGCCGTGCGGGTCCTGGTAGAGGTGGTCGATCCGCTGGGTGTTGAACGTCGACGCACGGCGGACAATGCCATGGACCTGGTAGTTCTTTTGCAGCAGAAGTTCGGTCAGATAGGATCCGTCCTGGCCGGTGATACCGGTGATAAGAGCCTTTTTGACGCCCACACGAGCTCCCTGCGGATCGGTTCTGGGATGGGTGGTGAATCCCCTGCCGCAAAAAGCGGGGATGACGGTCGTTTCAGGCTAGGCAACCAGCCCGCTGATTTCCCGTATTGCCGCCACGTGTTGACTGCGGGCGTTTTTCTCCTCGGCTCAGGAAACGAGATCCCGGTAGACGTCGATCGTCTGCTGAACGGTTCTGCTCCAGGGAAACATCTCCGCTCGGGCTCGACCGCGCTCTGCGAATACTTCGCGGGTCGCGCCGTCGAGGAGCGTGCTGACGGCGTGCACGAGGGCTTCGGAATCCTCCGGGTCGAAGAGCACGGCGGCATCACCGACGACCTCCGGAATGGAGGAGGCCCTGGAAGCCACGACGGGAACTCCCCGGGCCATCGCTTCGAGCGGAGGCAGGCCGAACCCCTCGTAGAGCGAGGGGTAGACGAGTGCGACAGCCCGTCGGTAGAGGCGGTCCAGGGTTTCCTCGTCGGCCTGCACGAAATCGACCCGGTTGCGCAGCCCGCGCACTTCGAGAAGCTCGATCTCCTTGCCCGTCGGACCTCTGCCGCAGCAGACCAGACGCAGGCCGGCCAGCTCGGGTGCCCTCAGGGCGTCGGTGACGATCGACCAGTTCTTGTAGCCGTCCCGGGTTCCCACGTACAGCAAGTAGTCGTCCGGGTCCCTCCGTGGCAGCTGACGCGGGACATGCGTACCGAGGTGGATGACGGTGATCTTGTGTCGGGGCACGTGCATCAGGTCCACCAGGTCGTCGGCCGTCGCGTGCGAGATGGCGATGATCCGGTCGGACCGGCGGGCCCAGAACCGCTGCCGGTCGATGATGGCGTCACTGGGCGCGAACCGGACGTGGATCAGGTCGTAAAAGGTGCAGACATGCGGAAATTTCCTGGACACCGGCCGTGCCGTGTAGTAGGTCGGGTGAATGACCGGACGTTTCCGTTGGGCGTTCGCATAGGCCGTGAAAGCACCGCGGCTGAGGACGAGTCGGGGAGTGGAAGGAATCCGGCGCAGATGCCTGACGGCACGCCCCTCGATGTACTCGTTGCTGTGCAACCCGGCAAAGATGCGCGCATCGACGCCACCTTCTCTCAGTCCGGCATGGAGTTCCGCGAAGTACCGGCTGATTCCGCCGAATCTCTGCTTGACGAACATGTCCGGCGAGAACAAAATCCGCATGTATGCCTTCTCTCACGCCGCTGGTCCGGGATGGCTTTCCTTGTCGCGGTCAGGGTGGCACGCATTCGGGCTGCTTTTGGACAGGCGGCCCTTTTCGGGGTCATGTGTCCAGCCGAACGGATCAGGTCAGCCGACCACCCGCCTCGCGGATGCCCCGCCCACGGAATTCAGGGACTCGAGTTCGGCGTCGACCATGAGGCGTGCGAGTTCGGGGGCGTGGGTGGAGGGTTTCCAGCCGAGGATCCGGTGGGCCTTGGAGCCGTCGCCGACCAGGTCGTCCACCTCCGAGGGACGCAGATAGCGTTCGTCGAAGCGGACATGATCACGCCAGTCCAGGCCGACATGGGCGAAACAGTGCTCCGCGAAGTCGCGGACACTGTGGCTGGTACCGGTGGCGATGACGTAGTCGTCGGGCTGCTCCTGCTGCAGCATCAGCCACATGGCCTCGACGTACTCACGGGCATAACCCCAGTCACGCCGGGCCTCGAGATTGCCCAGGTAGAGCGAGTCCTGCAGACCGGCCTTGACACGGGCGGCGGCCGTCGCGATCTTGCGGGTGACGAACGTGGGACCACGCCGGGGCGATTCGTGGTTGAAGAGGATCCCGTTGACGGCATACATGCCATAGGCCTCACGGTAGTTACGGGTCGCCCAGTACGCGTAGACCTTGGCGACCCCATAGGGAGAACGGGGATGGAAAGGCGTGCCCTCGTGCTGGGGCGGCGGCGCGGCGCCGAACATCTCCGAACTGGAAGCCTGGTAGAAACGGCACGGCAGACCGGTGATCCTGACAGCCTCCAGCAGCCTGACGGTGCCCAGACCGGTGGTGTTGCCGGTGAACTCCGGCTCGTCGAACGACACCCGCACATGGGACTGCGCCGCGAGATGGTAGATCTCGTCCGGCTGCACCTGCTCCAGCAGAGCAGCCAGCCGCGAACCGTCGCTCAGATCGCCGTAGTGCACCCGTAGGCGGTGCTCCGTACTCCGGTCTCCCACAGGCCGGCCGTCGCTTCGGCGCGTGAGATCCGGCGCGCGACGGGAGGTGCCGTGGACCTCGTATCCCTTTTCCAGCAGCAACTCCCCCAGATAGGAGCCGTCCTGGCCGGTGATACCGGTGACAAGGGCCTTCTTGACTGCCACACGCGCTCCCCACTGAGCGTAGCCTCTGGATCCGGTGTCAGAGTAGGCAATTTGTAGCGGATTCTCGATTATTGTTGCACTGTGCCCGAATTGCTACGTCAAGTACTGGTGACAGGAGCGCATGCCCGTGAATGTGAGCACTGACGGGGCATCAGCCGTCATCAAGCACCGACCGCTTCGCCGCTCGGACCGGATCCTTGTCGCCGGCCGAAGAGGACTCGTGGGCTCCGCGGTGTGGCGACATCTGAGCGCGGAAGGATTCACCGGCCTGCTCGGACCCGACTCCAGGGAACTGGAACTGAGGAACCGGTCTGCCGTCCTCGACTGGTTCTCCGTCAACCGGCCGCGCGTGGTGGTCCTGGCCGCGGCGCGGGTGGGAGGGATCAAGGCCAACGCGACCTGGCCCACGGACTTCATCTCCGACAATCTCCGGATCCAGGTGAACGTCATGGACGCCGCGTTGCGCCACGGTGTGGAGCGATTGCTGTTCCTGGGCTCCAGTTGCATCTACCCCCGGGAAGCCGCCCAGCCCCTGCGGGAGGAGGCCCTGCTGACCGGGCCCCTGGAAGAGACCAACGAGGCCTACGCGATTGCCAAGATCGCCGGCATCATGCAGGTCCGTGCCGTGCGCAAGCAGCACGGTCTGCCGTGGATCTGTGCCATGCCGACGAACCTGTACGGCCCCGGTGACGACTTCCACCCCGAGCGCTCGCACGTACTTCCGTCGCTGATCAGGCGCTTTCACGAGGCACGCGTCCAGCGGGCGCCGAAGGTCGTGAACTGGGGAACCGGCACACCGCACCGCGAGTTCCTGCACGTGGACGACCTGGCCCGGGCCTGTCTCGTCCTCCTCGAACGGTACGACGGCGGCCTGCCCGTCAACGTGGGCACCGGAGAGGACCTGACCATCCGGGAACTCGCCGAAACGGTGGCGTCCATCACCGGGTACCGGGGAAAGGTCGAGTGGGACCCCTCGCAGCCGGACGGGACACCGCGCAAGGTTCTGGACATCTCACGGATCACCGCGCTGGGCTGGAAGCCCGAGATCCCGTTGCACGACGGGATCCATGCCACCTATGCCTGGTACACCTCGACGGGTGCGGCCTCCGCGAGAGGCGGTCTCGGTCGCCGTGCCATGCGAAACTCAGCCGTCCCGGCGGCCGGGCACCGTGACCCATAGCCGCTCATCCTCCGCAGGCGGCCCCTGGCTTCAGCGTCACCCGCAGGGGTGTCGTCAGGGGCTGCTGCAACAGGGTGGGGACACCGTTCGCATGGGGTTCGAGCAGGTGCAGGACCAGCGTGCGGCGGGCCCCCGCGGGCAACTCCAGGTCCAGCGTGAACACGGAGTGGCCGCGTTCGACGCCGGCCTCCAACTGCACCGGGCGGCCGTCGAGGGTGGCATCGGTGAGCCCGGCGTCCGCCCCGGCGTAGTACGACACCAGCAGCCGGTTGTCTCCCGGGCGGGTGAGGTAGGCAGGGCGGTCCTCCCGTAGCGTGACGTAACCGGGCAGGCCGGCGGCCGGGGCCCGGTTGGCCAGGGTCGCGGTGACGGTGACCCGGCGGTCGCCGCCGGAACAGCCGTCCGCCTCCCAGACCATGCCACGGTCGAGGTAGTAGTCCAGTTTCGAGCCGGCCGCGTTGTTCACCAGCAGGCCCGCGAAGGGGCCGGGGGTGTCCGGGAGGGTGCCCGCGTAGGGGCGGGACTCCAGGAGCCGTTGCTCCTGCGGATGGGCGCTCCACACCCTCAGTCGGCCTTCCCGCTGGACGGCGTTCGCGGCGACGACCAGGGCCGGCAGGCGGCGCGCGTCGTCAGCCGCGCCGATCAAGGGACCGGCGGCTGCGCGGGCCGTGTCGATGAAGAACGCCTTGCGCCTGGTGACGTCGTCGTAGAGCGCGTAGCTGGCCCGTTCGGTGAGGTCCACGACGTTGTCCGCGGTGAGCAGGGTGCCGTCGGCCATGTGGGCCGGGCCGGTGACCCGCAGGAAACGGCCCAGAGCGACCGGGTCGAGGGCGATCACCCCGTCCACGCGCTCACCGGTGTGCTCGCGCCACGCGGCGGCCCAGATGCGGGCCGCGTAGGGGAAGTGCGGGCTCATGTTGGAGTTGGCCCATACGTGGGTGGGATCGCTGCCCTGATAGCGGGCGTCGAATTCGGCTCCCAGGCCGACGTGCGGCTGCACGGTCTCCATCTCCGTGTTGCTGCCGAAACGCTCGAAGGACAGCCGGCCCCGTTCGGCCCGCAGGACGGCGAAGGCCCCCGGCAGGCCCCCGGTGCCGCGCGCTTCGGCGATGTTCTGGAACGCGACGAAGTAACGCCGTTCACCCTGGACGCCGAGCATGGACGGCAGGACGCGGGCCGCCACGGAGGCGTCGGTCATCACCGGTGCGAGGCGGTCGAGTTGCCCCTCGAGCACGGCACGGGCCCGGTCGGCCGGCGGCAGCCAGCTGGAACGTGGCAATCCGTGCACGTCGGCCCGGACCCGGGTTGCTACGTCTGCGGCGCGGACGACGTCCGGCGTGTGCCGCCGCAGGGACACGAGCACCCCGGAGATCCCGGTGCCGGGGCGATCCTGCGCGGAGTCCGGCAGGGCACGGTCCAGCGGGGTCAGCACACCGACGGACAGCCGCTCCGCCGCGTACGCGGCACCCCGCACGGTCCTGACCGGGTCCCCGACGAAGGGCAGCTGGGCGGCGCAGTACCAGGCCGGCCCGGTGGTGAGGCGGTGCGCCCGCGCCGCGTGGTCGGCCGCGGAACGCACTGCCCGCCGCCGTGCCCCGGCCGAGCCCTGCGCCGGCGTGGCCGCGAAGGACTGCCGCACCGTCTCGAGGTCCCGCTGGGCCGCGAGCAACTCCGAACGGGCGAGGAGCCCGGTGACCATGATCCAGGCCGCGCCGGTCAGCAGGAGCGCCACGACGACCAGGAGGACATACCCCCAACGGCGACGGCGGACGGCCCCGGACGGGCGGACGGCGTCCCGGACGGGGCCGAGACGCCATGGTGCCGCGGTACGGCGGTCGAGCTGCGTCATGAACTACGGCGCCGGCACACTGTGGTCGCGCCGGCCGGGTCGCCGGGGTCCTTCACGGTCCCGCTCGTGCTCACGCACGCACCACCTTGATACGGGCGGACAGCTCCAGGAAGGGCTTGCTGGCCTCCAGTTCGAAGATGTGATATCCCGGCTTGGTCTTGCGGGGAATGATCACAGTGCCCTCGACGACCCCGTGCGCGTTCGCCCTGAACGTGCCCAGGACCACCTCGTGCGAGTGCAGTTCCGCGACGACCCGCTGGAACGGCGCGAAACACGTGCCGCGAAAGGCCAGCTTGCCTCCGGCGGGCACCACAGTGCGGCTGAGGGTGAGTTTCGGCGTCACCGGCGGGTACACGTGGCACCCCCCGTACGCCTGGGCAGGTGGCGCCCCCACCAGCGGTACCGCGGCGAGCACGAGGGCCGATGCCGCTGCCGCGAGAGCAGCGCGCCATCTGGGCGATGTCATCATGTTCTGCGCACTCCTTGGCTTCGGTCCGGGCCAGATCGCGACGTCGGCCGTCGACCTGATCTGGCTACCGGAACCTGGATACATGAAATAAACGGGACATACGGATAGCGCCTCGCCGAGTGCCGCCAGGAGTCACCGGATGGGGGAGTCCTCACCTCCGGGCGTGGCGAAACGGGGGTGGCTCCGTCACTCGAAGCGCCCGAGTCCCTATGGTCGGCTGCACACGAAGGGAACAAATCGCCGTGATTCGGGCCGTTCCCTCGGCTCTATGAGGGGTGCAGCTTGGATTTCCACGGATTCCTGAAGGCTCTTGCCAGACGCTGGCCAACCGTCGTGGTCTGTCTGGTTCTCACGGTCGGGGCGGCCATCGCCGCGACGAACCTGAGCACCCCGGTCTACGAGGCGAGGACCCAGCTCTTCGTCGCCACCCGCAGCGGAGAGGACACCGCCCAGCTGAACGAGGGCCAGACGTTCTCCCAGGCGCGTGTCCAGTCGTACGCGGCCATCGTGACCACCCGTCAGGTCACCGAGCACGTGGTCAAGGAGCTGAAGCTGCGCACCACACCGGAGGAGCTGGCCTCTCGGATCACCGCCCGTGCCCCGCTCAACACCGTGCTCATCGACATCACCGTCCAGGACACCGCGCCCGGGCGGGCGGCGCGCATCGCCAACGCCGTGGCGAAGCAGTTCGGCTCGGTCGTCGAGCGGCTTGAGACCCCTCGGCCCCTGGCGGGTTCGGCGAGGGCCGGGAAGAAGCAGTCACGCGAGGACACACCCGTCTCGCCCGTGTCCCTGGGCGTCACCCAGGAGGCCGTCGCGCCCGTAGCCCCGATCTCGCCCCGCCCGTTGCTGAACCTGGCCGCGGGCGTGCTCGGCGGGCTGCTGCTCGGTGCCGGGGTCGTCGCCCTGCGCGAGACCCTCGACACGACCTTCAAGGCGAGCGAGACGCTCGGCGAGTTCACCGCGCTGCCGCCGCTCGCCTCCATCCCCTACGACAAGAACACCCCCAAGCAGCCGCTCGTCAGTGCCGAAGGGCACTCCAGGCGCGCCGAGGCCTTTCGCAAGCTGCGTACCAACCTGCAGTTCTCGCAGGTCGACGCCCCGCCGCGGATCATCATGGTGACCAGCTCGGTGCCCAGTGAGGGTAAGACCGACATCGCGATCAACCTCGCCCTGTCGCTCGCCGAGGCAGGGGTCTCCACCTGCCTGGTGGACGGTGACCTGCGTCGTCCCTGCGTGGCCGCCGCCTTCGGCCTGGTGCAGGGCGCCGGCCTCACCACGGTGCTCATCGGGCAGGCCCGGATCGAGGACGTCATGCAACAGGTCGGCGGCGGCCTGTCCGTGCTGGCCAGCGGTGCCGTACCGCCGAACCCCACGGAACTGCTCGCCTCGGCGCGCATGGAGGAGGTGCTGCGCGCCCTGACGGCCGCCTACGAGGTCGTGATCGTCGACACCGCTCCGCTGCTGCCGGTCGCCGACACGGTCGGACTCGCCTCGCTCGCCCAGGGCGCGCTGTTCGTCGTCCGCGCCGGGAAGACCACCCGGGACCAGGTGCGCAGCGCCACGCAATCGCTGGAGCGCGTCGGCGTCCGTGTCCTGGGCACCGTCTTCAGCATGGCCCCCACGCCCAAGGGGGGCCGCTACGGACGGTACGGAGTCTACGGATACGGACCTCACCGCGAGTTGCCTGCGCCCCGCGCCTCGGCTCCGCGGAGGGAGGCGGCCGCGCCGGCGAAGACGCCCGCGAGAGATGAGGGATGACCCGCATCCTGTTCGTCTGCACGGCCAATGTGCAGCGCTCGGTCCTCGCCGAACGGCTGCTGGCGGCCCGGCTGCCGCCCGGCTCGGCCCTGCTGCCGGAGAGCGCCGGCACCCAGGCGTGGCACCGCTCCCCCCTGGAGGACTCGGTCAGGGCGGTGCTGGCGGAGTTCGGCGGTGACGGCTCCGGCTTCGCGTCGCGTCCGCTCACCGCGCGGCTCGTGGACGACGCGGCACTGGTGCTGGGACTGGCGCGGGAGCACCGGGAGGCGGCCGTGCGCCTCGCGCCGTCGGCGATGCGGCGCTGCTTCACCCTGAAGGAGTTCGTACGGCTCGCGGACGGGGACGGGGAGACGGGAGCGAGGGGTACCCGCGGTTTCGGCGCCGTGCTCGCGGCCGCGACCGCACGCCGGGGGGCCGTCTCGCCCGTCCCCCCGGCCGAGGACGACATCGCGGACCCTTGGAGCGGGTCTCCGAGGGAGCTGCGCGCGTGCGCCCTGGAGATCGACAGGGTGGTGGGCCGACTGGTCCAGTTGTGGACCTGAGCGCCGGGGCACGCGAGGCAGGCAGTGGATCCTCCCGCCTCAGGCGCCTCACCGACGACCGCCCCACCGGTCGGCCTGGTGCCGATGACGCCTACCTGGCCGTACCAGGGGGTGACGTGCGGATCCGCCGGCTCTCCAGCGGCCCCAGATACGTCGCTGTCAGGCCGCCCGTGTCGATCACCAGCCGCTGCGCCACCACCGTGGGGTCCACCGCCCAGAACTTCAGACGGTGGACCCCGGCGGAGGCGATCATGTGCCTCGTCGCCGACCTGTTCACGTTGTCGGACGTGTTCCGGGCCCAGACCGTGTTCAGCAGGCCGTCGTCCGCGCCCGCGGTGATGTCCACCGACTGCGGCTCGTCGTCGTCGAAGGACATCGCGTAGTGCAGACCGCCGGAGCCCAGCGTCGGATTCCGCGGGGACAGGTGGGCCCACACCGTCACCTCACCGGCCGACAGCAGGCTCACCTCGTACTCCAGCCGGGGCCGGGCATCCGGGATCCAGCCCCCGGTCACCGGCCATGCCGTCATCCCCGCCCCGGTCCGGCCGATCCCCTCCAGCCGGCGCCACTCCCCCACCGCACGGTCGTAGTGCTCCGCGTCGATCGCCACATAGCCGCCCGCCTCGACGAAACCCCGCAGCCCCCGCGCGGACGGATTCTCGGCGACACAGGTCACCGTCACCGACTCCCCCGCCCCGCTCACCGTCAGCGCCCCGGAGGACCGTCCACCCGGTGCCCGCGACCAGTCCACCCGCACCTCCACCCGCACCTGCTGCGCCACCCGCCCCCGTGGCCGGTCCACCACCAGCCACGGCACCGACGCCTCCACCCGGTAGTCGAAGGGCGTACGGCCCCGGTTGTACACCTCGACGTACTGGCGCGGGCGGGTCTGGTAGGGGCTGAACGGCGGCAAGGTACGCGCGGACGCGCCCGGGACGTCCTCTTCGCCGTCCACCGACACCCCCAGCCCCGCCGCCTCCGGCACCTCGATCCGCCGTACGGCCGGGAAGAGGACGTCCGGCAGGGCCACGTTGTCCTTCTCCGGCTGCTGCCAGGGCGCGTTGGGGCCGTAGCGGTCCACGTCCCCGTAGTCGATGTGCGGCTGGGTCTGGAAGCCCTGCCATTTGCCGTCCGCCACCTGCGAGTTGAAGCGGTCGGCCAGGGCGAAGTCCCGGTCCAGGGCCTGCTCCGCCTGCGCGGCCAGGGAGTTCGTCGCGGCTCTGCCCTGCCGTGCGTACAGCAGGTTGGTGAACTCGGCCGCCCGCAGTGCGTACAGGTTCGCGGTCGCCGTCACCCCGTACCCGACCAGTTCGAACCACGCGTCCTGTGCGGCCGCCGGCAGCCGGCGGGCGATCCGCGCCGCCCGTCTTCCCAGCTCCCGCCACTCCTCCGTGACCCGCTCCAGCTCACCGTGGCCGAAGTAGAAGGGCGTCTGCCGGTCGTCGTACAGCACCTGGCCGTCGTCCGCGAGCGTGATCCGGCGGTTCAGCAGCTCCGGTTTGCGGCGCGCCTGCAGCCGGCCGTAGTCGGCCAGCACTTCGGCGACTTCCTCGGCCACGGCCGCGCCGAAGTTCTGCCTCGCGTACCTCCGCTCCCACTCTCCCAACCGGTCGAAGCTCCAACGCTCAGGACTCCAGGCGTAGTTCAGGAAGAACTCGGCCGGCAGCTCGTTCCCCTTCAGGTCCCCCACGTTGGCCACCCACAGGCCGTGGTTGCCGTAGGCGTGCGCCTGGTGGAGCTGGTCCCAGACGTTGCGGAGGTTCGCGGTGTCGACCCACTTGTAGTTGCGGCCGGCGCCCACGTAGTCGAAGTGGTAGTAGAGGCCGTATCCGCCGCCGCGCGGCTCCGCCGGGGAGGGGTGCTTGCGGATGTTGCCCCAGTTGTCGTCCGTGAGGACCACGGTCACGTCGTCCGGGGCGCGCAGGCCGCGGTCCCAGTAGCGCTGGACCTCCTTGTAGAGGGTCCACACCTGCGGAGTCTCGGCGGCCGGTCGCCCCGTCACCTCCTCTATGATCTGCCGCTGGGCCGCGATGATCTCCTGCATGAGTTCGATGCCGTCGCCGTCGGGGAGACTCGTGTCCCCGTTGCCGCGCATGCCGAGGGTGACCACGCCCTCGAAGCCCTGGTCGGCCATGCGCTGGATGCCGGCCCGCCAGTAGGCCCGGATCGCCTTTGCGTTGCGGCGGTAGGACCACTCGCCGGTTCCCCCGTAAGGGTCGGTGCCGGCGCCCGCGTGGCGGTTCCACTCCTCGATCCCGCGCATCATCGGGGCCTCGTGAGACGTGCCCATGACAACGCCGTAGGCGGCGGCCCGCCGGTGGTTCTCCGGGTCGTCCTCCGCGAACGCCCGCCCCCACACCGCCGGCCAGAGGTAGTTGCCCTTCAGCCGCAGGAGCAGCTCGAAGACACGGGCGTAGAAGTCCGCGTTGAAGCCGCCCGGGTAGCCCGGCGCCTTCCCCGGGCCGAAGTACGCCGGCGCCCAGGTCCCCAGCGCCGGGTTCTCGTCGTTGATGAAGAAGCCCCGGTACTTCACGGCCGGGGTGCCCTGCGTGTGGCGGCCCGGCAGCACCCACACCCGGTCGCGGCGGACCGGCGGCACGTCGTCCCACCAGTACCAGGGGGAGACCCCGATGCCGTACGAGACGTCGTAGGCCCCGAAGATCGTGCCGCGCGGGTCGCTGCCCGCGATGACGAACGCGCGGTCGACGCCGGGCAGCGGGTGGTCGACGACCGTCTGGAGCGAGGTCTCCCACTTCCCCCGCACCCCTGTCACGTCCAGCCTGCCCGACGCCACCAGGCCGTCGATCAGCGGGCTGCGGCCGATCGTGCCGACCAGCACCACGCGCCGGGCGATCGTCGAGCCCGGCCGGACGCCTGTCACCCGTTCGAGGTCGTCGCGGAGGTCGCCCGCCACCCGCACGACTCCGGGGTGGTCCTCGTCGCTCACCACCACCGGGGCGCCGACCAGCGAGAACGCCCCGCCGGTGAAGGAGATGCAGGCGCCGGGGTCGGTCACCCGCGGTGCGCTGTCGTCCTCGGCCCACGCCACGCCCGACGACAGCACGGGCACGGCGGCGAGCCCCGCACCCAGGACAGTCCTTCGACGCACGGACATGACTCACCCCTCCATCCGAATTTGGTCAGCGGCATGACAAATGGTGGAGGGGGCGGCCCGTGCGAACCAGGGGTCGTACGCGCCGAATAGTTTCGAACGGCAAAGGGACCCGTACGACCGGAGTCGTACGGGCCCCTTCAGACCTGCCTGGTCAGCCCTTGCGGGCCGAGATCACTTGTTGATCTTGGTGACCTGGCCGGCGCCGACCGTGCGGCCACCCTCACGGATGGCGAACTTCAGGCCCTCTTCCATGGCGATGGGCTGGATGAGCTCGACCTTCATCTCAGTGTTGTCGCCCGGCATGACCATCTCGGTGCCCTCGGGGAGGGTCACGACGCCGGTCACGTCCGTGGTACGGAAGTAGAACTGCGGACGGTAGTTGTTGAAGAACGGCGTGTGGCGGCCACCCTCGTCCTTGGACAGGATGTAGGCCTGCGCCTCGAACTCGGTGTGCGGGGTGACCGAGCCCGGCTTGATGATGACCTGGCCGCGCTCGACGTCCTCGCGCTTGATGCCGCGGAGCAGCAGACCGACGTTCTCACCGGCCTGGCCCTCGTCGAGCAGCTTGCGGAACATCTCGATGCCGGTGACCGTGGTGGTGGTCTTCTCGGTCTTGATGCCGATGATGTCGACGGTCTCGTTGACCTTGAGGACACCACGCTCGATACGACCGGTGACGACGGTGCCACGACCGGTGATCGTGAAGACGTCCTCGATCGGCATCAGGAACGGCTTGTCGACGTCACGCTCGGGCTGCGGGATGGCCTCGTCGACGGCGGACATCAGGTCCAGGACGGACTGGGTCCACTCGGGGTCGCCCTCAAGGGCCTTGAGCGCGGAGACCTTGACGACCGGCAGGTCGTCGCCCGGGAACTCGTACTCGGAGAGGAGCTCACGGACCTCGAGCTCGACGAGCTCCATGATCTCCTCGTCGTCCACCATGTCGGCCTTGTTCAGGGCGACGACGATGTACGGAACGCCGACCTGGCGGGCCAGGAGCACGTGCTCCTTGGTCTGCGGCATCGGGCCGTCGGTGGCGGCCACGACCAGGATCGCGCCGTCCATCTGCGCGGCACCCGTGATCATGTTCTTGATGTAGTCCGCGTGACCGGGGCAGTCGACGTGCGCGTAGTGACGGGTCTCCGTCTGGTACTCGACGTGCGCGATGGAGATCGTGATACCGCGCTGACGCTCCTCGGGCGCCTTGTCGATGTTGTCGAACGCGGTCGCCTCGTTCAGGTCCGGGTACGCGTCGTGCAGCACCTTGGTAATGGCGGCCGTGAGGGTCGTCTTACCGTGGTCGATGTGACCGATGGTGCCGATGTTGACGTGCGGCTTAGTCCGCTCGAACTTCGCCTTCGCCACTGGGGTCCTCCTGTGGAGTGGTTCTGTACGCCTTGATTCGATCGGTTTGATGCGATCGGCGCCAGGTGATCTTTGCTGTTGGGTCCCGGGCCCCGGGCCATTCCACCGCGAATGCGGAGGAACGACCCGTGAGGCTCCGGGGTCAAGCCTAAGGCGTGTGTGCGCGCCGCGTGGAACGCGGTACTTACTCGCCCTTGGCCTTCGCGATGATCTCCTCGGCGACGTTCCGCGGAACCTCGGCGTAGGAGTCGAACTGCATGGAGTAGCTGGCCCGGCCGGACGTCTTGCTGCGCAGGTCGCCGACGTAACCGAACATCTCCGAGAGGGGCACGAGGCCCTTCACGACGCGGGCACCGGCCCGCTCCTCCATGGCCTGGATCTGGCCACGGCGGGAGTTGATGTCGCCGATGACCTCACCCATGTAGTCCTCGGGCGTGGTGACCTCGACGGCCATCATCGGCTCGAGGAGCACGGGCTTGGCCTTGCGCGCGGCCTCCTTGAAGGCCTGCGAACCGGCGATCTTGAAGGCCAGCTCGGAGGAGTCGACCTCGTGGTAGCCACCGTCGAGGAGCGTGACGCGGACACCGGTCATCTCGTAACCGGCGAGGATGCCGAACTGCATGGCCTCCTGCGCACCGGCGTCGACCGAAGGGATGTACTCCTTCGGGATACGACCACCGGTCACCTTGTTCACGAACTCGTACGAGGCGTCGCCGCTCTCGATCGGCTCGATCGCGATCTGCACCTTGGCGAACTGACCGGTACCACCGGTCTGCTTCTTGTGGGTGTAGTCGACGCGGTCGACGGCCTGACGGATCGTCTCGCGGTACGCGACCTGCGGCTTGCCGACGTTGGCCTCGACCCGGAACTCACGGCGCATACGGTCGACCAGCACCTCGAGGTGCAGCTCGCCCATACCACCGATGATGGTCTGGCCGGTCTCCTCGTCCGAGTGGACCTGGAAGGAGGGGTCCTCCTCCGCGAGACGCTGGATGGCGACACCCAGCTTCTCCTGGTCACCCTTGGACTTGGGCTCGATGGCGACCTGGATGACCGGCGCCGGGAAGTCCATGGACTCCAGGATCACCGGCTGCTTGTCGTCGCACAGCGTCTCACCGGTCGTGGTCTGCTTCAGACCCATGACGGCGATGATGTCGCCGGCGCCCACCGACTCGATCTCCTCACGCTTGTTCGCGTGCATGCGGTAGATCTTGCCGATGCGCTCCTTCTTGCCCTTGACGGAGTTCAGCACAGCGCTGCCGGACTCCAGGCGGCCCGAGTAGACCCGGACGAAGGTGAGCTTGCCGAGGTGCGGGTCGCTCATGATCTTGAACGCCAGCGCGGACAGCGGCTCCTCGTCGGACGGCTTGCGCTTGACCACGACCTCCGGGTCCTTCACGTCGTGGCCTTCGATGGCCTCGACGTCCAGGGGGGAGGGCAGGTAGCGAACGACCGCGTCGAGCAGGGGCTGGACGCCCTTGTTCTTGAACGCGGTACCGCAGAACACCGGGGTGACGGTGACGCCGTCGGACTTGCCGGACGCGATGGTGATGCGACGGATCGCGGCGTACAGCTGCTCCACGGAAGGCTCCTGGCCCTCCAGGTACAGCTCCATGATCTCGTCGTCGTTCTCGGCGACGGTCTCGACGAGCTTGCCGCGGTACTCCTCGGCAGCCTCGGTGTGGGTGGCCGGGATGTCGACGACGTCGTACATCTCGCCCTTCTCCGCCTCGGCGGACCACACGAAGGCCTTCATCGTGACCAGGTCGACGACGCCCTTGAAGTCGGCCTCGGCACCGATCGGGAGCTGCATGACGATCGGCGTGGCGCCCAGGCGGCCGCTGATCATGTCGACGCAGCGGTGGAACTCGGCACCGGTCCGGTCGAGCTTGTTGACGAAGCAGATACGCGGCACGCCGTAGCGGTCCGCCTGACGCCACACCGTCTCGGACTGGGGCTCGACACCGGCGACGCCGTCGAACACCGTCACGGCACCGTCGAGCACGCGCAGGGAGCGCTCCACCTCGACGGTGAAGTCGACGTGGCCCGGGGTGTCGATGATGTTGATGGTGTGGTCGACGTCTTCGAGCGGCCAGTGACAGGTGGTGGCAGCAGAGGTGATCGTGATGCCACGCTCCTGCTCCTGCTCCATCCAGTCCATGGTGGCGGCGCCGTCGTGGACCTCACCGATCTTGTACGAAACGCCGGTGTAGAACAGGATCCGCTCGGTGGTGGTCGTCTTGCCCGCGTCGATGTGGGCCATGATCCCGATGTTGCGGACCTTGGCCAGGTCAAGTGAAGTGGTAGCCATAAGGCTTCGGTCTTCTCTCGGTCTCGATGGGGGTAGCGACTACCAGCGGTAGTGCGCGAAGGCCTTGTTGGACTCGGCCATCTTGTGCGTGTCCTCGCGCTTCTTGACGGCCGCACCGAGGCCGTTCGAAGCGTCGAGAAGCTCGTTGAGCAGACGCTCGGTCATGGTCTTCTCGCGACGGGCGCGGGAGTAGCCGACGAGCCAGCGCAGCGCGAGGGTGTTGGCGCGACCGGGCTTGACCTCGATCGGAACCTGGTACGTCGCACCACCGACACGGCGGGACTTGACCTCGAGGGTCGGCTTGATGTTCTCCAGCGCGCGCTTCAGCGTGATGACCGGGTCGTTGCTGGTCTTCTCGCGCAGGCCCTCCATGGCGCCGTACACGATGCGCTCGGCGGTGGAGCGCTTGCCGTTCAGCAGCACCTTGTTGATCAGGGAGGTGACAAGAGGAGAACCGTAGACCGGGTCGATGATGACCGGGCGCTTCGGGGCGGGGCCCTTACGAGGCATTCTTACTTCTCCTTCTTGGCGCCGTAGCGGCTGCGGGCCTGCTTGCGGTTCTTGACACCCTGGGTGTCGAGCGAGCCGCGGATGATCTTGTAGCGAACACCGGGCAGGTCCTTCACACGGCCGCCGCGCACGAGCACGATGGAGTGCTCCTGCAGGTTGTGTCCCTCACCCGGAATGTAAGCGGTGACCTCGATCCCGCTGGTCAGACGCACACGCGCGACCTTACGCAGGGCCGAGTTCGGCTTCTTCGGGGTGGTCGTGAACACACGCGTGCAGACGCCCCGGCGCTGAGGGGAGCCCTCGAGTGCGGGGGTCTTGTTCTTCTCGACCTTGTCCTGCCGGCCCTTGCGGACCAGCTGCTGGATCGTAGGCACTACTTCTCCGGTTTCTGTGTGCCGATGGTGAAGCTAACCTGGAACGTCGCCGACCCACGCGGTCGGGTGTGTCGGATTCCGCGAACTCCTGCCGGATGGCAGAAGGGGGCGCGGATCACGGTGGCCACTTCATCGCTCAGGTGCGGTTTGAAGGCACGCACGAGGGTCAGGGCACACCCCAGGCACAAGGTCTGAGCGTACCCAGCGCATTCACTCCGGTCAAAACAAAAGGAGGGGGACCGGTTGCGGAGGACCTGAGCTGCGGTTTTGGGAGGCCTTCCGATATACCACGAAGACGAACGACACGCGAACGGAGTGCGGCGCGGACTGACGGGTTCAGCCAGGCACCTGTGCGACGCTGATCGGATCTTCCGATCGCCGGTTGCTGGAACGCGCCCTCAGGGGCGCGGGACTGCATAAACATGCGGCTCCGCCGCGTGGGCGCGACCAGCCACAACGAACCCGCAGCCGCCCGACGACCACGCGCGGCAGCCGCTCCGGCGTTCTCCAGGGGGCCCCACCGCCATGAGCACAGCTCAGAGCAACACCGCGCCGACCACCGAAACCCCGCCGCGCCCCCGCCGCCTCCCCCCGGCGCTCCGCCCCTACCTCCCACCCCTGGCCCTCTACGGCGCCGCCAAGCTCACCGGTCTCCTGGTCTTCGCCTGGCTGCTGACCTACGCCGGCGACTTCCGCCGCAAAGACCCCCGCTTCGGCGGCGGCGCCCACTGGTGGGACGTCCTGTCCACCTGGGACGGCTGGTGGTACCTCCAGGTCGCGCAGAAGGGCTACCACCCCGAGCCCCTGCAGCCCCTCGCCCCCGGCGGCCAGTTCACGGCGGAACAGAACTCGGTCGCGTTCTTCCCCCTGTTCCCGGGCCTGATCCGAGCGGTCTCGGAGGTGACGGGCCTCGGCCTCTACGGCGCCGCGGTCCTCGTCTCGGTCCTGTGCTCCTTCGTCGCGGCGGCCGGTATCCACGCCGTGATCTCGACGCTCGCCGGCGCCCGCGTCGGCGCCATCGCCGCAGGCCTGTGGGCGGTGGCCCCCGCCGCCGGCGTCGAGTGGGCGGTCTACACGGAATCCCTCTTCGTCGCCATCGCCGCCTGGACCTGCCACGCCGTGATGAAGCGCCGCTGGGTGACCGCGGGCCTGCTCGCGTTCCTGTCCGGCCTGAGCCGTCCGACGGCGGCCGTACTGATCGGCGCGGTGGGCCTGGCCGCCCTGGTGACGCTGCTACGACCGGACAGCCGGCGCGAGCACGGGGTCGCCGCCCCGCTGTACGCGGCGATCGCGGCCCCGCTCGGCCTGCTCACCTATATCGCCTGGGTCGGCTGGTCGATGGGCGGCCCCGGCGCCTACTTCGCGCTGCAGCGCGAGGCCTGGTCCCACTACTTCGACTTCGGCGCGTACACCCTGGACGTGCTGCGGAACGTGGCGGTGGGGCGCGGCGACTATCTCTTCGCCTTCTCCGTCCCGGACCTGATCGCCGTGCAGCTGGTGGTGGCGCTGCCGTTCCTGGTCGCGCTGATGCTGCGGAAACGGCCGCCGCTGGTGCTCACGGCGTACACCCTCGCCTCGATCGTGACGGTCCTCGGCACCCAGCAGATGTTCGGGAACACCCCGCGCTATCTGCTCCCCGTCTTCCCCCTCCTCCTGGCCCCGGCGGCGGCGATGAGCCGGCTGAGGTGGCCGAGCCTGGCGGTGTTCTTCTCGACGGCGGCGATCGCGTCCGGGTGGTACGCGCACTACGTGATCTTCGAGCTGGGAATCCCCTAGGGGCGGAGGCCGGGATGCCCCCGCCCCTGGTCCGGGCCCGGACCTGGATCCAGGTCTGAAACCGGGCCCGGATCGGCTACGGCCGCCGGGCGGCCGCGCGTTCCGCCGCGAAGACGTCCTCCAGGCGGAAGAGGGCGGCCCGGCCGGCCTTTCCGGCGGCCTCGAGGTGGCCCAATTGGACCCATTTCCTGATGGTCGCCGGGGCGACGCCGGCCTCCTGGGCGGCGAGCGGCCCGGGGACGAGAGTGGGCGAACCCGGGCTCGTCATCGGTGGCTCCACTCCCCCTCGTCCCAGGTGTGCCGGTAGGCCGGGTCGTCGTGGCAGCCGCAGTCCGGGGCGGTGCAGCGGCAGGCCGGGTTGACGCAGAGGACGGCGGCGCGGTCCGGGAAGGCGCGCAGGGAGACGGAGTCGCACCAGGGGCAGCGCCCGGAGACGCGGACCACGGTCTCGGTGTCGCCCAGGGCGCGGGCGCAGCGCCGGGCCATCCGGCGGGTCTCGTCCCGGACGTGGGCGGCGAGGACGGGGTCGGCGGCGATGCCGTCGAGGAGGCCGACGATCCGGCGCAGCCGCTCGGGCACGGAGGCGCGGCGGACGCGGGGCAGCCCGAGCCGGTCCCGCACTGCTTCCTCCAGTTCGACCACGCCGTCGGTGATGTCGCGGATGGTGTCGGAGATGTGCAGCCGCAGCGGCGCGGCACTGTGACCGGGGGCGACGAGTCCCTGAGTCTGCCGGAGCAGCAGCGCCTCGGCGCGCTCCTCCCGGAGCCGGTCGGCGAGGTCCGCGGGCGGCGGGGCGGGCGTGGCCGGCCGGCCCGGGGCGGCGCCGCGGCCGGGGGCGAGCTCGACGGCCAGCTCGGGGAACTGCTGGAGAAGCAGGCCGATCCAGAGAGCGGCGTTGTCGGCGGCGCGGTCTTCGGAGGGTGGGTGTGCGGGGGTCGTACGGCGATCAGGCAACGGAGCCTCCGCGGCGCAGGGCGCCCTGGACGACCGGGCCCTGCATGACCGGGAGGAGACGCGCGGGGATCTCGACCGGGCGGCCCCGGCGCCAGAGGCGGCCCCCGCAGACGCCGTCGAACCAGTTGGCGGCGGGGGCGACGGTCTCCTCGCAGTCGCGCCGTACCGGGCAGCGGGCGCAGGCCTGCAGGGCGGGGGCGGCCTCCTTCACCTTCTTCGAGAAGACAACCCGGGGCGGGAGCCCGGCGCAGGCGGCCGTGGCCTGCCAGGCGGGCGGTGGGCATGAGCTGCCGGTGACGGACATGGGGCCTCCCAATGTGGCTCCGGTGGGGCTGGTGTGAGGCGAGCGCCGTCAAGACTTACAGATTGCGCGCGCGCTCGCAACAAATATGCCAGTGACCCTTTCGGTAGATCATGGAAGGACCGGGATCACTCGGGCGCACACAGCCACCGAATCTCCCCGCATGGCACGGACTTTCCTCAGTGCTTGCACGAGAGCACGTAATTCTGTGCGCGCAAGCAAGCTAAGCTTGCTGCCCTCCAAAGGAAGCGAGCCCTCAGATGACCAGCCAGGATCTGGACGCGTTCGCCGCGTGGGTCGAAGACCTGATGCGCGACCGCGGCTACGACATCGACAGTCCACGCGGCGGCGGCAAGTCGCGGATAGCGGACGAGGCGGGGGTGCACCGGGCCGCCGTCACACGCCTGCTGCAGCGCCAGAGCATGCCGGACCTGGAGACCACACGCCGGCTCGCCCGCGTACTGGGCGTCCAGGTCCGCGAGATGCTCATCCGCTCCGGCCGCCTGACGGCGGAGGAACTGGCCGACCCGCACGACTACCCGGCCTCCCCGGCCCCGAGCGCGGAGTTCGGCCGCCGGCCCACATTGGAGGAGGTCGCCGACCTGCTGGGAGTCCCGGCCGACCGACGGGAGATGTTCGTGCGGGTGGTGGAACAGTTCCTGCCCAACGACGCACACGACGAGCCGGTGGACGCGGCAACGACGATCGCGGACTGAACGCCCTTTTGTTGGACGCGCCATCAAGGAGACCCGTGGGCCGACGGGCGCTCTTCACGGGGGGCGCGGGCGCCCCGCCAGGGGCGCGGGGCTGCATTGAATGTGCGGCTACCGCCGCGCGGGCGCGACCAGCCACAACGCGCCCGCAGTAAACCCCCCACCTCAGGCCCCTCCCCCTCTCTCCTCTCCATCACCTCGCAGATTTAGTTGCGTGCGCGCACGCTCCCTGTCACAGTTGCTGCAGCGGCGGAGCTGTGCCCGGCGCCCCGCCCCCCTCCGCACGCATCCCACCCGCTGCCCCGAGGTGACGCATGACCACACCCACCCCACCCGCCTCGTTCCCCGACGTCGAGGCGATGATCGTCGACGTCCTGGAGGACGACGCACGGCTCTCCGGCGCCACCGTCGCCGTACAGGCACCGACCGGCTTCGACGGCACCACCGCCGCCGTCTTCGTGAACCGCCGCGGCGGCGCCTGGGTCGGCGAACGCCACGTCGACCAGCCGCTGATCGAGCTGGAGGTGTACGGCCCGACCAAGCACGCCGCACACGTCCTGGCCAACGACGCCCGCCAGATCCTGCTGTCGATGGCGAACAACCGCTACGGCACGAACCTCGTCACGGAGGTCGAGGAACAGGACGGCCCGCGCTGGCTGCCCGACTACCTCTACTCGGCGGCCAACCGCTACGTCACCGTGATGAAGGTGTACGTCGACGTCTACTGACCGTCGGCCCCACAGACCGAAGGCCCCGCCACCCCGGCGGGGCCTTCGTCGTACCCGGACACCCCGGGTACGGCACCCCGCCCGAACAACCCACCTCATATCAAGGGGAAACCACCATGGCAGGAACCAACTCCTCCGAGATCCGCATCGCCGGCGTAGGCCGCCTCTACGTCGCCACCGCCGACACCAAGGTGCCGACGACCTTCTCCTCCGACACCGCCACCGACTGGGCCAGCTGGAAGAACCTCGGCTTCACCTCCGGTGACGGCGTCACCTTCTCCAAGAAGGACAAGCTGGAGCCGGTCGACGTGTGGCAGGCCGTCAGCCCGGTGCACTTCGTGTACTCGGACCGCGACCTCACCCTGAAGTTCTCGCTGATGCAGTTCAACGAGGACACGCTGCCCTTCTTCATGGGCGGCGGCACGGTGGACGCGGTGACCGGTTCGACCGGCGTCTACAAGTACGACATCGCCGACCGGCCGTTCGCGGACGTGCGTGCCCTCGGCCTGGAGTTCACGGATGTCCGGGCGAGCGACGGCACCACCGTCACCTACCGCTTCGGCATCCCGCGCGGCCAGGTCACCGCGGCGGACGACATCAAGCTGGCCCGCAAGTCGGCGGCCCAGCTCGGCATCACCTACACGGCGATGGCCGCCGCCGACGGCTCGGCGCTGGCCAGCTTCGTGATGAAGGACGCCGCGTACGCCGCGTCCTGACCCCCCGGGGTGGGGCGGACCCCGGTCCGCCCCACCCCGGAGCTGCTCCCCTTTTCCTTCTGCCTCTCTCCAAGGAGTCCCCATGGCCCGTTTCGACGTCAACGCGGCGCGCGCCCAGCGCCTCGAAGCCCTCGGCCGCACCTGGTCGTTCGAACTCGACAGCGAGAGCTACACCCTGCCCACGGAGCTGACCCGCGCGACCGCGAAGGCCCTGCGCAAGCTCGACGACAACGACGTGGACGGGCTGCTGCGCCTGCTGCTCGGCGAGAAGCAGTTCACCCGCTTCGAACAGCACGAGGTCACCATGCAGGACATCGCCGCCATCCTGGAGGCCTACGGCAAGGAGACCGGGCTCGGCCTGGGGGAAGGCTGAGCCTCGTCGGGTTCGTCGAAGAACACGCCGAGGCCCTCGAAGCGGACCTGCTCCGCTACTACGGCACCGACCTGCTCGACTGGCACCGCGAGACGCTGACCGCACGGCGTCTCGCGCTGCTCATCAAGCACCTGCCGCGCGACAGCGCGCTGAACAGGGAGCTGCACGGCGAGGCCGCCGAGTGGTCGGTGTCCGACCATCTCCTCGCCGCCGCGGTGGACCATCTGGCGGCCGCGAACTGGATGTTCGCAAGCGTCAACTCGGAGGAGGGCGACCAGCCGGAACCTCCGGCACCGGTGCCGAGACCGTCGTACGACGCGGAACAACCGGCGGACGCAAAGGAACCGGACCCGGGTGCGGCCCCGCCCGCCTCCGACTCGGCCCCCTCTGCCGTACAACTGGCCCGCTTCTTCGGCTGATTCAGCTGTACGGCACCGCCCCGGTCGGCCTGCTCACTCGTCCCGGCGCCGACCGGGGGCCCGGCCCTCCAGCTCGTCCGCGAGGGCCCGGGCCTTGTCGGAGAGGCGGCGGCCGGGAGCATCGGCAGACTCCTGCTGCTCCCGCTCCTCACCGCCACCGTCCCCCCGACGCCCCTTGTCCCGGCCACCACCGGAGGCGTCCCGCTTCAGCGGAGGCACACTGGGCCGCCCGTTCCGCCGTACGACCGAACGCCGTTCGGCGGCGGCCGGCACCACCCGCTTCCCCCGCACGTCACGCGCGGACAGCAGGGTGTCGGCCCCGGGCCCGGCGTCCGCACCCTCGTCGCCCTCGAAGTCCTCGACCTCGTCGACGACGCCGTCCCACGGTGTCCCGTCCGCGACGGACCACTCCCGCTCGCCACGCTGCTCTACCCGCGTCCATTCGGACGGCGGCCGAAGAAGCTGGACATAGGGCAGCGGAATCACCTCACCGCCCCGCTCCCCGTCCCCCGGCCATCTCCCGCCGGTCGAGTTCACCGCGCGGAAGGATCACCAGGTCCTCGGGCTCGTACCCGAAACTCAGGACCAGCTCGGAGAGACGAGCGATGAGATGTGGCAGATCGGAGGCCTGTTCCAGCCAGTCGATCACGTGTCGTTGCCGCGCGCTGCTCGCGTCCCCGTCCACCCCGTAGGCCTTGCTCTCGTCCCTGCCCCATCGCGCCCCCGCGCGAGGACGGCCGCCCGTTGGCCGTCCACCGTCGCATGACAGGCCCTCAGGTCCGTTGTCAGGCCGCACCGTTCACTTTCGATTCACCGACGGGAGAACGGCCGGATCCTCCTCCACGACTCTGACACAACATCCACTGCACCCCGCCATCACCGCAGGTCCGGACCGGGCGGCAACGGAGAGTGAAAGAAAGAGGCTTCGGCAAACACGGAGCGACACCGTAGGATTACTCGTACACTAGTTCGAACAGACGCTTCGAACGCGTCAGGAGCGCCCACCTGTACCACCAGCCCAGCGGACAGACCGGAAAGCAGGACGACGACATGGCGACTGGCACGAGCAACTTCCCGCACCAGCCGATCGACACCTACTCCCGCCTCGCCCATCTCCTGCACTCCCCCGCGCCCGATCGCGAGGCACTGCTCGACCGGCTGTACGAGGAACTGCTTACCCGCGAGTCCCGCGCCTACGCCGCCGGCTGGACCGACGCCCTCACGGAAGCCCGCCGAAGCCGCCCGTAGCCTCCGACTCACACCACGACGTGCACCACACCGGCTTCTCGCCGCACCCCGCCCGGTGCCACCCCCACCGCCGCGACACCGCCACGACCAACCGCAGCCCCCTCCCGCTCTCACCCAACGGGTCGCTGCTGAGGGCAAGTTGAGGCATCCGCCCCGGCTCCCGATCGACCACCACCACCCGGAGCGACGGCGCCGCGAACCGCCGCCCGGCCCGCCCCAGCACCATCTCCAACACGGAGGCGGGCCGCTTCGGCATCAGGGGGCAGCGCCTGCGGCGCATGGCCGCGATCCAACTCCGGCCGGCGGGACGAGTACCGCGAACAACTGCGTCGAGACAGCCGCCGCTCCTCCCTCCCCTCGACGAAGGTCGGCCGGGCGACGAGAAGGAACACGGAGAGCCCCAAGACGACCACACCCGCTCCGGCTGTTACGGCGACAAACTTTGGCCTGGGCTGGAATTCCGGGACCCTGCGGCTACTCTCCCGAGCCGAGAAAGAAACAAAGAAGAAAATCCCCGCGGCCGGCAACAGCCCCACGGAGACGAAGAGGTACCAGACTTCCGCCGCGCGGCGGGACGAGGATCAGAATCCACTCGCAAACGCGAGTGTCGCCGCCGCCAACAGTGGCAGCGCAACGCAGGAGAGATAAGGGAAGGCGCGTTTCAAGGTGTGCCGCGAGACGAGAGAGGCCGGCGCGTATCCGGCCGGATCATAGAGCGCATCCGACTCCTCACCGATCTCGAGCGGTGGAGTCTTGTAGTTGGCCTCCTTGAATTGGTAGACGCGGCCGTCCTGGACGTTCGTGAAATTCAACTTGATGACGTATTGGCCGCTCTTGTCCTTCTCGATGCCGACGCATCTGGCTTTCACGGAAACGCCCCGAACGCGCAGTGCGCGATAGATACGCACGCCGCGCAGGTCCAACAGCAGTGCGCCGACACAGGCGGCTGCGATCACCACATAGGCCCAGACGCTCACAGCGCCCACCTCCGACGAGAAAAACAGCCAAGTCTGCCCCACTGTACGGACTTCACCACCACGAGGTGAACCCACTGGAGGGTCATCAAAAATGAGCGAACCTAGCAATGCGGACATATACAACAGAATAGTGGAGGTCAAGGGTCAACTCGGCCTGGTTGACGCGGACGTCAAGCGCATCAGGCAGGAGATGCTCAGCCGGGCCGACTTCGACGCGAAAATCAAGCAACTTTCCGGAAAGGATTCCTCTGCCGAGAAAAAGGAGGACGAGGACTGGAAGATACGAATCTCCAACTGGTCGGATGGGCTTCTCGGGGGCATCGGAAAGGTCGTGGAAAATCTGCTTGCCGGCAAGTGGGAAGCGCTCGCCCTGGCCATCCTGGCCCTCTTCGGCGTTCAGTTCGTCTCCTGGACCAGCCTGCTCAAGAAGGCAATGGACAAGGGAGGATTCGAAGAAAAGTCAGACAGTTTCTTCAAGTACGGGAAGAAAGCGACCACCCCGCAGCCGCAGGGTCCGATACGCCCTGCAGACATCCAGAACCTGAAGGATGCCCGGCGGGTTGCCACGACCTTGGCGCGGTCTCTGACCAATCTTTCGCAGGAGATGGAGCGAGTGGCGCAGGCCGCCGCATAGCGGTCGGTACTCACCGAAAGGACGGATGAACCATGGGACTCGCTCGCTCGCTGAGTAGCACATCCACGGCTCTCAAGAACTTCAGGACCCAGGCTGATGCTGCCGGCAAGGCCGCGAAGAGCGTGGGAGAGAACGCCAAGTCCGGAGGAGCCACTCTCAAGCAGCTGAAGGGATCGGCCCAGGGCTCGACGAAGGAGCTGAAGGACCTCAAGAGCGCGTCGGACCAGGCCGAGAAGTCGCTCGGGAAGGCCGGCAAGACCGGATCCAGCGCAGGCAAGAACCTCGGGAAGTACGAGTCCGGGGCGAGCAAGGCGGCCAAGGGCCAGGACAAGATGAACAAGTCGATGAAGGGCAACTTCTTCGGCCTGCTCATGCAGTTGCTGCAGCCGCTCATCGACAAGGTCATCGACATGGTGACCAACTCGAAGACCATGCAGAAGGTCCTCAAGCAGGCCTTCGAGGTCATCAAGACCGTGATCAGCAACGTCATGAAGGCCATCGGGCCGATCATGAAGAACGCCGGCAAGCTGATCAAGTCGGTCTGGAGCGGCATCAAGACGGCGATCACGAACATCGTGAAGGCCGTCGCCACCGTCATCCGCACCTACGTCACCATGTGGAAGACGATCATCAGCGGCGTGCTCAACGCGATCCGCACGGTCGTCTCCGGGGTGTGGAAGGGCATCAAGGCCGTCATCTCCCCGGTCGTCAGCTGGATCAAGTCCGCGATCCCCAACGCCTTCAAGGCGGTCAAGGACCGGCTCTCCAGCATCTGGGGCGGGCTCAAGGGCATCGCGAGCCGCGCCTTCGACGGCATCAAGGGCGCGGTCCGCGGCCCCGTCAACGCGGTCATCGGCATCATCAACTCCGCGATCGGCGCCCTCAACGGCATCCACGTCTCCATCCCGGGCTGGGTGCCGATGGTCGGCGGCAAGACGTTCGGCGTCAGCCTGCCGAGGATCCCGGCGCTGGCCACCGGCGGTGTCGTCATGCCTCGCTCGGGCGGTGTCCCGGCGCTGCTCGCCGAGGCCGGTGAGGCGGAGGCCGTACTGCCGCTGAGCAAGCTCGACCGGCTGCTGAAGCGGGCGGCCGCGCGCGGCCGGGCATCGGGCGCGAGCGACATCGCCGGCGGGCTGCACATCGAGCACTACCACGCCGCCGAGACCAGCAGCCCGCAGCGCACCGCCGACGCGCTGATGTTCCTGGCGAAAGCGCGCGGATGAGCAGCATGGCAAGCGCTTTGGCCGTCGCGGTCAGAGCGCTCGACAAGTCCGAGAGTGCCGTCGTTCAGGCCACCAAGTCGCTGCAGACGGCCAAGTCGGTCCTGGGCTCCGCCTCTGACGCGGTCACCCGGTTGCGTACTGGTGCCGACCAGGCATCCGTGGCCCTGAGCAAGGTGACGGAAGCGGCAGGGAACGCCGCCCGTTCCGTCACCAAGGCCGGGCAGACCGCCACCGGATCCGCCTCGGACATCAAATCCGTCGGCAGCAGGGTCCGGGGCGCGGGAAAGTCCCTCGGAAAGCTCAAGGCCGGCCTCGGCGGAGTCTTCGCCCTCGTCGGCTCCCTCATCGCCGCCTCCGGTGTGCTCGGCGGTCTCCTCGACACCTTCGGCACCGCCATGACCATCGCCTCCGGCGTGATGATCCTGATCAACGTCCTGACCCGGGCCAACCCCATCGGCTTCGTCACCGGCATCCTGCTCCCCGTCGCCGGCTGGCTGATCGACATCGCCGTCAACTCCGAGACCGGGCAGCGGCTGACGGACCAGCTCGCCAAGCTGATCCTCCAGTACGTCCAGAGCTACCTGACCATCCTGACCCCGATCCTCAAGGCCATCGCCGGTGCCGTGAACATGTACGTCACCGGCTGCCTCACCGTCATCACCGGCGTCCTCAAGGCGCTCGGCACCCTCATCGGCACCGGCTTCGCCGTCCTCAAGGCACTCACCACCGGCGACACCCGGGCGCTGAGCGGGAGGGTGTCGGCGATCTGGAGCGGGTTCAAGAACGCCGTCCGCCCCGTCCTGGACTGGATCACCAAGGACATCCCCCGCGGCTTCACCCGGATCAAGGACGCCACCGCCAGCACCCTCCACGCCATGGGCCAGTTCGTCACCACCGGCGCGCAGACCGTCGCCGGGGTGATCAAGGGCCCGATCCAGGGGCTGATCGCCTTCGCGAACTGGGTGATCGACGGGCTGAACAAGCTCAGCTTCAGCTTCTTCGGCAAGAAGTTCGGCGTGCACCTGAGCAAGATCCCGATGCTCGCGGAGGGCGGGGTCGCCGTCCCCGGCGCGGCCCGGCCGGGCAAGGTGCTCCCCCTCACCGCCCTCGCCCGCCGCACCGGCACCAAGGCCCAAGCCCCCCACCGCATCAAGGAGTTCCACGAGAGCCACGGCGCCGGCGCCCACGCCACCGCGACCGACCTGCTCTTCCTGGCCTCCGCTCACGCCTGCCCCTGACCTCTGTGAGGTGAAGGCCCGATGGCCGACCTGACCACCACCGCGTACACCGACGACGTTCCCCCCGGCTCACTCATCACCCGCGACGGGCAGATGCAGTGGGCCGGACTGCTGCTCGGCCCCGGTACGCCGTACGAGATCGGCAGCGACGGGCTCACCGGGTGGGAGGACCTGCCGGACTACGACACGACGGACGCCGACCACCCGACCGCGCACGGCGCCTGGCCGGGCGCGCGCTACGCCAAGCCCCGCAAGGTCGGCG
Organism: Streptomyces sp. NPDC007901; assembly: GCF_042959465.1. Taxonomy (NCBI): domain Bacteria; kingdom Bacillati; phylum Actinomycetota; class Actinomycetes; order Kitasatosporales; family Streptomycetaceae; genus Streptomyces; species Streptomyces sp. NPDC007901. Next base: position 280,329 of record NZ_JBIBKW010000001.1, on the reverse strand, counting down.
GCACGGTGTGGACCGTACCGCCGTCCGACGACACCGACTCCTCGCTCGCCGCGATGCGCGTCCTGCGCCAGGCCCTGCTGCTCGGCGACTCGGAGCGCTGGCTCGCGGTGCGGCTGCACGGTGAGACGCTCGCCGTGCGGGCCCGGGTCGCGCAGCGCGTGCTCGCCGCCGACCGGACGTACACCACGCAGGGCGTCTCCAAGGCGTCCGTGCAGTGGTACGCCACCGACCCGCGCCGGTACGCCGTCGACGAGCAGGCGGCCGTGACCGGTGCCCCGCAGCCGGAGAGCGGGCTGACCTGGCCGCTGACCTGGCCGCTGCACTGGGGGCAGGCCGCCTCCACAGGCGACGTCAGCGCCGACAACAACGGCTCGGCGCCCACCCACCCCGTCCTCACCTTCACCGGCCCGTGCGCCAACCCCACGGTCACGGACCGGACCTCGGGCCGCAGGCTCCGCTACGAGATCAGCCTCGCGGCGGGCGACGAGCTCGTCGTGGACACGGCGGAGGGCACCGTCACCCTCAACGCCACCGCCTCCCGCCGCCACACGGCCGCCGCCGACAGCAGCCCCGAGGAACTGTTCGCCTTCGAACCGGGCCGCGCCCAGCTCGCGTTCCGCCCCGACACCTACGGCACCGGCGCCCAGCTGTCCGTCCGCTGGCGCTCGGCGGAGTGGTGATCGCATGACCGTCACCGCCTCCTGGCTCAGCCCCACCGACCAGACCAGACAGAACACCCGGCTCACCCTCTCCGGCCTGCTCACCGTCAACGCGAGCACGGCCGAGAACATCCCGCTCAAGGCGCGCGGCGGCATCGTGCCCGGCGGGTTCGTTCTCACCGGCGGCACCGGGACGATGACGTTCACGATCGGGACCGGGCGGGCCTTCGTGCAGAGCGCGCTGATCCCCCAGGGGTGCTACCCGGTGGCCGTGACGGACCCGGAGTCCCTCGTCGTGCCGGACGGCGACGCCCAGTACTCCCGGATCGACCTCGTCGAACTCGCCGTGCTCGACGACGAGTTCGACGGGTCGGGGGCGGCCACCGCGACCGTACGGCTGGTGAAGGGCACGCCTGCCGCCACGCCCGTCGTGCCCAACACCCCAGGCGGCCAGGCCCTGCCGCTCTACCGGATCCTCGTCCCCGCCGGCGCCTCGGCCGGGGCGGGCGGGCTCGCCTGGGACACGGCGGTCACCAACCTCCGCTACGCGACCGCGGCACTCGGCGGCATCGTCCCGGCGAGCGGCTTCAACGGCGCTTACGCCGGCCAGTACCGGGACACCCCGGGCACCCTCCAGCGCTGGGACGGCACCGCGTGGGTGTCGTACCCGAAGGCGGTCGGCGGGATCGCCCCGATCGGCGCGCTGAGCACCGGCAGCTATGCCGGCCAGTACCAGGAGAACGCGAGCGGGCTGCTGCAGCGCTGGGACGGCGGCGCGTGGCAGTACGCCGAGGGGCGTTCGAAGATCCTGCTCGGTGTCGAGCAGGGCACCTCCCAGTCCGTGCCCACCGGCACCTGGACCCAGATCACCATGTCCACCACCGACGTGGACGACGTGACCGGCTGGTCCGGGTCGAACACGTACACCGTGCCCCGGGCCGGGTGGTGGCGGGTCGACGGCGCCGTCACCTGGGCCGGCGACTCCACCACCGGATCGCGCGGCGCCCGGATCTACCAGAACGGCTCCGGTGTCCCGCGTGCCACCTGGCTGGTCGGCGCCGGTCCGGGCGCGACCACCGTCGGCGGCGGCGCGCTGGTCAAGTGCGCCGCCGGCGACAAGCTCGCGCTGTACGGGTTCCAGAACTCGGGCTCCACCGTCACCACCCTCGGCGGCTCCGGCTACGCCACCAACCTCACGGCCGAATGGCTCCGTTCCTGACCCCCTCCCGCAAGCAGACAGGAGACCCGCAGATGAACCTGCGCAGCTCATGGGTGGCCGAGACCGGCCAGACCCGCGAGGACACCCGACTGACCCAGCTGGGCGCGACCACCCCGGCCAACCCGCTCGAAGTACGTTCCGGCATCCTGCCGGGGTCCTACGACGGCCTGTACCGGATGTCCGGCTTCTGGATGGAGGGCACCGGCGGCAGCATGAGGGCCACCGTGCACGAGGGCCGGGCCGTCATCGCGGCCGGCGCCTCCCGGGGCGCCTACCCGGTCACCCTGCCGGAGCCCGCAGCCGTGACCTTCGCCGACGGCGACGCCACCAACCCGCGCATAGACCTGGTCGTGCTGCGGATCTACGACTCGCTGTACGACAACTCCGGGCAGACCAAGCCCGCCCTGGAGATCGTCCAGGGCACCCCGGCGGCCACCCCGGTCGCGCCCGCCACCCCGGCCGCCGCGCTGCCGATCTACCAGGTCAAGGTCCCCGCCGGGGCCGGCGCCGGCAAGGGCGGCCTGGACTGGACCACCGTCCTCACCGACCTGCGCACCCCCACCGTGGCGGTCGGCGGCATCCTGCCGGTGTACGGGGAGACGGGCAACGGCGCCTACCCGGGCCAGTACCGGGACTCCGGGGGCGCGCTGCAGCGCTGGGACGGTTCGGCGTGGGTGTCGTACCCGAGCGCACTGGGCGGTGTCGCCCCGAACGGCTCGGTGACCACCGCCAGTTACACCGGGCAGTACCGGGACTCCTCGGCGGGGCTGCAGCGCTGGAACGGCACGGCGTGGGTGACGTACCAGCCGCTTCCGGCCTGGACCGACTACACGCCGGTCTGGCGCGCGGAGACCGGTACCGCGCCGACGATCGGCAACGGGACGCTGGCCGGCTCGTACGTGAAGACGGGCACCGTCGTGCACGTCCGGATCTATCTGCTGATCGGGTCGACGACCAATCTCTCCGCGCAGGACGCCAACGCCAACTGGACGTTCTCGCTGCCGGTCGCACCGACCTCCGTCGCGTGGAAGCTGGACGGGCGGGTGCTGACCACGAGCGCCTACGACCTGTCGGCCACGCTGTTCTACCAGGGCACCGGCCTGCTGGCGACGGCCAACGGCGGCGTCGTCCGCTCGCTGCGCGACGGCTTCGCCTCCACCACCGCCCTCTGGGACAAGTCGGCGCCCTTCACCTGGGCCACCGGTGACGTGCTGTCCATCTACGGCACCTACGAATCCGCTTCCTGACGTCGGGGGTCCGCTTCCATGACCGTACGTTCCGCATGGCTGTCCCCCGACGGACAGAGCCGGGAGGACACCCGGACCAACCAGGTCGGCGCGCTCACCCCGGTCACCGACAGCAAGGGCCGCTCCGGAGTCCTGCCGGGCTCCGCGGGCGGCCTCTACCGGGTGACCGGGTTGTCGCCGGCCGGCACCGACGGCACCATGAACGCCCATGTCACCGCGGGCCGGGCCGTCATCCAGTCGACCCTCGACCGGGGCGCCTACCCGGTGGCCGTCACCGAGCAGGTCGACCTCACCTTCGCCGACGGCGACGCCCGGTACGGCCGGATCGACCTGGTCGTCCTCCGGGTCTACGACGACACCTACGACGGCTCCGGCCGCACCGAGGCCGCCGTCGAGATCGTCCAGGGCACCCCGGCCGCCACCCCGGCCGCGCCCACCGCCCCCGACGTCTCGCTCGTGCTGTTCACCGTGGCCGTCCCGGCGAACGCGAGCGGCCTGACCTGGGCCACCGACGACACGGCGGCCGGCGGCTACCCCGGCCACTACCGGGACATCAACAGCACACTGCAGCGCTGGGACGGCACCGCCTGGGTGCCGTATCCCCAGGCATCGGCGGCATCGCCCCGGCCGGGGCGGTCACCACGGCGAGCTACGGCGGACAGTACCGGGACTCGTCGACGGGCGTGCTCCAGCGGTGGAACGGCTCGGTGTGGCTGCCGGCCGTCGCGCCGCCGGCGTTCACCTCGTCGCTGGACGCCGGCTACACCACGTCGACGACGTACACGGCCGCGCTGACGGACACCGCCGTCACTGCGCTGCCCTGAACTTCGTCGCCCCGACCACCGGCGCCGTCCTGCTGCACTTCGGCGCGCGCATGGTGACGCTGAGCAGCAGCAGCGCGACCGCCTACATGGGTGTGCAGATCACCCAGGGCAGCACGGTCTTCCTGACCGCGAACGACGACCGCCGGCACGACCTACACGGTGACGGCCATGCACCGCTCCAGCGACGCGGCGGTCACCTGCTGGTTCGACAACTTCTTCCTTCGCGCCGACCCGGCCAACTGACTTTCACACAAAGGATTCCATCATGCCCGTACGCTCCGGCTGGCTGTCCCCGGACGGCCAGTCCCGCGAGGACACCCGGCTCGTCTCGCTCGGCGCCCTCACCCCGACCTCGCCCGTGGGCACCCGCTCCGGCATCCTGCCGGGCTCGTACACCGGCCTGTACCGCCTGGCCGCCTTCACCCTGACCGGCATCACCAACACCATGACGGCCACGGTCAGCCCGGGCCGGGCCGTCATCCAGGCGCCCGACGCCCAGGGCGTGGTCAGCTCCCGGGGCGCCTACCCGATCGCGCTCACCGAGTCCGTGACGATCGCCTTCGACGCCGGCGACGCCCAGTACGGCCGGATCGACCTGGTCGTGCTCCGGGTCTACGACGACGCCTACGACGGCTCCGGCCGCACGGAGGCCGTCGTCGAGATCATCAAGGGCACCCCGGCCGCCACCCCGGCCGCGCCCATCGCCCCGGATCTGACCCTGCCGTTGTACGAGGTCGCCGTCCAGGCCAACGCGAGCGCGGGCACCAACGCCATCGCCTGGTCCACCGCCCTGACCGGCCGGCGTACCGCCACCGTCGGGGTGGGCGGCATCCTTCCGGTCAGCACCGACTCCAGCATCGGCTCCTACCCGGGCCAGTACCGGGACTCCGACGGCCAGCTGCAGCGCTGGAGCGGCACCGCCTGGACCAACTACCCGGTCCTGCCCACCTGGCAGGACTGGACGCCGGCCTGGACGACGAGCAGCGGCAGCGCCCTGCCCGCCTTCGGCAACGCCACGGTCAGCGGCCGGTACGTCAAGTTCGGCACCACCGTGCACATGACGTTCTCGATCGCGTTCGGCACCACCACCACCTACGGCACCGGCGCCACCACCAGCGACAACTGGCGGTTCTCGCTGCCGGTCACCGCCGCGTCCGTGCAACCGCACATCGGCTACGCCGAGTTGGGCGTCTCCAACAGCGTCCGGGCCACCGCCCGCCTGTACTGCGGCACCACCGGCACCTTCGAACTGCTCGTCATCTCGGGTCAGCCCAACGCGACGGCCGTCACCAACTCGGGTGCCGTGGACGCCCTCACGCCCTGGACCTGGGCCGGCGGAAACGTCATCAAGGGCGGCGCGACCTACGAGGCGGCCTCATGAGCACCACCGTCAACACGCCCTACCGGGCGATCTTCTGCGACCTGCTCACCGACAACCCCATCGACATCCTGCCGCTGCGCGATGTCACCGTCGACGACTACATCGGCAAGGCAGGCTCGCTCTCCGGCACCGTCCCGGTCCCGAACGCGGAGGTGGCCGCCCGGGTCCGCCGCATCGAGGAGGGCCGCACCTCGGTCTACCTCCAGCGCGGCAACGACCTGTGGTGGGGCGGGATCATCTGGACCAGCACCCTGCAGAGCGACGACCAGGGCATCCTCACCCTCGGCATCCAGGCGGCGACCTTCGAGTCGTACGCGGGCCGGCGCGTGATCCGGGCGCCGCAGTCCGCGTACGACCCTGACTACACGCTCTCCTGGGCCGACCTGGACCAGCTGCAGATCGCCCGGAACCTGTGGAACGACCTGCAGACCGGGCTGGACGGCGGGAACATCCTGGTCGTCCCCGGCACCGAGACCTCCGGGGTGTACCGCACGGTCACCTACCGGGACGGCGACGAGACCACCTACCAGGACGCGCTGGACTCGCTGGCGGCCCTGACGGACGGCTTCGAGTACCACATCACCGTCTACACCGACCCGAACTCCGGGAGCCGGGTGCGCCGGCTGGTGCTGGGCCATCCGAGGATCGAGACCGGCTCCACCGACCTGGTGCTGGACCGGCCCGGCACGATCCTGTCGTACTCCTTCCCGCGCGACGCCACCCGCGGCGGCACCACCGCCCGGGCCCGCGGCGCCTCCACCAACACCGACCAGGCCACCGAGTCCCGGCCGCTGGCCTCCGACGTGGCGGCTGCCGACCAGCTGATCGGCACCGGGGAGGGGCACGCCGGCCATCCGCGCATCGACCTGACCTCCGACCACAACGACATCACCGACAAGAAGATCCTGGACGCCCTCGCCAAGACCGAACTGGGCGCGGCGACCGGCGCGGTGGTGATCCCCGAGATCAGCATCCGCCTCGACGACCTGGTGCCGACCGCGCTGCTCGGCCGGACCACGCGCATCCGGATCACCGACGAGTGGTTCACCGAGGGCCTGGACGCCCGCTACCGGATCATCGGCGTCAAGGTCAGCCCGGCCCAGCGCGGCCGCCCCGACACCGCCGAGCTCTACCTGGAGGAGGCCGCCTGATGCCCCAGCTCCCCGAAGACATCATCGACCGGCTCACCCAGATGGAACGCCGGATCCAGCAGCTGTCCACGGCCGTCAACACCCGGCCCGCCCAGAACACCGTCACGGGCGGCAGCGTGGAGATCACCGGCGGCGGCTCGCTGGCCGTCCGGCCGCCGTCCGGCGGTCCCGCCATCTTCGCGGTCGGCAAGTGGACCGGCGAGGAGTACGGCCTGGCGATGCGCCGCCAGACCGGCCAGCTGGCCCTGAGCCTGTTCAACGGCGACAGCACCGCGACCGGGCTGCAGCCGCTGCGCCTCTACGACGCCCAGGCCAACGAGATCGTCTCGGACGACGTCGGCAACGGCGGCCTCGCCCGGCCCTGGCTGGCCATGCTGCCGCCGCAGGACTCGACGTACACCAACTGGCCGCACACCTCGGCGACCAGCATGACGACGATCGCGATGTCCTACAACATCGCCTGGCAGCCGAAGATGCGGCTCATGATGAACACCCGCGTCACCTCCGGCTACACCGGCTCCGTCCAGGTGCTCGTCAACGGCGTCCAGTGGGGCAGCACCGTCGACGCCTCCGTCGGCTTCGACTACACGGACGTGATCGCCTCCGACTTCGACGCGATCTTCGGCACCCGGTTCAAGGTCGAGGTCCAGGCCGCCGTCAGCGCCAGTGGCGGCACCGTCTACGCCAACCCCGTGCTGATGCACGGCCGCCAGACCTGAGAGAGGAACACGAGGAACACATGGACATCGACACCACCCAGCCCTGGGGCCTCGCCGTCGACTTCGCCGGCCGGGCCACCCTCACCGAGGCCGGTCACACCATCCACGTCAACGTGACCGACACCAGCCTGAGCGACATCATCGGCCCGGACTCGATCACCGGTACGTACTCGCCCGTCAGCATCACCGCCCAGTTCACCGAGCCCGGCACCAACAACACCGTGCTGCGCGGCTACGGCCGGGTCACCGTCCTGCCCGTCGGCACGGACCCGGTGGTCCCCGACCAGACCGCGATCCAGCGCGCGGTGGCCGCGGCCCTCACCAACTTCGCCGACAACACGGCCGCTTACACGGCCCTGTGCACGAAGTGGACGTCCACGGACGACGGTTCGGGGGATTCCGGTACGGACGACTCAGGTATCCCGATCAGCACCCCGTAGGGGCGCGGGGAACTGCGCGATCAACCCCCACGACCCGCACCCCGCACACCACCCGAGCCGCCCTCCCCCGGCCCGGGTTTTTTCATGCCCGTACCTCCCCTCAGAAGGACCCGCCCATGGCCACACCCCTCTCCGCGGACGCCCTCCTGTCCGCCCTCAGAGCCGAAGGCGTCACCGTCGTCGAACACGACGGATGGCGCACCCACAACCGCGCCGGCCACGGCGCCTGGGGCCCGGTGAACGGCGTGATCATCCACCACACCGTCACCTCCGGCACCACCACCTCCGTCAGCATGTGCTTCAACGGCCGCTCCGACCTCCCCGGCCCCCTCTGCCACGGCGTCATCGCCAAGGACGGCACGGTCCACCTCGTCGGCAACGGCCGCGCCAACCACGCCGGCAGCGGCGACGGCGACGTCCTGGCCGCCGTCGCCGCCGAGAGCGCCACGCTCCCGGCGCCGAACCAGAACAACACCGACGGCAACGTCCACTTCTACGGCTTCGAGTGCGTCAACCTCGGCGACGGCAAGGACCCGTGGCCCGACGTCCAGCTGGACGCCATGGTCCGGGCGTCGGCCGCTCTGTGCCGGGCGCACGGCTGGAGCGCGCGGTCGGTCATCGGCCACAAGGAGTGGACGAACACGAAGATCGACCCGCGGGGTTTCACGATGGCGGACTTCCGCGGCCGGGTCACGGCCCGCCTCGGAACGAAGGTGTCTTCCCCCTCTTCCCCCTCCTCACCCACCACCCCCGCCTACCAGCCCTTCCCAGGCGCCGCGTGGTTCCGGAAGAACCCGAAGTCGGCGATCGTCACCGCGATGGGCAAGCGGCTGGTGGCCAACGGCTGTTCGGCGTACTCCGCCGGGCCCGGCCCGCAGTGGACGCAGACCGACCGGGCGTCGTACGCCAAGTGGCAGCGCAGGCTCGGCTACACCGGTTCCTCCGCCGACGGCTGGCCGGGGGCGAAGTCCTGGGCGGCCCTGAAGGTCCCCTTCGTCAAGGAGGTCTGACCCGTGACGGAACCGACCAGGCGCACGCTGCGCACCGTCGTGCAGACAGCCGTCGGCCTGTGCGTCCTGCTGCCGGCGGTCGTCGACGCCGCCGGCATCCCGGACACCCTGCCCTGGGCCGCCGGCGCGCTGGCCGTCGCCGCCGCCGTCACGAGGGTGATGGCCGTGCCCGCCGTACAGGCGCTGCTGCCCGCGTGGCTCCGCACAGGGGGCGCCGATGATCGACCCTGATCCGAACGACCCGATCACCGTCGCCCTGGAACTGGAGCGGCTGCGCGGCACGCTGGAGGCCGGGTTCGCCCGGGTCGACGGCTCGCTGGCGCTGCTGGTCCAGCGCAGCGACCAGACCGACAAGCAGCTCGCCGACCACGAGCACCGGCTCGACGCCCTGGAACGGACGCGCTGGCCGCTGGCGAGCATCGGCGCGCTGGCCGCCGTGGCAGCCGTCGTCGTCACGGCGCTGGAGCTGGCCGCACGGTGAAACGCCGAAGGGCGGTCACCCCGTACCCAACGGGGTGACCGCCCTTCAGAACCCACTACTACTGGTTGTACGGACCGTAGTCGTAGTCCTCCAGCGGAACGGCCTGGCCGGAGCCCGTGCCGAACGGCGAGTAGTCGATGTCGTCGTAGCCGACGGCCGAGTACATCGCGGCCTTCGCCTCCTCGGTCGGCTCGACCCGGATGTTGCGGTAGCGGGACAGACCCGTACCGGCCGGGATGAGCTTACCGATGATGACGTTCTCCTTGAGGCCGATGAGCGAGTCGGACTTGGCGTTGATCGCCGCGTCGGTGAGGACTCGCGTCGTCTCCTGGAAGGACGCCGCCGACAGCCAGGACTCCGTGGCCAGCGAGGCCTTGGTGATACCCATGAGCTGCGGACGACCGGAGGCCGGGTGACCGCCCTCCTGCACCACACGACGGTTCTCGTGCTCGAACTTCGAGCGCTCGACCAGCTCGCCGGGCAGCAGCTCGGCGTCGCCGGACTCGATGATCGTCACACGGCGCAGCATCTGCCGGATGATGATCTCGATGTGCTTGTCGTGGATCGACACACCCTGCGAGTTGTAGACCTTCTGGACCTCGCCGACCAGGTGGACCTGGACGGCACGCTGGCCCAGGATGCGCAGCACGTCGTGCGGGTTGGTGGCACCCACGGTGAGCTTCTGGCCCACCTCGACGTGCTCGCCCTCGCTGACCAGGAGTCGGGCACGCTTCGAGATCGGGAACGCCGTCTCGTCGCTGCCGTCGTCCGGCGTGATGACGATCTTCTTGGTCTTCTCGGTCTCCTCGATCCGCACGCGGCCCTGGGCCTCGGAGATCGGGGCGACACCCTTCGGGGTACGGGCCTCGAAGAGCTCGACGACACGCGGCAGACCCTGGGTGATGTCGTCACCGGCCACACCACCGGTGTGGAAGGTACGCATCGTCAGCTGGGTACCGGGCTCACCGATGGACTGGGCGGCGATGATGCCGACCGCCTCACCGATGTCGACCAGCTTGCCGGTGGCCAGCGAGCGGCCGTAGCACATGGCGCAGGTGCCGACGGCGGACTCACAGGTCAGGACCGAGCGGGTCTTGACCTCGGAGACGCCACGGGCGACCAGCTCGTCGATGAGGACGTCACCGAGGTCGGTGTTGGCCGGGGCCAGCACCACGCCGTCGACGACGATGTCCTCGGCCAGCGCACGGGCGTACACGCTGGTCTCGACGTTGTCGGCCTTGCGCAGCACGCCGTCCGCGCCGACCTCCGCGATGTGCAGCTTGAGGCCGCGCTCGGTGCCGCAGTCCTCCTCGCGGATGATGACGTCCTGCGAGACGTCCACCAGACGACGGGTCAGGTAACCCGAGTCGGCGGTACGCAGGGCGGTGTCGGCGAGACCCTTACGGGCACCGTGCGTGGAGATGAAGTACTCGAGCACGGACAGGCCCTCGCGGAACGAGGCCTTGATCGGACGCGGGATGGTCTCGTTCTTCGCGTTCGACACCAGACCACGCATACCGGCGATCTGCCGCATCTGCATCATGTTTCCTCGGGCACCCGAGTCAACCATCATGAAGATGGGGTTGGTCTTGGGGAAGTTCGCGTTCATCGCCTCGGCGACCTCGTTGGTCGCCTTGGTCCAGATCGCGATGAGCTCCTGCGTGCGCTCTTCCTTGGTGATCAGACCGCGCTCGTACTGCTTCTGGACCTTCTCGTCCTGCGCCTCGTAGCCGCGGACGATCTCCTTCTTCGCCTCGGGAACGACGACGTCGGAGATGGCCACGGTGACACCGGAACGGGTCGCCCAGTAGAAGCCGGCCGCCTTCAGGTTGTCGAGCGTCGCCGCCACGATGACCTTGGGGTAGCGCTCGGCCAGGTCGTTGACGATCTCGGAGAGCTGCTTCTTGCCCACCGAGTAGTCGACGAACGGGTAGTCCTCGGGCAGCAGCTCGTTGAAGAGCGCGCGGCCCAGGGTGGTGCGCAGCCGGAAGGTGTCACCGGTCTGGTACTCCGGCTCGCCCTCCTCGACGGCCGGCGGGGTCCAGCCGCGCGGCGGGATGGTGCCCACCGGGAAGCGGATGTCGATCGCCGACTGCAGCGCCAGCTCGCCGGCGTCGAACGCCATGATCGCCTCGGCCGTGGAGCCGAAGGACCGGCCCTCGCCCTTGGTGTCACGCAGTTCGCCGTCGGTGGTGAGGAAGAACAGACCGAGGACCATGTCCTGGGTCGGCATCGTCACCGGACGGCCGTCGGCGGGCTTGAGGATGTTGTTCGAGGACAGCATCAGGATGCGGGCCTCGGCCTGCGCCTCCGCGGACAGCGGCAGGTGCACGGCCATCTGGTCACCGTCGAAGTCCGCGTTGAACGCGGTGCAGACGAGCGGGTGGATCTGGATGGCCTTGCCCTCGACCAGCTGCGGCTCGAAGGCCTGGATGCCGAGGCGGTGCAGGGTGGGCGCACGGTTCAGCAGCACCGGGTGCTCGGCGATGACCTCTTCGAGGACGTCGTACACGACGGTGCGGCCGCGCTCCACCATGCGCTTGGCGCTCTTGATGTTCTGCGCGTGGTTGAGGTCCACGAGCCGCTTCATGACGAACGGCTTGAAGAGCTCCAGCGCCATGGCCTTCGGCAGACCGCACTGGTGCAGCTTCAGCTGCGGACCGACGACGATCACGGAACGCGCGGAGTAGTCCACACGCTTGCCGAGCAGGTTCTGACGGAAACGACCCTGCTTGCCCTTCAGCATGTCGCTGAGGGACTTCAGCGGGCGGTTACCGGGACCGGTGACCGGGCGACCACGACGGCCGTTGTCGAAGAGGGCGTCCACGGCCTCCTGGAGCATGCGCTTCTCGTTGTTCACGATGATCTCGGGCGCACCGAGGTCGAGAAGGCGCTTCAGTCGGTTGTTCCGGTTGATCACACGGCGGTACAGGTCGTTCAGGTCGGAGGTCGCGAAGCGGCCACCGTCCAGCTGCACCATCGGGCGGAGGTCCGGCGGGATGACCGGCACGCAGTCGAGCACCATGCCCTTGGGGCTGTTGCTGGTCTGCAGGAACGCGGAGACGACCTTCAGGCGCTTGAGCGCACGGGTCTTCTTCTGGCCCTTGCCGGTACGGATGATCTCGCGGAGCTTCTCGGCCTCCTCGTCGAGGTCGAAGGACTCCAGGCGCTTCTGCAGCGCCGCGGCACCCATCGAACCGTCGAAGTACGTACCGAAGCGGTCACGCAGCTCGCGGTAGAGGAGCTCGTCGCCCTCCAGGTCCTGGACCTTGAGGTTCTTGAAGCGGGTCCACACCTCGTCGAGGCGGTCGATCTCGCGCTGCGAACGGTCGCGCAGCTGCTTCATCTCACGCTCGGCGCCCTCGCGCACCTTGCGGCGCACGTCGGCCTTGGCGCCCTCGGCCTCCAGCTCGGCCAGGTCGGTCTCGAGCTTCTTGGCGCGGGCCTCCAGGTCGGCGTCCCGGCGGTTCTCGACCTGCTGGCGCTCCACGGAGACATGCGCCTCCAGGGAGGGCAGGTCGCGGGTACGGCGCTCCTCGTCGACGAACGTGATCATGTACGCCGCGAAGTAGATGACCTTCTCGAGGTCCTTCGGCGCCAGGTCCAGCAGGTAGCCGAGGCGCGAGGGAACACCCTTGAAGTACCAGATGTGAGTGACGGGCGCGGCCAGCTCGATGTGGCCCATCCGCTCACGGCGCACCTTGGCGCGGGTCACCTCGACGCCGCAGCGCTCACAGATGATGCCCTTGAAGCGGACGCGCTTGTACTTGCCGCAGTAGCACTCCCAGTCCCGGGTGGGGCCGAAGATCTTCTCGCAGAAGAGCCCGTCCTTTTCCGGCTTGAGGGTGCGGTAGTTGATGGTCTCGGGCTTCTTGACCTCGCCGTGGCTCCACTGACGGATATCGTCCGCCGTGGCCAGGCCGATCCGGAGCTCGTCGAAGAAGTTGACGTCGAGCACTATGCGTCAATCCCTCTCAGGGTTGTAAGTCTTTGGTCTGATACGGGGGCCTGGGGGTCGGCGGGGCCCTGATCGCTCAGGGCCCGCCGGACTCCCGTCAGACCTCTTCGACGCTGCTCGGCTCGCGCCGGGACAGGTCGATGCCGAGCTCCTCCGCAGCGCGGAAGACGTCCTCGTCGGTGTCACGCATCTCGATGGACATACCGTCGCTGGACAGCACCTCCACGTTCAGGCAGAGCGACTGCATCTCCTTGATGAGCACCTTGAAGGACTCGGGGATGCCGGGCTCGGGGATGTTCTCGCCCTTGACGATGGCCTCGTAGACCTTCACGCGGCCGGTGACGTCGTCGGACTTGATGGTGAGCAGCTCCTGGAGCGCGTAGGCGGCGCCGTAGGCCTCGAGGGCCCACACCTCCATCTCGCCGAAGCGCTGGCCACCGAACTGCGCCTTACCACCCAGCGGCTGCTGGGTGATCATCGAGTACGGGCCGGTCGACCGGGCGTGCAGCTTGTCGTCGACCAGGTGGTGCAGCTTGAGGATGTACATGTAGCCGATGGAGATCGGGTCCGGGAACGGCTCACCCGAGCGGCCGTCGAACAGCCGCGCCTTGCCGGTCGGCTGCACCAGGCGGTCGCCGTCGCGGTTCGGGATGGTGTGCTGCAGCAGACCCGCCAGCTCGTCCTCGCGGGCACCGTCGAAGACCGGGGTGGCGACGTTGGTGCGCGGGGCGACCTGGTCGGCGCCGATGACCTGGAGCCGCTGGGCCCAGTCGTCGGCGAGACCGGAGACGTCCCAGCCGCGGCTGGCGAGCCAGCCGAGATGGATCTCCAGGACCTGTCCCGGGTTCATTCGGGACGGGACACCGAGCGGGTTGAGGATGATGTCGACCGGGGTTCCGTCCTCGAGGAACGGCATGTCCTCGATGGGAAGGATCTTGGAGATGACACCCTTGTTGCCGTGCCGGCCGGCGAGCTTGTCACCGTCGGTGATCTTGCGCTTCTGCGCGACGTAGACGCGCACCAGCTGGTTCACACCGGGGGGAAGCTCGTCACCCTCCTCGCGGTCGAAGACGCGCACACCGATGATCTTGCCGATCTCGCCGTGCGGCACCTTCAGCGAGGTGTCACGGACCTCACGGGCCTTCTCACCGAAGATCGCGCGCAGCAGCCGCTCCTCGGGGGTCAGCTCGGTCTCACCCTTGGGCGTGACCTTGCCGACGAGGATGTCGCCGGCGACGACCTCGGCACCGATCCGGATGATGCCGCGCTCGTCGAGGTCCGCGAGGACCTCCTCGGAGACGTTCGGGATGTCCCGGGTGATCTCCTCGGGGCCGAGCTTGGTGTCACGGGCGTCGACCTCGTGCTCCTCGATGTGGATCGAGGAGAGGACGTCGTCCTGCACGAGGCGCTGCGACAGGATGATCGCGTCCTCGTAGTTGTGACCCTCCCACGGCATGAACGCCACGAGCAGGTTCTTGCCGAGGGCCATCTCGCCGTTCTCGGTGGCCGGACCGTCGGCGAGGACCTGGCCCTCGATGATCCGGTCGCCCTCGTCGACGATGACCTTCTGGTTGACCGAGGTGCCCTGGTTGGACCGGGAGAACTTGGCCAGGCGGTACGTGATGTACGTGCCGTCGTCGTTGGCGGTGGTGACGTAGTCCGCGGAGACCTCCTGGACCACACCCGCCTTCTCGGCCTTGACCACGTCACCGGCGTCGACGGCGGAGCGGTACTCCATGCCGGTGCCGACGAGCGGGGCCTCGCTCTTGATCAGCGGCACGGCCTGACGCATCATGTTCGCGCCCATGAGGGCACGGTTGGCGTCGTCGTGCTCGAGGAACGGGATCATGGCGGTCGCGACCGACACCATCTGGCGCGGCGAGACGTCCATGTAGTCCACGTCGTCACCGGCGACGTAGTCGACCTCGCCGCCACGGCGGCGGACCAGGACGCGGGCCTCGGAGAAGCGCATGTCGTCGTTGAGGCCGGCGTTGGCCTGCGCGATGACGAAGCGGTCCTCCTCGTCGGCGGTCAGGTAGTCGACCTCGTCGGTGACCTGGCCGTCGACGACCTTGCGGTACGGGGTCTCGACGAAACCGAACGCGTTGACGCGACCGTAGGAGGCGAGCGAGCCGATCAGACCGATGTTCGGGCCTTCGGGCGTCTCGATCGGGCACATACGGCCGTAGTGCGACGGGTGCACGTCACGGACCTCGAAGCCGGCCCGCTCACGGGAGAGACCACCCGGGCCAAGGGCCGACAGGCGGCGCTTGTGGGTGAGACCCGACAGCGGGTTGTTCTGGTCCATGAACTGCGACAGCTGGCTGGTGCCGAAGAACTCCTTGATGGAGGCGACGACCGGCCGGATGTTGATCAGGGTCTGCGGCGTGATCGCCTCGACGTCCTGGGTGGTCATCCGCTCGCGGACGACGCGCTCCATACGGGCCAGACCGGTACGGACCTGGTTCTGGATGAGCTCGCCGACGCTGCGCAGACGACGGTTGCCGAAGTGGTCGATGTCGTCGGTCTCGACGACGATGCTCACACCGCTGTCACCGACCGTCTCGGTCTCGCCGGCGTGCAGCTTCACCAGGTACTTGATCGTCGAGATGACGTCCTCGACGGTCAGGACGCCCGCGTCCAGCGGAGCCTCCGCACCCAGCTTCTTGTTGACCTTGTAGCGGCCGACCTTGGCGAGGTCGTAGCGCTTCGGGTTGAAGTACAGGTTCTCGAGCAGTGTCTGCGCGGCCTCACGCGTGGGGGGCTCGCCCGGACGCAGCTTGCGGTAGATGTCGAGCAGCGCGTCGTCCTGGCCCTGGGTGTGGTCCTTCTCCAGGGTGGCGCGCATGGACTCGTACTCGCCGAACTCCTCGAGGATCTGCTCGGTGGTCCAGCCGAGCGCCTTCAGGAGGACGGTCACGGACTGCTTGCGCTTGCGGTCGATACGGACACCGACCATGTCGCGCTTGTCGATCTCCATCTCCAGCCAGGCACCCCGGGACGGGATGATCTTGGCCGAGAAGATGTCCTTGTCGGATGTCTTGTCGATCGAGGAGTCGAAGTAGACACCGGGCGAACGGACGAGCTGCGACACCACGACACGCTCGGTGCCGTTGATGACGAAGGTGCCCTTGTGCGTCATGAGCGGGAAGTCGCCCATGAAGACCGTCTGGGACTTGATCTCGCCGGTCTCGTTGTTGGTGAACTCGGCCGTGACGAAGAGCGGGGCGGCGTACGTGAAGTCGCGCTCCTTGCACTCGTCGATGCTGTTCTTCGGCGGCTCGAAGCGGTGGTCGCGGAAGGTCAGCGACATCGACCCGGAGAAGTCCTCGATCGGGGAGATCTCCTCGAAGATCTCCTCCAGACCGGACTTGGTGGGGACGTCCTGACCGGACTCCAGAGCCTCCTCGACCCGACTCTGCCAGGCGGTGTTGCCGAGCAGCCAGTCAAAGCTCTCGGTCTGCAGCGCGAGCAGGTTGGGAACCTCGAGAGGCTCCTTGATCTTTGCAAAGGAGATGCGCAGCGGGGCGGTGCTGGCGCCGTTGTTCATATTCGCGTTCGAGGCAGTGCGCGAGGCGGCCAAGAGGGGGTCCTTCCGAGGGCTCGGACTCACTACGCGCTCCCCGGTCCCTTCCCGGACACAGAGACAGAAACCCCAGTTCAGAGGAGGTTCGATCGTCGGCGTTCGGGTGAGGGCAGACCCCTGGTGACGGGCAGGGGAAGGCTAACAGGCAGCGCAAAGGGTCAGTGTAGCCACTTGGCACACTGATGTCCAGTCTCCATTTTCTGAGACCCTCTTCATCGTCAACGCCTGCTCATGCCTGCCCTCAACGCACGTTGATACTGCCCTCTTCGTCGCCGATCCATGCCTCGGATTCGGACCGTTCTGGCGACGCGTCCTGAGAATTGCGCGCTGCGTGCGGTTCGTCAAGGCCCCCCTGCGCAAACCCGGTGCGCCAGGGACACGACGAAGATCACCATACCCCCCGCCGTCACGGGTGCAAGGCAACCGTGGTCGGCCTCCCGGGAACGCCGAAGAGCGACCACCCGGATGGATGATCGCTCTTCGCGGTCTGCGCGTTACAGCCCCGAGGGACGTGTTTCAGCGCACAGAGGTCTGGACGACCTCGGAGGTGTTACTTGACCTCGACGGAGGCGCCGGCGCCCTTGAGGGACTCGGCGGCCTTCTCGGCGGCGTCCTTGGCGACCTTCTCGAGGACGGGCTTCGGGGCGCCGTCCACGAGGTCCTTGGCCTCCTTCAGACCGAGCGAGGTGAGCTCACGCACGACCTTGATGACCTGGATCTTCTTGTCGCCGGCGCCGGTGAGGATGACGTCGAACTCGTCCTTCTCCTCAGCGGCCTCGACCGGGGCGCCGGGGACGGCGGGGCCCGCGACGGCGACGGCCGCGGCGGCGGTGACGTCGAACTTCTCCTCGAACGCCTTCACGAACTCGGAGAGCTGGATCAGGGTCATCGTCTCGAACTCGGCGAGCAGTTCGTCCTGGGTGAGAGCCACGATGGCTTTCCTTCCACTAATTCGGCTGGTGCCGGATGTACATGTCTGGCGGGCGTACGTTCGGCCCGCTACGACCGCTTCCTCGGGGCGCGAGGCCTCAGGCGGCGGTCATTTCGCGAGCCGAGTTACTCGGCACCGCCCTGCTCTTCTTGCTTGGCGCGAAGGGCGTCCACGGTGCGGACGAGCTTCGAGGGAAGCGCCTGGAAGAGCTGAGCAGCCTGGGACTGCTTGCCCTTGAAGGCACCCGCCAGCTTGGAGAGCAGAACCTCGCGGGACTCGAGGTCCGCAAGCTTCTTGATCTCGTCGGCGGACAGCGCCTTGCCGTCAAGGACACCGCCCTTGATGACGAGGTTCGGGTTGTCCTTGGCGAAGTCACGAAGACCCTTCGCCGACGTCACCGGGTCACCGGTGATGAAGGCAACCGCCGTCGGACCGTTGAACAGGTCGTCGAGCGTCGAGATCCCGGCCTCGTTGGCCGCGATCTTGGTCAGCGTGTTCTTCACCACGGCGTACTGGGCGTCGTCACCGAGCGAACGACGCAGCGTCTTGAGCTGCGCCACGGTGAGACCCCGGTACTCGGTCAGCACGGCGGCGTTCGAGCTGCGGAACTGCTCCGTCAGCTCGGCTACCGCGGCAGCCTTGTCGGGCCTTGCCATAGAGCGTCGGCCTCCTTCCGGGTGATGAGGACCGCTCGGAAGGGGCTGGGGAAAACGAAACGCCCCGGCGCAGGCGCACGGGGCGTAGCTCGACCGGCACACACACGCTGAGCATGTGTTCCGGGAGCACTTCCACAGTCACCTGCGCGGGTCGTCCGCGGTTCAGCGGATCCTTCGGCCACCGCACACTCTTACGAGTGTGTGGCAACGACCAGCGGTCTTTGGCTTCATCAGGAGGGTACGGGACCGGTGCACTGTCAAGCAAATCGGTCCGGTACGGCCGCTCTCACGAGGTCGGTCCGCCGCCGCCCTGCTTCTTCAGCAGGGTCCTGAAGTCCTCGGTGTCGGCGGCCGGGGGCCGGTGTGCGCTGACCTTGACGCCGTAGTCGCTGTAGTAGGCGGTCTGGGTCAGCGCGCCGTTCGCCGTGTCGGCCTTCTCCGCCTTCTTGACCAGCAGGTCCTTGGCGTCGACCCAGATGTCGACGGTCTCGGTGGTGACGCCGGCCTGGGTGAGCTGCTTGCGCAGGGCGCTGCCGGCGGCCAGGTCGGCGACGTCGACCGTGCCCGAGTAGTGGGTGGCGGGTGCGCCGGTGACCTTCTCCTCACCGACCTTCCTGACGTCCTCGGAGGCGAGCAGCAGCCGTACCGACTGGTTGGGCGTGGTGTTGCGCATGAGGTCCGTCATCATCGCGCCCGAGCCGCCGCCGAGGGTGGCGAGGTAGTCGTAGGTGTACTTGATCCAGTGTCTGCCGCCCAGTTGCAGGGCGAATCTCTCGCCGACCTTGGCGTAGTAGGCGTCCTGGAGGTAGCGGGTCTCCAGGGAGGTCGAGTCGAGCGTGCGCATCATCTCGGCGGTGCTGCCGCCGGTGTAGGTGATGGCGAGCGTGCCGGTGAGGCCGTCCTTCCAGCCGAGGGCGCCCTCGGACGTCGTGGACATCACGGAGCCCAGGGTGGTGCTGGAGCGGATCCGGGCCGACCGGGCCCGGTGGGTGGCGTGCTCGGCGGAGCGCAGGGCGGCCAGGGAGCGGTTCCGGTGGACCGTGGTGCCCTTCCCGTCCGGGTCCTCCGGCCCTCCTCCCGAGGAGGTGCACGCGGCCGCCCCGGCCAGCGCGGTCACCGCCGCGAGTGCCAGGGCCACCCGGCGCACACTCGACCTCGTCATCCAGACCCACCCCCCATACGAGTCCCGCACCCCGACGCTAACCCAGGCCACCGGCATCGTGCGGGCAGTCGGCGGTGGCGGGCGGGCCGGCGGCCGGCCGGACAACGCGACGGGCCCCGCAACCCGAGAGGGTTGCGGGGCCCGTCCTGTTGCTGACGCGTCCCTGACGCGGCTACCGGACCGAGCGCGGGGCTCAGACGGCGGCCGGGTCCTCCTCGACGAGGAGGTTGCGGGTGCGGTTCGGGTCGACCGGGATGCCGGGGCCCATGGTGGTGCTGACCGCGGCCTTCTTGATGTAGCGGCCCTTGGCGGCGGACGGCTTCAGACGGAGGATCTCCTCCAGCGCGGCGCCGTAGTTCTCCACCAGCTTGTCGTCCTCGAAGGACGTCTTGCCGATGATGAAGTGCAGGTTCGAGTGCTTGTCGACGCGGAACTCGATCTTGCCGCCCTTGATCTCGGTCACAGCCTTGGCGGTGTCCGGGGTCACGGTGCCGGTCTTCGGGTTCGGCATCAGACCACGCGGGCCGAGGACGCGGCCGAGGCGGCCGACCTTGCCCATGAGGTCCGGGGTGGCGACGACGGCGTCGAAGTCCAGACGCCCCTTCGACACCTCGTCGATCAGTTCGTCGGCGCCGACGATGTCGGCGCCCGCGGCACGCGCGGCCTCGGCACGGTCACCGGTCGCGAAGACCAGGACCCGGGCGGTCTTGCCGGTGCCGTGCGGGAGGTTCACGGTGCCACGGACCATCTGGTCGGCCTTGCGCGGGTCGACACCCAGGCGGAAGGCGACCTCGACGGTGCCGTCGAACTTGGTCGTGGAGGTCTCCTTGGCGAGACGGACGGCCTCGAGCGGGGCGTACAGCTTCTCCCGGTCGATCTTCTCGTCCGCAGCGCGGAGAGCCTTGCTGCGCTTGCTCACAACTGCTCCTGTGTGTTCTTGGTGAGGAGTCGTGGTGTACGGGCCGAGCAGGCCCTACCACGGTGGTTCTGCGAAAGGGGTGTTCAGCCCTCGACCGTGATGCCCATGGAACGGGCGGTACCGGCGATGATCTTCGCCGCGGCGTCCAGGTCGTTGGCGTTCAGGTCGGGAAGCTTGGTCGTGGCGATCTCACGGACCTGCGCCTCGGTGATCTTGGCGACCTTGGTCTTGTGCGGCTCGCCGGAGCCCTTCTCGACACCAGCGGCCTTGAGGATCATCTTCGCGGCCGGCGGAGTCTTGGTGACGAAGGTGAAGGAGCGGTCCTCGTAGACCGTGATCTCCACCGGGATCACCCAGCCACGCTGCGACTCGGTCGCGGCGTTGTAGGCCTTGCAGAACTCCATGATGTTGACGCCGTGCTGACCGAGCGCGGGGCCGACCGGCGGGGCCGGGTTCGCCGCACCGGCGTTGATCTGGAGCTTGATGAGCCCCGTGACCTTCTTCTTCTTGGGAGGCATTACTCTCCGGGTCCTTTCCTTCGGGTCCTACCCGTGTCCAGGTTGATCTCCTGGACGCAGGCATACCGCACAACGATAACGGGTATGGATGCGCGGCCAAAAACCGAGCAGGTCAGGCGCTCGCCTGACCTGCTCGGAAGCGGTACGTCCAGAAGAGCTAGTTCTTCTGGATCTGGTCGAACGACAGCTCCACCGGCGTCTCACGACCGAAGATCTCCACCAGACCCTTGACCTTCTTGGAGTCGGGGTTGATCTCGTTGATCGTGGCCTGCAGCGTGGCGAACGGGCCGTCGGTGACGGTGACCGAGTCGCCCACCTCGAAGTCCAGCACCTGCACCTCGACCTTGCGCTGTGGCGCCGGCTTGCCCTCGGCCTCGGCGGCCTCGCGGGCCGCCTTCTCCTCGGCCTCCGGGGCGAGCATCTTGACGATCTCGTCCAGGGTCAGCGGGTACGGGTCGTAGGCGTTGCCGACGAAACCGGTGACACCGGGAGTGTTGCGGACGACACCCCAGGACTCGTTGGTCAGGTCCATACGGACGAGCACGTAACCGGGCAGCTTGTTCTGCTTGATCGTCTTGCGGTCGCCGTTCTTGATCTGGACGACCTCTTCCTGCGGCACCTCGGCCTGGAAGATGTAGTCCTCGACGTTCAGCGAGACGGCGCGCTGCTCCAGGTTGGTCTTCACGCGGTTCTCGTAGCCGGCGTAGGTGTGGATGACGTACCACTCGCCGGGGAGCACACGCAGCTCCTCGCGCAGGGCCTGGACGGGGTCGACCGGCTCGGCGGGCTCTTCCTCGGCGGACTCCTCGACCTCGTCGGTCGCGTCCTCGTCGGTCTCGTCCTCGTCGGTCGCGTCCTCGACGTGGACCGCGGTCTCCTCGGCCGACTCCCCCAGTGCGGCCTCGGCAGCCTCGAACTCGTCCTGCTCGTCCGTGCCCTCGACGATGTCCAGCTCGTCTGCGACGGCCTCTTCGGGCTCGACGGCGTCGTTCAGGTTCGGGTCAGACACGATGGCTGCTTCTTCCTGGATACATAGGGGTGGAACATGCGAAAACGGGCGCCGGTACCACGGCGCCCTTCGCTCTGTGCTCAGCCGAAGACGTACTTGGCCGCGTGGTTGATTCCATAGTCAATCACGGTCACCAGAGCGATCATGACGGCGACGAAGAAGATCACCACGGTGGTGTACGACGTCAGCTGGTTACGAGTCGGCCAGACTACCTTGCGGAGCTCCGCGATGATCTGGCGGTAGAAGGTGGCAAGGCGCTTCAGCGGGCCCTTCTTGGCACGCTTGCCGCCCTTGCGGCCCTTCTTCTTGGACTCCTGCACCTCATCGGCATCAGGCGTGTCGATGGAGCCCACGGCGTCCGTCATTCATCCTCACCTGATCCCGGGTCGTGGCCGTGCCGCGCCCGGTTCCAGAGCCGCACGGCGGTGCAATGCTTATATGTACGTACATGCGCACACATCCTGGCGGTGTGTGTAGCAGGGCCGGAGGGACTTGAACCCCCAACCGCCGGTTTTGGAGACCGGTGCTCTACCAATTGAGCTACGACCCTTTGTGTGTCCCCCAACGTACCGCATCCGCCCGGGTGCTCGGTGTGCACCGGCTCAGGCACGGCTGCCGAAGGCCAACGAGGTGAGAGTGTACGTGGTCCGCGGCGCCGCGTCGAACAGAAAGCGGCAGTCCGGGGGGACCGTACGGAAGATCGTCCTGGCCGGGGGCCGGATCCGCACGCTTGTTCACGGTTCGGTCCGTAGCTGTTCAGTCTGTGAAACCGGCGTGCCGGGCAGGTTTCCGGTCTGAAACGATGGGCCCCATGAGCGCTGCAACCCCTCCCACCGAGCGCCGGGTCTCCGCCCGAGTCGGCGCGATCTCCGAGTCCGCCACCCTCGCCGTGGACGCCAAGGCCAAGGCCCTCAAGGCCGCCGGGCGCCCGGTGATCGGCTTCGGCGCCGGTGAGCCCGACTTCCCGACGCCGGACTACATCGTCGAGGCCGCCATCGAGGCCTGCAAGAACCCGAAGTACCACCGCTACACCCCGGCCGGCGGTCTGCCCGAGCTGAAGAACGCGATCGCCGCCAAGACGCTGCGCGACTCCGGCTACGAGGTCGACGCCTCCCAGGTCCTCGTCACCAACGGCGGCAAGCAGGCCATCTACGAGGCCTTCGCCGCGATCCTCGACCCGGGCGACGAGGTCATCGTGCCCGCCCCGTACTGGACGACGTACCCGGAGTCCATCCGCCTGGCCGGCGGTGTCCCGGTGGAGGTCGTCGCCGACGAGACCACCGGCTACCGGGTCTCCGTCGAGCAGCTGGAGGCGGCGCGCACCGAGAAGACGAAGGTCGTGCTCTTCGTCTCCCCGTCCAACCCGACCGGCGCGGTCTACAGCGAGGCCGACACCGAGGCGATCGGCCGCTGGGCCGTCGAGCACGGCCTGTGGGTCCTCACCGACGAGATCTACGAGCACCTCGTCTACGGCGACGCGAAGTTCACCTCGCTGCCTGCGGTCCTGCCCGAGCTGCGCGACAAGTGCATCGTCGTCAACGGTGTCGCCAAGACGTACGCCATGACCGGCTGGCGGGTGGGCTGGGTCATCGGCCCCAAGGACGTCGTCAAGGCGGCCACCAACCTCCAGTCGCACGCCACGTCGAACGTCTCCAACGTGGCGCAGGTCGCCGCCCTGGCCGCCGTCTCCGGCGACCTGGAGGCCGTGGCGAAGATGCGCGAGGCCTTCGACCGCCGCCGCAAGACCATCGTCCGCATGCTCAACGAGATCGACGGCGTGCTCTGCCCGGAGCCCGAGGGCGCCTTCTACGCGTACCCGTCGGTCAAGGCGCTGCTCGGCAAGGAGATCCGCGGCAAGCGCCCGGCCTCCTCGGTGGAGCTGGCCGAGCTGATCCTGGAGGAGGCCGAGGTCGCGGTCGTCCCCGGTGAGGCCTTCGGTACGCCCGGCTACCTGCGCCTGTCGTACGCGCTCGGCGACGAGGACCTGGTCGAGGGCGTGAGCCGGATCCAGAAGCTGCTGGCGGAGGCCGAGGACTGACGTCGTCCTTCAGGCGATCCGCGCCGCACGCGCGCGTGGCGGGCCGTCTCCCTTCGGGGAGGCGGCCCGTTCTCGTGTGCGAGCAAGGCCACTAAAGGGGAATCCGCTACCGGTACGACAGCCACGTACGGCAGGATCCTGGAATGGAGCACGTACGTGATGTCTCTGAGCTGCCGAAAGCTCATCTGCATCTGCATTTCACCGGTTCGATGCGGCCGGCAACCGTCCTGGAACTGGCCGACAAGTACGGCGTACGCCTCCCCGAGGCGCTGACCGACGCCCTGACCAGCGGGGAACCACCGAGACTACGGGCCACCGACGAACGGGGCTGGTTCCGTTTCCAGCGGCTGTACGACGCTGCGCGCTCCTGCCTCAGAGAGCCCGAGGACATCCAGCGGCTGGTCCGGGAGGCCGCGGAGGAGGACGTCAGGGACGGCTCGGGCTGGCTGGAGATCCAGGTGGACCCGACGTCGTACGCCCCGAGGCTGGGCGGTCTGATCCCGGCGCTTGAGATCATCCTGGACGCGGTGCAGACGACCTCCCGGGAGACCGGCCTCGGCATGCGCGTCCTGGTGGCCGCGAACCGGATGAAGCACCCCCTGGACGCGCGCACGCTGGCCCGGCTCGCCGTCCGGTACGCGGACCGGGGCGTGGTCGGCTTCGGACTGTCGAACGACGAGCGGCGGGGCATGGCCCGGGACTTCGACCGGGCGTTCCACATCGCGCGCGAGGGCGGCCTGCTGGCGGCCCCGCACGGCGGCGAGCTGACCGGTCCGGCGTCGGTCCGGGACTGCCTGGACGACCTGCACGCCTCCCGGATCGGCCACGGCGTGCGGGCGGCGGAGGACCCGCGGCTGCTCAAGCGCCTGGCGGACCGGGAGATCACCTGCGAGGTGTGCCCGGCCTCCAACGTGGCCCTGGGCGTCTACGAGAAGCCTGAGGACGTCCCGCTGCGCACCCTCTTCGAGGCGGGCGTCCCGATGGCCCTGGGCGCCGACGACCCGCTGCTGTTCGGCTCCCGGCTGGCCGCCCAGTACGACATCGCGCGCCGCCACCACGCCTTCACGGACGCCGAACTGGCGGAGCTGGCCCGGCAGTCGGTACGGGGTTCGGCGGCGCCGGAGGACATGAAGGCGAAGCTCCTGGCGGGCATCGACGACTGGCTGGTCGCGCCGGTGTCCTGACCGGGTTCGTCCAAGGGGCTCCATCAGGGCCTTCGGAAGTGGGCGTACGGCGGGTACGCCTTGAAGCAGACCAGCACCTCGACGGGGTGGCCGCCGCCCGGCGGCTGCTTCAGCCCCCACAGTCCCGACACGAGTGCCGCGTGTCCCCTGGTCACGCCCTTCTGCCGCGGCCCCCATCCGGCCGCGTAGGCCAGGGACATGGCGGCCTCGGCGAAGACGTACCGGCTGCCGAAGAGGAACAGCGTGCTCGCGTGGGTGCTGTGCCGGAAGTACTCCCGGCGGTCACCGTGCTCGGTGCGGGCGCGCCAGGCGGTCGCGTCCCGCGCGGTGCGCGCCTCGTCGGTGCCGGCGGTGAGCGAGGTGCCCTGCCGCAGCCGGCGGCGCAGCTCGGGCCACCGCGCGGCGCGCAGCCCGAGCGAGTGATGGACCAGGACCAGGTCGACGAGGGGGCCCTGCCCCTCGTCCGTCGGCACGCCCTCGCGCAGCGGCACATGGACGATCGTGTGCCGCGAGTACGCGGCGAACGAGAACAGCCCGGCGAGCCGGCTGAGCCCGTCGTGATCGCCCATGAGCGTGCCGACGGGCGCGGGCGGGCGCAGGGAGGTGTGGCGCAGCGGCTGCCGGGGCTGGACGACCCGGTGTTCGTACGGACCGGTGCGGGGCCGGAACTCGCGCAGTCTCAGCCGCATGCGGGATGCCTCATGGCATCAGGCTGACGGCCGGGCCGGGTCCTCGGCAACGGAGATTCCGCCCAGCAGGGTGCGGGCGATACGGGCGGCGAACGCGTCCACCGGCGGGCGCTCGCCGGTCGCGGTCGCCTCGTAGGCGAAGACGCGCTGGACACAGGCGCCGAGCAGCAGGGCGGCGGCCGCGGAGGTGTCGGCGTCGGGGCTGATCCGGCCGATCGCCTGCTCGGCGCGCAGATAGCCGTCGAGGGCTCTCATCGGCAGATGCGGTCCCGCGCCGATGGTGCGGAGCCGGTCGTCGAGCTTCTGCTTGAGCTGCTTCTCGGCGTAGAGGGAGGCGGCGATCGGGAAGCTCTCCTCGAAGAAGAGGGCGGCCTGGCGGGCGATCCGGGTCAGGTTCTCCTCCAGGGTGCCCCGGCCGGGTTCGACGGTGAGCTGGCCCAGCAGCGGGAGGAGCCGCGGCAGCCGTTCCGTGAGGACGTGCACGAACAGCTCTTCCTTGCTGGGGAAGTACTTGTAGAGCGCCGCCTCGGAACAACCGGCCGCCCTGGCGATCTCCTTGGTCGTGACACGGGCGAGCCCCACGGTGCCCATCAGTTCGTGAGCGGCGTCGAGGATGCGGACGCGGGCCGGTTTCTGCTGCATGGCACCCAAGGATCACATGCCTCCTGTTCCAGCGATTCCGACGGACTTCCCGTGGAGCCTTGACGGGTGGGTGAGTACTTACCCACTCTAGGACGCAGAAGGTGGTGAGTGAACACTCACCCACCTCTCGTTGCGGCAACCGACAACGGAATTCGGAAACCCACAGGAGAAGTCATGCATCTCACCGTGTTCGGCGCGACCGGCGGAATCGGCCGGGAGATCGTCCGCCAGGCGCTGGCGTCGGGGCACCAGGTCACCGCGGTCGTACGGGACCCGGCCGGCCTGACCGTGACCGGCTCCGGCCTTCAGGTCGTCCGCGCCGACCTCACCGACCCCGAGACGATCCGCCCGGCGGTGGCCGGCCGCGACGCGGTCCTGTCCGGCCTCGGCGCGCGCGTCCGCAAGGACGCCGGGGTGGCGACCCGCCTGACCCGTACCGTCCTGGCCGCGATGGAGGCCGAGCAGGTGCGCCGGCTGCTGGTGGTCAGCGCCGCGCCGGTGGGCCCGCAGTCGCAGGCAGGCCTGCTGGACCGCGCGGCGCTCGGCGTGGTCAGCGCGATCCTCAAGGACATCTACATCGATCTGGGCGAAATGGAGGCGGAGCTGTCGCGCAGCGGCACGGACTGGACGTCGGTCCGCCCGCCCCGCCTCCAGAACAAGCCCCTGACCGGCACCTACCGGACGGTGATCGGCGGCTTCCCGCCGAAGGGCCGCTTCATCGGACGCGCGGACGTGGCCCACGCGATGCTGGCGATGGTCACGGACGAGGGGACGGTGAAGCAGGGGGTGGGGGTGGCGTACTGAACACCCCCGAGATCCCGCGGGTTGCGGGGTCGCGGGAGGGCTTCCAGAAGCCTCTAGAGGCTCACGCCGACGGTCACCGGCTCGTTGACCAGGGTCACGCCGAAGGCCTCCCGCACCCCGGCGACGACCTCCCGCGCCAGCTCCAGCAGATCCTCGGTCGTCGCCCCGCCCCGGTTGGTCAGCGCCAGCGTGTGCTTCGTGGAGATCCGGGCCGGCCCGCTGCCGTACCCCTTGCCGAACCCGGCCTTGTCGATCAGCCAGGCCGCCGAGGTCTTGGTACGGCCCTCCCCCGCCGGGTAGGCGGGCGGCTCGGCCACGTCGCCCAGCCGCTCCCGCACGCGCGCGTGGAAGGCGGCGAACTGCTCGTCCGTGAGGATCGGGTTGGTGAAGAAGGACCCCGCCGACCAGGTGTCGTGGTCCTCCGGGTCGAGCACCATCCCCTTCCCGGCGCGCAGTTTGAGCACGGTCTCGCGGGCGGCGGCCAGCGGCACCCGCTCCCCCGGCTCGACCCCGAGCGCCCGCGCGGCCTCGGCGTACCGCACCGGCGCCGACAGCCCGTCCGCGTCCTCCAGCTCGAAGCGCACGCGCAGGACGACATACCGCTCGGGGTCGGCCTTGAAGCGGCTGTGCCGGTACGAGAACGCACACTCCTCGTTGGTCAGCGTCACCGTCTCACCGGCCCGCCGGTCGTAGGCGATGACCTCGGTGATGGTGGCGGAGACCTCCTGCCCGTACGCCCCCACGTTCTGGATGGGCGTGGCCCCCGCGGACCCCGGGATGCCGGCGAGGCACTCGACGCCCGCGAGGCCCGCCTCGACGGTGCGGGCGACGGCGTCGGTCCACACCTCGCCTGCCGCGAGCTCCAGCGTCGTGCCGCGCAGTTCACAGCCGGTGGTGGCGATGCGCAGGGCGGTGCCGTCGAAGCCCTTGTCGCCGATGACCAGGTTGGAGCCGCCGCCGATGACCAGCAGCGGGGTCCGGCTGTCGTCGGCCTCCCGGACGGCGGCGATCACCTCGGCGTCGGTGGTCGCGGTGACCAGCCGGGCGGCGGGGCCGCCGAGCCGGAAGGTGGTGAGGGGGGCGAGGGGGGCGTCGTGGAGTTCCTGCACGCGCCCAAGACTACGAGACGCCACCGCCGCTCCCGCCGCCACGAGCGGCACGCGCGCGTGGGGCCCCGTCCGGTCGGAACGGGGCCCCACGCGCGCGTGCCGTCAATCGCGGTCAGCCGCCTTTGGCCACCTTCAGTCGCCTTCAGCCGCCGACGGTGGCCGGCTCAGGGGTGAGCTCCCCTTCGGCGACGATCCGCGCGGCGCGGCGCCGGCCGGGGATCAGCAGCGCGGCGATACCGGCCAGGGCGACCACGGCGGCCCCGGTGACCAGGGCGGGCCGCAGGCCGTCCACGAAGTTCTGGGCGCTCTCGTAGCCGCCCTGCGCGGAGAAGATCGACGACATGACGGCGACGCCGAGCGCGCCGCCGACCTCGCGCAGCGCGTTGTTGGCGCCGGAGGCGATGCCCTGTTCCTGCGGACGTACGGCGGACATCACCAGGTTGGCGGCCGGGGCGAAGTACAGGGCCATGCCGATGCCGCTGACGATCAGCCCGGGCAGCTGTGCGCCGTAGGAGGCGTCCGCGGTGACGACCGAGGCCAGGTAGGCGAGCCCGGCGGCCTGCAGGAAGAGTCCGGCGGCGACGACGGGACGGCCGCCGATCCGGTCGGAGAGGATTCCGGCGATCGGCGCGACGAGCATCGGCATGCCCGTCCAGGGCAGCATCCTGAGGCCGGCCTCGGTGGGCGAGTAGCCGAGGACGCCCTGCATGTACTGGCTGAGCAGGAAGATCGAGCCGAACATCCCGAGGAACATCAGCAGGCTCGCGGCGTTGATCCCCGAGAAGGCGCGGGAGCGGAAGAGCCGCATCGGCAGCATGGGGTTCTTGGCGCGGCTGCCGTGCACGACGAACCCGGCGAGCAGGGCGGCGCCCGCGAACAGCCCGGTGAGCACGAGGGGGCTGGTCCAGCCGTCGGCAGGGCCGCGCACCAGGCCGTAGACGATCCCGAAGAGGCCGCCGCTGGCGAGCAGGGTGCCGGGGACGTCGAGCGGGGCGCCGGTACCGTGCGACTCGGCGAGACGGAGCCGGGCGAGCGGCAGCAGGGCTATGCCGAGCGGCACGTTCAGCCAGAAGATCCAATGCCAGGACACGTGTTCGGTGAGGCTGCCGCCGATGAGCGGCCCGGAGGCGACCGCGAGCCCGTTGACGGCACCCCAGATGCCGTACGCCATCCCCCGCTTGGCCTCCGGCACCGCGGCCGTCAGCAGGGTGAGGGTGAGCGGCATCATGATGGCCGCGCCGACGCCCTGGACCGCGCGGGCGGCGATCAGGGAGTCGATGCCGGGTGCCATGGCCGCGGCGGCGGAGGCGCCGGTGAAGACGGCGAGTCCGGCCAGGAAGAGCCGGCGGCGGCCGAAGCGGTCGCCGAGGGCGGCGCCGAACATCAGCAGCACGGCGAAGGTGAGCGTGTAGGCGCTCACGGTCCATTCGAGGTCGTCCAGCGCACCGCCGAGGTCCCTGCGGATGGAGGGCAGGGCGGTGGTGACGACGAGGTTGTCGAGAGACGCCATGAATCCGGCGGCACCGGTGATGACGAGCGCCCATGCGACGCTCCCGCGACGTGCGGACTGCTGTGCGTTCGGTTCTGCGGTCGCTTGTGCGGTCTGTTCTGACATCGCTCCCCCTGAGCGTGGTTTCGCCAGTTGATTAGTTATGAGTCACTAACTTTCGACCCCATGACAAAGTCAGGGCCGAGGACGGCAAACCGCCCCTCCCTCACACACATGAAGCCGTCGCGCTACTTCTCCAGCCGCCCGGCGGCCTCGGCGTCGGCGTACACCCCTCGCCAGACCCGGCTCTCGGGCGGGAACCCCATGGCCGCATAGGTGTTGATGAGCATCCCTTTGGCCAGGAACGCCGTGGTGGCCTCGACGTCTGCACCCGAGAGCAGGTGCACGGCGTCCCACAGCCGCAGCCAGCCGGCCCGCACCAGCTCGCCGAACTCGTGCTCGCCCTCCGCCTCCGCGGCGGCGACGGTGATGTACGTCTGCATCTGCATCTGGAGCCGCTCCGGCCGCTCCTGGATCAGCCGCACATACGCCTCCCCTATGGCCCGCAGGGCTTCCGCACCCCGCAACCCCTGGGCCGCCTCCTCGAAGACCTCGCGCATCTCGTCGATGCAGCGCTGCGAGGCGGCGGCGAACATCGCCTTCTTGCCCGGGAAGAGCCGGAAGAGATACGGCTGCGAGACCCCGACCCGCTTGGCGATCGCCTCGGTGGAGGTGCCGTAGTAGCCCCTCTGCGAGAACTCGGCGACCGCCGCGCGGATGACGCTCTCGCGCCGCTCCTCAGCACTCATCCTGACCATGCAACGAAGTTAGTACTCAATCACTAACTAAGTCAAGGGGCATCCTGCGGACTCTTCCAGGAGCCACAACGAGTAAGGGGCGTCCCACAGGGAGAACGCCCCTTACCGCGAGCACGCGCGAACCCGCCCCACCGGCAGGCCCGCGCGGTCCTTCGGCTGTCGCTCAGCCCAGTCGTACGACCGCCCGCGACATGCCCAGTACCTTCTGCCCGGCGCTCATCGCCGTCAGGTCGACGCGCACGGTGTTGTCGTCGAGCTTGGCGGCGACCTTGCCGCTGACCTCGATCAGGGCGCCCTGGTCGTCGTTCGGGACGACGACGGGCTTGGTGAAGCGGACGCCGTACTCGACGACCGCGCCCGGGTCGCCGATCCAGTCGGTGACCACCCGGACCGCCTCGGCCATGGTGAACATGCCGTGCGCGATAACGTCCGGCAGGCCCACCTCCTTGGCGAACTTCTCGTTCCAGTGGATGGGGTTGAAGTCCCCGGAGGCGCCCGCGTACTGCACGAGCGTGGCGCGGGTCACGGGGAAGGTCTGCGCCGGCAGTTCGGTGCCGACCTCGACGTCCGTGTACGCGATCTTCGACGTCATCGGATCCTCACGCCCCCTCTTCCGCGTCCGCCGCGCGGGCCACCAGCTTGGTCAGCGCGCTCACCACGAGTTCGCCCGCCTCGTCGCGGACGTCGCCGCGGATGTCGATGACGTCGTTGCCCGCGAGGGACTTGATGGCCTCGATGGTCGAGGTGACGCTCAGCCGGTCACCGGCACGGACCGGGCGCTTGTAGGCGAACTTCTGGTCGCCGTGCACCACCCTGCTGTAGTCCAGGCCGAGCTGCGGGTCCTCGACGACCTGTCCGGCCGCGCGGAAAGTGATCGAGAAGACAAAAGTCGGCGGGGCGATCACATCGGAATAGCCGAGCGCCTTGGCGGCCTCCGGGTCCGTGTACACCGGGTTGGCGTCGCCCACCGCCTCGGCGAACTCACGGATCTTCTCCCGGCCCACCTCGTAGGGCTCGGTGGGTGGGTAGGTCCGTCCCACGAAGGACTGGTCGAGCGCCATTGGCCCGGTACCTCCTGATGTCTGCTGTGATGCCCCACAAGGTAGCGGGAAAGCCGTCTGCCGAAACGCCGTGAGGCCGCCCCCGAGCGGGGACGGCCTCACGGACGAGCCTGTTTGTTATCGCGTTTCGCGGTGCGCGGTGTGCGCGTTGCAACGCGGGCAGTGCTTCTTCATCTCAAGACGGTCCGGGTTGTTACGCCGGTTCTTCTTGGTGATGTAGTTCCGCTCCTTGCACTCCACGCAGGCCAGCGTGATCTTCGGGCGGACGTCGGTGGCAGCCACGTGAGTGCTCCTAAGACGAACGGATGGACTGATTCAACGCACAAAAGAGTAGCCGATCGAAGGACCGACCCCGCAATCGGCTACTGTCAGTAGCGGTGACCGGACTTGAACCGGTGACACAGCGATTATGAGCCGCTTGCTCTACCGACTGAGCTACACCGCTTTGATGAGATCAGTCCCGCCTCGCGACGGGACCTCTCACACCAGAGCCCCAATACGGAATCGAACCGTAGACCTTCTCCTTACCATGGAGACGCTCTGCCGACTGAGCTATTGGGGCGAGCGATGAAGACATTACACGCTCGGCCGCCGTTCACCCAAATCCGTTTCCCGCCGCCCTTCCCGGCCCCTTCCGCACGGCTCACGGCAGCCTCTCGGACCCCTTCCGACGCTCCCCACGCGCACGCCTCGAACCCGTTCCCCGCAGGTCCGACGGCTCCGGTACGACTATTGCGCTCCTCCCCGCCCCGCGCGGCTCGCCACTTTAGGCTCGACTCACTCTGCGTGATCTTGAGTCCATTGCCTGGACCGACCTACCTGGAGCGCGATGCCCGACAGCCAGCCGCAGCCGCCCTCGTCGTCGTCCAACTCCTCGGGCTCCTCGGGTTCCTCGGGCCAGTCCGACCACTCCGTGCTCCTGCTGTGCGGGGCACGGCTCACCGACGGCAGGACCGTGGACGTACGGCTGGGCGGCGGGCGCATCGAGGCGGTCGGTACGGCCGGCAGCCTGGCGCCGGGCCCGGCCCGCGCGGGCGGCGCGCGCGTGGACCTGAACGGCTACCTGCTCCTGCCGGCCCCGGCCGAACCGCACGCCCACGGCGACACCGCGCTCTCCGCCGATCGCGGCGGCCCCGTACCGTACGACCCGAAGGACGTCCAGCGCCGCGCCACCGAGGCGGCCCTGCTGCAGCTCGGGCACGGCTCGACGGCCGTCCGCGCGCACGTGCGCGTGGGCGACGTCCAGGGGCTGGGCGCCCTCGCCGCCGTCCTCCAGGCGCGCCGCTCGCTGCGCGGGCTCGCGGAGCTGACGGCGGTCGCGATGCCGCGCGTGCTGACCGGGATCGCGGGCGCCGACGGGCTCGCCATGCTGCGGGACGCCGCGAAGATGGGCGCGTCCGTGGTGGGCGGCTGCCCCGACCTGGATCCCGATCCCACGGGGTACGCGGAGGCGGTCCTGGAGGTGGCCTCCGAGCACGGCTGCCCGGTCGATCTGCACACGGACGCCGTCGATCCGGCCCGGCTGGCCAGGCTCGCCGCGATGGCGGGCGGCTTGCGCCCCGGCGTGACGCTCGGCCCGTGCGCCGGGCTCTCGCGCCTGCCTGCCGAGGCGGCCGCCCGGGTCGCGGACCAGCTCGCCGCGGCCGGCGTCACGGTGGTGTGCCTGCCCCAGGGCGGCTGCGGCTCCGTCGACCGCCGCGGCACGGCTCCGGTACGGCTGCTGCGCGCGGCCGGGGTGCGGGTCGCCGCCGGCAGCGGTGCCCTGCGCGACCTGTCGAACCCCGTCGGCCGCGGCGACCCCCTGGAGGCGGCCTATCTCCTGGCCTCCCGCCACGGTCTGCGCGCCGAGGACGCCTACGACACCGTGAGCGCGTCCTCCCGCGCCGCCCTCGGCCTCCCCGAGGTCCGTGTGGAGGCCGGTTTCCCCGCCGAACTCCTCGCGGTACGCGGCGACCATCTGGCCGGCGCCCTCTCCCTCGCCTACAGCCGGATCGTGGTGCACCGGGGGCGCGTGGTGGCACGCACCAGCGCGGTCCGCGAGTACTGCAACTCGGCGGTGGCGGCGGAACTGGGGCTGCCGCGCCAGGGGCGGGGAGAGTTGTCCTGAGCCTGGCGGTGCGCCGGGGCGTGTGACAAGCACGTGGGCGCCGATGTGCGGGCGAGGGCATGGGGAGCGCACGTCGCGCAGGGTGCGGGCCCGCGGAAGGGCCGAGCCCGGCGGGACGCCTCGGCGGGACCACACGGGTGGGTGGGGCGCATGAAGTCGTACGGCGTACGCGGGGCTTCGGGCGTACGGTCGTAAACATGCGCATTGTCATCGCTGGTGGTCATGGTCAGATCGCGTTGCGGTTGGAGCGGCTGCTCTCCGCGCGTGGGGACGAGGTCGCGGGGATCATCCGGAGGGCCGAGCAGGGCGACGACCTGCGGTCGGCAGGTGCCGAACCGGTGCTGCTCGACCTGGAGTCGGCCTCGGTCGAGGAGGTCGCGGAGCAGCTGCGGGGAGCGGACGCGGCGGTGTTCGCGGCGGGCGCGGGCCCGGGCAGCGGTACGGCCCGCAAGGAGACGGTGGACAAGGGCGCGGCGGTGTTGTTCGCGGACGCGGCCGTACGCGCGGGCGTACGCCGTTTCGTGGTCGTCTCCTCGATGGGCGCGGATCCGGCGCACCAGGGCGACGACGTCTTCGACGTGTATCTGCGGGCCAAGGGCGAGGCCGACACCTATGTCACCCGGCAGGGCACCCTCGACTGGACGATCCTGCGCCCCGGTTCGCTGACGGACGAGCCGGGCACCGGCCTGGTGCGGCTGGAGGCGCACACGGGCCGGGGGCCGGTCACCCGTGACGACGTGGCCGCCGTGCTGGCGGAGTTGGTGGACACCCCGGCGACGGCCGGTCTGACCCTGGAGCTGATCGGGGGTTCGACGCCGGTCACGGTGGCCGTGAAGTCGGTGGCCGGGAACTGAACCCGACGCCCGGCCGTTGGGTCTTGTGACAGCAGCTGACAGTGACAGTGGCCGGCAGCCGCCAGTGGGCGTGCTCAGAACAGCGGCAGCTGCCCGGGGAAGTCCGGCACCGCGTAGCCGTCCAACGACGGCTGGACCGCCCCGAGTTGGGCCTGCCGTCGCGAGCCGGCGCAGGAGACCAGGTCGGCGGTCTCCCGCGCCCCGGGCGGGTCGTGCCGCGCGAAGCGGCCCGCCACGACGGCGATTTCGCGGTGGCACACCGGACAGGTTCTGCGTCGGGAGGGCATGCGTTCAGTGTGCCCCGGGGCGGGGCGCACGTACCTGGGACCGTGGGGGTCCAGGGCCGTGCGGTCGGTCCTGGCGTCTGCGGTGTGGGGCACCTCACGCAGCCACTGGGCACAACCCACGGCACAACGAAGAGACCCCCTCCGGTCTGTGTTTCCACAGTCCGGAGGGGGTCTTCCCCAAAGTGGCGGCGCCAGGATTCGAACCTGGGAAGGCGAAGCCGGCAGATTTACAGTCTGCTCCCTTTGGCCGCTCGGGCACACCGCCGGGGGTTTGCCACCAAGTCGAACCGCTTTTCGGCGGTGCTCCCTGGCAACGACGTAAACAATACCCGATCCCATGGGGTGCTTCGCCACCCGATTGATCGCCGCCCGAGGGACGCGGGGTGGCTAGGCTGGTGCGGATGCGGCCCGGTCCCCACACCGGGCGCGGCGGCCGCCGCCCCGTGCCGGAACGCATCCCGTTACGCCCCCCGATACAAGGAGCCACAGGACATGGCCGACTCCAGTTTCGACATCGTCTCGAAGGTCGAGCGGCAGGAGGTCGACAACGCCCTCAACCAGGCCGCGAAGGAGGTCTCGCAGCGCTACGACTTCAAGGGCGTGGGCGCCTCGATCGCCTGGTCCGGCGAGAAGATCCTGATGCAGGCGAACTCCGAGGAGCGGGTCAAGGCGATCCTCGACGTCTTCCAGTCGAAGCTGATCAAGCGCGGCATCTCGCTGAAGGCGCTGGACGCCGGTGAGCCGCAGCTCTCCGGCAAGGAGTACAAGCTCTTCGCGTCGATCGAGGAGGGCATCTCCCAGGAGAACGCGAAGAAGGTCGCGAAGATCATCCGTGACGAGGGCCCCAAGGGCGTGAAGGCCCAGGTCCAGGGCGACGAACTGCGGGTCAGTTCCAAGAGCCGCGACGACCTCCAGGCCGTGATCACCCTCCTGAAGGGCCAGGACTTCGACTTCGCCCTCCAGTTCGTGAACTACCGGTAGTCATCGCCGGCCGGTGGTCGTGGCGCGCTCAGTCGCGCGAGTTGCCGAACAGCAGGCGGTAGGCGATCAGCAGGACCAGCGAGCCGCCGATCGCCGCCACCCAGGTCGCGCCGTCGTAGAAGTTCTTGGTGATCGGGTGGTCCAGCCAGCGGGCCGATATCCAGCCGCCGAGGAACGCACCCACGATGCCGATGAGGGTCGTGCCGATGAAGCCGCCGGGGTCACGTCCCGGCAGCAGGAATTTGGCGATGGCGCCGGCCAACAGTCCCAGGATGATCCAGCTGATGATGCCCATGT
The DNA here is from genome assembly GCF_042959465.1 of Streptomyces sp. NPDC007901. Classification (NCBI taxonomy): domain Bacteria; kingdom Bacillati; phylum Actinomycetota; class Actinomycetes; order Kitasatosporales; family Streptomycetaceae; genus Streptomyces; species Streptomyces sp. NPDC007901. The sequence continues at coordinate 244,099 of NZ_JBIBKW010000001.1, read as the reverse complement.
CCTGAACCTGCCCTTCCGCGCTGTGTTCGCACTGTTCCGGCCCTGTGATTTCGGTCTGGTCCGGCTGTGCCGGACAGGCAGCCCTAGCCGTCCGCACAGGGGCGTCGCGCGTCTGTTCGTCTCGTGTCGATGAGGAGGACGACCGGGCGATGCCGCACGGTTGCGTGGATCAGTAGGGTTCGCCGCATGACTGCCTCCCCACCCGTTCTGCGACGCACGCTCGGGGTGCGGGACGCCGTGCTCGTCGGCCTCGGCTCGATGGTCGGTGCCGGCGTGTTCTCCGCCCTGGGCCCGGCGGCCCGCGCGGCCGGGTCGGCGCTGCTGCCCGGGCTGGCCGTCGCCGCCCTGGTCGCCTACTGCAACGCCATGTCCTCGGCCCGCCTCGCCGCCCGCTATCCGCAGTCGGGCGGCACCTATGTGTACGGGCGGGAGCGGCTCGGCGCCTTCTGGGGGTACCTCGCGGGCTGGGCGTTCGTCGTCGGGAAGACGGCGTCCTGCGCTGCGATGGCCCTGACCGTGGGCGCCTACGTCTGGCCGGGGCAGGCGCACGCGGTGGCGGTCGCGGCCGTGGTGGCGCTGACCGCCGTGAACTACGGCGGCATCCAGAAGTCGGCGTGGCTGACCCGGCTGATCGTGGCCGTGGTGCTGGCGGTCCTCGCTGCCGTGGTGGTCGTCTGCCTGACGTCCGGGCGGGCGGACGCCGGGCGGCTGGACGTCGGGCTGTCGGCGGGGATCGGCGGGCTGCTTCAGGCGGCCGGCCTGCTGTTCTTCGCGTTCGCCGGCTACGCGCGGATCGCGACCCTCGGCGAGGAGGTGCGGGATCCGGCGCGCACCATCCCGCGCGCGATTCCGCTGGCCCTCGGTATCACCCTGGTGGTGTACGCGTGCGTGGCGGTGGCCGTGCTCTCGGTGCTGGGCGCGGACGGGCTCGGGCGGGCAGCCGCGCCGCTGGCCGACGCGGTGCGGGCGGCCGGGGTGCCGGGGCTGGTTCCCGTGGTGCGGGTGGGGGCCGCGGTCGCCGCGCTCGGCTCTTTGCTGGCGCTGATCCTCGGGGTGTCGCGGACCACGCTCGCCATGGCCCGCGACGGCCATCTGCCTCCCACGCTGGCCGCCGTGCACCCGCGTTTCCAGGTCCCGCACCGCGCGGAGCTGGCCGTGGGCGCGGTGGTCGCCGTGGCGGCGGCTACCGCGGACCTCCGCGGTGCCATCGGTTTCTCCTCTTTCGGTGTGCTGGCGTACTACGCGGTGGCCAACGCCTCGGCGTGGACGCTCGATCCGGCGCCGCGTGCGCGCGTGGTTCCGCTGGTGGGGCTGCTGGGCTGCGCGGTTCTCGCGTTCGCGCTGCCGCTGACGTCGGTGGCCGCCGGGGCGGCCGTCCTGGTGGTGGGCGCGGCGGCGTATGCCGTACGGCGGTGGGCCGCGGCTCGGTAGACGGTGTTCTCGGCCTCGGAGGAGCCGCGTCCTGTGGAGACCCGGTCTCTCAGGAGGCCTGTTCCGCGGCGGTGCGTACCCGGAAGTCGGCCCAGGGGGCCAGATCCGTGCCCTCGTCGGTCTCCTCGTACCAGCCCGTGCCGTCCAGCCAGACGCGCAGCCAGTCGGTGAGAGCGGGCGCGTCCACGAACCAGGCGCCGTCCGCCTCGTCGGCGTTCGGCTCGTAGAGCAGGACCGTGGCCTCCGGGGTGCTGCAGTCCACGCACGCGTACATGCCGCAGCCCCAGTGGGATATCGGCAGGACACCCTCGGGCCAGGGCCACTCCGGGTTCTTGCGGCCGTACTCGCGGTTGGTGAGGTACTGGACGACGGCGGCCGGTTCACCGGAGGGAGCGGCGTCGAGCAGGGGCAGCAGGCCGTACGACGGGCCGAAGCCGCCGTCGCCCACCCGCGCGTAGAGCGCCGCGAGCAGGGGCGGCAGAGGGAAGCCCAGGGCCTCCCGGGCACGGTCGAGCGTGGCCGCGTCGACGGGCGCGGGAAGCGTGGGCCAGCCCCACGGACGTGAGTCGTGGGCCTGTGCGGTCACCCGTGCCAGCAACTGCTCGATCTCGGTCATGGCTTCATGATGCAGGCCACCACCGACAATCGGGGCGGCCTGTGGACAACCTTCGCCGGCGCTCTCGGGCTGTGGACAACTCGGGTGCCAGGAGCGCCGGATGAGGTGCGGTCAGCGGGTGGCGAACGGCTGGTCCGTGGGCACGATCTCGCGTCCCAGCGGGAGCAGGGAAACCGGGATCAGCTTGAAGTTGGCGATGCCGAACGGGATTCCGATGATCGTGAGGCACATGGCGACGCTGGTGACGATGTGGGCGAGCGCCAGCCACCAGCCGGCGAGGACCAGCCACAGGACGTTCCCGATGCAGGAGGGTGCGCCCGCGTCGCGCCGCTCGACAGTCGTGTACCCGAAGGGCCACAGGGCGTACACGCCGATACGAAAGGCTGCTATGCCGAAGGGAATGCCGATGATCGTGATGCAGAGGATCACGCCCGCCAGCAGGTAGCCGAGGAACAGCCAGAAGCCGCTCAGGACGAGCCAAATGATGTTCAGGATGGTCTTCACTGCGGGCGACCTGCCATCTTCTCTAGCCGGGCGATCCGTTCCGCCATGGGCGGATGCGTCGAGAACATCTTGGACAGTCCCTGGCCCGGGCGGAAGGGGTTCGCGATCATCATGTGGCTCGCGGTCTCGATCCGGGGCTCGGGGGGCAGCGGGAGCTGCTTGGTGCCGGCGTCCAGCTTGCGCAGGGCGCCGGCGAGGGCGAGCGGATCGCCGGTGAGCTGGGCGCCGGAGGCGTCCGCCTCGTACTCCCGGGAACGGCTGATGGCCAGCTGGATGACGGTGGCGGCGAGCGGGCCCAGGATCATGATCAGCAGCAGGCCGAGGAAACCGGGGCCGTCGTCGTCGTCCGAACGGCCGACCGGGATCAGCCAGGCGAAGTTGACCAGGAACATGATCACCGAGGCGAGGGCGCCGGCGACCGACGAGATGAGGATGTCGCGGTTGTAGACGTGGCTGAGCTCGTGGCCGATGACGCCGCGCAGTTCCCGCTCGTCCAGGATCCGCAGGATGCCCTCCGTGCAGCACACGGCGGCGTTGCGCGGGTTGCGGCCCGTCGCGAAGGCGTTCGGCGCCTCCGTCGGGGAGATGTAGAGGCGGGGCATGGGCTGGCGGGCCTGGGTGGAGAGCTCGCGGACCATCCGGTACAGGGCCGGGGCCTCAAACTCGCTCACCGGGCGCGCGCGCATCGCGCGTAGCGCGAGTTTGTCGCTGTTCCAGTACGCGTACGCGTTCGTGCCGAGGGCGACGAGGACCGCGACGATCAGACCCGTCCGGCCGAAGAAGCTGCCGATGACGATGATGAGTGCCGACAGTCCCCCGAGGAGAACTGCGGTCCTGAGCCCGTTGTGCCGGCGGTGCACGGTACGCCCTCCAAGTCGTGCGGCAGGGGAACCCTTTGCCTGCGCTGCTGCCTTCCGATCGGTGATGCCACCGGTGTGCCGTGGTGTCACGTCCAGTGGACCCTCCCGCACTGGTCAACGCCAGGCGGCGGCCGCTAGTTCCCTTGTGTCCGCTGTGCGCCGCGTGAGCCGTCCGGGTGAGGGCGGGTGCGGGTTGGTCGCACGCGCGCGTGAAGGGCTTCACATGCGCGTGGACGGGGGTCAGAACAGGCCGGTGGCGGCAAAGCGGAGTACCAGCTGCGGTGCCCCGGAGAGGGCGACGCCCAGGGCGCCGGTGAGGGCGAGCGCGGCCGTGAGCGGCGCCGGGAGGTGGTGCCGCGCGGGCTCGCCCTCGGGGGTGCGGAACAGCAGGGCTGCCCACTGGAGGTAGTAGAAGAGGGCGATCACGACGTTGACGGCCATGACGACGGCGAGCCAGCCGAGGCCCGCGTCGACGGCGGCCGAGAAGACGGTGACCTTCGCGAACACGCCGATGATGCCGGGTGGGAGTCCGGCCAGGCAGAGCAGGAAGAAGGCCAGGAGCAGCGCGGTGAGCGGGTTCCTGGCGTACAGGCCGCGGTAGTCGGTGATCCGGTTGAGTTCCCTCGTACGGCCCACCAGGGCGGCCACCGCGAAGGCGCCGAGGTTCACGGCCGCGTACATGAGGGCGTAGGCGACGGTGGAGCCGATGGCCTGCTCAGCGTCCTTGGTGTACGCGGCGGCGGCGATCGGTACCAGCAGATAGCCGGCCTGCCCGACCGACGACCAGGCGAGCAGCCGTACCGAGCTGTACGCGCGCGTGGCCTGCTGGCGCAGGGCGGCGACGTTGCCGATGGTCATGGTGAGGGCGGCCAGGGCGGCGAGTGCGGGGCCCCAGACGTCGGCGTAGGACGGGAAGGCGACGACGGTGACCAGGATCAGGCCGGAGAAGCCGACGGCCTTGCCGACGACCGACAGGTAGGCGGCGATGGGGAGCGGGGCGCCGACGTAGGTGTCGGGCACCCAGAAGTGGAAGGGGACGGCGGCCGTCTTGAACGCGAAACCCACGAGGGTGAGGACGACGCCGGTCTGGGCGAGGGTGTGCAGTTGTCCGTCGACGTGCTGGATGCGGTCGGCGATCTGGGTGAGGTAAAGGCTGCCGGTGGTGGCGTACACGAAGCTGACGCCCAGGAGGCTGACGGCGGTCGCGGTCACCGAGGACAGGAAGAACTTCAGGGCCGCTTCGGAGGACTTCGCGTCGCCGTGCCGGATGCCGACGAGGGCGAAGGCGGGCAGGGAGGCGACCTCCAGGGCGACGATCAGGGTGGCGAGGTCGCGGGAGGCGGGCAGCAGGGCGGCGCCGGCGGCCGAGGAGAGCAGCAGGAACCAGAACTCGCCCTGGGGGTAGCGGCGGTTGCCGTCCTTGAGGGTGGTGACGGACAGCAGGGCCGTGAGCAGGGCACCGCCGAGCACGAGGAGCTGCACGACCAGGGTGAACCGGTCGGCCGTGTAGCTGCACGCGCGCGTGGCGCCCGGCAGGCAGAAGGTGCTGCGGTCGTGGTCGAGGAGCGGCAGCAACAGGAGGGCGGAGGCGGTGAGTCCGGCGACCGAGACCCAGCCGAGCAGCGGCTTTCTGGCCTCGGGCACGAAGAGGTCGGCGACCAGGACGGCGAGTGCGACGACCGCGGTGAGGGTGGGCGGCGCGACGGCGAGCCAGTCGACGGACTGGACGAGGTTGGCGGCCAGCGGCTGGGCCAGGGCGCTCATCGGGTGCCTCCTGAGAGGAGCTGCTGCACGGCCGGGTCGGTCAGGCCGAGCAGGGCCCTGGGCCACAGTCCGGCGACGACGGTGAGGACGACGAGCGGGGTCCAGGCCGCGAACTCGTACGTACGGACGTCGGCGAGCTTCGGTACCTCCTGCGATGCGGCGCCCATGCAGACGCGGCGGACCACGGCCAGCATGTAGGCCGCCGTCAGCAGGGTTCCGAAGGCCGCGATCGCCATGAAGGTCAGGAAGGCCGGGCGGCTCAGGGCGGCGGCCGGCTCGAACGCGCCGAACAGGGCCAGCATCTCGCCCCAGAACCCGGCGAGGCCGGGCAGCCCGAGCGAGGCGACGGCGGCGAACGCGAGCAGGCCGCCGAGGTGCGGCGCCCTGCCGTAGAGCGCGGCGCCGGTCTCCTCGGCGAGGGTGTCGAGGTCGGTGGTGCCGGTGCGGTCCTTCAGGCCGCCGACCAGGAAGAACAGCAGGCCGGTGATGAGGCCGTGGGCGATGTTGGCGAACAGGGCGCCGTTGACGCCGGTCGGGGTCATGGTGGCGATGCCGAGCAGGACGAAGCCCATGTGACCGACGGAGGAGTAGGCGATCAGGCGTTTGAGGTCGCCCCGCACGCCGCGCTTCGCCAGGTTCAGGCAGGCCAGGGATCCGTAGATGATCCCGACGACGGCGAACGCGGCGAGGTACGGCGCGAAGGTACGGAATCCGTCCGGTGCGACCGGCAGCAGGATCCGGACGAACCCGTACGTGCCCATCTTCAGCAGGACGCCCGCCAGCAGCACCGAGCCGACGGTCGGCGCGGCGGTGTGGGCGTCCGGCAGCCAGCTGTGCAGGGGCCACATCGGGGTCTTGACCGCGAGCCCGATCCCGATCGCCAGAACGGCGACGACCTGCACGGATGTGGTCAGCGACCGGCCGTTGTCAGTGGCGAGTGCCACCATGTCGAAGGTGCCCGCCTTGATTCCGATCAGGAGCAGGCCCAGCAGCATCACGACGGACCCGAGCAGCGTGAAGAGGATGAATTTCCAGGCGGCCCGGGTCCGGCCCTCGCCGCCCCAGCGGGCGATGAGGAAGTACATCGGGATGAGCACCGTCTCGAACGCGAGGAAGAACAGCAGCAGGTCGAGGACGGCGAAGCTCGCGAGGGTACCGGACTCCAGGACGAGCAGCAGGGCGACGAAGGCCTTCGGGGACGGGCCCGCGGGCATGTTGAAGTACGAGTAGAGCGCGCAGAGGAAGCTCAGCAGCGCGGTCAGGACCACCAGGGGGAGGGAGATGCCGTCGATGCCGAGGTGGATGCGCACGTCGAGTGCGGGGATCCAGCTGATGTCGGTCGTGGCCTGCATCCTCGACGGATGGTCGTGGTCGAAGCCGAGCGCGAGGACGATCGCGGCGATGAGGATCGCGCCGGTCACGGTCACGCCGTGGCGGAGCACGGCCTGCTCGGGTGACTTCCCCTTCAGCCCGGGCGGGGCGGGGAGTAGGGCGGCGACGGCGCCGAGGAGCGGGCCGACGACGATCAATGCCAGAAGGACTTGCATCACGGACTCGCTGATATCGATCACGCCTGCTCACGCTCCCGTGGCGACGAGGAGGACGGCGACCGCCAGGACGACGGTGCCGGCGAGCAGCGCGCTCACATAGGTCTGGACGTTGCCGGTCTGGGCACGCCGTACGGCGGCGCCCAGCAGGCGGGGCAGGGCGCCCGCCCCGCGCACATAGGTGTCGACGACCTCGCGGTCGAGGAACTGGACGAGGCTCGCCGCGGCCAGGAGCGGGCGGACGAACAGCGCGTCGTAGACGGCGTCCAGGTGGAAGCCCTCGGCGGCGTGCCGGTGCAGCGGGCCGAGCAGCAGCCGCCCGGGGTCCGCCGGGTCGGGTGCGTAGGCCACGTCACCGAACGCCGGTTTGTGGGCGGCGATGGCCTCGGCCTCGACGAGTCCGGCGTCGCCCTCCGAGTGGGCGGCCACGGCACCCAGCGGGGTGCGGGCGGCCAGGGCGCTGGTGCGCTGCCAGGCGCCGTAGGTGGCGAGTCCGCCGACCAGCGCGAGGCCGGTGCCGAGGATCGAGGTGGTGAGGGTCGGGGCGAGGGCACGGCCGTCGAACCAGCCGGGCAGCGAGCGGTAGGCCAGCCCGCCGAAGGCCAGGGAGGGGACGGCCAGGACCCACAGCACCACGGTCATCGACAGCGGCTGCCGGCCGTGGTCCGGGGCTTCGGCTCCCCGGCCCCGGAAGGCCAGAAGCCACAGCCGGGTCGCGTACGCGGCGGTGAGCAGGGCGGTTGCCAGGCCCGCGACGAGGACGATCCAGCCGGCGGCGCCGGGGGCGTGCTCGGTGTGGCCGGTGGCGGCGTGTTCGGCGGCGCCGAGGACGGACTCCTTGGAGAAGAAGCCGCTGAAGGGAGGGATCGCGGCGAGTGCGAGCAGCGCCACAGTCATCGTCCAGTAGGCGTCCGGGACGCGGTCGCGCAGGCCGGAGGTGCGGGACATGACGGCCAGCGAGTTGGTGCCGGCTGCGTGGATGACGACGCCGGCCGCGAGGAACAGCAGCGCCTTGAAGGCGCCGTGCGACAGGAGGTGGAAGACGGCGGCACCGCGGTCGCCGACGGCGAGGGCGCCGGTCATGTAGCCGAGCTGGCCGATCGTCGAGTAGGCGAGGACGCGTTTGATGTCGTCCTGGGCGAGCGCGGCGAGGCCCGAACCGACCATCGTGACGGCGCCCATGGCGGCGAGGACGACCATCACGGCCGCGCAGGCCTCGAAGACCGGGAGGAGCCGGGCGACGAAGTAGACACCGGCGGCGACCATCGTCGCCGCGTGGATCAGCGCGGAGACAGGGGTCGGGCCGGCCATCGCGTCGGGGAGCCAGGTGTGCAGCGGGAACTGCGCCGACTTGCCCGCCACACCGCACAGGAGCAGCAGGCCGACCAGAGCCGGGTGGTGCAGTCCGCCGTTCGCGACGGTCGCGAGGACCGTGGTGATGCGGAACGACCCGGCGTCGGTGGCCAGCGCGAACAGGCCGATCAGGAACGGCACGTCGCCGAGCTTGGTGACCAGGAAGGCCTTGAGGGAGGCGGCGCGCGCCTCGGGGGTCTCCCAGTAGTGGCCGACGAGGAAGTAGGAGCAGATGCCCATGACTTCCCAGCCGACCAGCAGCACGATCAGGTCGCCGGAGTAGACGACCAGCAGCATCGCGGAGGTGAAGAGGGAGATGAGGGCGGCGTACGAGGGGTAGCGCGGGTCGTCGCGGAGATAGCCGGTCGAGTAGATCTGCACACAGGTGGCGACGAAGGCGACCAGGACGGCGACCAGGGCGGCGAAGCCGTCGATGTACAGGGCGAGTTCGATCGGCACCGAGCCGGTCGGGGTGAGTTCGGTGTGGCCCTGGACGGCCCGGCCGCCGCCCTGGTCGACGGCGACCGCGACGGCCAGTGCGAGCGCGGCGAGCGTCGGCAGGACCGCGAGCGGGCGGACGAACCCGGGAGCCGTCCGGCCCAGGAGCAGGCCGGCGACGGCGGCCAGGAAGGGAAGGAGGGGGACGAGGACGGCGAGGGTGGTCGTGGTCACGCGGTGGCCTCAGCCTTCTCGTCGGCCGTCCCGTCCGTGGGCGAGCCGTGCTCGTGGCCCTCGGCGGTGTCGCGGAGCCGGTCGATGTCGGAGGTGCCGCGGTTGCGGTAGACGGCGAGGACGATCGCCAGGCCGATGCCGATCTCGGCGGCGGCGATGGCGATGGTGAAGAGGGTCAGCGCCTGGCCGGAGTGCAGGGTGTCCCGGGCCGCCTTGCTCAGCCACACGTCGAAGGCGACCAGGTTGAGGTTGACGGCGTTGAGCATCAGCTCGACCGACATCAGGACCAGGATCGCGTTGCGGCGGGCGAGGACGCCGTACAGGCCGGTGCAGAAGAGGAGAGCGGAGAGGACGGCGGGATAGGCGAGGTGCATCAGCGGGCGCCTTCCTGCTCGATCGGGTGAATCCCGGAATCCGTGACGGAGGGGGAACTCTGCGTGACGGACCGGTCGTTCACAGGGGGCGGGGCCGACTCCGCCTTCGCCTTCCGGGACAGGACGATCGCGCCGACCAGGGCCGCGAGGAGGAGGACGGAGAGGGCCTCGAAGGGCAGGACCCAGTTCTGGAAGAGGCTCGCGCCGGTGACCTTCGTCGAGCCGGCGGCGGCACCGCCCAGGTCGATCCAGGTGGCGCGGAAGGCGTCCACGACCACCCAGACCAGGGCGGCCGCGGCGGACACGGCCACGGCGAGGGCGACCCAGCGGTTCTCGGAGTCGGCGTCCGGGGAGCGGCCGATCGGGGCCCTGGTGAGCATCAGACCGAAGAGAAGGAGGACGACGACGGAACCCACGTAGATGAGGACCTGCACCCAGGCGATGAACTCGGCGGTGAGCAGCAGGTACTCGACGGCGAGTCCGCCGAGGGCGACCACCAGCCACAGGGCGGCGTGCACCAGCTGGCGGGTGGTGACCGTGATCAGCGCGGCGCCGAAGGTGACCAGCCCGACGAGAAGGAAGGCGACCTCCACACCGGTCGGCGACAGGAAGCCGTGCGGCGCTTGGGCGAGGAGGCTCACGACTCCCCCTCCCCCGGCTCGGCACGGTCGGCGGCCGAATCGGCCGGTGCGGCCTGCGCGGCTTGTTCGGCCTGGGCGCCCCGCTCGGCCTGCGCACTCTGTTCGGCCTGCGCGGTCGCGAGCTTCTCGGCGGTCTTGCGGGCGGCGGCGATCTCCTTCGGTTCCTCCGCGCCGGGGTCGAGGGCGGGCGGGGCCGGGACCGTCCACATCCACTCGCGGAGCTTGTCCCGCTCGTGGGTGAGTTCGTGGATGTCGGTCTCGGCGTACTCGAACTCTGGCGACCAGAACAGCGCGTCGAAAGGACAGACCTCGATGCAGATACCGCAGTACATGCACAGGGAGAAGTCGATGGCGAAGCGGTCCAGGACGTTGCGGCTGCGTTCACGGCCGCCCGGGGTCGCCGCCGGGACGGTCTCCTTGTGGGAGTCGATGTAGATGCACCAGTCGGGGCACTCACGGGCGCAGAGCATGCAGACCGTGCAGTTCTCCTCGAACAGGCCGATGACGCCCCGGGAGCGGGGCGGGAGGTCGGGGAGGACGTCCGGGTACTGCTCGGTGACCGACTTCCGGGTCATCGTGCGCAGGGTGACGGCCAGGCCCTTGGCGAGGCCGCTGCCGGGAAGGGGAGCCATGGTTAGGAGATCACCACCTTGACGATGCCGGTGAGGGCGATCTGGGCGAGAGAAAGGGGGACGAGGAGCGTCCAGGAGAACTTCTGCAACTGGTCCTCGCGCAGCCGGGGGTAGGTCACGCGGAGCCAGATCACGACGAAGGCGAGGATCGCCGTCTTCAGCAGGGTCCACAGCCAGCCGAGGCCGTCGGCGCCCCACGGGCCGTGCCAGCCGCCCAGGAAGAGGACGGTGGTCAGTCCGCACAGGACGACGATCCCGGCGTACTCGGCGAGCAGGAACAGCGCGAAGCGGAGGCCGGTGTACTCGGTGTACGCGCCGAAGATGATCTCCGAGTCGGCGACGGGCATGTCGAACGGGGGCCGCTGGAGCTCCGCGAGGCCGGCGATGAAGAAGACCAGTCCGCCGGTGATCTGCCAGGGCAGCCACCACCAGTGGAAGGCGGCGACGATGCCGGGCAGGGAGACCGTGCCGGCCGCCATCGCCACGGAGGCGGCGGCGAGCAGCATCGGGAGTTCGTAGGCGAGGAGCTGGGCGGCGGTACGCAGACCGCCGAGGAGGGAGAACTTGTTGGCACTGGCCCAGCCGGCCATGAGCGAGCCGAGGACGCCGACGCCCATCACGGCCAGTACGAAGAAGACACCGGCGTCCAGGACCTGACCGACGGCGCCCTCGCCCGGGCCGATCGGAATGGCGAGCAGCACGAGCAGATACGGGAGGAGCGCCACGGCGGGGGCCAGCTGGAAGATGCGCCGGTCCGCACCCGCCGGGACCACGTCCTCCTTCTGCGCGAACTTCACGCCGTCGGCGATGAGCTGGGCCCAGCCGTGGAAGCCACCGGCGTACATCGGGCCGAGGCGGCCCTGCATGTGGGCCATCACCTTGTGCTCGGTCTGACCGACGATCAGGGGGAAGGTGAGGAAGACGACGAACACGACGAGAAGTCGCAGGGCGACGTCCAGGGCGTCGTTCACTGCGGGCCTCCTGGGCGGTGGTCGTCGCGGGGACCGGAAGGTCGTCCGGGGTCGGCGTCAGCGTCGGCGTTGTTGGGAGCCGGGGCTTCAGGACTGTGGGGAGCGTCGGAGGTGGGCGCCTCGGAGACCGGAGCCTCGGGAGCGGAGGCATCCGGGGCATCGGGGGCAGGGGTCTCGGGGGTCGAACTGTCCGGCCCGTTGCCCTCGGGCGCGGCGGCCGCCTCGGGAACCTCGGCAGTCTCAGGCACCTCAGGCGCCTCGACAGTCTCAGACGCCTCGGAAGCCTCAGGCACCTCTGGCTCGGCAGGCTTCGCATCGCCCGGCTCCGGTACGGCTGCCTCGGGCGTCGGTTCACCCGATGCCGGCCGCGGTTCCTCGGAGGTGGGCCCGACCTCGGGCGTCTCCGTCGGCTCGGGGGTGGCATCCGCCGGCCGCTCTGCCGCCTCCGGTTCGTCGAAGGCAGGGCGGGCGTGGTGCCACGGCGCGTCCGAACTGCGCGAGGCCGAGGGGCCGACCGAGCCGGCCGGGGTGCCCTGGGGGGCGGCCGGTTCCGTCGGTGGTGCCGTCTGCGCCGTCTCCTGCGCGCGCTGGGAAGCGGAGCCGCCCGAGGCGGTGCGTGCCCGGCGCGGACCCCGGGGGGCGGTAGGCGGCTCCTCCTGCGTGGCGGTCTCCTCGGCCGGGGATGCCTCCCGCTGCGAAGCGGACCCCTCACCGGCACTGCGCGCCCGGCGCGGAGCCGACGGTGGCTGGTCCCCAGGAGCGGTCCGTTGTGTCGCGGATCCCTCGCTCGCGCTGCGGGCCCGGCCCGCCGGTGCCGCCGTCGGCGGTGCGTCGGCAGCCGCTACCTCCGTGGCGGGCGCCTGGCCGACCGAGCCTTCCGCGGCCGTGCGCGTACGCCGTACCGGACGGTCACCGGCCGCGCGGGCCGGGCGTTCGCCGACAGCACGTCCTGCCGCGGCTCGTGCCGGGCGGGCGGGGGCAGGGGGGAGTTGGCCCTTCAGGGGTCCCCATTCGTTGGGGTCGGGGACGCCCGGGGGGAGCATCTGGCGGCGCCTGGGGCCGCCGTGGTCGGACTCGCCCGGTTCCTTGGCGCCGGGCCAGGCCTTGGCGACGCGGGCGGCGAGGACGAAGTCCTTGCGGAGGGGGTGGCCTTCGAAGGTTTCCGGGAGAAGGAGGTGGTCGAGGCCGGGGTGGCCGGTGAAGCGGACGCCGAACATCTCGTGGGTCTCGCGTTCATGCCAACGGGCGCCCGCGTAGACGCCGACGGCGGAAGGGAGTTCAGGGGCGGCGTGCGGCACCGTGGTACGCAGGAGCAGTCGGCGGACCGGGGCGAGGGCGACGACATGGACGGAGACACGGAAGCCGGTGCCGGGTTCGTCGACGGCGCTCAGCCAGTCGAAGTAGGTGCAGGCGAGGGTCGTACGGGCGGTGTCCAGGGCAGTGAGCCAGGAGGCGGGAGGGACGTCGACGGTCAGGACGTCGTAGGACTCGTCGGCCGTGGCGTCCGTGCCGAAGAGTTCCTCGACGGGGGCCGGCAGCCAGCCGGTCGGGGCCGTCATCGGGTGTCCCCCTGCGGTGCTTCCCCGGCGGGGGCGGGCGGCAGGACCAGGCCGCTCTGGAGGGCCGCGGTGGAGGGGCGGGAGGTGCCGTAGCGCTCGCCCAGGGATTCGGCGGCGATCTTCTCCTGGAGTTTGAGGATGCCCTGGAGGAGGGCCTCGGGGCGGGGCGGGCAGCCGGGGACGTAGACGTCGACGGGGATGATCTGGTCGACGCCCTTGGTGACCGAGTAGGAGTCCCAGTAGGGGCCGCCGCAGTTCGAGCAGGCGCCGAAGGAGATGACGTACTTCGGCTCGGGCATCTGCTCGTACAGGCGCTTGACCGCCGGGGCCATCTTGTCGGTGACCGTGCCCGAGACCACCATCAGGTCGGCCTGGCGAGGGCCCGGCGCGAAGGGGATCACGCCGAGGCGGATGAAGTCATGGCGGGCCATCGACGCGGCGATGAACTCGATCGCGCAGCAGGCGAGGCCGAAGTTGAAGACCCAGAGCGAGTAGCGGCGGCCCCAGTTGAGGACGACCTTCATCGGCTCGGGGGCGAGGCGGGCGAGCGTGCCCAGCCTCTTCGGCTCCGGCAGCGGAACTGGCTCCGGCGTCACGTCCATGTCAGGACGCCCTTCTTGTATGCGTACAGCAGGCCGACGGCGAGGAAGCCGAGGAAGACGAACATCTCCACGAGCGTGGTGGCGCCGTAGCCGGGGGCGGCGAAGACGGTCGCCCAGGGGAACAGGAAGATCGAGTCGACGGCGAAGATGACGTAGAGGAAGGCGTAGACGTAGTAGCGGACCTGGGTGTGGGCCCAGCCCTCGCCGACGGGGTCGACTCCGCACTCGTAGGTGAGGAGTTTCTCGGGCGTGGGGACCACCGGGCGCAGCAGCCGGCCGGCCCCGAAGGCGACGGCGACGAAGAGCACGCCGACGAGTGCCAGCAGTCCCACGACCGAGTAGGACGCGAAGTAGCCCGCCGCGACGACCACGGTCGGCTCACCACCCACCGTCTCCCGCATTGCCCGTCCCTCGCTCCCTCGACAGACAACAGACCTGACCCGGTCCGCTGTCGTGACCTCAGTCAACTCTTGATTCGACGATCTGTACGCACGGGAGTCTAGGCCCTGATAAAGACACGGTAAGCAGGCCGTCACACGGTGGGACGCGACACCGGAGCCGGTGGTGGGGTTTTCCCCAGTCCGACCCGGGCGGCGAACTCCATGGCGCGGCGCCACGGCACACGGCACGCTGGCGCATATGACCGCACCAGCACCCCGATCCCCCGCCTCCGTCGACGGCAGAGAAGACCGCGAGCGGCTGCCGCCCGTGCGCTTCGCCCTCGACGGCCACACCTGGAAGGAGGTCGCGCACCTTCTGCTGAACCTGCCGATGGCGCTGTTCGGCTTCGTCTACGTCAGCACGACGCTGTGGGTGAGTGGTGTACTGACGCTGACGGTGATCGGTATACCCCTGCTCGCCGCGACCCTGCTGGGGGCCCGGCAGCTGGGGAAGCTGGAGCGGGCACGCGCGCGTGCGCTGCTCGGGGTGCGGGTGGAGGAGCCGACTCCGCTGCCGTTGGCCAAGCGCGGCGCGGGCACGCAGCGGCTGTGGATGACGCTGAAGGATCCGGTGGCCTGGCGGACGCTGCTGTACGACTTCATCCGGCTGCCGTGGGGCATCCTCACCTTCTGCATCACGTTGACCTCGTTGTTCGTGCTGTGGCCGGTGCTGCCGTTCATCGCGCGCGGGCTGTCGAACGCGGACCGGGCCATGGTCCGCGGGCTGCTGTCGCCCTCCGACGAGCTGGAGCGCCGGATCGCGGAGCTGGAGTCGGACCGGGGGGTCGTCGTCGACACGGCGGCCGCCGATCTGCGCCGGATCGAGCGGGATCTGCACGACGGCGCGCAGGCCCGTCTCGTCAACCTGGCGATGGGGCTCGGTCTGGCGAAGGAGAAGCTGCTGGAGGATCCCGACTCGGCCGCCGCGATGGTCGAGGAGGCGCACGGCGAGGTGAAGCTCGCCCTCCAGGAGCTCAGGGACCTCGCCCGGGGCATCCATCCGGCGGTGCTGACCGACCGGGGGCTGGACGCGGCGCTGTCCTCGGTGGCCTCGCGCTGCACGGTGCCGGTGCAGGTGACCGCCGACCTGCCATCCAGACCGGCGCCCGCGATCGAGGGCATCGCCTACTTCACCGTCTCCGAGCTGCTGCAGAACATCAGCAAGCACAGCGGGGCGCGCAGCGCCTCGGTCGAGGTCTGGCGGACCGAGGACCGGCTGCTGATCCAGGTACGGGACGACGGGCAGGGCGGCGCGAACCTGGACGGCGGCAGCGGGATGCGCGGACTCGCGGACCGGCTGGGCGCGGTGGACGGCCTGTTCGTCGTCGACTCGCCGGCCGGCGGTCCTACGACGGTCACCGCCGAGCTGCCCTGGCGCGACCGCTCTTAGAACGGACTCGCAGCGCGGACTCGCAGGACGGAGGGCAGGGGAGGGGTGGGGAAAACCCCCCTTCCAAGACGCCGACGGCCTCCATGGTCCGTGGACCTGCGGCACAGCAGGGTGGAGGTACGGCAGGACAGCGCCGCCGATGGGGCGAGCCGGGACAGGACAGGACGGGACGACGCCGATGGCCACGGAGTACGGACACGGGTACGGGCAGGACCACGGGTACGACCACGGGCTGTACGAGCCGTACGGCGGGCGTCGGCACCGGGTGCCCGCCGCGCTGCGGGCGCCGTTCGAGGCGCGCAGCTGGCGTGAGTTCGGCTATGTGCTGCTGGGCTTTCCGATCGGCGTCACGCTGTTCGTGTGGACGGTGACGATGCTGTCCCTCGGTGTCGGTCTGTTGGTGACCTTCATCGGGATCCCGCTGCTGGCGGTGGCCCTGGCCGGGTGCCGGGGCTTCGGGGCGCTGGAGCGGGCACGCGCGCGTGGGCTGCTGAAGCTGGAGGTGGCCGACCCGGAGCCGCTGCGGATGCGCAAGCCGGGTTTCTTCGCCTGGATGGGCGCGGTGCTGAAAAGCGGCACGTCCTGGCGGCATCTGCTCTACGCGGTCCTGCAGTTCCCCTGGTCGACGTTCTCCTTCGTGGTCGCGCTGAACTTCTGGGCGTACGGCTGGGCCCTGCTGACGTACCCGCTGTGGTTCTGGGTCTTCCCGATGTGGGCCGGCCAGGGCGGGATCCAGCTGTACGGCGACGCCCACCACAGCGTCTACCTCGACAACCCCTTCGAGATCACCGTGACCGCGCTGGTGGGGCTGCTGTTCACGCTGGCCACGCCGTGGATCGTACGGGCGCTGACGCTGGTGGACCGGGTGATGGTGCAGGGGCTGCTCGGGCCGTCGAAGCTGGCGTCGCGGGTGGTGGAGCTGGAGTCGGACCGGGGGGTCGTCGTCGACACGGCGGCCGCCGATCTGCGCCGGATCGAGCGGGATCTGCACGACGGCGCGCAGGCCCGTCTCGTCAACCTGGCGATGGGGCTCGGTCTGGCGAAGGAGAAGCTGCAGGAGGATCCGCGGGCCGCGGCGCGGATGGTGGACGAGGCGCACGGCGAGGTGAAGACCGCGCTGCAGGAGCTGCGGGACCTGGCCCGCGGTATCCATCCCGCCGTGCTGACCGACCGGGGGCTGGACGCGGCGCTGTCCTCGGTGGCCTCGCGCTGCACGGTGCCGGTGCAGGTGGATGTCGACCTGGTGGAGCGGCCGGCGGCGGCGATCGAGGGAATCGCGTACTTCACGGTGTCCGAGCTGCTGCAGAACATCAGCAAGCACGCGCGGGCGAGTGCCGCGGCGGTGGACGTGTGGCGCAGCGAGGACCGGCTGATGTTGCAGGTCACGGACGACGGCGTGGGCGGTGCGGACACGACCAAGGGGTCGGGGCTCGCGGGACTGGCCGAGCGGCTGGACGCGGTCGACGGGATCCTCGTGGTGGACTCGCCGGTGGGCGGGCCGACGCGGGTGACGGCGGAGCTGCCCTGGCGGCGCTGAGGCCGGGAGGGGCGGGCCGCCATCCGTCCGAGCCTCTGTCCCGCTCCTCCTTCCCGTCGTACTCGGTCTTCCCGTCGTGCTCGGTCCCGTCCTGCGTCCCGTCATCCGGAGGCTGTCCTCCCCTGTTCGGGGGGCTGCCGCCTCTGGCCCCCCTTCGGGCCCGGACGCCTCGTTCTCGGACGCCGGACGGCCTGTTTTGACTCGCCGGCTCGCCTTACTCCGACGCACGCCGATCCGAATGCTGGAATGCTGGACTTCCGGACAGGGCAGGCATGTACGCCGGACGGGGTGTGGGGGGCCGCAAGATCGTGGAGGACAGGGTGCGGGTGGTCATCGCCGAGGATTCCGTGCTGCTCCGAGAGGGGCTGACCCGGCTGCTGACCGACCGGGGACTTGACGTCGTCGCGGGCGTCGGCGACGCGGACGCGCTGGTCAAGACCATCGCCGATCTGGACGCGCAGGGCGCGATGCCGGACGTGGTGGTGGCGGACGTACGGATGCCGCCGACGCACACCGACGAGGGCGTGCGGGCGGCCGTACGGCTGCGGAAGGCGCATCCGCAGCTCGGGGTGCTGGTCCTGTCGCAGTACGTGGAGGAGCGCTACGCCACCGAACTGCTGGCCGGTTCCAGCCGTGGTGTGGGCTATCTGCTGAAGGACCGGGTCGCCGAGGTGCGGGAGTTCGTGGACGCCGTCGTGCGGGTCGCCGAGGGCGGTACGGCGCTCGATCCCGAGGTGGTCGCACAGCTGCTCGGGCGCAGCCGCAAGCAGGACGTGCTGGCCGGGCTGACCCCGCGGGAGCGGGAGGTGCTGGGGCTGATGGCCGAGGGGCGGACGAACTCGGCGATCGCGCGGCAGCTGGTCGTGAGCGACGGAGCCGTCGAGAAGCACGTCAGCAACATCTTCCTCAAACTCGGGCTGTCCCAGAGCGACGGGGATCACCGGCGCGTTCTGGCCGTTCTGACCTATCTGAACTCCTGACGGGCCGACGGCACCGTGTCGGCACCGGAAGGCGGCCAGGGGGAGGGAAAATCGTGACAAGTCAGGGCGACAGGTCGTCTCAAAACGCCGTCCAACATGCGAGCAGGCGCGGGAAGGCGACCCTAACCGACGTAGGGTTGAACGTGGGATGGTCCGTGGGACGACCAGGCCCGGACAGCCGCCTCGAAGGAGGTCCAGTTCAGTGACCAGCCAGGTCAGCAGGACAACGGAACAGGCCGATGGAACCGTCGTGGGAGAGCAGCGCAAGCCGGGCGGGGTGAAAGACGTCCGGCGCCTGAATCGGGTGATCATCCGGTTCGCGGGGGACTCGGGTGACGGTATGCAGCTCACCGGCGACCGGTTCACGTCGGAGACCGCATCCTTCGGCAACGATCTTTCGACTCTTCCGAATTTCCCGGCCGAGATCCGGGCCCCCGCAGGCACTCTGCCGGGGGTTTCGTCTTTTCAGCTGCATTTCGCCGACCACGACATCCTCACCCCGGGCGACGCGCCGAACGTCCTGGTCGCGATGAACCCGGCGGCGTTCAAAGCCAACATCGGGGATCTCCCGCGCGGCGCGGAGATCATCGTCAACACGGACGAGTTCACCAAACGGGCGATGCAGAAGGTCGGCTACGACACCTCGCCCCTGGAGGACGGGTCGCTCGACGGGTACAGCCTGCACCCGGTGCCGCTGACCACCCTGACCGTGGAGGCCCTGAAGGAATTCGACCTCACCCGCAAGGAGGCCGAGCGCAGCAAGAACATGTTCGCGCTCGGCCTCTTGTCGTGGATGTACCACCGGCCGACGGAGGGCACGGAACGCTTCCTGAAGCAGAAGTTCGCCCGGAAGCCCGAGGTCATGAACGCCAACCTGGCGGCCTTCCGCGCGGGCTGGAATTTCGGCGAGACGACCGAGGACTTCGCGGTCTCCTACGAGATCGCGCCGGCGACCACCGCGTTCCCGGTGGGCACCTACCGCAACATCTCCGGGAACCTGGCCCTGGCCTACGGCCTGGTCACCGCGTCCCGGCAGGCCGATCTGCCGCTGTTCCTGGGCTCGTACCCGATCACCCCGGCCTCCGACATCCTGCACGAACTGTCCAAGCACAAGAACTTCGGCGTGCGGACCTTCCAGGCCGAGGACGAGATCGCGGGCATCGGCGCGGCACTGGGCGCGGCCTTCGGCGGTTCGCTCGCGGTGACGACGACGTCGGGTCCGGGTGTCGCCCTCAAGAGTGAGACGGTCGGGCTGGCCGTCTCGCTGGAGCTGCCGCTGCTGGTCGTCGACATCCAGCGGGGCGGGCCGTCCACGGGTCTGCCGACCAAGACCGAGCAGGCGGACCTGCTGCAGGCGATGTACGGCCGCAACGGCGAGGCCCCCGTCCCGGTGATCGCCCCGCGTACCCCGGCCGACTGCTTCGACGCCGCCCTGGAGGCGGCCCGGATCGCCCTGACGTACCGGACCCCCGTGATGCTGCTGTCGGACGGCTACCTGGCCAACGGCAGCGAACCCTGGCGGATCCCGGAGCTGGAGGAGCTGCCCGACCTGCGGGTGCAGTTCGCCCAGGGGCCGAACCACACCCTTCCGGACGGCAGCGAGGTCTTCTGGCCGTACAAACGCGACCCGCAGACCCTCGCCCGGCCGTGGGCCATCCCCGGCACGCCCGGCCTCGAGCACCGCATCGGCGGCATCGAGAAGCAGGACGGCTCGGGCAACATCTCCTACGACCCCGCCAACCACGACTTCATGGTCCGCACCCGGCAGGCCAAGATCGACGGCATCGACGTCCCCGACATCGAGGTCGACGACCCGGACGGCGCGCACACCCTGGTGCTGGGCTGGGGGTCTACGTACGGGCCGATCACTGCGGCGGTACGGCGGCTGCGCCGGGACGGCGAGGCGATCGCGCAGGCGCATCTGCGCCACCTCAACCCCTTCCCGAGGAACCTCGGCACCGTCCTGGCCGGGTACGACAAGGTCGTGATCCCCGAGATGAACCTCGGTCAGCTCGCCACCCTCATCCGGGCGAAGTACCTGGTGGACGCGCATTCGTACAACCAGGTCAACGGAATGCCGTTCAAGGCCGAGCAGCTCGCCACGGCGCTCAAGGAGGCCATCCATGACTGACACCGCCGACGGACTGCTCCAGCTCGTGCCCAAGGCCGAGGCCAAACAGTCCATGAAGGACTTCAAGACCGACCAGGAAGTCCGCTGGTGCCCCGGCTGCGGCGACTACGCGATCCTGGCCGCCGTACAGGGGTTCATGCCGGAACTCGGGCTGGCGAAGGAGAACATCGTCTTCGTCTCCGGGATCGGCTGCTCGTCCCGTTTCCCGTACTACATGAACACCTACGGGATGCACTCCATCCACGGCCGCGCCCCCGCCATCGCCACCGGGCTGGCCACCAGCCGGCGCGACCTGTCGGTGTGGGTCGTCACCGGTGACGGCGACGCGCTGTCCATCGGCGGCAACCATCTGATCCACGCCCTGCGCCGCAACGTCAACCTGAAGATCCTCCTCTTCAACAACCGCATCTACGGGTTGACGAAAGGCCAGTACTCACCGACCTCCGAAGTCGGGAAAATCACCAAGTCGACACCGATGGGTTCGCTGGACGCCCCGTTCAACCCGGTGTCCCTGGCGATCGGCGCCGAGGCGTCCTTCGTCGCCCGCACCATCGACTCCGACCGCAAGCACCTGACCGAGGTGCTGCGCGCGGCCGCCGCCCACCCGGGCACGGCCCTGATCGAGATCTACCAGAACTGCAACATCTTCAACGACGGCGCCTTCGACACCCTCAAGGACCGGCAGTCGGCCCAGGAGGCGGTGATCCGCCTGGAGCACGGGCAGCCCGTCCGCTTCGGCACGGACGGCGCGCGCGGCGTCGTACGCGACCGGGCGACCGGTGATCTGACGGTGGTCGACGTGACCGCGGACAACGAGTCCGAGCTTCTCGTCCACGACGCCCACTCCCCCTCCCCGACCACGGCGTTCGCCCTGTCCCGGCTGGCCGACCCCGACACCCTGCACAACACGCCCATCGGCGTCTTCCGCGCGGTGGAACGGCCGGTCTACGACACCCAGATGTCCGAACAGCTGGACACGGCCGTCGAACAGCACGGCAAGGGCGACCTCGCGGCACTACTGGCCGGCGGGGACACCTGGTCGGTCGTGGGCTGACCCCGGCCCGGCAGCGGCGAGCGGGGCCCGGACACCACGTCCGGGCCCCGCTTCACGTTCCTGGGGCCCTTCTCGCCTTCAGGCGCGCTTCGCCTCGTCGTACGCCTCCCGGGCCCGTTCCACGTCCGGCATCCGCCGCTCGGTCCACAGCGCCAACTCCCGTACCTGCCGGGCGGCCTCTCGGCCCAGGTCGGTGAGGGAGTAGTCGACGCGGGGCGGGATGACCGGCTGGGCGTCGCGGTGGACGAGTCCGTCGCGTTCGAGGGTCTGGAGGGTCTGGGTCAGCATCTTCTCGCTGACCCGGCCGATCGCGCGGCGCAGTTCGCTGAAGCGGTAGGGGCGGTCGAGCAGCTGGATCAGGACCAGGACGCCCCAGCGGCTGGTGACGTGCTCCAGGACCAGGCGGTACGGGCACATCGCCTCGCCGACGACGTACTTGTCGTACTTGGCGCGCTGCTCGGCCGAGATCGCGGGCGTGTCGGGGTACTCCTCGACCTCATGGGTACTTACTGGCATGCAAGTACCTTACTTCAAAGTGGGTACTTTCTTCTGGTTAGCGCACCTCCTAGGGTTAGTGGCAACGGAACCCCACAAGGAGATCGCAGACCATGAGCATCGTTGTCACCGGAGCCACCGGACACCTCGGCCGTCACGTCGTGACACAGCTGCTGGAGAAGGTCCCCGCCGAGCAGATCACCGCCGTCGTGCGCGACGAGGCCAAGGCCGCCGACTTCGCCGCCAAGGGCGTGAAGATCGCCGTCGCGAACTACAACGCCCCCGAGACCTTCGACGGCGTCTTCGCCGCCGGCGACAAGGTGCTGCTGATCTCCGGCAACGAGTTCGACAAGGGCCGCCCCGCCCAGCACCAGGTCGTCATCGACGCCGCCAAGGCGGCCGGCGTGGCCCTGCTGGCGTACACCAGCGCCCCGGGCAGCCTGACGGCCTCGCTGGTGGACGACCACCGCGCCACCGAGAAGGTGCTGCTCGCCTCCGGCCTGCCGTACACCCTGCTGCGCAACGGCTGGTACCACGAGAACTACACCGAGAACCTCGCGCCGGTCCTGGAGCACAACGCCGTCGTCGCGGCCGCCGGCGAGGGCCGGGTCTCCTCGGCCTCCCGTGCCGACTACGCGGCCGCCGCGGTCGCCGTGCTGACCGGTGAGGGCCACGAGAACCAGACGTACGAGCTGGGCGGCGACACCGCCTGGAGCTTCGCCGAGTACGCGGCCGAGATCGCGAAGCAGACCGGCAAGGACATCGCCTACAACTCCGTGCCCGCCGAGACGCTCAAGGGCATCCTGACCGGCTCCGGCATGCAGGAGCCGTTCGCCGGGATCCTGGTCGGCGTCGACGTGTCGATCGCCAAGGGCGAACTGGTCGTCGACTCCGGCGACCTCTCCCGCCTGGCCGGCCGCCCGACCTCCCCGATCTCGGAGGCCATCGCCCTCGCGCTCAAGGGCTGACCTGGGCGGACGCCCCCACGCACGCCCTCACCCCGGCCTGTCATGACCGTATACCGATACGGCCATGACAGACCGGGGTTTCCGACGCTACCTTCGTCCAGATGTACTGATTCCGGGGACGAGGAGGGCCGGTGGCCGAGATATCGAAGGGCGAGCAGCGGGCAGGGCTGCTGAACGGCATCGCCGCCTACGGGATGTGGGGTCTGGTCCCCCTGTTCTGGCCGCTGCTGAAGCCCGCCGGGTCGGTGGAGATCCTGGCCCACCGGATGGTGTGGTCCCTGGCCTTCGTCGCCGTCGCGCTGGCCTTCGTACGACGCTGGGCCTGGGCCGGTGAGCTGCTGCGGCAGCCGCGCCGGCTGGCACTGGTGACGGTCGCCGCCGCCGTGATCACCGTCAACTGGGGCGTCTACATCTGGGCCGTGAACGCCGGTCACGTGGTCGAGGCCTCGCTCGGCTACTTCATCAACCCCCTGGTGACCATCGCCATGGGCGTGCTGCTGCTGAAGGAGCGGCTGCGCCCCGCGCAGTGGGCGGCGGTGGGCGTCGGCTTCACCGCCGTGGTCGTGCTGACCGTCGGCTACGGGCGGCCGCCGTGGATCTCCCTCGTCCTCGCCTTCTCCTTCGCCACCTACGGACTCGTCAAGAAGAAGGTCAACCTCGGCGGCGTCGAGTCACTCGCGGCGGAGACCGCGATCCAGTTCCTGCCCGCGCTCGGCTATCTGCTGTGGCTGGTCGCCCACGGCGAGTCCAGCTTCGTCGACGACGGCGCCGGGCACGCGGCCCTGCTCGCCTCCACCGGCATCGTCACCGCCGTCCCCCTGGTCTGCTTCGGCGCCGCCGCGATCCGCGTCCCGCTCTCCACGCTCGGCCTGCTGCAGTACCTCGCGCCGGTCTTCCAGTTCCTGCTCGGCATCGTCTATTTCCACGAGGCCATGCCCGCCGAGCGCTGGGCCGGCTTCGCCCTCGTCTGGCTCGCCCTCGCCCTGCTCACCTGGGACGCGCTGCGCACCGCCCACCGGGCCGCGCGGGCGCTCGCCGCGGCCCCCGTACCACGACCCGCGGCGCCGGCCGCCGAGACTCCCGCAACTCCGGTGTGAGGCCTGCGGGCGTCGGCTATAAGTGGGCGACATGACGCAGACGCCCGCACCCCTGCACTGGAAGCTCGTCATCGACGCCCGCGACCCGCACGCCCAGGCCGACTTCTGGGCCGCCGCGCTGCACTACGAGGCCGAGGACAACAGCGCGTTCGTCGAACACCTGCTGGAGCTGGGCGCCCTGCCCGGCGCGGCCACCGTGGAGTACCACGGCCGTGCCGCCTTCCGTGACCTGATCGCCGTACGGCACCCGGACGATCCCTACGACGAGGAGCGCGGGACCGGGCTGGGACGGCGGCTGCTGTTCCAGCGGGTGCCGGAGACGAAGTCCGGCAAGAACCGGCTCCACGTCGACCTGCACGCCGGGGAAGGGAAGCGGGCGGAAGAGGTGGCGCGACTGGAGGCGCTGGGCGCGACGGTGCTGCGGCATGTGTCCGAGCCGGCCGGCGCGTGGACGGTGATGGCCGACCCGGAGGGCAACGAGTTCTGCGTGCAGTGAGGTCCTGCGGCGACGGGGGTGTGTGGCGTGCGGTGACGCCGCTCAGGCGTTCTCGGCCGCGCGGCGGGCGCGATCCGTGAGGCGGGTCATCCGGGCCCGGGCCGATTCGAGTTCGTCCAGGTCGCCGGCGGCCGGGCCGTCCTCGGTGGTGAGCTGTGTCCACAGGGCGATCAGGTCGTGGCCGAGGCGCAGCCCGTGCTCCGGGTCGCGCACCGCGCGCCAGGCGGTGGCCGCGCTCCGCACGTTCCCGTACGCCCCCTCCCCGTCCCGCGCCTGCCGGCGCTGCCGGGCCAGGTCGAGGGAGAGGTGGAAGGCGCGCAGCGGGTCGCCCGCCAGGTAGGCGATGTACGCGGTCAGTTCGCCCAGGTGCAGCACCTCGGTGTGGCTGCCGCCGAGGGCCGCGGAGGCCTCGGCGACGGTGCGCTCCGCCAGTTCGGCCGCCACTTCGATACGGCCCGCCCGGACCGCCTCGTTGATCCGCGCCATCGGCTCGGTGAGCAGCGCGGCCCCCTCCACCGTCACGGTCACGGGCTCGTCCCCGAGCACCTCCTCGGCGACGGCGTCGAACCCGCGGGCGGGGGTCGGCCCGGGGTCGGGGTCGAGGACGCGGAAGGATTCCGGAGCTGTGTGCGGGTCGGTGAGTGGTTCCGTGCGTGATGCGGTGCGCGGTTCGATGCGTGCTTCCGTGCGCTGTTCGGTACGTGCTTCCGTGCGCGGGGCCGGGGCGTTCCGGGGGGCGGTCCAGGGTGCCGTGGGGGGTCCGGGGACGGCTTGTGCGGGTACGACGGCCGGCTGGGCGGGAGTCCCGCCCATGGCGGGCGGTGGGCCGAACACCCCGGTCGGTGGCAGGACCGTGCCCGGCGCCGGCGGTTGCGGCACCGCCTGGGGCGGGAAGGCCGGCGCCGGTGTCGCCTGCGCGGCCGCCGGCTCGTCGACGGGTCGCAGGAGATGGGTCGGCCTGTCACGGCGGGGCTGCTCCGGCGGCGCCACGGGCGGGGCCGTGCGCGGTTCCGCGGGCGGAGCCATGTGCGGTTCCGCGGACGGGGCCATGCGTACCGGCTCGCCGGCGAAGCTGCTGGCGCCGTCCAGGTTCACCTGGAGGCGGACGACGTATCCGATGCGGGTGTCGTGGACGGTGGCGAGGACGGGACGGCCGGTGGCTCGGGCAAGGCGCTGGAGGTGGTTGAGGACCGCCTGCTGGGGCTCCTCGCCCGGCGCCGGGAACAGCGGTACGCCGTCCACGGTCGCGGCGCCGCCCGTCACACGGACCTCGACCGGTTCCGCCGGCTCGCCGGTCTGCTGAGCTTCCCGCTTCGTCTCGTTCGTCTCGCGGCTGAGTCGGGACATCGGCCCTCATTCCCCCGGCGTCACCGTCCGGTCGTACCCGTGCGTACGGTCAAGTCTGGCCGCTCGCCTCCGCTCGCGCGTCACCACGACGTCACAGCCTCGCATCAGGAAGGGGGTCGCCGGGTGTCCGGCCCCTGGCCACTCGGCCCCCAGGCGGAGACCCTGGCCAACTTGAATGCGCACACATAAGATGCACACGCCTCTATTTGCTGTACGCCACTTTCCCGGGGGACCTCATGACTCGCCGTTTCCTGTTCGTGCTGGGCAGCTCGCGCCTCGATGGCAACACGGAACTCCTGGCGCGCCGCGCGGCCGAACAACTGCCCGACGACGTCGAACAGCAGTGGATCAGCCTGGCCGACCATCCGCTGCCGGACTTCGTGGACCTGCGGCGCGACAGCGACCATGTGCGCGCCCCGCTCCACACCAACGCCGGTCTGCTGCTCGACGCCACCCTCGCGGCGACGGACATCGTGATCGCCTCGCCGGTCTACTGGTACTCGGTGTCCGGCCTCACCAAGCGCTACCTGGACTACTGGTCGGGCTGGCTGCGCACTCCCGGTGTCGACTTCAAGGCGACCCTGGCGGGGCGCACCCTGTGGGGGGTGGCCGTGCTGGCGGACCGCGAGCCGTCGGTCGCCGATCCGTACGCCGGGCTGCTCCACAACTCGGCCGCCTACCTCGGCATGCGCTTCGGCGGGGTGCTGCTCGGCAACGGCAGCGGGCGCGGCGACGTCCTCAAGGACACCGAGGCGCTGGCGCGGGCCAAGGAGTTCTTCGCCGGGGAGGCACCCCTGGCCCGCTTCCCCCACGAGTCCGTGTGAGCACGCCAGGGGTCGGGTGAGGCCCTGCGCCCCGCTACGCGGTGATGTCCTTCGTCGAGAACCGCGCCCAGGCCGCCGAACCGAACACCGCCGCGTACAGGGCCTGCAGCTCCAGGTTCTTGACCAGGTCGTCCCAGTAGACGGGGTCGCGCATCAGGTCGGCGAAGGACAGCCAGTAGTGGGAGAAGAAGTACGGCTGGAGCGCGTGCAGCTGGGGTATCTGGTCGAGGATCTGGACGGTGATCAGCAGACCGACGGTGGTCGCCATCGCCGCGATGCCGCTGTTGGTCAGCGTGGACACGAACAGGCCGAGAGCGGCTATGCCGGTCAGGGAGGCCGCCACCACCAGGGCGATCAGCAGGGCGCGGCCCAGGCCCTCGGTGAAGGAGATCTGGGTGCCCGAGATGGTCGTCAGGTCGCCGAGCGGGAAGAGGAGCGCGCCGACGGCGAGGGCCGAGGTGGCCACCACCAGGGTGGCCAGCAGGCAGAAGGCCATCGTCGTCGCGTACTTGGTGAGCAGGAGACGGGTGCGGCCGGCCGGAGCGACCAGCAGATAACGCAGGGTGCCCGCGTTGGCCTCGCCGGCGATCGCGTCGCCGGCCACCACGCCGACGGCCATCGGCAGGAAGAACGGGAGGGTCGCGGCCAGGGCCGTGAACACCAGGAACAGTCCGTTGTTGGTGATCTGCGAGATGAACGCCGGGCCCTCGCCGCCGCCCCGGCCGACCTGCCCGTCGCCGCTCGTCTCGATCTTCACGGAGATGCCGACCAGCACCGGCACCGCCGCCAGCACGCCCAGCAGCGCGAGGGTGCGCCAGCGCCGGAGGGTGGTGACCAGCTCGCTGCGCAGCAGACCGAGGGTCCACAGCGGGCGGGGCCGTACGACCGTTCCCTCCGCCTCTTCCACGACCACCGCGTCAGCCCGCGACATCGAAGCCCTCCCCGGTCAGCGCCACGAACGCGTCCTCCAGCGAGGCCCGTTCGAGGGTGAAGCCGCGCACGCGGACGCCCGCCGCGACCAGTGCCGCGTTCACCTCGGCGAGATCGCGCTCGGGCGGTTCGCCGGTCACCCGGTCCTCGGCGACGACGACGTCCGCGACGCCCTGTTCCTTGAGCACCCGGGCCGCCTCCCCGGTGTCCGGGGTGGTCACCGCCAGCCGGCCGCGTGCCCCGGCCGCCAGGTCGGCGACCGCGCCCTGGGTGATCAGCCGGCCCTGGGCCATGACGGCCGCGTGGGTGCAGACCTGCTCGATCTCGTCGAGGAGGTGGGAGGAGAGGAAGACGGTCGTGCCGTCCCCGGCCAGCTCCCGCACCAGGGAGCGGATCTCCCGCATGCCCTGCGGATCGAGGCCGTTGGTGGGCTCGTCCAGGACGAGCAGTCTGCGGGGCTGCAGCAGCGCGGCGGCCAGACCGAGGCGCTGCTTCATGCCGAGGGAGTAGGCCTTGGCCTTCTTGGCGGCGGCGGCCGTCAGGCCCACCCGGTCCAGTGCGGCCTCGACGCGGGCGCGCCGGGTGCGCGGGTCGGCGGTCGGGTCGGCGGAGTCGTACCGGAGCAGGTTGTCGCGGCCTGAGAGGAAGCCGTACAGCGCCGGGCCCTCGATGAGGGCGCCGACGTGCGGCAGGACGGCGCGGGAGGCCCGGGGCATCGGGTGGCCCAGGACGCGGGCCGTACCCGAGGTGGGCGCGATCAGGCCCATCAGCATGCGGATGGTGGTGGTCTTGCCGGAGCCGTTCGGACCGAGGAAGCCGAAGACGCTGCCCGCCG
Source organism: Streptomyces sp. NPDC007901 (assembly GCF_042959465.1). Classification (NCBI taxonomy): domain Bacteria; kingdom Bacillati; phylum Actinomycetota; class Actinomycetes; order Kitasatosporales; family Streptomycetaceae; genus Streptomyces; species Streptomyces sp. NPDC007901. The sequence continues at coordinate 216,049 of NZ_JBIBKW010000001.1, read as the reverse complement.
GGACGGTCAGGTCGAGACCGTCCACGGCGAGCTGTCCGCCGCCGTAGCGCTTGGTGAGACCACGGGTGTCGATGACGCTTTCGCTCGCCGGGACGCCGTCCCCCGCGTCTCCCGAGTCCCCCGGGTCTCCCGGGTCATCCGATTCCCCCGGGCTCCCCGAGTTCTCCGACTCCCGCTCCGTGGCGGACGGTTGGTCCATCGGCTCCCTCGATTCGTCCTGCGGCGACGGGTACGCACGGTACCCGCGCCGCCTGTACTACCCCGCGTCGGCCGCCTTCACCAGGGCCGCCTTGTCCACGGCGCCGACGTAGACCTTGCCGTCGTCCGTGATCAGGGCGTTGATCAGGCGGGTGGAGAAGACCGTGCCCTTGCCGAACTTGCCGGAGACCGGGTCGCCGAGCGAGCCGAGGAAGCCGCTCAGGTCACCGCTGCCGGAGGCGGAGCCGGTGGGCAGGCCGCCCTTGCTGCCGGTGTCGAGGACGGCTATGGAGTTCCAGCCCTTGCCGAGGACGTCGAAGCCCTCCTTCTCCAGGCCCTTCGCGGAGCCGTGGTCGGGCGCCTCGGAGGCCGTGCCGCCCTGGTCCCGTCCGTCGGCCTTGCCGCCCTTGCCTGTCTCGTCGCCCTCGGTGACCTTCGCCCCCTTGGGCGGGGTGAAGTCGAACGTCGAGGCGGCCGGCTTCGCGAAGCTGACCTGGGTGTAGCCGGCGTCGACGACGGCCGCGCCGCCGCTCGACGGGGTGAGCGTGAACTTGAGCGGGGTGCCGGTCTTGGCGTCCACCGCGATGCTGATCGCGCCGACCGTCGTACCGGACTGCTTGGGCTTGACGACCAGGCGGTAGGCGTCGCGGCCGGCCACCTGGGCGGTGCCGTCGACCGTGACCGACGTGGTGTCGTCGACCGACTTGAGGACCTCGTCGGCGAAGTCCTTGGGCGTGGCCGGGGTTTCGTGCTGCTCGGCCTTGCCGGAGTCGGCGGCGGTGGAGTGGTAGACCTCGTTGGACTTGCTGTCGTAGCCCCACACGTCCGTGCCGTTGTGGATGAGGCTGTACTCGGCGCCGCTCTCCAGCAGCGACACCTTCTGCTTCTCGGGGCCGTCGGCGGCGACGCGCAGCGTGTGCGTGCCGGAGGCCAGCTCGGTGAGCTTGGTGGTCGGGTCGGCGGACGAGCCGTCGCCGCTGCCCTGCGTCGCCCCGGACAGCAGGCTGCTCTCGAGACCGCCGAGGTCGGGCAGGCCGAGGTCGGTGCTGATCTTCACGGTGCCGGACAGCTGCTGCACGTCCGACTTGGCGATCTTGTTGATGAGTTCCTGTGCGGTGATCTTCGGCAGATTCGGGTCACCGGAGTCGGCGAGTGCCGGGACCAGGCCGATCGTGGCCGCGGCCACGCCCATCACCGCAACCGGGACGACGTACCGTGCGGCCTTGCGCCGGCGCTCGGCGCGCAGCTCGTCGTCGTCCTGCGCGGTCCCCGTGCTGTCGTCGGATTCGTACGGTGCCATGTGTGCCTTACCTCCGTCGTCGGCGGCGGCCGTCCTCGCACGTGTCCCACCCTGAGCCGCCATTCTCACCCGAATCGGTGAGTGGTGGTGATTTCCGTGGTTTCCATCTCACCAAATCGGGGGCCGGGAAGCGTCAGACCCGGGAGCCAACTCCGCGTACTCCTGCGGTATGACACAAGGGTGGAGGCGCCTGCGCCGACCCGTAGGGGTCGTGTGGCGAAGGCGCCTCCGGTTCCGCTTGCGCGGTGCGCTCAGTCGTGCGCTCGGGGTGTGTTCAGGGGCCTGTTCGGCCGTGTGCTCAGTGGTGCTGCACGAACACGTAGTCCGCCTGGTAGGGGACGCCGACGACGGCGCCCGGGGCGCAGGTGCCGACCGGGGCGACGCCGCCGACGGTGTTCAGGCGCAGGATCTCGCCGGTGTGCGCGAGCAGTCCGTGCTTCTTGCCGGACCGGGTGGCCTTGAGGTCGAGCTCGGGGACGTTGCCGTCGCCGTTGGGTGTCTTGGTCACGACGGCCCCGGTGACCGCGCTGCCGTCGGGCGCGACCCACTGCGGGGTGCCGGAGTCGGGTGCGACGAAGGAGTGCCGGATGCCGCCGCCGAGCTTGGCGCTGACGTCGCGCTGGGCGAAGGCGTAGCTGCCGTCGGCGGCCGGCTTGCACTCGTAGATCTGCTTGCCGGTGACGACGGAGGCCTGGAAGCCGCCGCTCCTGAGGTGGGAGACGGTGCTGACGGCGTGCAGCTGGCCACGGACGGCCCCGCCGGGGAACCGGGCGGTGTGCAGGTTGGCGTAGAAGGCGCCGGGGTCGGTGGTGAGCTGCTTGAGCAGCGCCTTGTCGGTGACCTTGACGCTTCCGGTGACGCTGTGGCCCCTGGTCTTCTTCAGCAGCTTCCCGAAGTCGATCTTCACGCCGCCGTTGGTGCCCTTGGCGCCCTGGTGGATGTGCAGGTCGGTCGGCCTGCCGGTGCCGCGCCAGGTCACGGCGACGGTCACCTTGTCCCCCTTGACCTGGATGAACTCCAAGGCTGCACCGTCCTTGTCCCCGACGGCGGGCCCACCGGCGACGGGTACCTCGCTGGCGCCGCGCAGACTGGCGACGAGGACGACGGAGTCGGTGGTGTGGTGGCTGGTGGCGGCTGCCGGGACGGCGGCACCACCCAAAGCGGTCACGGTGACGGCGGCGGCGGCGAGAGTCCTGCGACGCGTTGCGTTGATGACCATGATTCCGTTTTCTCCCCCTGTGTCAGCCGACGCCCCCTGCGTCGGCTTCTGGGGAGGGGTACGGAACCGATCTGGTATTGGACTCAGTCCAGCTATGTGACGTGCGTCACAGACATATCCGCCGAGTCCGGGCCCTCACGGGTCGGGCGGGCAGTGGACCGGTACCAGCCGGACCGGCACCAGGCCGGCCCGCGGTGTCAGCCGGCCCGGTGCACCACCGCGTCGCACAGCTCCAGGAGGGCCGCCTTCGCGTCGCACTCCGGCAGCGGGGCCAGCGCGGCCCGCGCCTCCTCCGCGTACCGGACCGTGTCCCGGCGCGCCTGCTCCAGCGCCGGATGCACCCGCAGCGCCGCCAGGGCCTCCGCGAGCCGCACGTCGTCCGTGAGGTCGGAGTCCAGCAGCTCGCACAGCGCGACGTCCTCGGCGAGCGCCAGGCGTGCCGCCCGCTCCCGCAGCCGAAGCACCGGCAGAGTGGGGACGCCCTCGCGGAGGTCGGTCCCCGGGGTCTTGCCGGACTCGTGGGAGTCGGAGGCGATGTCCAGGACGTCGTCGGCGAGCTGGAAGGCGACGCCGAGCCGTTCGCCGTACTGGGTGAGGACGTCCACGACCGTCTCGTCGGCGCCGGACAGCATCGCGCCGAAGCGGCAGGAGACCGCGACCAGCGAGCCGGTCTTGCCGCTGAGCACGTCGAGGTAGTGGTCGACCGGGTCGCGGCCGTCCGTCGGGCCTGCCGTCTCGAGGATCTGGCCGGTCACCAGCCGCTCGAACGCGAGGGCCTGGACGCGCACCGCCTCGGGACCGAGATCGGCGAGGATCTGGGAGGCGCGCGCGAAGAGGAAGTCACCGGTGAGAACGGCGAGCGAGTTGCCCCAGCGGGTGTTGGCGCTGTCGACACCGCGCCGCACGGACGCCTCGTCCATGACGTCGTCGTGGTACAGGGTGGCCAGGTGGGTCAGCTCGACGACCACGGCCGACGGCACGACACCCGGCGCGTACGGGTCGCCGAACTGCGCGGCGAGCATCACCAGCAGCGGGCGGAACCGCTTTCCGCCCGCGCGCACGAGGTGCTGCGCGGCCTCCGTGATGAAGGGGACCTCACTTTTGGTGGCCTCTAGCAAGCCCTCCTCGACAGCCGTCAATCCGGCCTGGACATCGGCTTCCAGAGCCTGGTCCCGCACGCTCAGCCCGAACGGCCCGACGGTCACGAGGGGTCTCCTGTCTGCTGGTGTCCACTGGCGATTACACGGTTTGTCGATAGGTCGCTGCCATCACTCAAGTCAGCGTATCCGGTCAGGTTTCGATCACCGAGGGCGCCCACCGTTACACCCCGGGCGCTATCGGATCACGACCGGTATGTTTTTGATCAGCCGATACGATCTGACATCCACTGACTTAACAGGAAGTGCCGACAGTTGTCCCGAACCGCGGCATAGGCCGTGTCCCTGGCCGGCACCGCCGGGTCCGGGTCCGGCGACAGAGCCCCGCCGGGGAACCACCGCGCCTTCTCCGGTCGACATCACCTGCCCGGGGGTACCCCTTCCGCCACCGGCCGAAGCCGACGGGGGCACATCATGCCCGCCTGGACACCCTCGCGCGTCCACAAGATCACCCGCGAGGACCTCCGCCCTCCCGGACCCGCGGACCATCGCCCCCACGCGCGCGTGGCACCCGCCGACCGCAACGAGCGGACACCCCCGCACGGACGACACCGACGCCATCTTCGGCACCTCCCAGCACCGCGGACAATTCACCATGACAACGACCGGCCACGCGGCGGGGGTTCCGCCTCACGACGGACACGCACGCACCGAAGGGGACCGGCCCGCCATCCGGGATGACGTGACCAGGATCACGCACCCGTCGACAGCAGCCCCTCCTGCCATCAGTCGCGAGCAACAGGGGCGGATCGGGGGCAGTGGGAGTCGTCGGCGCCAACCGCTCGGCCATGCGCCCGGAGTGGCACGTGCGGTGGAGGCGCACGCGATCGATGACCCTTCTATCACCATTCGCACTTAAAGTCCGAAATAATCGGCAATATAAAAAGTCGGACTACATGCGAAATCACCCGTGACGTGGGTCACTTTCCCCGCCCCTAAAGGGGCATTGTGCGCGAATGGCAATGGGTGCACTTTCCGCCCGACCCAGAGAGGAGCGGATTCCAGGAAATCCCTCATGTCCGATTTGACTCGATTGCGGTTTCGTGAAGTAGGTCACGCGGGTCCGAATGCCGCATACCCCGTAAGGCGACCCTTCCTTCCCGTTCCCTGCGGGCGAGTTGAGGCTTGGCAACCGCAAAGGATCAAGCAGCACATACGTCACAGATCAAGGTCAATCAGTTCTTTATGTGAATCTGACACTTGTTCCGGACATGTGCTCTCGCATACGTTCCCGCTCGCCGGGCGGACGCCGAATCCTGCCGCCGCCCGTCGTGACCCATTGACGAGTCCATTCGCACGGCAGGAGCGGGGGAACCAGGTAAGCCGCCGGACCGGGCGACCGACGTGATCGATGTGATCGACGGACGTCGTACCGGAACGGCTAGGGGTGAAGTCGCCTCGCCTTAGGGCGGTGCGGCCGGGCACTCCCCGGGCCCGAACCCGACAGCTCACCTCGCAGGCGACGGAGAGGAACTTCGCCATGTCTGCTGCCGCCCAGAACCGCCGCCCCCGCCGCAACCGCATCGTCCGCACGCTCGCCGTCGTCGGCACCGGCGCCGCCGTACTCGCCCTCCCGCTCATCGGGGCGACCACCGCCTCGGCTGCCGTCGCCTCCACCACCACCGCCACGACGCCCTCGACGACCCTCGCCGGGTACCCGAACAACCTCGACGGCTGGATCCGGGAGTCGCTCGCGATCATGGCGGAGAAGCACATCCCGGGCACCTACAACGGCATCTACCGCAACGTGATCCGCGAGTCCTCCGGCAACCCGCAGGCCATCAACCTCTGGGACTCCAACGCGGCCAAGGGCATTCCCTCCAAGGGCCTGCTCCAGGTGATCGACCCGACGTTCAAGACCTACCACGTGGACGGCACGTCGTTCGACATCTACGACCCGGTCGCGAACATCACCGCCGCCTGCAACTACGCCGCCGCGCGGTACGGCTCGATCGACAACGTCCACGGCGCCTACTGATCACCGACGTTTGGGACGGCCCGAGTCGCTCAATGGCGCACAACGGCCTTACGGGAACAGTCTTTCGAGGGCGACGGCGATGCCGTCGTCCTCGTTCGACAAGGTGATCTCGTCGGCCACCGCCTTGAGTTCGGGGTGGGCGTTGGCCATCGCCACCCCGTAGGCCGCCCAGTCGAACATGGGGATGTCGTTGGGCATGTCCCCGAAGGCGATGGCCTGTTCGGGGCGCAGCCCCAGATGGTCGGCGGCCAGCGCCAGCCCGGTCGCCTTGGTCACCCCGCACGGCTGGAGTTCGACGGTTCCCGGCCCCGACATGGTGACCGTGGCGAGCGACCCGACCACCGCGCGGGCGGTCGCCGCCAGCTCGTCGTCGGACAGGGTGTGGTGGCGCAGCAGCACCTTGCTGATGGGCGCGCACCACAGGTCGTCGCGCCGGCCCACGCGCAGCGCCGGCAGCGTGGGGTGGGGCATCAGATAGCCCGGTTCGATGAGCGTGAGCCCGTCCACGCCGTCCTGGTCGACCGCCGCGTACACCTGGCCGACCTCGGCCTCGATCTTGCCGAGCGCGGTCTCCGCCAGCTCCCGGTCCAGGGTGACCGACCACAGCAGACGCTGCGCACCGGCGTCGTACACCTGCGCGCCCTGACCGCAGACCGCGAGTCCCGTGCTGCCGAGGTCGTCGAGGAGCGGGCGCACTCTCGGCGCGGGGCGGCCGGTCACCACGAGGTGCCGGGCGCCGGCCCGGCCGGTCCGCGCGAGCGCGGCGAGCGACCGGTCCGAGAGGGTGTCGTCGGCGCGCAGCAGCGTGCCGTCCAGGTCGGTGGCGATCAGTGAGTACGGGAGGGGTGCGACCATGATCAGAGAATACGGACAGCACGGCCCTGAGACTCACTGTGCGTTTCGGCCTCAAGTGGCGGCCGCCGCCTCCGTGATGGGGTCGTTGTCAGTGGGGCCCGTTACGTTTGTGGTGAGGTGACCGCACCGGTCGGACGGGGACGGGTGTGGTGAAAGACGCCCGGCGGCTCGGACTCCGGTTCGACGGGGACGGCGGTGGCGCCGAACTGGACGCCGGGACATGTCTGTTGGCGCCGCCGCAGGTCAGGCGTGGGCTGCCGCGAGGTGCTTGGCCAGGCGCGGCGAGGCGAACTCCGTGCCGCACACGAACCGCATCACCGGGCCGTACGACGCCGCCGCGGGCAGGCCGGTGAAGTACAGGCCGCGCACCGAGGAGACGTATCCGGCGCCGAGTCTCGGGGCGCCGCGGCTGACCGCGACGCGGGTGCGCAGTTCGGGGCCGAGGAAGTCCAGCGCGGCGACGTCCACGCGGTAGCCGGTGGCGGCGATGACGTGGTCGGCGGCGAGGCGGTCGGTACGGCCGTCGTGGGTGCGGACGGTGAGGACCGGGGCGCCGTCGGAGATGTCGGCGCCGGTGACCGCGGCGACCTCGCGGACCTGGACCTTCCCCTCGAAGCGGTCGCGCAGCCACCAGGCGCCGAGCGGGCCGAGGACCCGGCGGACCAGGTAGTGGCGGACCTGCGCCGGGAGGTAGCGGTAGGGGTGCGGGTAGTAGCTGAGCGCCCACAGGGACCAGGCCCGGCCGAACGGGGACTCCGGGCGCAGCTTCGGCTGGTCCCAGGGCGGCGCGCCGAAGGCGACCCTGCCGTGCCCGCGGGAGACCACCCGGACCTGGGCGCCCGCCTCGGCCGCCAGGGCGGCCGTCTCCAGCGCGGACTGCCCGGCGCCGACGACGATCAGCTCCTTGCCGGAGAAGCGGGTCAGGTCGTGGTGCCGTGAGCTGTGCGAGACCGGTCCCGCCGGTCCGTCCGCCGCCGCTTTCGCGAGCTCCGCCGGGACACGGGCGAGCCCGGACAGCCCGGTGGCGACGACGACCGCCCGGGCCGTGAACAACTCTCCCGAGTCCAGCTTCAGTTCGAAGCCGTCCGACCGGTGTCGGTCCACGGAGACCACTCGCACCCGCTCCAGCTCGGGCACCAGCTTCTGCTGGAACCACTCGCCGTAGCCGATGAAGGTCTCCACCGGGATGATGTCCTCGTCGGTCACCAGCCTGCGGATACCGGCCGCGTCGCAGTAGTCGGCGAGGGTGTGGCCGCGCTGCGGGCAGTCGAGGTTGGAGGCGGCGGGCGTCGACTTCAGGAGCATGCCCTCGGGCATGTGGTCGCGCCAGCTGACCATGGGGTCGCCGAAGACCCGGACGGGGATGCCGCGCGCCCGCAGATGGGCGGCGGTGGACAGGCCGAAGGGCCCGGCACCTATGACTGCTACCGGCTGGATCACGAAGTCCCTCCCCAGGAACGTGGTGCCTACTTCGTGGAGGTGCTGGAGCCGCGGCGGTTGGTGCGCCACAGCTGATAGAGGTGCTTCGCGCCCGGGCGGACGAAGCGGGCGAGCATCGTGACGAACGGCAGCGGGTCGTCACCCGCGAGCCAGGCCAGCTCGGTCCCGCTCGGCTTCTCGGGCGCGTGCGGCGTCGTATAGCCGCTGCGGCGGTAGGCGAGGAGGGCGGGCAGGTCGATGTTCTCCACGACGTACCGGTGGCCGGCGCGCTGTTCCCCCTCCGGAACGCGGCGTCCGGTCAGGTCCAGGTGCATCGCGCGGACCACGTCCACCCCCGACTCGCTCTCGAAGAGCCGGAACTGGGCGCCCATGCGCGGGTTGAAGTCGAGCAGTTTGTACTGCCCGTCGCGCCGGTCGAAGCGCAGGTCGAGGTCGATGACGCCGGTGAAGCCGATCTGTTTGATGAAACGCGCGGCGAGGTCGGCGAGTTCCGGGTTGTCGACGACGTACGCGTTCGCGGTCATGCCCGCGTGCGGCGGCCAGGAGCGGACCTTGACGCCGGTGAACAACGCGCGCGGGGTGGAATCGGCGTCGAAGTAGGCGTGCACGATCCAGTCCTCGGCCTCCTCCCTCGGCAGGTACTCCTGGAGGATGACACCCGGATGGGTGCCCCAGTCACGGGCGAGCGTGAGCAGTCCCTCGCGGGTGGGAATCCGCGTCGTGCCGTTGACAGCGGGCTGTTTCCGCCGGACGAACGCCTCACGGTTCTTGGCGACGATCGGGAAGCGGGCCTTCTCCGCGAAGTCGACGATCTCCTCGTACGACTGCGGGAAGGCGGCCGTCGGACTGGGGATGCCGTGTTCCACGCAGAGTTCGTGCAGGCCCTGCTTGCTGGCTAGCCGACGGGGCAGTGCGCGATCCACGCGCGGGAAGAGGAAACGGTCGCCGAGCGCGTCCTGGTGCTCGGCGATCAGGACGGCGGCCTCCTCGTCGGTGGGGATCAGCACGGTCGGACGGCCGATACGGCGGCCGATGCGCAGCAGTCCCTCGACGAGGTGCTCCGGTTCCTCGGCGCCTGTTGTCGGCCATACGAAAGCCCGTTTGAGATAACGGGAGGAGGCCGCCGGTGTGTACGGGTCCTCCGTTATCGCGTACATGGGAACGCCCAGGCGGCCCAGGCTGCGGATCGCGCCGACCCCGCCGTGATGCAGCGGATAGTCGCCGAATTTGACGATCAGGCCGGGCACGTCACGGTCCGCCTCGAACGGCACGCTGACGGCATTCCTGGCCACGGGTCCCCCCACGTGTCCCCCCTACGGACCGGACCCACCCCGTCCGTGTCCCCCAAAGGACGCTAAGCCGGAATTGACCCCTCCGACAAGGCTTATCCGGACATTGCGAACTCTTTAGACACTGCCAAGACGGCCAACTCACCCGTAACGTGTGGCGCGACCACATGGAATGCCGCGCAACGCCATAGTGACGTCGCCACATGGTCGGCCCCGCGCGGCACGGATGAGAGCGAGGCAGCCACCCCATGCCCCCCTTGCCCCCCTTCGAGGTCCCCGAGGGTGACCCCTTCGGCTCGCACAACCTTCCGTATGGCGTGTTCTCGACCCCCGAGAGCACCGAACGGAGGGTTGGCGTCCGCCTCGGCGACCACGTCCTCGACGCCGGCGCCGCGGCCCTCGCCCTCGGTTCCCCGTACGCCTCCCTGCTCGCCCGCCCGACCCTCAACCCGCTGCTCGCCACGGGCCGCACCACCTGGTCGGACGTGCGGCGCGCCCTGACCGCCTGGGTGACGGTGCCCGCCCACCGCGAGGTGCTCGAACCCCTCTTCCACCCGCTGTCGTCGGTGACCCTGCACCTCCCCTTCGAGGTCGCCGACTACGTGGACTTCTACGCCTCCGAGAACCACGCCCGCAACGCCGGCCGCATCTTCCGCCCCGACGCCCCCGAACCGCTCACCCCCAACTGGAAGCACCTGCCGATCGGTTACCACGGCCGCGCGGGCACGGTCGTGGTGTCGGGCACGGACGTCGTACGGCCGTCGGGCCAGCGCAAGGCGCCATCGGACCCCGCACCCGTGTTCGGCCCGTCGGTGCGGCTGGACATCGAGGCCGAGGTCGGCTTCGTCGTCGGCACGCCGTCGGAGCAGGGGAAGCCGGTGGTGCTGGGCGACTTCCGGGAGCACGTGTTCGGCCTGTGCCTGCTGAACGACTGGTCCGCACGCGACCTCCAGGCGTGGGAGTACGTCCCGCTCGGCCCGTTCCTCGGCAAGTCGTTCGCCACCTCCGTCGCGGCGTGGATCACCCCGCTGGAGGCGCTGGAGGACGCGCGGATCGACCCGCCGCGACGCACGCATCCACTGCTGCCGTACCTCGACGACTCCATGGAGGAGCCCGCCGGTTACGACCTGCGGATGTCGGTAGCGATCAACGGGCAGGTGGTGTCCGAGCCGCCGTTCTCCACCATGTACTGGACCGCCGCCCAGCAACTCGCCCATCTGACCGTCAACGGCGCCTCGCTGCGCACCGGCGACCTCTACGGCTCCGGCACGGTGAGCGGTGCGGAACCCGGGCAGCTCGGGTCGCTGCTGGAACTCACCTGGAACGGGCGCGACCCACTCGAACTCCTGGAAGGGAAGCGGACGTACCTGGAGGACGGCGACGTGGTGACGCTGTCGGCGTGGGCACCGGGGCCGGGCGGCGCCCGGGTGGGACTCGGGGAGGTCGGCGGGCGGATCGTGGCGGGGTGAGAGACGGCTGCGGCGCGATGCGCTGCGGCGGAGACGGGTGGGAGGCATCCGCGGGCGAGGCGGACCCGGAGGCGGTACGGCCGGTGTCGCGGGAGCGGTGACCTGGGAGCCCCGGGGTGCGGCGAGGAGGGCGCCCGGATCGTCGTCGACACCTGACTCGGGGCGCCCCGCACCGTCATACTGACGGGACACGCACCATGCGATGCGCCCGCACGCGCACCATGCGAAGCGGCGGCGTACACGGGACGTGACGCGCCGGCGCACGCACTCTGTCGCGCAACGGCGCATCACCCCCGTACCGCCCCTTCACCCGCACGTCTCTCCGATCAGAAAACGGAGCCCCGGCATGACCGTCTGCCTGCTCCTGCTGAGCGCTGTCGCTCTGACGGCCGCGGTGCCGGTGCCGCGCGCGCTGGTGCGGGCTCCGTGGCCGGAACGGGAACCGGTGGTCGCGCTGTGGGTGTGGCAGTGCCTGGTCGCCACCGTGCTGATGTGCTGCCTGGCCGCGCTCGTCCTGGGCGCGGCGGCCGTCTTCCACACCGTGCGCGACCGGGTGTTCGCGCCGGCGCCACCGGCGGTCACCGCCGCGTACGACCTCTCCGTCGCGCCCCTGTGGGCGGTCGCTCTCACCGTGCTGCTGGCGTGCGGGGCGGCGTGGACCACGGCGATGCTCGCCCGCGAGTGGGTCGAGGCCCGGCGGCGACGCGACCGGACCCGCGCCCACCTGCGCGAGCGGGCACCGGAACTGCCGGCGGGGCTGCCCGCGGCGCGCGGGCCGATGCTGGTGCTGGAGGACGAGTACCCGGACGCCTGGTGGATGCCGGGCCATCCACCGCAACTGGTGGTGACGACGGGGGCGCTGCACCGCCTCACCGACCACCAGCTCGACGCCGTACTCACCCACGAGCGAGGTCACGCCCGCGCCCACCACGACTGGCTGCTCCACCTGTCCAGCGCACTGGCCACGGGCTTCCCGCGCGTGCCGCTCTTCTCCCACTTCTGCGACCAGACCCACCGGCTCGTCGAACTCGCCGCGGACGACACGGCGTCCCGCCGCTGCGGCCACCTCACGACCGCGCTGGCCCTGATCGAACTGAACCAGCACCGCGGCGTCCTGTCCTGCGCGTCGAGCCGCCGGCTGCTCGGCGAGCGGGTCGACCGGCTGCTGGAACCGCCGCCGCGGCTGCTGCGCCACCAGCGCGCCCTGACGACGACGGTGGCGGCACTGGTGCCCCTGCTGCCGCTGCTGATCACGTTCGCGCCAGGGCTGACGGCGCTCGGCTAGGACCCGGGACGCAAACCGGCGCCCTGGTGGCAGATCTTCCTCGCACAAGCCGAAAACCGCAGCTCAATGACGTGTCCGACAGGGCCTCAGGTGGCGCAACAATCCCGCAACACCCCGTTCCCTACCACATAGGTATGGTTCGAGCCATGCCAGCCACCGACCGCATCCGAGACCACCCCGGTCAGGGCGCCGCCACCACGGTCGCCGCCCACCGGACGCGTCGCCGGCTGCGTGCGGACCAGGCCCGGCAGCTCGCCGACCTCCTGCGCCACCAGATCCTCACCGACGCGTTCCCGGACGGCCCCCTTCCTCACGAGACCACCCTCGCCACCGACTACCGCGTCTCCCGCAACACCGTCCGCCAGGCCCTGGACCTGCTGCGGGCGGAAGGGCTGGTGGACCGGCTGCCCGGCGTGGGCACCGTGGTCGTCGCCCGGAAATACCCGCACGGGCTCGACCGCCTGATGGGCCTCGCGGAAACCCTCCGCGAACACGGCCAGGTCACCAACGAGGTCCGCACCATGGGCCCCGCCCCGGCACCCACCCCCGTCGCCGAACGCCTCCGCGTCCCACCCGGCGCCGACGTCCTCTACATCGAACGCCTGCGCCGCCTGAACGGCCTCCCCCTCTCCCTCGACCTCACCTACATCCCCCTCGACATCGGCACCGCCCTGCTCGGCGCCGACCTGGAGAACAACGACGTCTTCAGGCTCCTCGAGTCGATCACCGGCCGGCCCCTGGGCCATGCCGAGATCACCCTGGAGGCGGTGAACGCGGACGCCCACTCCGCCGCCGTACTCCAAGCTCCGCGCGGCGCGGCCGTCCTCATGCTGGAACGGCTCACCCACCTCGCCGACGGCCGCCCCGTCGACCTGGAGTTCATCCGCTTCCGCGGCGACCGCATCACCATGAGCGGCCTCCTGCACCGCTCCCTCTGACCCTCCCGCCCCTCCGCCTGACCCGTTTCCTGGAGACAGCCATGCCCTTGGCGCCCCAGCGGGCCGACGTGCCCGTGACCATCGACGAGTCGAAGTGCATCGACGGCTGCACCCTCTGCGTGGACATGTGCCCGCTGGACTCCCTCGCCATCGACGAGAGCAACGGCAAGGCCTACATGCACGTCGACGAGTGCTGGTACTGCGGCCCGTGCGCGGCCCGCTGTCCCACCGGAGCCGTGACGGTCAACATGCCCTATCTGCTCCGGTGAGAGGCCCAGAACTTCCATGAAACGCACCGCGATCGCCGCCTCGGCGGCCCTCCTCCTGCTGCCCCTTTCCGCCTGCGGCGGCAGCGCCGCGGCAGGCGACGGCAAGACGGTCACCGTCACCGTCGGCTACCAGTCCAAGACCATCAACACCGTCACGGCGGGCACCCTGCTCCGCGCCCTCGGCTATTTCGAGCAGCAGCTCAACGCCCTGCACGACGGCCACACGTACAAGGTCGACTGGCAGGACTACGCCACGGGAGCCCCGATCACCGCGCAGATGACCGCCGGGAAGATCGACATCGGCTCGATGGGCGACTTCCCGCTGCTGCTGAACGCGGCCCGCGGCAAACAGCTCGGCCAGCCGACCCACCTGGTCTCGGTCACCGGCTACAACCTGCGCGGCGGCCTCAACACCGTCGTCACCGCGCCCGACTCCAAGCTCACCTCGCTGACGGACCTGAAGGGCAAGAAGGTCTCGACGAGCATCGGCTCCGCCGCCGACGGCACCCTCGTCCGCGCCCTCCAGCGTGCCGGTATCGACCCGGACAAGGGCATCTCCAAACTCAACCAGCAGCCCGCGGTGGGCGCTTCGGCCCTGTCGGCGGGCAGCGTGGACGCGCTGTCCCAGTTCGTGGCCTGGCCGGGCCTGCTCGCGTACCAGGGCAAGGCGAAAGCCCTGTACGACGGCGCCCAGCTGGACCTCCCCACCTTTCACGGCGTCACCGCCCGTGAGGGCTTCGCCAAGCAGCGGCCTGCCGTCCTGGAGGCCTTCCTCAAGGCGCAGGCCGAGGCCACCGACTACCTCGACGCGCACCCGGTGACCGCCGCGGAGAAGGTCGCCAAGGCCACAGGGCTGCCCGCCGAGGTCGTCTACCTCTACAACGGCGCCCATGGCATCGCCACCTTCGATCCCGCCGTCAAGCCCGAGCTGGTTTCCGCCCTGAAGCAGGACGTGTCGGTCCTCAAGGCCGCCAAGTTGACGGGTGACGTGGATGTGGACGCGTTCGTCGACGACCAGTACGTGAAGAAGGCCCTGGGCAGCTCCGACTACGCCAAGCGGCTCGCCGCCGCACCGTCGGCGGCCGCGAGCGAGGTGTGGCCCAAGGGGAGCGAGAAGACGACGAGCTTCGGCTCCCCCGAGGAACTGCTCGCCTACGTCGCCAAGCACAGCGGGGACATCCGCGCCGCCTACGTCCCCGACGCCACGACCGGCACCCTCTGGTTCGCGGACAAGGCGGTGTGGGTGGCCGACGGCGAGCAACTGTTGCCCTTCGTGACACAAACGACCGCGAAGGCGTACGTGGAAGCGCACGGTGGCACGCAGGTCGTCGGTTACGCCGACGCGTTGCGGCGGGCGTCGTGAGCCGGTACGTCCTGCGGGTGGTGTCGCTGGCCGCCGCCCTCGGGGTGTGGCAGTTCCTGACCAGTCTGAACGTCGATCTGTGGCTACGTTTCTCGCAGTTCCCGACCGTCGCCGACGTCGCTCGCGCTTTCGCGGACCGGGTCTCCGGCGGCGACTACTGGACCGACCTCAGCGACAGCCTCACCCGCATCCTCACCGGTTTCGTGCTGGCAGCCGTCCTGGGTGTCGCGACGGGCGTTCTCGTGGCCCGCTCGCGCCTCGCCGAGGATCTGCTCGGCCCGGTCCTGGAGGTGATCCGGCCGATCCCGGCGATCGCTCTCGTGCCCGTCGCGATCCTCCTGTTCCCCTCCGATGAGCAGGGCATCGTCTTCATCACCTGCACCGCCGCCTTCTTCCCGGTCATGGTCTCCACCCGGCACTCGGTGCGGGCCCTCACCCCGGTGTGGGAGGAGGCGGTGCGGACCATGGGCGGCGGCCGGTGGCGGATCCTGGGTTCGGTGGTGCTGCCGGGGGCGCTTCCCGGCATCTTCGGGGGTCTGTCGGTCGGTATCGGTGTGTCGTGGATCTGTGTGATCTCCGCCGAGATGATCTCCGGTCAGTACGGGGTCGGTTACCGCACCTGGCAGGACTACACGATCGTCAACTACCCCGGAGTGTTCGTAGGGATGGTCACGATCGGGGTGCTCGGCTGGGTGACGTCCACGGCGGTCGAGCTTCTCGGCCGGCGTCTGACCCGTTGGCTGCCCCGGACGTCGTACGTGCCCGGCGGCCGGGCCCGCACTCCGGTGTCCGGCGTCCCCGCCGTCCCGGTCGCAGTGCAGGCCGACGGTGATTCCCAGAAGCAGGCCGATGCCCAGCAGCAGGGCCGCGGCGACACCGATCAGGAGGCGCGCGATGAGCACTTCGTCTGAGGTGGCTGTACCGGCGGTGGTCGCGGCGCCGGAGGCCGCGCGGGGCGCCCGGCTCACGTTCGACGGGGCGGTGCTCGGCCGTCCGGACGCCCCGGTGCTGCACGATGTCGCGTTGGATGTCCGGCCGGGCGAGATCCTCACGGTCGTCGGTCCGTCCGGGTGCGGGAAGTCGACGTTGTTGCGGACGTTCGCCGGGTTGCTGGCTCCGCTGGCCGGGGCGGTGTTCCAGGACGGTGCCGCGGTGACCGGGCCGTCGGCCGACCGGGCGCTGGTCTTCCAGGAGGACGCGCTGCTGCCCTGGCGCTCGCTGCGCGGCAATGTCGAACTGCCGCTCGCCATCAAGGGAGTCGCGCGTTCCGAGCGCCGGTCGCAGTCTGAGTCCTGGCTGGCCCGGGTCGGACTGGCCGCGCAGGCCGGGCAGTTGCCGCACCGGGTGTCGGGCGGGCAGCGCCAGCGGGCGCAGTTGGCCCGGGCCCTGGCCGGTTCGCCTCGGGTCGTGCTGATGGACGAGCCGTTCGGGGCGCTGGACGCCCAGACCCGTTCCGGCATGCAGGACCTGCTGGTGGAGGTGTTGCGCGGTACGGGCGCGACCGTTGTCTTCGTCACCCATGACGTGGACGAGGCGCTTTTCCTCGGCGACCGGGTCGCCCTGCTCGCCTCCGGCCGGGTCGCGTCCGTGCGGGACGTTCCGCGTCCGCGTGAACGCGGCGCCCTCGACGACCCGGCTCGCGCGGCCCTGCGCCGCGCTGTCCTCTCCTCGCTCGGCATCTGAAAGGCATCCCGGTGACCACCCCCGCGAACGCCCCCTCGCCCACTCCCCTGGCCATTCCTGACGTCGCCGACGCCGAGGAACTGACCTGTGACGTCCTTGTCGTCGGGGGCGGTACCGCCGGCACCATGGCCGCGCTGACCGCCGCCGAGCGCGGTGCGAACGTGCTGCTCCTGGAGAAGGCCCACGTCCGGCACTCCGGGGCGCTCGCCATGGGCATGGACGGTGTCAACAACGCGGTCGTCCCGGGCCGCGCCGAGCCCGACGACTACGTCGCCGAGATCACCCGCGCGAACGACGGGATCGTCGACCAGTCCACGGTCCGGCAGACGGCGACGCGTGGTTTCGCCATGGTCCAGCGCCTGGAGTCGTACGGGGTCAAGTTCGAGAAGGACGAGCATGGCGCGTACGCGGTCCGCCAGGTGCATCGCTCCGGTTCGTACGTACTGCCGATGCCGGAAGGAAAGGATGTCAAGAAGGTCCTGTACCGGCAGTTGCGGCGTCGTGAGATGCGGGAGCGGATCCGTATCGAGAACCGGGTGATGCCGGTGCGGGTGCTGACGGCGGCGGGGCGCGCGGTGGGGGCGGCGGGGTTCAACACCCGTACGGGAGCGTTCGTCGTCGTCCGCGCGGGAGCGGTGATTCTCGCGACCGGTGCGGCCGGACGGCTCGGGTTGCCCGCCTCCGGGTACCTGTACGGGACGTACGAGAATCCGACCAACGCCGGTGACGGTTACGCCATGGCCTACCACGCGGGCGCCGAGCTGACGGGGATCGAGTGCTTCCAGATCAATCCCCTGATCAAGGACTACAACGGGCCGGCGTGCGCGTACGTCGCCAATCCGTTCGGGGGTTACCAGGTCAACCGGCACGGTGAGCGGTTCGTCGACTCCGACTACTGGTCGGGGCAGATGATGGCCGAGTTCGCCGCCGAGGTCGCCTCCGACCGGGGCCCGGTCTACCTGAAGCTGAGCCACCTTCCCGAGGAGTCGGTCTCCGCTCTGGAGTCCATCCTGCACTCCACCGAGCGGCCCACCCGTGGCACTTTCCACTCCGGGCGGGGGCACGACTACCGGACCCATGACGTCGAGATGCACATCTCCGAGATCGGTCTGTGCGGCGGCCACTCCGCTTCCGGGGTCCGGGTCGACGACCACGCCCGTACGACCGTCCCCCGGTTGTACGCCGCCGGTGACCTGGCCTGCGTCCCGCACAACTACATGATCGGCGCGTTCGTCTTCGGTGATCTGGCCGGTGCGGACGCCGCCCAGTACTCGGCGTACGAAGGGGAGTTGCCGGCCGGCCAGGTGCGTGAGGCGCACGAGTCGATCTACCGTCCGCTGCGCAACCCGGACGGCCCGCCGCAGCCCCAGGTCGAGTACAAGCTGCGCCGCTTCGTGAACGACTACGTGGCTCCGCCGAAGTCCGGGGCCCGGCTCTCCCTCGCTCTGGAGTCCTTCGAGCGGATGCGGGAGGACATCGCCGCCATGGGTGCCCGGACTCCGCACGAGCTGATGCGGTGCGCCGAGGTCGGCTTCATCCGTGACTGCGCGGAGATGGCCGCTCGTGCCTCCCTGGCCCGTACGGAGTCCCGCTGGGGTCTCTACCACGACCGGCTCGATCACCCCGAGCGTGATGACGCCTCCTGGTTCCACCATCTCGATCTGCACAAGTCCCCCTCTGGTGCGATGGAGTTCACGGCTCGTCCCGTGGCTCCGTATCTGGTGCCGGTCGAGGAGTTCACCCCGGTCGGCGGTCCGTCCCGGTACATCGGCGAGGTGCGTGCGCTGGATATGGCGACGGCGGGTGCGCGTGACGTGCCGCCGGTCGCCACCGGGCCGGTGGCGGCCTCCGCTGCCGCGCGGCCCGTCGAGTCCGACCGGGCCGAGCCGGCTTCGCCGCGTCTGCTGGAGCTCCTCGCCCTCGCCGAGGAGGAGCCCGAACTCGCCGCCCTTGAGCCCTATTTGGCGGACCGTGACGCCTCGGTGCGTCGTACCACCGTGTCGGTCCTGACGGAGACGGCTCCGCCGGGTACCGGCCAGGCGCTGGCGGGTGCGCTCGCCGACGCCGACGCCGGGGTGCGTTCGGCCGCCGCCTCCTCGCTGCGTGAGCTGGTGGAGACGCTGCCTCCCGAGCCGGCGCTGCGCGATGCCCTGGCCGCCGCGCTCGCGGTGGCCGACCCCGTCGTCCGGGCGGCCGCGCTCGACGTGCTGCGGGCGCTGCGCCTCGGCGACCCCGGCTTGTTCGCCGCTTCCCTGTCCGACGTCGATCCGGCGGTCCGGATCGAGGCGGTGCGGGCGCTGGTCTCGGTGGACGCGGCCGCTGCTCTGGCCCGCGCCGTCGCCGACCCGTCACGGGAGGTGCGGGTGATGGTGGCGAAGGCTCTCGGCACGGTGGGGTCCGCCGGCTCCGGGGCCGCCCCGGAGAGGGACGGCGTTGTGGATGCCCTCACCACGCTCACCGGCGATGTGGACGTGCTGGTCCGGGGTGCGGCGTACGAGGCTCTCGCGGGCGTCGGCTGCCCACCGCCGCTGGCCGAGGCGGCCGTGGCCGCGTCGGCGGACCCCGCCTGGCAGGTGCGCGTCGGTGCCGCGAGGGCGTTGGGCGCCGCCGGTGCCGCCGTGGCGGTGCCCGCCCTCGCCAAGGTCCTCGCCGACCCGAACGCCGACGTCCGTAAGGCTGCCGTCCTCGCTCTGACCCGGCACGCCGGTGTCGAGGAGGCCCGCGCGGCCCTGGCCACGGCGACAGCGGACTCGGACGCGGACGTCAGGGCGTATGCGGCGAGGGGGCTGTAGCCGGCTGTCGGCTGCCGGGCGACCGCCCCGCTCCTTATATCCAGTCCTCCGGTTCCGGCTCCGCGTCCATCTCGGGCCAGTGGTCCTCGTCCCCGGCTGCTGCTGTGGGCGCGGGGGCCGGGGCGGGCGGGGTGTTCAGGGAGGCCAGGACGCCGAGCACGCCCTCGCCGTAGGTCATCAGCTTCTTCTCGCCGACGCCGCCGACGGTGGCCAGTTCGGCGATCGACTCGGGGCGGCGGCTGACGATCTCCCGCAGGGTGGCGTCGTGGAAGATCACGTATGCCGGTACGCCCTGCTCGCGGGCCTGCTCGGCCCGCCAGGCGCGCAGTGCCTCGAACGCGGGGAGCAGGTCCTCGGGCAGCTCTGCCACGGCCGCCTTCGCCTTGCCCTTGCCGGACCCGGAGGACCCGGACGTCCCGGAGGACCGGGAGACCACCGGCTTCTTGGGTTCCTTCCGCAGCGGGACGTCCCGTTCGCGCCGCAGTACGGCCCCGCTGGCCTCGGTCAGCACGAGGGTGCCGTACTCGCCCTCGACCGCGAGCAGGCCCTGGGCGAGGAGTTGCCGGACGACGCCCCGCCATTCGCCTTCTTCGAGGTCGGTGCCGATGCCGAAGACGGACAGCTGGTCGTGGTCGAACTGGATGACCTTGCCGGTGCGCTTGCCGAGCAGGATGTCGACGATCTGGACGGCGCCGAACTTCTGCCCGCGTTCGCGCTGGAGTCGTACCACTGTGGAGAGGACCTTCTGGGCGGCGACGGTGCCGTCCCAGGTCTCGGGCGGGGTGAGGCAGGTGTCGCAGTTGCCGCAGCCCGCGGGGTCGGGGTCCTGGCCGAAGTAGTTCAGCAGCTGCCCGCGGCGGCACTGGGCGGTCTCGCACAGAGCGAGCATCGAGTCGAGGTGAGCCTGGGCGCGGCGCCGGAAGGCCTCGTCGCCCTCGCCGGACTGGATGAGCTTGCGCTGCTGTATGACGTCGTTGAGGCCGTAGGCCATCCAGGCGGTGGAGGACAGTCCGTCACGGCCGGCGCGGCCGGTCTCCTGGTAGTAGCCCTCGACGGACTTGGGCAGGTCCAGGTGGGCGACGAAACGGACGTCGGGTTTGTCGATGCCCATGCCGAAGGCGATGGTGGCGACCACGACCAGGCCGTCCTCGCGCAGGAAGCGGGACTGGTGGGCCGCGCGGGTGCCTGCGTCGAGGCCGGCGTGGTAGGGCACGGCCTCGATGCCGTTGCGGCTGAGGAATTCCGCCGTCGACTCGACGGACTTGCGGGAGAGGCAGTAGACGATGCCCGCGTCGCCCTCGTGTTCCTGGCGGAGGAAGGCGAGGAGCTGCTTCTTCGGGTCGGCCTTGGGGACGATCCGGTACTGGATGTTGGGCCGGTCGAAGCTGGCTTCGAAGTGCCGGGCGGCCGGCATGTGGAGTCGCTGGGTGATCTCCTGGTGGGTCGCGCGGGTGGCGGTGGCCGTGAGCGCGATGCGCGGGACGTCCGGCCAGCGCTCGCCGAGCAGGGAGAGGGCGAGGTAGTCGGGGCGGAAGTCGTGACCCCACTGGGAGACGCAGTGTGCCTCGTCGATGGCGAAGACAGCGATCTTGCCGCGGGTGAGCAGGTCCAGCGTGGAGTCCAGGCGGAGCCGTTCCGGGGCCAGGTAGAGCAGGTCGAGCTCGCCGGCCAGGAACTGGGCCTCGACCACGCGTCGCTCGTCGAAGTCCTGGGTGGAGTTGATGAAGCCGGCGTTCACGCCGAGGGCGCGCAGGGCGTCCACCTGGTCCTGCATGAGGGCGATGAGCGGTGAGATCACGATGCCCGTACCCGGTCTGACCAGGGCGGGAATCTGGTAGCACAGTGATTTTCCGCCGCCGGTCGGCATGAGGACGACGGCATCGCCGCCCGCCACCACATGCTCGATGATCGCTTCCTGCTCGCCTCGGAAGGCGTCGTATCCGAAGACCCGGTGCAGCGTGGCCAGTGCCTCGCTGTCCGCCGGTCCGTGCGCCTGTGGCGCCCCCGGCGTCTCGGTCGTACCTGGCATCTCGTCGGTCCCGCCCGTCCCGCCCATCGTCGTGTCCCCCGTACGTCGTCCCTCGACCACTGCCTCCACGATAGGGGTCCGGACCGACAGCGCCCGAGTTATCCACAGGCTGCCCGTCCGGGAGGGGGGCGTGGGTGCGGGTTCTTGCGCGGTGTCCCTCGTCCGGAGGTGTCCTCCGTACCAAGGTGTCCACCGTCAGAGGTGCCCTCAGCCCTTTGGCGGTCTCCGCGTGGCGGCCGGGAAGCGGCGGGGGCCATGCTGCACGGGCGGGACCGGGGAGGCCCGTGCTGTACGGAGGCGTCGCGTTCGCGTGCCTCGTCCGCCCCAAGGAGCTTCACGATGTCTCTCAGGTCCCGCACTGCCGGCGCCGTTCTGGCGCTGGCCGTGCCGTTCGCTCTGGCCGCGGTGCCTGCCGGCGCGGCTCCCGTCCCCGATCCCGATCCCGATCCGTTCGTGTGGGCGGATCTGACCCCGACGTACACGGCGACGGCGGACTACCAGTACGAGCCGTTCGCGATCACGGACGGGTACACCCGCGCCGGCACCTGCGACCGGACCGCCCTGGGCGGGGCGGGCTACCACTACGTCAAGAAGGCCAACGTGGGCGGTCTCGATCCGGCGGAGCCCGCGGGTCTCCTCTACGAGACCGACACCGACGGTGGCCGGGCGTTGGTGGCGGTGGAGTGGATCGTGCCGGCCGGGACCGGATCGACCGCGCCGACGTTGTTCGGGCAGACGTTCCAGGGGCCGGGGACGGTTCCCGGTGTCGACGGGGCCGTGTACACGCTGCGGGCCTGGATCTGGAAGGACAATCCGAGCGGCCTGTTCGCGCCGTGGAATCCGACGGTGACGTGCCCGTAGGCCCGAGCCGCACGCGCGCGTGGGCCCCGGTTCCCGTGCGGGGAACCGGGGCCCACGGCTGTGGGCGGACGACTCAGCGCACGAACACTCCGGCCTGGCTCGCCAGGTCCAGGAAGTACTGCGGTGCCACGCCGAGGACGAGCGTGACCGCGACGCCCAGGCCGATCGCCGCCATGGTCAGCGGTGACGGCACGGCGACCGTGGGGCCCTCGGGCCTCGGCTCGCTGAAGAACATCAGGACGATCACACGGATGTAGAAGAACGCGGCGATCGCCGACGAGATCACACCGATGACGACCAGCGGGGCCGCTCCGCCCTCGGCCGCCGCCTTGAACACGGCGAACTTCCCGGCGAAACCGGAGGTGAGCGGGATACCGGCGAAGGCCAGCAGGAAGACGGCGAAGACGGCGGCCACCAGCGGGGACCGGCGGCCGAGCCCCGCCCACTTGGACAGGTGGGTCGCCTCGCCGCCCGCGTCGCGCACCAGGGTGACCACGGCGAAGGCGCCGATGGTCACGAAGGAGTACGCGGCGAGGTAGAAGAGGACGGAGGACACGCCGTCCTTCGAGGTCGCGATGACACCCGCGAGGATGAATCCGGCGTGCGCGATCGACGAGTACGCCAGCAGTCGCTTGATGTCGGTCTGGGTGATCGCGACGATCGCGCCGCCCAGCATGGTGATGATCGCGACGCCCCACATGACGGGCCGCCAGTCCCAGCGCAGGCCGGGCAGGACGACGTACAGGAGGCGCAGCAGCGCGCCGAAGGCGGCCACCTTGGTCGCGGCGGCCATGAAGCCGGTGACCGGGGTGGGCGCGCCCTGGTAGACGTCGGGTGTCCACATGTGGAAGGGGACCGCGCCGACCTTGAAGAGCAGGCCCATGACGACGAGCGCGGTGCCGACCAGGAGCAGCGCGTCGTTGCCCATGGTGTCGGCGAGGGCCGGGTCGATGTTGGTGACGGTGCCGTCGACGACCTGGGCGATCGTGGAGTACGACACGGAGCCGGCGTAGCCGTACAGCAGGGCGATGCCGAACAGGGTGAACGCGGAGGCGAAGGCGCCGAGCAGGAAGTACTTGACGGCGGCTTCCTGGGACATGAGGCGCTTGCGGCGGGCGAGCGCGCACATCAGGTAGAGCGGGAGGGAGAAGACCTCCAGGGCCACGAAGAGCGTCAGCAGGTCGTTGGCCGAGGGGAACACCAGCATGCCCGCGACGGCGAAGAGCAGGAGCGGGAAGACCTCGGTGGTGGTGAAGCCCGCCTTCACCGCGGCCTTCTCGCTGTCGCTGCCGGGGACGGAGGCGGCCTGGGCGGCGAAGGAGTCGACGCGGTTGCCGTGGGCTGCCGGGTCGAGGCGGCGTTCGGCGAAGGTGAACAGGGCGACGAGGCCGGACAGCAGGATCGTTCCCTGGAGGAACAGGGAGGGTCCGTCGACGGCGATGGCGCCCATGGCGGCGATGTGTGCCTTCGTCGTGCCGTAGCCGTCCGCGGCGAGCGCGACGACCGCCGCGAAGGCCGCGCAGAGGGCTACCGCGGAGACGAAGACCTGTGCGTAGTAGCGGTTCTTGCGCGGGACGAACGCCTCGACCAGCACTCCGACGATCGCCGCGCCGACGACGATCAGGGTGGGCGACAGTTGCCCGTATTCGATCTTCGGCGTGGGGATCTTCGAGATCGGTTCGGCCGCGGTTGTCCACAGGCTGTGGACGGCTGTTGCGCTCACTTGGCCGCCTCCACCTCGGGCTTGGGGTCGGTCTTGTGTACGTCCGACATGGTCTGTTTGACCGCCGGGTTGACGATGTCCGTGACGGGCTTCGGGTAGACGCCCAGGAAGATCAGCAGAACGATCAGCGGGGCGACCACGACGAGTTCGCGTGCCTTCAGGTCGGGCATCGCGGAGACCTCCGGTTTCACCGGGCCCGTCATCGTCCGCTGGTAGAGGACGAGGGTGTAGAGCGCGGCGAGGACGATGCCGAAGGTGGCGATGATCCCGATGGCCGGGTAGCGCGTGAACGTGCCGACCAGGACCAGGAACTCACTGACGAACGGGGCGAGGCCGGGCAGGGAGAGCGTGGCCAGGCCGCCGATCAGGAAGGTGCCGGCGAGCACCGGGGCGACCTTCTGCACACCGCCGTAGTCGGCGATGAGCCGCGAGCCGCGCCGGGAGATCAGGAAGCCGGCGACGAGCATCAGCGCGGCCGTGGAGATGCCGTGGTTGACCATGTAGAGGGTGGCGCCGGACTGGCCCTGGCTGGTCATCGCGAAGATGCCCAGGATGATGAAGCCGAAGTGCGAGATCGACGCGTAGGCGACCAGGCGCTTGATGTCGCGCTGGCCGACGGCGAGCAGCGCGCCGTAGATGATGCTGATCAGGGCGAGGACGAGGATGACCGGCGTCGCCCACTTGCTGGCCTCCGGGAAGAGCTGGAGGCAGAAGCGGAGCATCGCGAAGGTGCCGACCTTGTCGACGACCGCGGTGATGAGGACGGCGACCGGGGCGGTGGACTCCTGCATCGCGTTGGGCAGCCAGGTGTGCAGCGGCCACAGCGGCGCCTTCACCGCGAAGGCGAAGAAGAAGCCGAGGAACAGCCAGCGCTCGGTGCTGGTGGCCATGTGCAGTGTGCCGTTCGCGCGGGCCTGCGCGATCTCCGCGAGGGAGAAGTTCCCGGCGACCACGTAGAGGCCGATCACCGCGGCCAGCATGATCAGGCCGCCGACCAGGTTGTAGAGGAGGAACTTCACGGCGGCGTACGACCGCTGGGTGGACGCCGTCTCCTCGCCGTGCTCGTGGGCGCGGTCGCCGAAGCCGCCGATGAGGAAGTACATCGGGATGAGCATGGCTTCGAAGAAGATGTAGAAGAGGAAGACGTCGGTGGCCTCGAAGGAGATGATCACCATCGCCTCGACGGCCAGGATCAGGGCGAAGAAGCCCTGGGTCGGCCGCCACCGCTTGCTGCCGGTCTCCAGCGGGTCGGCGTCGTGCCAGCCCGCCAGGATGATGAACGGGATCAGCAGGGCCGTGAGGGCGAGGAGCGCGACGGCGATGCCGTCGACGCCCAGTTCGTACCTGACGCCGAAGTCCGCGATCCAGGCGTGTGATTCGGTGAGCTGGTAGCGGGCGCCGTCCGGGTCGAAGCGGACCAGGACGACGATCGCGAGGACCAGGGTGGCGAGCGAGACCAGCAGCGCGAGCCATTTGGCGGCGGTGCGCCGCGCGGCCGGTACGGCGGCCGTGGCGACCGCGCCGACGGCCGGGAGCGCCGCTGTCGCTGTCAGCAGAGGAAAGGACATCGGTATCAGACCGCCCTCATCAGCAGGGTCGCGGCGACCAGGAGGGCAGCGCCGCCGAACATCGAGACCGCGTACGAGCGCGCGTAGCCGTTCTGGAGCTTGCGCAGCCGGCCGGAGAGTCCGCCGACGCCCGCCGCGGTGCCGTTGACGACGCCGTCGACCAGGGTGTGGTCGACGTACACCAGGGAGCGGGTGAGGTGTTCGCCGCCGCGGACGAGGACGACGTGGTTGAAGTCGTCCTGGAGGAGGTCGCGGCGGGCCGCGCGGGTGAGCAGCGAACCGCGCGGGGCGGCGGCCGGGACGGGACGGCGGCCGTACTGGAGGTAGGCGATGCCGACGCCGATGACCAGGCAGACCATGGTGGCGCCGGTGACGGTGGCGGCGCTGAGCGGGGAGTCGCCCTCGCTGTGGCCGGTGATCGGCTCCAGCCAGTGCAGGAAGCGGTCGCCGATGCTGAAGAAGCCGCCGGCGAGGACCGAACCGACCGCCAGGACGATCATCGGGATGGTCATGACCTTCGGGGACTCGTGCGGGTGCGGCTCGTGGCCGTGCTCGTCGGGCTGCCAGCGCTTCTCGCCGAAGAACGTCATCAGCATCACGCGCGTCATGTAGAAGGCGGTGATGGCCGCACCGACCAGGGCGCAGGTGCCGAGGATCCAGCCCTCGGTGCCGCCCTTGGCGAACGCCGCCTCGATGATCTTGTCCTTGGAGAAGAAGCCGGACAGGCCGGGGAAGCCGATGATCGCGAGGTAGCCGAGGCCGAAGGTGATGAAGGTGACCGGCATGTACGTGCGGAGGCCGCCGTACCTGCGCATGTCGACCTCGTCGTTCATGCCGTGCATGACGGAACCGGCGCCGAGGAACAGCCCGGCCTTGAAGAAGCCGTGCGTCACCAGGTGCATGATCGCGAAGACGTAGCCGATCGGGCCGAGGCCGGCGGCAAGCACCATGTAGCCGATCTGCGACATGGTCGAACCGGCGAGCGCCTTCTTGATGTCGTCCTTGGCGCAACCGACGATCGCCCCGAACAGGAGGGTGACCGCGCCGACGACGGTGACGACCAGTTGGGCGTCCGGGGCCGCGTTGAAGATCGCTCCGGAGCGGACGATGAGGTACACGCCCGCGGTCACCATGGTCGCCGCGTGGATGAGGGCCGAGACCGGGGTCGGGCCTTCCATGGCGTCCCCGAGCCAGGACTGCAGCGGTACCTGGGCGGACTTGCCGCAGGCGGCGAGCAGGAGCATCAGGCCGATCGCGGTGAGCTTGCCCTCGGAGGCGTCGGTGGCGTGGTCGAGGACCGGGCCGAAGGCGAACGTGCCGAACGTCGTGAACATCAGCATGATCGCGATCGACAGGCCCATGTCGCCGACCCGGTTGACCAGGAAGGCCTTCTTGGCCGCCGTGGCCGCGCTGGGCTTGTGCTGCCAGAAGCCGATCAGCAGGTACGAGGCGAGACCGACGCCCTCCCAGCCGACGTACAGCAGCAGGTAGTTGTCGGCGAGGACGAGCAGCAGCATCGCCGCGAGGAACAGGTTGAGGTAGCCGAAGAAGCGGCGGCGGCGCTCGTCGTGCTCCATGTACCCGATCGAGTACACGTGGATGAGCGAGCCGACGCCGGTGATCAGCAGGACGAACGTCATGGACAGCTGGTCGAGGCGGAAGGTGACGTCCGCCTGGAAGCCCTCCACCGGCACCCAGGTGTACAGGTGCTGCATCAGGGTGCGGTGTTCGGGGTTCTTGCCCAGCAGGTCGGCGAAGAGGATCACGCCGAACACGAAGGACGTCGCCGAAAGGAGCGTGCCGACCCAGTGGCCCACCGCGTCCAGGCGGCGGCCGCCGACCAGGAGGACGGCCGCTCCGAGCAGGGGCGCCGCGATCAGCAGCGCGATCAGGTTCTCCACGATTCAGCGACCCCTTACAGCTTCATCAGGCTGGCGTCGTCGACCGAGGCCGAGTGGCGGGTACGGAACAGCGACACGATGATCGCGAGCCCGACCACGACCTCCGCGGCGGCGACGACCATCGTGAAGAAGGCGATGATCTGGCCGTCGAGATTGCCGTGCATCCGGGAGAAGACGACGAACGCGAGGTTGCAGGCGTTCAGCATCAGTTCGATGCACATGAAGACGACGATCGCGTTTCGTCTGATCAGCACCCCGGTGGCGCCGATCGTGAACAGCAGGGCGGCGAGATAGAGGTAGTAGACCGGGTTCACTTCGACGCCTCCTCGCTCCGCTTGAGGTTCGTCGGCTCGATCGGGGTGCGCTCCAGCCGTTCCTCGGCGCGCTGTTCCAGCGCTCGCAGGTCGTTGAGGGCCTCCGCCGACACGTCACGGATCTGGCCGCGGTCGCGCAGCGTCTTGCTGACCGTGAGCTCGGAGGAGGTGCCGTCGGGCAGCAGACCGGCGATGTCCACGGCGTTGTGCCGGGCGTAGACGCCGGGGGCGGGCAGCGGCGGTACGTGCTTGCCGTCGCGCACGCGCTGCTCGGACAGCTCGCGCTGGGTCTTGGGGCGCTCGGTGCGCTCCCGGTGGGTGAGCACCATGGCGCCCACGGCGGCCGTGATGAGCAGGGCGCCGGTGATTTCGAAGGCGAACACGTACTTGGTGAAGATGAGGGCGGCGAGGCCCTCGATGTTGCCGTTGGCGTTGGCCTGACCGGTGCCGTTGAACTGCTTCAGGGAGGCGTGGGCGATGCCCGCGAAGAGCAGGACGCCGAAGCCGACACCGCAGAGAAGGGCCAGCCAGCGCTGGCCCTTGATGGTCTCCTTCAGGGAGTCGGCGGCGGTCACGCCGACCAGCATCACCACGAAGAGGAACAGCATCATGATCGCGCCGGTGTAGACGACGATCTGCACGATGCCCAGGAAGTAGGCGCCGTTGGCGAGGTAGAACACCGCCAGGATGATCATGGTCCCGGCGAGCGAGAGCGCGCTGTGCACGGCCTTCTTCATGAAGACGGTGGACAGGGCGCCGATCACGGCGACGCTGCCGAGGACCCAGAACTGGAAGGCCTCGCCGGTGGAGGTGGCGTAGGCGGCGAGCTGCGGGCTCATGCCTCCACCTCCTCTTCTTGCGGCTTCTCGCCCTTGGAGACGGCCACCTGCTGCACGGTCCCCGGCGCGGCCTCGGTCACCAGACCCCGGTAGTAGTCCTGTTCGTCGGTCCCCGGGAAGATCGCGTGCGGGGTGTCGACCATGCCCTCGTCGAGGCCGGCGAGCAGCTGTTCCTTGGTGTAGATGAGGTTGGCGCGGCTGCTGTCGGCCAGTTCGAACTCGTTGGTCATCGTGAGCGCGCGCGTGGGGCACGCCTCGATGCACAGCCCGCACAGGATGCAGCGGGCGTAGTTGATCTGGTAGACGCGGCCGTAACGCTCGCCCGGCGAGTAGCGCTCCTCGTCGGTGTTGTCGGCGCCTTCCACATAGATGGCGTCGGCGGGGCAGGCCCAGGCGCACAGCTCGCAGCCGACGCACTTCTCCAGGCCGTCCGGATGGCGGTTGAGCTGGTGCCGTCCGTGGAACCGCGGAGCCGTGGTCTTCTTCTGCTCCGGGTACTGCTCGGTCAGCCGCTTCTTGAACATGGCCTTGAAAGTCACGCCGAAGCCGGCCACCGGGTTCTGGAAACCGGGTTTGGTCTCCTTGGGTTCCTCAGTCATCGGACGCCTCCTTTCCATCCGTAGATCCGTCACTCACAGTGTCCGACCCGCCACTGACAATCAGCTCCCGCTCCCGGCGCGGGCTGCGCCGGGGCACCGGGGGCAGCTCCTGTCCGGGAAGCGGCGGTACGGGGAATCCGCCCGCCATCGGGTCGAACGCGGCCGGCTCGGCGGCGGGCTGCGCGGTCGCCTCCTTGCCCTTGTCGCGGAAGATGTCGGCGACGAAGGACAGGAGCAGCAGGGCGAGGACTCCGCCGCCGACGTACAGGGCGATGTCGGCGAAGTCGTAGTTCTGGTTGCGCAGGGTCCGTACGGTCGCGACGAGCATCAGCCAGACGACCGAGACCGGGATGAGGACCTTCCAGCCGAGCTTCATCAGCTGGTCGTAGCGCACGCGCGGGAGCGTGCCGCGCAGCCAGATGAAGAAGAACAGCAGCAGCTGGACCTTGATGACGAACCAGAGCAGCGGCCACCAGCCGTGGTTTGCGCCCTCCCAGAAGGCGCTGATCGGCCAGGGGGCGCGCCAGCCGCCGAGGAAGAGGGTGGTCGACACGGCGGAGACGGTGACCATGTTGACGTACTCGGCGAGCATGAACATCGCGAACTTGATCGAGGAGTACTCGGTGTTGAAACCGCCGACGAGGTCGCCCTCGGACTCGGGCATGTCGAAGGGGGCGCGGTTGGTCTCGCCGACCATGGTGACGACGTAGATGATGAACGAGACCGGCAGCAGCAGGATGTACCAGCGGCCCTGCTGCTGTTCGACGATCGTCGACGTCGACATGGAGCCCGAGTAGAGGAACACGGAGGCGAACGCGGCGCCCATGGCGATCTCGTAGGAGATCATCTGTGCGCAGGAGCGCAGGCCGCCCAGGAGCGGGTACGTCGACCCGGAGCTCCAGCCG
Organism: Streptomyces sp. NPDC007901; assembly: GCF_042959465.1. NCBI lineage: Bacteria > Bacillati > Actinomycetota > Actinomycetes > Kitasatosporales > Streptomycetaceae > Streptomyces > Streptomyces sp. NPDC007901. The sequence continues at coordinate 186,075 of NZ_JBIBKW010000001.1, read as the reverse complement.
GCGAGCACGATGCCGTAGATGCCGACGGAGGCGACCGCGAGGATGTAGAGCATCGCGATCGGCAGGTCGGTGAGCTGCATCGCCGTGCGGGTGCCGAAGATGGAGATCTCGTTGTCGGCGGGGCCGAAGGGGATCACCGCGATCGCCATGAAGGCCGGGATGGCCGCGACGATCGGTGCGAGGACGTAGACGGCCTTGTCCGCGCGTTTGACGATGACGTCTTCCTTGAGCATCAGCTTGATGCCGTCGGCGAGCGACTGGAGCATGCCCCAGGGGCCGTGCCGGTTGGGGCCGATGCGCAGCTGCATCCAGGCGACGACCTTGCGTTCCCAGACGATGGAGAACAGCACGGTCACCATCAGGAAGGCGAAGCAGAACACCGCCTTGATGACGACCAGCCACCAGGGGTCGCGGCCGAACATGGAGAGGTCTTCAGCGGCGAGGTACGGGCTCATGCCTCCACCTCCTTGGGGGCCTCACCGGCGGTGGCCGCCGGGCCGATGCGGACGAGGGAGCCGGGCCGTGCTCCGGTGCCGGAGGCGACGCCGCCGGCGATCGAGTTCAGCGGGAGCCAGACCACGCGGTCGGGCATCTCGGTGATGTGGAGCGGGAGTTCGACGGTGCCGGAGGTTCCGGTGACGGCGATGAGGCCGCCGTTGCCGACGCCGGCCTCGGCGGCGGTCGCGGCGGACACGCGCGCGTGGGCGGCGTGCCGGGTGCCGGCGAGCGCCTCGTCGCCCTCCTGGAGGACGCCGTGGTCGAGGAGGAGCCGGTGTCCGGCGAGCACGGCCTCCCCGGCCGCGGGCCTGGGCAGCGAGGCCCCGGTCTCCATCGGTTCGGAGGCTCGCGGTCCGTCCCAGGCGCCGAGCCGGTCCAGTTCCGCCCGCGCGGTGCGCAGATCGGGCAGGCCGAGATGGACGTCCATGGCGTCGGCGAGCATCTGCAGCACGCGCGCGTCGGTCGGCGGGAGCCTGCGGGTCAACTGGTCGGGCTTGAGGGCGGCCTCGAAGAAGCGGGCCCGGCCTTCCCAGTCGAGGAACGTGCCGGCCTTCTCGGCGACCGCGGCGACCGGCAGGACGACGTCGGCGTGCTCGGTGACCTCGCTGGGCCGCAGCTCCAGGGAGACCAGGAAGCCGACGGCCTCCAGAGCCGCACGCGCGCGTGCCGGGTCGGGCAGGTCGGCGACCTCGACGCCGGCGACCACCAGGGCGGACAGTTCGCCGCGGGCGGCGGCCTCGACGATCTGGCCGGTGTCACGGCCGTAGCGGAGCGGGAGTTCGGACAGGCCCCAGACGGCGGCAACCTCCTCACGCGCGCGCGGGTCGGTGGCCGGGCGGCCGCCCGGCAGCAGCGACGGCAGCGCGCCCGCCTCGATCGCGCCGCGCTCCCCGGCCCGGCGCGGGATCCACACCAGCTGGGCGCCGGTGGCGGTGGCGGCCCGTACGGCGGCGGTGAGGCCGCCGGCGACCGACGCCAGCCGCTCTCCTACGACGATCACCGCGCCCTCGGTGCGCAGCGCCTCGGCGGCCCGGGTGCCGGACTCCTCGAGGCCGACGCCGCTCGCGAGCGCGTCCAGCCACTCGGTCTCGGTGCCGGGCGCGGCCGGCAGCAGGGTGCCGCCCGCCTTCTCCAGCCCGCGCGTGGCGTACGTGGCGACGGAGAACACCTGCTGCTTGTGCTTGCGCCAGGCCTTGCGCAGCCGCAGGAAGACGCCGGGGGCCTCCTCCTCCGACTCGAACCCGACCAGCAGGACGGCGGGCGCCTGCTCCAGGGAGGTGTAGGTGACGCCCGTGCCGTCGAGGTCACGGCCTCGGCCGGCGACCCGGGCGGCCAGGAAGTCGGCCTCCTCGCCGCTGTGCACGCGCGCGCGGAAGTCGATGTCGTTGGTGTCGAGCGCCACGCGCGCGAACTTGCTGTACGCGTAGGCGTCCTCGACGGTGAGCCGGCCGCCGGTCAGGACGCCGGCCCGGGAGCGGGCGGCGGCCAGTCCCTGGGCGGCCGCGTCCAGGGCCTCGGGCCAGGAGGCGGGCTCCAGCCGGCCGTTGGCGCCGCGTACGAGCGGGGTCTCCAGGCGGTCCTTCTGCTGCGCGTACCGGAACCCGAAGCGTCCCTTGTCGCAGATCCACTCCTCGTTGACCTCGGGGTCGTTGGCGGCGAGCCGCCTCATGACCTTGCCGCGCCGGTGGTCGGTGCGGGTGGCGCAGCCGCCCGAGCAGTGCTCGCACACCGAGGGCGAGGAGATCAGGTCGAAGGGGCGGGAGCGGAAGCGATACGCCGCCGAGGTCAGCGCGCCCACCGGGCAGATCTGGATGGTGTTCCCGGAGAAGTACGACTCGAACGGGTCGCCCTCGCCGGTGCCGACCTGCTGGAGCGCGCCGCGTTCCAGGAGTTCGATCATCGGGTCGCCGGCGACCTGGTTGGAGAACCGGGTGCAGCGGGCGCAGAGCACGCACCGTTCGCGGTCCAGGAGCACCTGGGTGGAGATCGGGACGGGCTTCTCGAAGGTGCGCTTCTTGCCGTCGAACCGGGACTCGGCGTTGCCGTGCGACATCGCCTGGTTCTGCAGCGGGCACTCGCCGCCCTTGTCGCAGACCGGGCAGTCCAGCGGGTGGTTGATGAGCAGCAGCTCCATCACGCCGTGCTGGGCCTTTTCGGCGACCGGGGAGGTGAGGTGAGTCTTCACCACCATGCCGTCCGTACAGGTGATCGTGCAGGAGGCCATGGGCTTGCGCTGGCCCTCGACCTCGACGATGCACTGGCGGCAGGCGCCGGCCGGGTCCAGCAGGGGGTGGTCGCAGAAGCGCGGGATCTCGATGCCGAGCTGTTCGGCGGCGCGGATGACCAGGGTGCCCTTGGGCACGCTGATCTCGACGCCGTCGATCGTCAGCGTGACGAGGTCCTCCGGCGGGACCGCCGCCGTTCCCCCCGAGGAGGGGGAACTCGTGGTCACGGTCATGCGTTCACCTCCGGGCGGTCCGCCCAGGCCGTCGACTTGGCCGGGTCGAAGGGGCAGCCCCGGCCCGTGATGTGCTGCTCGTACTCCTCGCGGAAGTACTTCAGCGAGGAGAAGATCGGGGACGCTGCGCCGTCGCCGAGGGCGCAGAAGGACTTGCCGTTGATGTTGTCGGCGATGTCGCCCAGCTTGTCGAGGTCGGACATGACGCCCTTGCCGGCCTCGATGTCGCGCAGCAACTGCACGAGCCAGTAGGTGCCTTCGCGGCAGGGAGTGCACTTGCCGCAGGACTCGTGGGCGTAGAACTCGGTCCAGCGGGTGACGGCGCGCACCACGCAGGTGGTCTCGTCGAAGCACTGGAGTGCTTTGGTGCCGAGCATGGAACCGGCGGCGCCCACTCCCTCGTAGTCCAGGGGGACGTCGAGGTGCTCGTCGGTGAACATGGGCGTCGAGGAGCCGCCCGGTGTCCAGAACTTCAGGCGGTGGCCGGCGCGCATCCCGCCGCTCATGTCGAGGAGCTGGCGCAGGGTGATGCCGAGCGGGGCCTCGTACTGGCCGGGGCTGGCGACATGGCCGCTGAGGGAGTAGAGCGTGAAGCCCGGGGACTTCTCGCTCCCCATCGACCTGAACCAGTCCTTGCCCTTGTGCAGGATGGCGGGAACCGAGGCGATGGACTCGACGTTGTTCACAACAGTCGGGCAGGCATAGAGCCCTTCGACAGCCGGGAAGGGAGGACGCAGTCGCGGTTGGCCGCGGCGGCCTTCGAGCGAGTCGAGCAGGGCGGTCTCCTCACCGCAGATGTACGCGCCGGCGCCGGCGTGCACGGTGAGCTGGAGATCGAGTCCGCTGCCGAGGATGTTCTCGCCGAGGAAGCCGGCCTCGTAGGCCTCGCGTACGGCCTCGTGCAACCGCCGCAGGACGGGGACGACTTCACCCCGCAGATAGATGAAGGCATGCGACGACCGGATGGCGTAGCACGCGATCACGATGCCCTCGATGAGGCTGTGCGGGTTCGCGAAGAGGAGCGGGATGTCCTTGCAGGTCCCGGGCTCCGATTCGTCGGCGTTGACAACCAGATAGTGGGGTTTGCCGTCTCCCTGAGGGATGAACTGCCACTTCATCCCGGTGGGGAATCCCGCGCCGCCGCGGCCGCGCAGTCCGGACTCCTTCACATAGGCGATCAGGTCGTCCGGGGACATCGCGAGCGCCTTGCGGAGCCCCTCGTATCCTTCGTGCCTGCGGTAGACGTCGAGCGTCCAGGACCGGTCCTCGTCCCAGAAGGCCGACAGCACGGGTGCGAGCAGCTTCTCGGGGCTGGTGTCCTTCAGGTCGGGTGCCACCGTCATCACTCCCCCTCCTCTGCGGACGGTGCTTCGTGGGATTCCTGGGCGCGCGGGTGGACCACGCGCGCGGGTGCGGTCACGCCCTTGGCCAGGCGCAGGCCCACCAGCGAGGCGGGTCCGGCGCTGCCGCTCTCCTCGACGGCGCCGGGGCGTTCGTCGGGGAAGCCGGCCAGGATGCGGGCGGTCTCCTTGAAGGTGCAGACGCGGGCGCCGCGCGTGGGCTCGACGTCCCGGCCCATGCGCAGGTCGTCGACCAGGCGTTTGGCGCTGGCGGGGGTCTGGTTGTCGAAGAACTCCCAGTTGACCATCACGACCGGGGCGTAGTCGCAGGCCGCGTTGCACTCGATGTGCTCCAGGGTGACCTTGCCGTCGGCGGTGGTCTCGCCGTTGCCGACGCCCAGGTGCTCCTGGAGGGTCTCGAAGATCGCGTCGCCGCCCATCACCGCGCACAGCGTGTTGGTGCAGACGCCCACCTGGTAGTCGCCGGAGGGCCGGCGCCGGTACATGGTGTAGAAGGTGGCGACGGCGGTGACCTCGGCCGTGGTCAGTTCCAGCACGTCCGCGCAGAACCGCATCCCGGTGCGGGTGACGTGTCCCTCCTCCGACTGCACGAGGTGCAGCAGCGGCAGCAGGGCGGACCGGGAGTCGGGGTAGCGGGCGATGATCTCGCGCGCGTCCGCCTCCAGCCGGGCCCGGACGTCGTCGGGGTACGCGGGCGCGGGCAGCTCGGGCATGCCCAGGCTGATACCGCGCTCCGAGGAAGAGGTGGTCACCGGTCGACGCCTCCCATCACGGGGTCGATGGACGCGACGGCGACGATGACGTCGGCGACCTGGCCGCCCTCGCACATCGCCGCCATGGCCTGCAGGTTGGTGAAGGACGGGTCGCGGAAGTGGACCCGGAAGGGGCGGGTGCCGCCGTCGGACACGGCGTGCACGCCGAGTTCGCCCTTGGGTGACTCGACGGCCGCGTAGGCCTGGCCGGGCGGGACCCGGAAGCCCTCGGTGACCAGCTTGAAGTGGTGGATCAGGGCCTCCATGGAGGTGCCCATGATCTTCTTGATGTGGTCGAGGGAGTTGCCGAGTCCGTCCGGCCCGAGGGCGAGCTGGGCGGGCCAGGCGATCTTCTTGTCGGCGACCATGACCGGTCCGGGCTGGAGCCGGTCCAGGCACTGCTCGACGATCCCGAGCGACTGGCGCATCTCCTCCAGACGGATCAGGAAGCGGCCGTAGGAGTCGCAGGTGTCGGCGGTCGGGACCTCGAAGTCGTAGGTCTCGTAGCCGCAGTACGGCTGGGCCTTGCGCAGGTCGTGCGGGAGGCCGGTGGAGCGCAGGATCGGACCCGTCGCGCCGAGGGCCATGCAGCCGGCCAGGTCCAGGTAGCCGACGTCCTGCATGCGGGCCTTGAAGATGGGGTTCCCGGTGGCGAGCTTGTCGTACTCCGGGAGGTTCTTCCGCATCTTCTTCACGAACTCGCGGATCTGGTCCACGGCGCCGGGCGGCAGGTCCTGCGCGAGTCCGCCGGGGCGGATGTACGCGTGGTTCATGCGCAGGCCGGTGATGAGCTCGTAGAGATCGAGAATCATTTCACGATCACGGAAGCCGTAGATCATGATCGTGGTGGCGCCGAGTTCCATGCCGCCGGTGGCGATGCACACCAGGTGGGAGGAGAGTCGGTTCAGCTCCATCAGGAGCACCCGGATGATCTTGGCGCGCTCGGTGATCTCGTCCTCGATGCCGAGGAGCTTCTCGACGGCGAGACAGTAGGCGGTCTCGTTGAAGAAGGACGTCAGGTAGTCCATGCGCGTCACGAACGTGGTGCCCTGCGTCCAGGTGCGGAACTCGAGGTTCTTCTCGATCCCGGTGTGGAGGTAGCCGATGCCGCAGCGGGCCTCGGTGACGGTCTCGCCGTCGATCTCCAGGATGAGGCGGAGCACTCCGTGGGTGGACGGATGCTGGGGACCCATGTTGACGACGATGCGTTCGTCGTCGGCGCGGGCCGCGGACTGGACGATCTCGTCCCAGTCGCCGCCGGTGACCGTGTACACGGTGCCCTCGGTGGTCTCCCGCGGAGTTGCGTGCTGCGTGCTCATGAGTACGACCTCCGCTGGTCCGGAGCCGGGATCTGGGCGCCCTTGTACTCGACGGGGATGCCGCCGAGGGGGTAGTCCTTGCGCTGCGGATGGCCCTGCCAGTCGTCCGGCATCATGATCCGCGTGAGGGCCGGGTGACCGTCGAAGACGATCCCGAAGAAGTCGTAGGTCTCGCGCTCGTGCCAGTCGTTGGTCGGATAGACCGAGACCAGGGACGGGATGTGCGGGTCGGCGTCCGGGGCACTGACCTCCAAGCGGATCAGCCGGTTGTGGGTGATCGAGCGCAGGTGGTAGACGGCGTGCAGCTCGCGACCCTTGTCGTGGAGGTAGTGGACGCCGCTGACCCCGGTGCACAGTTCGAAGCGGAGCGCCGGGTCGTCGCGCAGGGTGCGGGCGACGCGCGGCAGGTGCTCGCGTTCGATGTGGAAGGTGACCTCGCCGCGGTCGACGACCGTCTTCTCGATCGCGTTGGCGGGCAGGAGTCCCTGTTCCTCCAGGGCGCCCTCCAGCTCGTCGGCGACCTCGTCGAACCAGCCGCCGTAGGGGCGGGCGGTCGGTCCCGGGAGCCGGACCGAGCGGACCAGACCGCCGTAGCCGGAGGTGTCGCCGCCGTTGTTGGCGCCGAACATGCCGCGCTGGACGCGGATCTCCTCACCGCCCTCGCCGCGCTGGCCCGGGAGGTTGTCGGCGGCCAGGTCCTTCTCGGGGTTGACCCCGTTGTGGCCGTTCGCGTCGCTCACCGCAGCAGCCCCTTCATCTCGATCGTGGGCAGGGCCTTGAGCGCCGCCTCCTCCGCCTCACGGGCGGCCTCCTCGGCGTTGACGCCGAGCTTGGAGGACTGGATCTTCTGGTGGAGCTTGAGGATCGCGTCCATCAGCATCTCGGGGCGCGGCGGGCAGCCGGGCAGATAGATGTCGACGGGGACGACGTGGTCGACGCCCTGGACGATCGCGTAGTTGTTGAACATGCCGCCCGAGGAGGCGCAGACGCCCATGGAGATCACCCACTTGGGGTTGGGCATCTGGTCGTAGACCTGCCTCAGCACCGGCGCCATCTTCTGGCTGACCCGGCCGGCGACGATCATGAGGTCGGCCTGGCGGGGTGAGCCGCGGAAGACCTCCATGCCGAAGCGGGCCAGGTCGTAGCGGCCGGCGCCGGTGGTCATCATCTCGATGGCACAGCAGGCGAGGCCGAAGGTGGCGGGGAAGACGGACGCCTTGCGCACCCAGCCCGCGGCCTGCTCGACGGTGGTCAGCAGGAATCCGCTCGGCAGCTTTTCTTCGAGTCCCATGTCTAAAGGCCCCTCAGTCCCATTCCAGGCCGCCGCGCCGCCAGACGTACGCGTAGGCGACGAAGACGGTGAGCACGAAGAGCAGCATCTCCACGAGCCCGAAAACACCCAGGGCGTCGAAGGTGACGGCCCAGGGGTAGAGGAAGACGATCTCGATGTCGAAGACGATGAAGAGCATCGCCGTCAGGTAGTACTTGATCGGGAAACGCCCGCCGCCGGCCGGCGTGGGGGTCGGCTCGATACCGCACTCGTAGGCTTCGAGCTTGGCGCGGTTGTACCGCTTCGGACCGATCAGCGTGGCCATGACCACGGAGAAGATCGCAAAGCCTGCCCCGAGGGCTCCCAGTACGAGGATGGGCGCATAGGCGTTCACCGCTCCTCGCTCCTCTCAGTCGGCACTGACTGGTGGCGGTTCGGATCGGGCTCCCCACCTGCCTCATCCGCCACGCGAACCTCGCGCGTCCCGGGCGAAGATCGCGAACATGTGAAGCAGGTCACAAGCCCAACTGCCTCGCATCTTATGCCCGCCGCTCTGTGATCTGCGACACGGGGTATTACACAAGCTTTGTGATCTCCACCACCTGACGATCGATCATGAAGTCGGATGAGTGGTGATCTTCGCACGCGAAGCGTCCAGCTGATCACCAGAAGTGACATTTTCGATCGTCGCCGCAGGCGGGAGGGGATCCTGAGCGGGCGTCTCTATATCAAGAGAGTTCCCCTGCATGCAAATTGGCGATGGACAGGGCGCGCTGATAGTGGGCCGCATTCACACATCAGAGGGAGGCGCGGGGCGCGATGTGGACGCGTGCACGCGTTCACGAACTCGGGCGGACTCGATCACCGAGTGGATCTCGCTCGGATCACGCACGGATCACACGGAGGTCCCACGCGAGACGCGCCCCTCCCGGTAACCGTTCCGTGACCTCCGCCACATCGATGAGAGACGTCTGAGAACCGGGCTTGGCCAATCATCTCAACCGATGGTAGGCGGGGGGCAATCCGGGCGTAATGGTGAAAGGGCGTGATCACGGGCGTGATCACGGGCGTCCACAATGTCCGTTACGGCGTCAATAAAGAACGACACGCACGGGATTTACGGGATCCATTGAGCAACTGTGGCGCAGCACACGTTTCTTGAAGATATGAAGGAGCCCCTGATACCGGTTGTTCCCATGTCCCACACCGCTCACATACGCAGCCACCGGAAGCCCCGCCGCAGCGCGACGACAAACATCGCCGTGCGCGCCGGAGTTGCCAGTGGCGTCCTCGGCATGGCAGCGGCGGGCGCGGCCTCGGCGAGTGCCGCCGAACCCGTGACGCAGACGCTCGAACTGCCCATCCTGACGGCCGATGTGGCCACCCAGGTGGCCCAGTCCGCCGACGCCACGCAGCAGGCCGCGGCGAACTACTCGCTGCAGGCCGAGCGTGACGCTGCCGCCACAAAGGCCGCGAAGCAGGCCAAGTCGGACCTCGCTGAGGCGAAGAAGAAGGCCGAGGCCAAGAAGAAGGCCGAGGCGGCCCGCAAGGCCGCCGCGGAGCAGGCCGCCTCGCGCAGCGCCGAGCGCACCACCCTCAGCGCCACCGCGTCCAGCTCCAGCACCTCCACGAGCACGTCCACGGCGACCGGTTCGGCGGCCGCGGTGGTGGCCTTCGTGAAGGCGCAGATCGGCGACGCCTACGTCTCCGGTGGCACGGGCCCCAACTCGTGGGACTGCTCGGGTCTCGTGCAGGCCGCCTTCAAGTCGGTCGGCGTCAGCCTGCCGCGCGTCTCGCAGGACCAGTCCACGCAGGGCACCCAGGTCTCGCTGAGCAACCTCCAGCCCGGCGACATCCTCTACTGGGGCAGCGCGGGCAGCGCGTACCACGTGGCGGTGTACGTGGGCGACGGCATGTTCGTCGGCGCGCAGAACCCGTCCAGCGGCGTCGGAGAGCACCCCCTGTCGTACGACCCGCCGACCGGCGCGGTCCGCGTGCTCTGAGAATCAGGGCAACAGCGACAACCAGGGCAACACACCAGCACGGAAGGGCCGCAGCCGCTCGGGGGCAGCGGCCCTTCCGGCTGCCCGCGGACGTTTTCCACAGGCCCCCCGCGAACCCGGTGTCTCCTGGGATCCTCGACGCAGGCCGCTCGCACGGAGCGGCGGCCCGAGAACCGAGAAGGAGACACCGCGATGCCACGCGTCTTCGTCCAGGGGAACCCCATGGACCACTACCCCCGGCACGCCCCCGAGGCCCGGCACGGTTCGGTGCGCCGGATCACCGAGACCGGCGAGGAGGTCCTGCACAAGCCGTGCCGGGACGTCACCGAGTTCGGACCCGACCTCGCCGCGCTGATCGACGACATGTTCCTCACGATGTACATCGCCGACGGAGCCGGCCTCGCCGCCAACCAAGTGGGGGTCGATCTGCGCCTGTTCGTGTACGACTGCCCCGACGATGACGGTATCCGACATGTCGGACACATCGTCAACCCCGTACTGGAGGCACTGGACCCGGCCGCGCGACGGCTGCTGGACGACAGCGAGGGGTGCCTGTCGGTGCCGGGTGCCACGATGGACGTACCGCGACCGGACCGGGCGGTCGTCCACGGACAGGACAAGGAAGGCAATCCGCTCACCCTTGAGGGAACGGGGTATTTCGCCCGCTGCCTCGCGCACGAGACGGACCATGTGAACGGGCGCGTGTATCTCGACCGGCTCTCCAAGCGGGAGCGGAAGGAAGCACTGCGGCAGGTGGCGGACCGGCGGGAGGACGTCTACGCCCGCCGGGCCGCCAACATCGAGGCGCTCACCTCGTGACGGCGCCCATGACGGCGCTCAGGCCTTCGGGGCCACCTTGCTCAGGCCGTTGATGATGCGGTCCATCGCGTCGCCTCCGGTCGGGTCGGTGAGGTTCGCCAGGAGCTTGAGGGTGAACTTCATCAGCAGCGGGTGGGTCAGGCCGCGCTGGGCGGCGATCTGCATGACCTTCGGGTTGCCGATGAGCTTCACGAAGGCGCGGCCCAGCGTGTAGTAGCCGCCGTAGGTGTCCTTGAGGACGCGCGGGTAGCGCTGCAGGGCCAGTTCGCGGCCGCTGGGCGTGGCCCGCGCGTGGGCCTGGACGATGACGTCGGCGGCGATCTGGCCGGACTCCATGGCGTAGGCGATGCCCTCGCCGTTGAAGGGGTTCACCAGGCCGCCGGCGTCGCCGACGAGGAGCAGGCCGCGCGTGTAGTGGGGCTGGCGGTTGAAGGCCATGGGGAGGGCGGCGCCGCGGATCGGGCCGGTCATGTTCTCGGGGGTGTAGCCCCAGTCCTCGGGCATGGAGGCACACCAGGCCTTGAGGACCTCGCGCCAGTCCAGTTCCTTGAAGGAGTCGGAGGTGTTCAGGACGCCGAGGCCCACGTTGGAGGTGCCGTCGCCCATGCCGAAGATCCAGCCGTAGCCGGGAAGGAGGCGGTCCTGGGGGCCGCGGCGGTCCCAGAGTTCCAGCCAGGACTCCAGGTAGTCGTCCTCGTGCCGGGGGGAGGTGAAGTAGGTCCGGACGGCCACGCCCATCGGGCGGTCCTCGCGGCGGTGCAGGCCCATCGCGAGGGAGAGGCGGGTGGAGTTGCCGTCGGCGGCCACGACGAGGGGCGCGTGGAAGGTGACTTCGCGCTTCTCCTCGCCGAGCTTGGCGTGCACACCGGTGATCCGGCCGGTGCGGTCGTCGATGATCGGGGCGCCGACGTTGCACCGCTCGTACAACCGCGCACCCGCCTTCTGGGCCTGGCGGGCGAGCTGTTCGTCGAAGTCGTCGCGCTTGCGGACGAGGCCGTAGTCGGGGAAGGAGGCGAGATCCGGCCAGTCCAGCTGGAGGCGGGTGCCGCCGCCGATGATGCGCAGGCCCTTGTTGCGCAGCCAGCCGGCCTCCTCGGAGATGTCGATGCCCATGGCGACCAGCTGTTTCACCGCGCGCGGGGTGAGTCCGTCGCCGCACACCTTCTCGCGCGGGAACTCGGTCTTCTCCAGCAGGAGGACGTCGAGGCCGGACTTGGCGAGGTGGTACGCCGTCGTGGAGCCGGCTGGCCCCGCGCCGACGACGATGACATCGGCGGTGTTTTCGGAGAGGGGCTCGGTCACGGCGGGGGCTCCCCAAGGCTCGAAATCTGCGTGCCGACCGGCACTGGACATGGGCAGTCTATTCAGCGGTACTGATCACCCGGCTGAAGGGCTGCCCCTGTGAACCGAGCTCTCCCCGCGGTACGGCTGCGTGTGCCCACGCACGAGGACGCGTTCGCCTGGCACCGGGTCTTCGACGACCCGGATGTGATGGAGTTCCACGGCGGCCGGTCCGCGGAGCTGTCCGTCTACGAGGAGCTCACCGCCCGCCAGCGCCGGCACGACGCGGAGCTCGGCTTCTGCCTGTGGACGATGACCGACGAGGCCGGGCGGGTCATCGGCTTCACCGGCGGCCAGCCGTGGCCGCGGGAGTGGGGACCCAGGGGCGAGATCGAGATCGGCTGGCGGCTCGCGCGGGAGTACTGGGGCAAGGGGTACGCGACGGCGGCGGCGCTGATGACGCTGGAGCGGCTGCGGGCGGCGGGCGTGCCGAAGGTGGTGGCGATGGTCCGGCCCGGGAACGAGCGGTCGGTCGCGGTCGCCCGGCGCCTCGGGATGGAGCTGGCGGAGACCTTCCCGCACCCGCGGTTCGCGGAGGAGGCGCTCTGTTTCCGGCTCGACCTGTAGACCGAATTGACCGATTGGCCGATTACTCAGAGTAACGATCTGCTACAGAAAGACACTTAGTGCTTCCGGCCGCCATATGCCGGGGGTTACCCTTCCAGTACCGCTGGGGGTGACATCTGTGCACATAACACCCAAAACACCCGAAGTGCGTGTGCCACGGCTGGTCGGTCTGATGGCCGTGGACGCGCGCGAGACCGCCCAGGCGCGGGGTCTGTTCCTCAACGCGCCGGACCGGCCGGACTTCCATCTCACGGTCGTCGACTATGTCGTGCGCCAGTTCCCGCAGCCCGGTGCCGAGGTGCCGCGGGACTCGATGGTGTACGTGTGGTTCGACTTCGGTGAGGGCGAGGGCGGCGGGGGCGTGCGCGAGCCACGCGTCCCACGGCCCCCGTCGGGCGGGCTGCAACGCGAGCTGGACCGGCCCGGGGACGCCTTCGAGGTGAGCAGCCTGTGAGTCGGTGGTCGAGTCCCCGGCCGGGTCCCAGGTCGGGTCTCAGGCCGCCTTGAAGCCCCGGTGCAGGGCGACGATCCCGCCGCTGAGGTTGCGCCAGGCCGTCTTCGACCAGCCCGCCTCGCGCAGCCGTCCGGCCAGCGCGGGCTGGTCGGGCCAGGCACGGATGGACTCGGCGAGGTAGACGTAGGCCTCCGGGTTGGAGGAGACCGCGCGGGCGACCGGCGGCAGCGCGCGCATCAGGTACTCGGTGTAGACGGTCCGGAAGGGCGCCCAGGTGGGGTGCGAGAACTCGCAGATCACCACCCGTCCGCCCGGCCGGGTCACCCGGTACATCTCGCGCAGGGCCGCGTCGGTGTCCTGGACGTTGCGCAACCCGAAGGAGATCGTCACGGCGTCGAAGGTGTCGTCCTTGAACGGCAGCTTCGTGGCGTCCCCGGCGGTGAAGGGCATCCAGGGATTGCGCCGCTTGCCGACCTGGAGCATCCCCTGGGAGAAGTCGCAGGGCACGACATAGGCGCCGGCCCGGGCGAACGGCTGGGAGGAGGTGCCCGTGCCGGCCGCCAGGTCCAGGATCTTCTGCGCGGGGCGCGCGTCGACGGCCTTGGCGACCTCCTTGCGCCACTGCCGGTCCTGGCCGAGCGACAGCACGTCGTTGGTCAGGTCGTACCGTTCCGCCACGTCGTCGAACATCGAGGCGACTTCGTGCGGCTGCTTGTTCAGGGAGGCGCGGGTCACCTCGCCATTCTTGCAGCACGCCGTCACGGAAGAAGCCGGGGCTTCTTCTTCGCGGCCACGTCCTCCACCCAGCCGCACAGCACGATGAACACCGCGATCAGGATCCAGCCGACACCGAACATGAACCACTGGCTGTCCAGCGGGAGCCATTTCTCGAACGCGGGCACGTTCCACATCTGGTCGATCAGCGGGACCGCCAGGATCAGCGCGATCTCGTGCCAGAGGTAGATCGTCACCGCGCGGGCGTTGAAGACCGTGACCGTCCGGTCGAGCCGCCGGAAGCGGGCCAGCCAGGCGAAGTCGATCGTGAAGTAGGCCTTGGCCCACATCAGCAGCGTCACGAACCCGGCCGACCAGAAGGCCTGGGCGAGGGGGTTCTCGTCCAGGTCGTACGTCCCGAAGTCGGCCTGGTGCGCGAAGGCGTACCAGCCGCCGTACGCCACCGCGCCGAGCGAGGCGACGGCCACGAGGGCGGGTTTCATCCGCCGGAGCACGCCGTCGCGGTGCGCGAAGCCGAGGATCCAGCAGAAGAGGTACGTCGACAGGTCCCACAGGGCGCTGCCGAAGCGGTTGTCCGGACCCGACCAGACGAAGTTCAGGACGAGGATCGGGGCCAGCGATCCCAGCAGCACCGGGATCGGGGCCTTGCGGAAGAGCCACAGCAGGGCCGGGGAGAGCAGGACGAACCACAGGTACGTCCGCAGGTACCAGAGGATCTCCCAGGCCTGCTCGCCCCACGCGTTGCCCGGCGGGTCGCCGAGCGGCACGACCCAGTAGACGATCTGCCAGCCGGGCATCCAGTCGTGGATCAGCATCGCCAGGACGACGAAGAAGCCCCAGAACCAGAAGGGGGGCAGGAGACGGCGAAGACGGCTCTTCACGACCTTGAGCGCGGGGCGCTCCAGGGACTTCGCCATCAGCGTGCCGGCCAGGCCGAACATGATGCCCATGGAGGGGAAGATCATCCCGCACCAGGCCCACCCGAAGGTGTGATAGGTGACGACCCGGATCAGGGCGACCGCGCGGAGTGTGTCGAAGTAGCGGTCGCGCCCGGCGGGCTTGGGCTTCGGGTCGGGGGCGGACTCGGGCTGCGGCTCCTCGACGACGGGCGCCGGTTCCTGCTCGGGCACAGGCTCCGGCTCCACCACCGGCGGGAGCGGAGCCGTCTGGTCCGGCGCCGGGGTGTAGCCGTAGTCGACGTACTGCTGTTGCTGCGGGTACGGCTGCTGCGCGTACTGCTGCTGGCCGCCGTACGGGTGGTAGTCGTAGCCGTAGCCCTGCTGGTACGGGTTCTGCTGCTGGTCCCAGCTCATCAGCCGCTCACCCCCGCCGGGGTGCCGACCTCGCCGGTGCGCTTGAGCTTCTGCCAGCGCAGGCGGCCGCCGGTGAGGGCGGTGATGCAGGAGTGGATGAGGACCAGGTACATCATCTGGCGGTAGGCCAGCTGCTGGAGCGGCATCATCAGCAGGTAGCGGTACTGCTCCTTGTCGAGGCGGAACGCGTAGGCGGCGCACGCCAGTTGGATGCCGAGGACCGCGAACCAGGCCAGCAGCGCCGCCTCGAAGTCGACGAAGATCATGGAGTAGACCGTGAAGACGTCGATGAGCGGGGCGAAGACCGGCGTGACGATCTGGAAGAGGACCACCAGGGGCATGCCGACCCGGCCGAAGCGGCCCGAAGGGCCCTTGTCCGTCAGGGACTTGCGGTGCTTCCACAGCGCCTGCATGGTGCCGTAGGACCAGCGGTAGCGCTGGGACCACAGCTGCTTGAGCGAACCGGGCGCCTCCGTCCAGGCCTTGGCGTGCTCCTGGTAGACGACCCGCCAGCCTGCGCGGTGCATGGCGATGGTGATGTCGGTGTCCTCGGCGAGGGTGTCCTCGCTCATCCCGCCGACCTGGAGGACCGCGTCGCGGCGGAAGGCGCCGATCGCGCCGGGGATGGTCGGCATGCAGCGCAGCAGGTCGTACATCCGGCGGTCCAGGTTGAAGCCCATCACGTACTCGATGTGCTGCCAGGCGCCGATGATCGTGTTGCGGTTGCCGACCTTGGCGTTGCCGGCGACCGCCCCGACCTCGGGGTCGGCGAAGGGCTGCACCAGCTGGTGCACCGCGTCCGGCTCGAAGACGGTGTCGCCGTCCATCATGATGACGATGTCGTACGTGGCGTTGCGGACACCGTTGTTGAGGGCGGCCGGCTTGCCCGCGTTCTTCTGCCGGACGACCCGGACGTTGGTCATCCCGAGCTTGTCGGCGGCGGCGCGGGCGATCTCGGAGGTGCCGTCCGTGGAACCGTCGTCGACGACGATGATCTCGATCGGGTGGGTGCTCTGCGCCAGCGACTCCAGGGTGTTGGCGATGCACTCCTTCTCGTTGTACGCCGGGACGATCACGCTCACCGGGCCGGTCACCGTCGGGCCCCAGCTGAAGCGGCGTTTGTTGCGCTGTCTGTAGTGGCGGCGGGCGATGAGCAGCATCATCCCGAAGCGGCCCATGACCGCGATGCCGACGACGAGCAGCAGGTAGGAGAGGACCGGCAGGGCCCATTCGGCGATCGTGACCGCCACGATGAGCGCCTTGCCCTCGTAGAGGGTCATGCCGGTGGCGGTGCGGTGGGCCGCCTGGAGGCGGGCGGTGGTGGAGGTGGAACCGTTCTGGCCGTTCTGGCCGTTCGGCGCGGTGCCGGTGCCCCCGCTCTCGCCGTTCGGGGCGGTGCCGCCCTCGCCGGTCGGTGCGGTGCCGGTTCCGGCGAGTGAGCCGGCCTCGGTGACCCCGGTGGCGGTCTGACCGCCGGTGCCGCTCGTGCCGCTCGTGCCGTTGCCCGCGGCGGCGGCTTCCCGGTTCGCGGCGTTCCGCTTCTGGATGACCCCGCTGACGGTGGTGAAGGTGTAGCCCTTCGCCTTCATCTTCTTGATGTACGTCGGCAGCGCCTTGATCGTCTGCGAGCGCTCGCCACCGGCGTCGTGGAAGAGCACCGCGGCGCCCTTGTTCTTCTTCGGCGTGGCCCACTTGATGATCTTCGAGACGCCCGGCTTCTTCCAGTCGTCGCTGTCGGTGTCGACGAAGACGCTGGTGTAGCCCTCCTTGCCGAGCTTCTGGTAGACGGGCCAGCTGTAGTTGTCGATGGCGTCGGTCTCGGAGGAGTACGGCGCGCGGAAGAGGGTCGTCGTGATGCCGGCCGCGCCGGCGAGCGCGAGCTGGGTCTGCTGCATCTCGCGGTTGACCCGGGCGTCGCTCTGGTACGACAGGTCGACGTGCGTGAAGGTGTGGATGCCCACCTCGTTGCCCTGCTCGACCATCGACTTCACGATGCTCGGGTAGCGCGACACCATCGAGCCGACCAGGAAGAACGTGCCCGGTATGTCGTTCTCCTGAAGGATCTTGAGGACCTGCGGGGTCCAGGTCGGGTTGGGGCCGTCGTCGAAGGTGAGCGCGATGGTCTTGGAGGGGACGGAGACAGTGGTCGCCTGGCCGCCCCGGAAGGTGAGGATCGGGCCGCCGTCGAGGATCTTGTCCGGCACCTTGCTGGAACTGGCGCCGCTGCGGACCCGGTTGTCGCCGCCGACCTCCGCGCGCAGATAGCCGTCGAGCAGCATCACGCAGGTCAGCGCCAGCAGGAGCAGCAGGGCGAGGATGACACGTGGTTTCTGCAGCGCCGCGGCCCGGCCCGCCGCCCGTTCGATACGGGAGGGGGCGCGCCTGCGGCCGCGCGAGGACGTCGGTGTAGTCATGGGGAGAGGCCTGCGTTTCCGGTCAGTCGGCGGAGGCGGATGCGGAGGCGGACGGGGTGGCGGTGGCCGAGTCGGCGGAGGCGGCCGAGGGCGGTGCCGACGGGAGGCCGCTGGGCAGACCGGCCTGACGGCCGATGCCGCCCTGCGGGCGCTCGCCGCCGGGGGCGCTGCCGCCGCGTGCGAAGTCGGGGATCAGCGAGTCCGGGGTGAGCGAGGTCCCCCAGCCCATGAAGGCGGCGCCGAGCACTCCCGTGTAGGCGAGGCAGACGACGCCGAGGAGGAGGCCGACGCGGCGCAGGACCTTGGACCGGCGGCCGGACGAGTCGACGAAGACGGGCCCCTCGGCAGACCCGTTGCCTTGTTTGCGGCGGCGACCGCGCATGGTGGCGCGGCTTTCGATGGCAGGCTCGGATTGCATTCCTCGGATATTAGGGAGTCTTTATGTGACCGCCTTCGGAGTTCTTGTGAGGCGACCATGAGAAACCCCTTAACCTGTCTTTTCGCTGAGAGATTCTGTGAACACCTGCGGGAGCGATAGAGGTGGGGAAACTACCGCAACACCCCTTTTGCGATGACCGATTCATCTGTTTCGATGGCTTCGTTCCATGAGTTTTCCATGTATCCGCCGAATATTTGAACACCACGTACGTGTGAGACGTTTTCCTTTGGAATCAGGCTTTGTTTCGAGCCTGAGACACAAATCACGAGAGCGGGTGCATCTTAATGCGGGGTTTCCTGAGGCCGGCTGCTGGGCTTACCTGCCTGTTTGCCATGGCAGTGACAGGGTGCTCCTCGGACTCCGACGGCACGTCGGACGCGGCGCCCGCGCCGCCGAAGCGGGCCTCCGCCTACGCGCCCTACGTCAGCGCGACGGAGGCGGCCGGCACGGACGACGCGGGATCGCCGTCGGCGTACAACCTGGCCTTCGTGATCTCCAGCGGCAGCAGCTGCACGCCGAAGTGGAACGGGACGACGGCGATCGGCAGTCCGGCCGTGAAGTCGCGGATCTCCGCGCTGAAGCAGGACGGCGCGACGGTCCGGGTGTCCTTCGGCGGGGCCTCCGGGAAGGAGCTGGCGACGACCTGTTCCGGCGCGTCGAAGCTGGCGGCCGCGTACGGGGCCGCGCTGGACGCCGCGGGCTCCACCCAGGCCGACTTCGACATCGAGGGCGACACCCTGACCGACTCCGACTCGGTCGCCCTGCGGTCGGAGGCGATCGCGCAGCTCCAGAAGGAACGGCCGGACCTGGAGGTCTCCTTCACCCTGCCCGTGATGCCGTCCGGGCTCGACTCCGACAGCCTGGCGCTGCTGGAGTCCGCGAACAAGTACGACGTGCAGGTCTCGACGGTCAACATCATGACCATGAACTACGGCGAGTCGTACGACGGGGACATGGGCGACTACGCGGTCACCGCGGCCAAGGCCACGCAGAAGCAGCTGAAGAAGGTGTTCGGGCTGTCCGACGCGGGGGCGTGGGGCGGGATGGCGCTGACCTCGATGATCGGGGTGAACGACGTGGACGGGGAGACGTTCTCGCTGTCGGACGCGGCCGATGTACGGGCGTTCGCGGAGGAGAAGGGGGTCGCGTGGGTGTCTATGTGGTCGACGTTCCGGGATGTGCAGTGTGAGAGCGGTTCGGAGGATGACGACGCCTCGACCAACTGCAGTGGGGTGAGTCAGAGTTCGGGGGCGTTTGGGGAGGCGTTCGCGGGCTGAGTCCTGTCTGCGGGCCGGTGGGGGTTGAGCGCGCCCACGCGGCGGAGCCGCAAATGTCACAGCCCTCGCCCCTGACGGGGCGCTCGCTACTTACGTCTGTGGACGAGGCGGCCGGCGCAGATCGTCGCGATGCACTGCCCCGTATCGTCGAAGACGGCCAGGTCGGCGCGGCCGGACTCGGTGATCGCCGGGCGGCGGGGCGCGCCCGGCAGGACCACGACATCGTTGCGTTCCGCCGCCGCCCGTAGCTCGGGCGAGCCGGCGTGCTGGTCCAGGATCGCCGTCGCCCCCAGTTTCAGTACGGCGTGGACGCGTTCGCGCGGGCTGGGGGCGAGCGGGAGGGGGCCGTCGTGGAAGTGGGCGGAGCCCAGGGTGCCCGGCCAGGTGCGGACGCGCGCCTGGGGGAAGCGGGCGCGGAGGTCGTCGTACGTCCCGACGGCGCCGATCCGGTCCCGTACGACCACCACGGCACCGTTCTCGATCGGCTCGGCGGCCCAGGTGACGAGGACCCGGTCCGCCGTGTGAATCGTCTCCACGGTCGGGTCAGTTGGAGGCGAGGAGCTTCAACTCCGGGTGGGCCGTGCCGCCCTCGATCGCCGTCGAGGAGATGTGGGACATCACGCGCTCGTCGACCGGGTCGTTCGCCGGGTCGTCGTGGACGACGAGGTGCTCGTAGGTCGTGGCGCGCTGCGCCGGGACCCGGTCCGCCTTGCGGATCAGGTCGATGATCTCCAGGCGGTTGGAGCGGTGCTTGGCGCCGGCCGAGGAGACGACGTTCTCCTCCAGCATGATCGAGCCGAGGTCGTCCGCGCCGTAGTGGAGCGAGAGCTGGCCGACCTCCTTGCCCGTCGTCAGCCAGGAGCCCTGGATGTGGGCGATGTTGTCCATGAAGATCCGCGCGATCGCGATCATCCGCAGGTACTCGAAGAGCGTGGCCTGCGTGCGGCCCTTCAGGTGGTTGTTCTCGGGCTGGTAGGTGTACGGGATGAAGGCCCGGAAGCCGCCGGTGCGGTCCTGGACGTCCCGGATCATCCGCAGGTGCTCGATGCGCTCGGCGTTGGTCTCGCCGGTGCCCATGAGCATGGTCGAGGTGGACTCGACGCCCAGCTTGTGGGCCGTCTCCATGATCTCCAGCCAGCGCTCGCCGCTCTCCTTGAGGGGCGCGATGGCCTTGCGGGGGCGTGCGGGGAGGAGTTCCGCGCCGGCGCCCGCGAAGGAGTCCAGGCCGGCCTCGTGGATCCGGGTGATGGCCTCCTCGACGGAGACCCCGGAGATCCGGGCCATGTGCTCGACCTCGGACGCGCCGAGGGAGTGGATGACCAGCTGCGGGAACGCGTCCTTGATCGCCTTGAAGTGCTTCTCGTAGTACTCGACGCCGAAGTCGGGGTGGTGGCCGCCCTGGAACATGATCTGGGTGCCGCCCAGTTCGACCGTCTCAGCGCAGCGGCGCAGGATGTCGTCGAGGTCGCGGGTCCAGCCCTTGTCCTTGTCCTTGGGGGCCGCGTAGAACGCGCAGAACTTGCACGCCGTGACGCACACGTTCGTGTAGTTGATGTTCCGCTCGATGATGTACGTCGCGATGTGCTCGGTACCGGCGTACCTGCGGCGGCGTACCGCGTCGGCGGCGGCGCCCAGCGCGTGCAGGGGTGCGTCGCGGTAGAGGTCGAGCGCCTCTTCCGGGGTGATCCGCCCACCGGCAGCGGCACGGTCGAGAACGGACTGGAGGTCGGCCTTCTCGGTCACCGGGGCATCCCTTTCGGCAGGGGTTGTGGACGGACCGAACCAGCCTACGCCAGCGCCTGTCGCCGCCTGACCTCAGGCTGTGTACGCGCCGACCAGGAGGCCCGCGAACGCGCCCGCGATCAGGAACGGCCCGAACGCGATCGCCGTCTTGCGCCCGGCCCGCCGTACGACGACGAGCGCGCCGCCGTACAGGGCGCCGAACAGGAACCCGGCGAAGGTGCCGAGCAGCACGGTGGGCCAGCCGTACCAGCCGAGGGCGGCGCCGGTGCCGAGGGCGAGCTTCACGTCGCCGAAGCCCATGCCGCCGGGGTTGATGAGGAAGAGCACGAAGTAGGCGGCGCCGAGGGCGAGGGCCGCGTAGAGGGAGGTGCGCCAGTGGCCGGCGTGCTCGGGGAGCAGGGCGGCCACGGCGAGGAGGGCGAGGGCGGTGGCCGCGAGGGGGAGGGTGAGGGGATCGGGGAGGCGCTGGACGCGGAAGTCGACGACCGCGAGCAGTACGCCGACGGGGGCCAGGAGGAGCCAGACGGCGAGTTCGGGGCGGGGGCCGGTGGCGAGTGCGAGGGCGGTGCAGACGAGGGTGGTGGCCAGGGCGAGCGTGGCGGCTGCGGGCTGGTGGGGGGTCGCGGTTTTGGTTTTCCCGCCCGCACCAACCGTGCGGCTTTCGTCGTCGGGTGCGGGTGACCCCTGTGGGGCGTCCTCGCCGTCGGCGGCCGCGGGTTCGTCGGCGGCGGCTGCGGGTTCGCCGTCGGCCGCGGGCGCGGGGGTCTCGGCCGGGGTGGTGGTCGGGCAGGCGGCGCAGTGGGTGCGGCCCAGCCAGCCTCGGAGGGGGTGGCCGGCGGGGCAGTGGGTGCGCCAGTCCTCCCCCGCCGGTGTGGAGAAGCGGTATGCGGCGCGGGGCAGGACGGTGCCCGTCGCCGCGCCCCAGAGAGCGGCGGTGACGGGCAGGGCGAGATCCAGGGTGTCCAGGGCGGTCATCCCGTCGCGGAGGCGCTGTCGCGCCAGGTCGGGAGGAGTTCGTCGAGGAGGGCCTCGGTGCGCGGGGGCAGGCCCCGCGCGCCGCTGCGGGCGATGAGGTCGGCGGCGAGGGCGCGGACCCGGTCGGGGTCGCCGGTGGCGTGCGTGGCGCGCAGCAACTCGTTCCAGAGGCGCTCGTCGGCCGCGGCGGTCTTCAGTGCCGCGCCGAGCGCCTCGATCGCCTTCTCCGCGCGGTCTTTCTCCAGGTGGAACGCGGAGAGGGCGAGGCCGATGTCGGCGACGAGGAGCGGCAGCTGGGCGTCGATGATCTCGTGGGTGAGCCAGCGGTAGCGGCCCTCCGCGCGGTCGGCGAGCAGCGGGCCGCGGACCAGGACGAGCGCGTCGGTGAGGAGGCGGCCGCGGACCGCACGGCTGTCGACGCCCTTGCCCTGGGTGGCCTCGTGGTAGAGGGAGCGCAGGACGTCGAGGTCGGAGACGACGGTCTTGGCGAGCACGAGCCGGCCGGTCGCGTCGGTCCGCAGCCGCGGGCTGCCGTCGGGGTCGGTGCCCAGCCAGCCGCGCAGCCGCTCCAGGAGGGCGTCACGGACGTCCTCCGTCACCCCGCGCGGCCACAGCGCGGACGACAGCACGCGCGGGTGCACGCCCTCGCGGTGCAGGAGAAGCAGGGCGAGGGCCTCGTGGAGCAGGGCGCTGCGCTCGCCGTCGGGGGTGTCGAGGCCGATGATCTCGTACGGCCCGACGAGCCGCGCGTACACCGCCGGCCGGCCCTGCTCGCTGATGTCGACGAGGAACGGCGGCGCGTTGGTCGGCCCGTCCGGGTCGCCCTCGGGGTCGGCCTCGACGAACAGCTCGACGACCGCGCGCTGCTGCACGGCCGGCAGCAGCTGGGCGTCGAGTTCGAGGCCGAGGAGCGGGGCGAGGAGCTTGCCCTCCGGGGTGACCTCCATCGCCCAGGCGGCGCCGGGCAGGTCGCCGGTGTCGGTGCCGACCAGGTAGCCGATGCCCAGCCGGCTGGCGTCGGCCGCGAGTTCGGCGAGCCGCACCGCGTCCTCGGCGGACGGCCGGCCGGCGAGCAGCACCAGGTGCGGGGCCCAACGGGTGTGCTGGGCCGGGCCGGTGCGGCCGACGAGGACCGAGTCGTGCCCGGCGGCGCCCAGCGCGCCGCGCCGCTGTCGGGTCTCCGCCTCCATCGTCTCGAACAGCGCGTCCACGTCGTCGAGATGGCGCAGCCGGTTCGGGGCGAGCGGGGTGAGGTCGGCGCCGAAGCCGACGAGGGTGATGGTCATCCGGTCCGACCAGCCGTTGGTGGCGAGTTCGGCGGCGACCGAGGCGAACAGGGCGGCCCGGTCGGCCTCGCGGCCGCTCAGCGAGACGATGCCGGGCACGGCCTCCAGGTTGAGCAGCAGCCGCGAGTCGTCCATGGTGCCGAGGCTGACCAGGCCGGGGTACGGCGCGGCGGTGTCGGTGTCCTCGTAGCGGGCGGCGTCCGCGCGGGACAGCGTCCAGAACGTGGGGTCCTGGCCGGGCTGCCAGGGCGCCGGCGGGTTCCCGGACGGCTGGGCGAGCTGGAGGTGCAGATCGCCGTGGCTGAGCCAGGCCGCGTAGACGACGGGCAGGTGCCGGGACTCGGCGGCGAGGGCGGCGGCCAGTCCGCGCAGCGACCGGTCGAGCAGCCGTACGCCCTCCGGGTCGGCGCCCACCAGCAGGGCGTCCTGGACGTCCTGGGCGTCGCCGGTCGGGGTCGGCGGCTCCATGCCGCGCCGGCCGCCGACGGCGCCGAGCGCCGACTGCCACAGGGCCTGTCGGCGCCGGCGGCCGAGGGCGGCGAGCAGGCCGGCGGCGAGCAGGGGGGCGCCGAGGAGGGCCTCGGGCAGCCCGAAGGAGGAGTCGCCGGAGGTCTGGTGGGCGGCTTCGTGGGCGTGCGCGGCCGTGCCGCCGCCGTGACCCGCGGGGCGCTGGGCGGGCACGGTGATCTGGGCGGTGGCGCCGTCGCCGCCCGCGTGCTGCCCGCCCTGTTGCTGGGCGTGGTCGCCGGTCCGGGCGTAGTCGCTGATCTGCTGCTGGACGTGCGGCGAGACATGCGCGTCGGGGTTCTCGACGAGTTCGCCGCCGTGGGCGTCGCCGGGCATCTCCATGATCCAGCCGGGGCGGATGAGGCTGGCCTCGGAGAGCCGGGAGCCGTCGGGCTGGACGCGGTCCTTGTTGAGCTCGTAGATCTCCTTGTACCGGCGGCCGTCACCGAGATGGCGCTGCGCTATCTCCCACAGGGAGTCGTGGTGGCGGCCCTCGGGCGGCTGGATCCGGTAGTACTTCGTCGCGCCGTGGGCGGCGGTGGAGCCGTGCTCGGCCTGGGCCGCGACATGCCCGGCCTGTTCGGCGAGGGCGGCGGCGGTGCTCTTCGCCTGCTCCTGCTGCTGGGCGAGGATGCCGGGGGTGGCCTGGGCGGTGGCCACCGTGCCCTTCTGGTTGCCCTCCAGGCTGTGGCCGAGCTGCGAGAGGCCGGGGGTGAAGCTGGCGGCGGTGGCGCCGACCAGCAGCAGCGCGGCGACGAGTTGCCGGGCGAGCAGCTGGCTGGGGCCGGCGCCGGGGACGCGGCCGGGCAGGCCGACGCCGGAGAGGGCCGCCTTGACCTCGACCAGCACACAGGCCGTGAACTGGGCCCAGGCCAGCCAGACGATGACCGTCAGCGTGTTGAGGAACGTGTCGACGCCGATCGGCTGCGACAGCCAGTCCATGCTGGGCGCGCTGGTCGGCAGGGGCCAGCCGACGGTGACCGCGAGGGCGCCGGGGACGCCGACGACGAGCAGCAGCAGCGCCACGAAGGCGAGGAACGCCTTGACGAAGTCCCCGAACGTACGCCGACGCAGCCGCACCGGCTGCGGGGTCCGGTTCCGCGGACCCGACGGGTTCCCCGTCGGTCTTCCCGTCGAGCTTGATGTGCTGCGTCGCGCCATGGCGGGTGTCCTGGGTCGTGTGGGGAGGAGGTGGGCCGGGGGCGCAGCGAGCCTACCGAGCCCCCACCGACGATCCTATTGACTGGGACTGACAGCGTCGAAGGGGAGAGCGGCCAACGACCGCCCGGATTGCCCTCTTTGATCAACAGGCTCCCGATTGAGATGAGTTGTCTCGCCGGATGCGCACACCACCCCTCCACACACCCCGCACACTCCCCCGCACGCCGGTCAGCCGCCGACCCGCAGCGACGACAGCAGGAAGCGGGCGAGGACCGACGTGGGGAAGCTGATCGCCGCCACCCCTTCCTCCGCGCGGAGTTCGACGACCGTGCGCGAGGGGCCGTACGGACGCACGTGCACATTGCCGAGGGCGGCGGGGGTCTCCAGGCCCTCCTCCAGCAGGGCCCGCGCGAAGGTCCAGGTGACCTCCTCGCCGTCCAGGGAGATCCACGGCGGGAAGACGAAGTGCACGGCCTGCGGGTCGGCCGAGGTGTAGCGGAGGGTCGCGGGGACCGCCACCTCCTGTTCGTCGGCGGTGAGCAGGCGGGCGCCGGTGGGCTGCTCGAGCGTGATGGGCACGGGTCTTCTCCGGGGGTGCGGTGACGGGCCGTCGTACAGGGGGTCGTCAAAGTGGTCGTACAAGTGAGAGCGCTCGGCGGCCGGTTGATTACGCGGGAAACACACGCAAGTTGAGTGACTTGTGTCACTTCTTGATGCGCTTGAAACTGTGCTTGAAAGTTTTGCCATCTACCCTGACAAACCCTTTCCCCGCCCCACGCCCGGCAACTGGAGCGTTCCGCCATGCACGACGGTTCCTCTGCAGTGATCAGCACCACCGCCTACGCCCGGATCTACGAGGAACAGCAGCCGCGTCTCGTCGCGTACGCCCGCTCCCTCACCAGGAACGCCTGGCTCGCAGAAGACCTGGTCGCCGAGGCGCACTTCAGGGTGTGGCGGCGGCTGGCCGAGGGGCACGAGATCGACAACGTGTCGGCGTACCTGACGACGACGGTCCGGCATCTCGCGTACGCGGCGAGCGGGGCCGCCCGCGAGATGCCCCGGGATCCGCACGAGGACGAACCCGCCGAGGCCGGCCGCCACGGGGACGACCCCGCCGAGCAGGTCTCCTCGGTCGACCTCCTCGTGCGCGTGCTGGCCCAACTCCCCGAACGCTGGGTCAAGGCGCTGTGGCTGGCCGAGGCGGAGGGCCAGCCGCTCGCGCAGATCGGGCCGCAGCTGGGCACGAAGGAGGGCGCCACCGCCGTACTCCTGCACCGCGCCCGCGAGGGCATGCGGCAGGCCTTCCTGCGCACCCAGACCGGCGCCCCGGACGATCCCGCCTGCCAGGTCCACTGGAGCCGGATGCCCGCGTATGTGCGCGGCGCCGCGACGGAGCGTCAGTCCGACCGGCTGCTCGGCCATGTCGACACCTGCGAGGACTGCCGGACCCGGCTCGCCGCCCTGATGAGCGCCAACGACCGGCTGCCCGCGCTGGTCGGTCCCGCCCTGCTGGTGTTCGCGGTCGGGGGGACGGCGGGGAAGTTCCTGCTCACCCTGACGGCCGCCGGGGCCTCGGCGGGCGCACACACAGGCGGGAGCGGGCTGCTGCACGGTGTACGGCAGGCCACCACCGTCGGCGGTACGAAGGCGCCCGTGGTGGTCGCGGCGGGCGCGATGGTGGCCGGTGCGGCGGCGCTGGTGCTCATCCTCGGCCCGGGCCACTCCTCCTCGCTCCCCGCCCGGCGGACACCGGTCGCGGACGCGCCGGTGGCCCAGGTGCCGGTGGCCGGGACGCCGGCGGTGCCTACGGACGCCCCCGCGACGGAACCGGTGGAGGCGGTCGCGGAGGCGGGCGACGGCACGGGGACGGCCGGGGCCGGGGACGAGTCCGGTCCGGTGCGTACGGCCGGGTCCGGGCCGTCGGACACCACCGGGGCCACGCCGGTCCCGGGCGGGAGTACCTCGGGAGACGACGGGGGCGGTGACACCGCGGCGCCGCCCGAGACGACCGGGCCGTCGCCCTCGCCGTCGCAGCCCGCGGATCCCACTCCCCCGGCGGAGCCCACCGAACCGAGTCCTCCGTCGCCCCCGGCCGAGTCGGAGGACCCCACTCCGCCCGCCGAACCGACCGATCCGGCCCCCGTGGACACCCCGCCCGCCGCACCGACCGACCCGGTCACCCCGCCGGACGACGACTGCCCGCCCCCGCCGAGCGACACCGACGACAACGACAACGGCAACGGCAACGGCAACGGCGGCAAGGGCAAAGGGGGCGGAGGAGCCGAGGCCGACGCACGGGTCCCGGCACAGCGGGACCACGCATCGAAGAAGGACCGGTGACCCTCAGCCGACCTCGTTCTCGGCGGTCGCCTGCCCGTGCACCACGATCGCGCCGCCGTAGAACATGCCCGTGAGGACCGGCTGGTACGTCAACTGGACCTCGACCTGCACCCGTTGGGGGTCGGCGGCGATGCAGTGGGTGCCGGCGATGTCGGCGGTGGACATGTCCATCTCGCGGGCGAAGGTCTTCACCCGGGCGTCGCAGTCCTCGTAGTTGATGGGCGCGCCGCCCTGACCCTCGTACAGCTTGTCCCTGTCGATGTCCTGCGCCGCGTAACGGGCCGCCTGTTCCGCGATGTCGGCGGCCCGTTCGCGCTTGGAGATGGACAGGCCGCCGTCGATGACGAAGGCGGAGAGGGAGAGGAAGACCAGCGCGAAGATGATGACCGCGCCGGCGCCCGAGCCCCGGTCGTCGAGACGGAGCCGGCGCGCGGCCCACCAAGTGCGCAGCACGGCAAGGCTCATGCGGCCCTCCGGAACGGGTCGAGCGGTGAGGAGAAGCTCGCGGTGAGCGTCGTCGGGATGTCCAGGCCCAGCATGGCCAGCCCCCGTACCTCGCAGCTCACCTCGACCGTGAAGAGGGTGTCGGGCTCGAAGCCCTGGCTGGTCTGTACGACGGAGACCGGGCCGGAGCAGACGTCCGACAGGTCCGCGTCGGCGGCCTTCTGCGCTTCCGACATGGCCGTGGCGTGGTCCTTCTGGATGGACCCGGCGCGGGCCGCGTCCCGCGCGGCACCGTCGATCGCGCCCCGCCCGTCGACGAGTTGGCCGAAGGCGACCAGGACGAGGATGAACAGGATCATGACCGGGGCGAGGATGACGACCTCGATGGTCGACAGCCCCCGGTCGTCCGGAGTTCTTGCCTGAGAGGAGTTCTGCGGGGAGGACATCTAGTTCGTGTCCTCCACGAATCGCTCCACCGGCCCGGACGACTGCGCGTGCACCGTCAGGTCCAGGCCCGGGAACACCGTCGGGATGCGGGCCGAGATCTCGACGCCGACCGTGTTCTGTTCCGGCTGGATCATCTTCACGTCGGGCGACAGGACCAGCTGCGGCCCGAGCTGGCTGATGTAGGAGTCGACCACGTCCTGGGCCTCGCCGCGCCAGGCACCGGGCTCCGCGTCGGCGGTGGCACGGGCCTTGCGGGCGCCGGCCTGGGCCGCCGCCTGGGCCACGTGGTCGGCGAAGAAGTACAACGCGAACTGCACCGTCGCGAAGATCATGAAGAAGAGGACGGGGGTGAGCAGCACGAACTCGATGGCGGTCATGCCCGAGTCTCCCGAGCCGCCCGAGTCGCCGCGCGCGGCGGCCGCCCGGCGGCGTACCCAGCCGCGCAGGCCTCTGCTCACGCCCACCAGCATCCCCGTCACCCCCGTCGTACGTACGTCGTCGATCAGCAGGTTCCGCTGGCGTTGGCGCCCTTGATGCAGTTGCCGACCTTGTTGGCGCCGTCGCTCAGCGCGGCGTTGATGATGGCGGCCACCACGCCGACGATCGCGACCACGACCGCCGAGATGATGACCCACTCGACGGCGGAGGCGCCGCGGTCGAGTTCACCGGAGCGGGCGCGCTCCACGCGGGCCTGCAGGAAGGTGACCAGGAAGTCCATTGCCGGGATCCCGGTGCTGACGTTCCGTCGGTTCATGATGACTTGTCCTCTCGATACAGCAGTTGGCGAAGGTTCTCGAATCAGCTCGTCTCAGCTCATCTCGCCTCGTCCCGAGGCACAGAACATCAGCTCACCTGGAACACCCGCATCGCCGCCGGGAAGATCAGGAAGACCAGGAAGCCGGCGCACAGCAGCAGCTGGGCGACGAGCATCGACTGGGACTTCTCGCCCGCGCTGCCCTCGATCTCGGCGAGTTCGCGGTGGCGCATGGTCTCGGCGCGGGAGGCGAGGGACTCGCGGACCTTGGCGCCGTCGTCCGCGACCAGGGCGAGGGAGGCGGAGAGGTCCTTGAGCTCCTCCACGCCGAGTTCCTCGCCGAGCGCGCCCAGCGCCTGCCACTGGCTGACGCCGGTGATCCGGGCGTCGGAGAGGGCGTTGCGGATCCGCTGGTTGGCCCAGCCGTCGGAGACCTCGGCGGCCGCCATCAGGGCCTCGGGCAGACCACGGCCGCCGGCGAGGCTCATCGACACCAGGTCGAGGTACGCCCCGATGACACGCCTGAGGTCCCGGCGCTTCTCGGCCGCGTCCCGTCGTACCTCCAGGTCGGGCAGGAAGAAGAACAGGGCCGCGCAGGCCAGGGAGAGCCAGACCGGGATGACCGGGCTGTGCCCGAAGCCCATGGTGTAGACGACGGCGAACAGGAACGGGCCGAAGATCAGGCCGGCCGCCGCGAGCAGCACCTTGGTCGCCAGGAACTTCTCCCAGCTGCGGTCGAGCACCGCGAGGTCGGCACGGAGCGAGCGCTGTTCCCAGCCCTGCTGCCGGTAGAACTCGGCGACCCGGTCGCCGACTTCGGCCCGCAGCGAGCCGAGCCGGCCGGTGTCCTGGGCCGGCCGCGCGGACTCGTAGGCCGCGCCGCGCGCCCGCATCGCGTCGATCCGGGCGACCTGCGCGACCGCGCTGCGCTTGGACGGCATCAGGGCGCGGATCAGGGCGTAGACGCCCAGTCCCAGGATCACGCCGACGACGATCGGCATCGTGAGGTTCATCGGCGGGCCCCTTCCTCGGTGGGGAGCTGTTGCTGGCCCGGTGCGCCGGGAGCGCCCGGTGCGCCGGGTGCGGTGCGGGGCGGTCGTACGAACTGCACGGAGGACTGGTCGCGGACCAGGAACCGTTCCGGGGTCTCGATGGTGGACAGCTTGCGCAGCCACCAGAAGCCGAGCGCGAACAGCCCGCAGACCAGGGCGAGTACGAGCTGGCCGACGGCGGTGCCGTACGGCGACACGAAGTCGCGGTTGAAGACGGCGAGGCCGAGCACGAACGCGACCGACACGGCGACGACGATCTGCACCGACCGCCGGGTGGACGCCCGCTGGGCCATCACGCGCTGGCGCATGTCGACCTCCTCGCGGGACGACCTGGCGAGCGCGCCGAGCACCTGGCGCAGACCGGGGCCGCGCAGCCGGGCGTTGAGGATGAGGGCGGCCACGATGATGTCGGCGGACGCGTCGTTGATCTCGTCGGCGAGGTGCTGGAGCGCGTCCGGCAGCGGGGTGCGGGCGCGCAGCCGGTCGACGAGGGCGTCGAGGTGCGGCCGCAGGATCGGGGCAGCGGCCCGCGCCGAGGCGGGGATGGCCTGCTCCAGGCCGACCGCACCGGCGATCGTGTCGCGCAGCGACTCCGTCCAGGAGGCCAGCGCCTCCACGCGCTTCATCGCGGCCCGCTCCTCGGCGGCGCCGCCGAACAGCTTGTCCCAGAAGAAGACGAGGACACCGGCGGCGATGCCGGCCACCGCCCAGCGGGTCAGCAGCAGCACGACCAGGCCGACGATGGCAGCCAGGGAGCCGCGCTGACCGGCGAACCTGATCAGCTCGGCGGCCCGTTCGTTGGCCTTCTGCTTCTCGTGGTCGGGCTTGGCGGGCAGGCCGCGGATCGCCAGGATCAGCAGCGCGAGTCCGCCGCCGAAGGCGACACCGCAGCCGAGGGCGACGAGGACCGGCGTGGAGAAGAGCCCGCCCATGGAGCCCAGGGAACCCAGGTTCATGTCACGTCACCCCCACGCCCCGTGCGGCTGGTAGCCGTAGGCCATCAGGTCCTCCAGGCAGGCTATGGGCGCATGCGGTACGACCCGGCCGTCGTGTGCCTCCGCGAAGACCTCGCTGGACAGCACCCGGCCGTCGACGCCGTTGACCTCGCGGACCGAGGTGACCATGCGCTGGAGCCGGCCGCCGGTCTGGTAGTTGTTGCGCCGCTGGATGAAGACGACGAAGTTCACCGCGCCCGCGATCAGCATCTGGCTGGCCTCGATGGGCAGCCGCTCGGAGGCCTGGAGCGCGTACGTCGAGATGCGGTTGAAGACTTCGCTGGAGCTGTTGGCGTGGATGGTGGACAGCGACCCGTCGTTGCCCTGCGACATCGCGTTCAGCATGGTGACGATCTCGTCGCCGAGGACCTCACCGACGATGACCCGGGAGGGGTTCATACGCAGGGACCGCCGGACCAGCTCCGCCATGCTGATGGTGCCCTGGCCCTCGGAGTTGGGCAGCCGTTCCTCGAACGCCACCACGTTGGGATGCAGGTCGTGGAAGGTGTCGAGTCCGAGCTCCAGGGCCCGCTCCACGGTGATGAGCCGCTCGTGCGGCGGGATCTCGTTGGCGAGGGCCCGAAGCAGCGTCGTCTTACCGGCGTTCGTCGCCCCCGCGATCATGATGTTCTTGCGGGCGCGGACGGCGCAGGCCATGAAGTGCGCGACCTCGGGCGTGAGCGTGCCGTTGCCGACCAGGTCGGAGATGAAGACCTTGCCCATGCGGGCGCGACGGATGGAGAGCGCGGGCCGCCGGGTGACGTCCATGACGGCGGAGAGCCGGGAGCCGTCGGGCAGCCGCAGGTCGAGCTGCGGGTTGGCGGAGTCGAACGGCCGGGAGGAGAGACCCGAGTACGCGCCGAGCACCTGGATGAGCTCGATGAGCTCCTCGTCGGTCTCGGCGACGGGGTCCGCCTTGACCTCACGGCCGTCGCTGTAGCCCACGAAGACCTGGTCGCACCCGTTGATGTCGATGTTCTCGACCTCCGGGTTGTCGAGCAGCGGCTGCAGCCGTCCCACGCCGAACAGCGCGGCGTGCACGGCGGCGGCGTACTGCTCCTCGGTCTCCGCGTCCAGCGGGGTCCGCCCGGCGTTGATCTCCGCGCGGGCGTACTCCTCCAGGATCTGGGCTATGACCGCGCGGGCGTACTGCCGTTCGTCCTCGGTGGACATCGGCGTCACGCCGGACGCCTGGTCCTGGCGGCGCTGCTCGGCGATACGGTCGCCGGCGTCCTGCCGGAACCGCTTGACCAACTGGTGGTCGACAGCGGTCATCGGCCGGCTCCCGCGTGGGGCGCCTGGTTCGGTACGGACCAGGCGGCGCCGTACTGCTGGTGGAGGTCGGCGGTGACCTTGCGGGCCGAGCGGATGAGCAGGGACTTGTCGAGCCGCCCGCGCTTGCGGCCGGCCAACTGGTCGGCGCCGGCCGGGTCGTCGGCGATGGTGCCGACCACCCGGGCGCCGGTCTGGGCGTGTACGAGCATGTCGTTGACCTGGTTGACCAGCTTGCCGGAGCCGGCCGGGTCGGCGATCAGGACGACACCGATCAGCGGGGTGGCGAGGGCGGCGGCGCCGCGCGGACCGCCATGCAGCTTCTGCGCGAGCGCCCCGGCCCGGTCCCTGACCCGGGCGAGCGCCTCGGGCTCGGCGCGCGAGACGAGCAGCACGAGTGCGGCGTGCGGGAACATCTCCACGGCCGGGGTGTCGCCGCTGATCCGTCCGCAGTCGGCGATCACGTCGGCGGGGGCGTTCGGGGAGTCGGCGAGGGAGGCGAAGGCATGCCCGAGGGTGGGCCACAGCCCCGCGAGACCGGCGGCGTGCTCGGCGATACCGAGCCCGACCAGCACTTCCAGCCCGCCGCTCAACGGCTGCACGTGGTCCCAGAGTTGATCAGGTACGAGACCGCGCCTCGCGGTGGCGGCGATGGACAGCATGCCGGTGTTGGGGTTGAGCGGTCCGCCGTGCGCGGCGGCACTGCGGTAGACCAAGTCACCGCCGGCCGGGTCGGCCTCGGCGAGCAGCACGCGACGCGGCCAGACCGCGGCCAGCGCGACGGCCGCGGTGGTGACGCCGGGCGAACCCTTGTCGGCGGCGATTGCGATGAGCGCCATGGGGTGTCGGCCGCCTTCTAGTTGCCGTTGCCGGGGACGCTGACCAGGGCTACCTGGCCGTTGGACGCGGCCTGGGCCAGGTCCGCCGCCTTGTCGGTGTCGACGGCGAGCGTGATGGCGTAGTTGGTGCTGCTGACGAGCTCGCCGCTCTTGGCGGACGGCACGGCGGTGACCTTGGCCTGGCCCACGATCAGCGAGCCGTTGTCGTCCGCGGAAGAGGAGGAGGAGCCGCTGGTCGAGGAGGAGTTGTTGGTGACGACACGGTAGGCGGCGACCGTGTCGCCGACCTTGAGGCCGTTCGGATACTGGCCTTCCTTGAGGGCCAGTCCGACGGTGGACTTCCCAGCGGCCAGCCCGCTCCCGCTGCCGAACATCTCGCCGACGGCGACGGCCCCGGCCGGGATGGTGTTGATGGCCTTCAGCCTCTTCAGGCTGCCGAGCTGGGACCACCTGACGTAGTTGATGCTGTCGTCGGCCGCGACCATCACGGACGTCACGTTGCTGTTGGTCACCGAGGACCCGGCGGGGATCTCCTCGGTGACCTTGATGACCTCGATACGGTTGCCGGCCTGCAGCACGAGCGTCGTCGCCCCCAGCGCGCCGAGCAGGATCAACAGCACGGCCAGCGCGGCCAGCGCGGGCTTGCGCTCCCGGGGGGCGGTGGGAAGCCGGTCACCGACCGAAGGCTGAGCCGGACCGGCGGAACGACCGGCGCCCGCCCCCGTACGCTCTTGGATCTTCACGCAACCGCTCCCCGTTACAACCAGACTTCGTCTGTCAAGAACCCTGAAACAGCGTCAACGCCCTCACCACCGTGAAAGCGGACACTCGACACCAATCACCCGGACTCGGCCAAATACTTTGCCGCAGGGCGAGTGTCAAGCGATCGCACCGTATCAGTCACCCATAAGCCCCTCAAGGCGCGCCCGAACACCTTGACCTCACCGAAATCGTCGTTGCGATCTGCAACGGCGGGGAGGGTTGGGCCTGTTGGGAGTAGGGGGACATCGGCGGGGCCTGAACTGTGCGCGGGCGAATCCAGAACGCCCACGCCACACCCCACCCCCGCCCCCTCCCCTCACCGACCGCCCGTGAGGCCTGCACGAATCACTCACATCGATGTGACCGACTCATGCCACGACATGACGGTCCGCCGACCACGCCCGGCGACTCCCGCCCGCTCGCTCGCGATTGCTACCGATTCACCGACTGGATCTCATGGACCGTCACATCCTGCTCGAACGTGGACAACCCGTCCGGCAGGCCCGGCTGTTGCGCCGGTCCGTCGGGATCGGCGGAGTCCGTCCAGGTGACCTGCCAGGTGATGGCGGCCTTGAAGGGATAGGTGCCACTCCCCGACGACCTCAGGTACGTCACGTTGCAGCCCGCGTCCTTGCTGTCGACCGTGTACCCCTTGTCGCCCTTGACCAGGTCGTACGTACAGGTCTGCGGGTCCGCGTCCGAGGTACCCGCGTCGATCCGCAGAGCCACGGGGGTCGCGACGGTGGTCGCGGCCATCTGGACGCCCTTGTAGTTGATGCTGGCGGTCGTCCAGACGCGGTCGAAGTCACCGTCGAGCTTGACTCTCGTACCGAGGTTCACGACGAGCTGGTCACCCTTGGGGCTCAGCTCCACCGGCGGTGTGGGCAGCTTGGTCGAGTTGTAGGCGAGTTCGGAGAGCGTCTGCGGGGTCAGCTGGTGCGGGTCCTGCTTCGGCTGGGCCTGCGGGACCCAGATCTCCCAGTTGTCGGGGGTGACGGGGCAGGCCTCGTTGTAAGCGTCGTTACGGAACTGCACCTGCCACCACAGGCCCTTGTCACCCTTGTGGTAGTCCTCTTCCTCCCGCTTCTTCGCATAGCTCGCCGCGGGTTCCTGCGCGCCCTTGTACGCGGACTTGATGAACTCCTCGTACTCCTCGGGCGTGTACATCGGCTCGTACCAGCAGACCGGGGGCTTCCAGTTCGCGTTCGAGGAGGTGGCTTTGGAGGTGGAGTGGGAGGAGCTGCCGGTCTTGCTCTGGCGGACCTGGATGTGGGCGCCGATGACGCCTTTGCCGGAACTCGCGCTGGAGTCGGAATCAGGCTGGCCCGTCGGACCAGTTCCGGTCGTGTCGGTGCCACCTCCTGAGCTGTCATCCGCATGGGCCGGGAAACTCGCCCCCAGCGCCAGGACGAGACCGATGGCAGCAGCCGTTCGGACGCCTGGACGAACCACGTTCATCACTGGCCCTGCACGCACTCCGCATCCCCCTTCTTCCAACTCTGCTGCGTCACCTGCCAGTCACCGGCAGAGTCCCGCTGGGCCTGGACCGTGTACAGGACGAAGCTCTTGTCGCTCGCCTGCGTGCGCTGCACTTTTCCGGTCTTGATCACCTTGTCGTAGGCCTTGCTCTGGTCCTCGCAGTAGCTGGCCGCCGCCGACTTGCCGTTCGCAACGTCCGTAACCTTGAAGCCGTAGTACCGGTAGTGGCCGGTCAGCGTGAGCCCTTCCTTTTTGTTGAACTCGGCAACCCGGTTCGCCCAAAAGATGCGGGCATTGGCAGCGAAGTAACGGTTCAGGTTGGCGGTCTGCCCACTCCCCTTGCCAAAGGCCTCGATGCGGGCCTGGGCCGCGTACGCCACATCCCGCAGAACCGCGTCCTTGGTGCCGTCCCCTACCGATTCCCGGTCCACCGCCACGGTGATGTCCGTCGGGTAGTCGAAGCTCGGCGCATTCTTGTCGGCCGACACGGAAGCAGAGGGCGACGGGGAAGCCGACTCGCTGCTGTCCGCCCCCTTGATCTTGTCGTTCGCCGAGCTGTCGCCGGAGTCGCTGCTGCAACCGGTCACCGAGACGGCGAGGGCGGCAAGAAGGCCGGCCACGGCCGTCCTGCGTCGCGTGGTCAGCATGAGTGCTTGTCCTCAGAGGTAGGTGGTCGGCGTACCAAGGGATGATCCCATGAGTGACGGATGCGGGACCAAGCCCCTCGAGAGACCGATGCGACTCCGTGAAGTCCGTGAAGACATCTTCACAAGCGGAAACCGGGTGTGTCCGCCAAGGAGCGTCGATCACCCGGCCGATCCCTCGATCCTTCGGATGACGGTGGATACAGGGTGAACTGCGGCCCCCTGAAGCAGCCATCGGGAAAGGGCAGGCCAGCCATCAGGAGCTGCGGCCATGCCAGGGCACGTTCGGCTCTCGCGCGCTGGACGGCGAACACCGAGGTCGAGTCGGCCGCACCGGGCCGCATGCCCGGCCCGGTTCCTGCGTGACATCATGCAACGCAGCCTGCGCAGCAGCGACTTCGGGAGGGACGACCGTGGGAGAGCCAGACGCCCAGCCGAAAGTGGAGAATCCGTATCTGGCTTCCCTGAAGAGGCTCAAGAACAGCCTCGGAGCGGAGACCGAGATGCTGAAGAAGCAACTCGAGACCGCGGCCAAGGACATGGACAGCAAGCGGGTCTGGGCAGGCAAGGCAGCCAGTGACTGGGCCAAGGACCTCGAGGGCCGTCGGTCACACATGAAGCTCCTGGTGGAGAAGCTCATCCCGGCAGTGGACGCGGAGATCGCCAAGTGCCCGGAGAAGGTGACCCCGGGCGAGGCCAAGATGATGCGCATGGATCTGCAGGGCTTCTGACGCCGGTCATGCGGTGACAGCACACGCACCACCAACGGGGAGAGAAGCATGGGCGAGTTCTCGGGGATCGACTCCAAGGCGCTGAACGGCATGATCGACTCGGTCAAGTCGGACAAGGAACGGATGCGCCAGAGCGTGTCCTGGATCAAGTCGAGCTTCGAGCGGCACGGCATCGACACACAGCCGTTGTCCCAATTGCTCGGCATCTGCGGCTGGCTGGACGACCAGGTGCCCCTGCTGATCCGCCGCTACCACCTCGCCCTGGCCGTCACCGGCGACGGCAACGGTGGGAAGCCCTACCCGAATGCCCCCAAGGGCACGGCGATGGTGACGATCGACGAGGCCATGGTCGGCCAGAAGGCGGCCGCCGAGCGCAACGGCAAGGCACTGGCGGAGCGGTTCAAGAAGGACTTCAGCGGCAGCAGCTCCGCGGAACTCTTCGCCGCCCTGGAAGCGAACGCCGACGACGCCGACTTCGTCAAGGCCTTCTACAGCACGCTCGGACCCGACAAACTGGTGTGGCTGTCCAACGAGATGGACAACGATCCCTACGACGACTATTACGACAAGCACCCGGACGCGTTGACCCACGACCGGAATCTCGTCGCCAGGACGCTCGGCACCTTTACCCAGGTGGCCTTCGAAGGTCAGACCGCCCAGGAGAAGCAGGCTTCCTGGAGCAAGTGGTTCGACAAGTTCGCCATGGATCCGCAGCGCGGCTTCCGCCCCGACCGGCTGATGCCCCTTCTCGCCGACGGTACCTACGACAAGGACTTCCTGGTCGCACTCGGCGACCGGGTCTTCTCGAAGGACCAGAAGACCTTCGAGAACGAGTGGATGAACGGCAGCGGCAAGAACCCCTGGGAAGCCGACCACTACGCCCAGCTGTTCAACGCCATCGCCGCCAACCCCGAGGCGTCCGGCGAATGGATGAGCCACGACTACGACACCATCCAGAGCATGCTCTACAACCCGGCCGGCTCCTGGGACAAGTCCCGCTCGGCTGCCCTCGTCAAGGTGCTGCACTCGGCGACCATCGACCTCCGCCAGACGAACGAAGCCCTCGCCGAGAAGCTGACCGCGCACCTCATGTTCGACAACTACAAGCACATGAACGGCGACGAGCAGAACCTCCACCCGATCGAGGGGGTGGACTACTTCTATTCACAGCTGATCACTTCACACTGGAAGGACCTGGAGAACGGGATCACCTCCCCGGTCGCCGACAAATTCTGGATGGGCGACGCGACCACGGGCGGCTTCGCCGAGGACGCGTCCAAGTGGGACGAGAAGGCATTCCTCAACAGCCAGGATCCGTCCCGCTTCGGCCTGGAGGCGGGGGCGCCGATGTGGCAGGCGCTGATGAACGAGGCGGCTCGGGATCCTCGGGCGGCGGGCGAGATGAGTGCGCTCTTCGACACGTACCGAAATCAGATCGACAGCCAGGTCGTGCACACGGACCGTACGAACAACGACGCGATCCAGTACCTGAGCATGAAGCGCGGCCTGATGATGAAGGCGTACGGCACAGCCTTCACCTACGCGAAGAAGTCCATGGAAGACGAGGCCGATGCCTGGGCGGATAGCGTGAACGAATTCCGCAAGACGCTGATCGAGACAGCAGCCGACGGGGTGCAAGCAGCTGCAACGGGCGGCACCACCGCCGTCGCCGACATGGGTAAGGAACAGCTCACTGGCCTCGGCGACTCCGCGAAGGGCCTACTCACGGACTGGCTGGCGGAACAGTGGAGCGTCAAGCCCGAGGAGGCGCCGGGTGGCCTCGCGGACAAATACAAGAGCTTGTCCGAGGCCGAACTGGACACGTCGTGGCGTGACCTTTACCGGAAACTCGCGAACGGCCAGGTCGCAGGGGACCCAGCCAGCGGCGTGCAGCCCGGGTTCGACCCCACCCTGACCAAACCGGTCACCGTCGGGCCGCACCACAAGGAGGGCACGGTGTACACAGGCGACCCTAAGAACTACATCAAGAGCCCGGCCGACAACTTTCTGACCCCTGCGGGTCAGGTAATGGACCCGGACAAGATGAGTCCGCGGCAACTGAACGCTTATTCAAAATGGCTGCAAGACTATGCAGTGGTCACAAAAGTACAAGGCGATGGGTTCGCGACGGCTCAGCAGTTCCAGGATATCCCTGACTGACTCTCACTTGGAGGGCTTGATTTGTAGGGAGTTGATGAAGGTCCGGAGATAGGAGGGCGTTTGGGCGGATACGATCTCATAGTGGTTGAGCTTGAGCGCCAAGGTGACATCGGTCGTGTCGTTGTGCCAGCCGCACGTGGTGAATTTGACCGCGCCAATGGTGACGTCCGCACAAAGAATTTTCCCGCCCACAGCGCCGGCCGGATACGTCTTGATCTGTCGCGAATCGATCGTCGAATTATAAACCGAACGGAGTTCCTCGCCCGGTCCCGCCGGTTTGAGCGTGGCATTCGGCCAGTATTGGGCACGGATTATCAGCGCCTTCCCACCGGACGCCCGATAGGTCAGATTGACCCGCCCCTTGGCGATGTCAGTATTAATCGAGTCCGAGCCGATTTCGGTCCATTCAGTATCGCTGGGCTTCGCCTCCTTGTACCCCGCAAAGGCGGTCGGCACCACCGGAGCCTTCTGCCCAGACTCATCGCCACCTCCCCTCGTCGCCAGCCATGTCCCCCCACCGACGAGCAGGGCAGCGACGATCACTACGCCT
Organism: Streptomyces sp. NPDC007901; assembly: GCF_042959465.1. Taxonomy (NCBI): domain Bacteria; kingdom Bacillati; phylum Actinomycetota; class Actinomycetes; order Kitasatosporales; family Streptomycetaceae; genus Streptomyces; species Streptomyces sp. NPDC007901. Next base: position 146,914 of record NZ_JBIBKW010000001.1, on the reverse strand, counting down.
CCCACGATCAGCCGCCTTCGACCGCGTTGCTGCCCGGCACCCGGCGCCGACCGAGCAGAGGAGGACGCCACCTGGGCGTCGTCGCTGTACGAGGAGTCGGTCATGAGTGTTCCTCTGGTGGTAGTGGTAGGGGCACGGCCACAGCAGGTTGACCATAACGCCCCCACGCAATCCGGTAGCGAAGCTTCTGCGTGCTTGCACGAATCACCCACCTGCACTTGAGCACGACGAGCCGTGAGGACCTGGACCAGCTTTCCGCCCAGCCCAACCGAGCCCGAAGCCCTTGCTGTTGACCTCGTAGCCCTTGTCGCCCTTGCCCAGGTCGTACGTTCAGGTCCGCGGACGGTGTCCGAGGTCCCGACATGCCCCTGAACGCCCCGGTGCCGCGACAACAGACGCGGCCATCTGAACGCCCGTGCAGTTGATGCCGACCGCTCGGTCGAGGGCACCGCCGAGCGTCACTCGCGTACCGAGATTCAGCTAGTCGACTGCCGGGGCGCAGCGGCAGACGCGGCTCAAGGACAGCCGAAGAGGCCGCGCGAGACAACACGCGGCATCTTCAGGTGTTCGATTCACTCTCTTCCGGTGCATCAACAGTTGGCTGTTCGACGACGAAGGATCCCTTGCCGCGCACAGTGACGATCAGGCCGCGCTCGCGCAGTTCCTGTGCGGCACGCCGTGCGGTGAGACGTGCCACGCCGTACTCGTCAGCAAGGTGGTTCTCGGAGGGGATGGGCCTGTCCGGCGCCAAGTCTCCAGACGCGATCTTCTCGGCGATGACGTCGGCCAGCTGCACGTAGAGCGGTCTGGCGCTCATCGGGTCCAGCGGGGTCATCGGCTCTTCCGTATCGCTCATACGTCCAACGTAGAGCGATAGCGACCTGCACAATCGAGTGGATCCCTCTGTACTTGTATGCAGAGGGCTATAGATCTGTGTAGCGTCAAAGACGACAGACCCCGGCGAGGTGGCTAGACCTCCCGGGGCATGGCCAACGCTTACAAGGAGCGTCGACGTGCACGACCTTATCCCCCGCGCCCTCCACTGGCTGCGCCTCCTCTTCTCCCCCGGCACCGGGAAACGGCGCCGCCGGCCTCCCTTCCCTCACGTCCACCTCACCCTCGTACGCTGCCCCCTCACCATCGAGCCCCCGCAGCTCCCCGGCCACCGGTCGCCGTACGGCCTGGGCACCCTCCTCGACGGCACCGACTCCGCCCTGATCCGCCCCTACCTCACCGCCCACGAGCGCGAGACCGCTCTCCAGCAGCGCCGCCGCCTCGCCCTCGTACTCGCCGCCGACTTCGGAATCGACCTCGACCAGCGCGTGATCGGCGCGCCGGAGGCGGCTGCCTGATGGAGCACGAGACCAACGGCACGAACGACGCACCCGCGCCCCGCCTCTTGCCCTGGCCGACGCCCGAGGGCAAGCCCTGCTACCTGGTCACGGACAACGGCGGCGGCTACCTCTCCCGCCTCGCCGACGACCTGGAGGTCGCCCAGCTCGCCACAGGCACCGACGTTCTCGGCCATGCCCGCCAGGTGCTGGACGACCCGATGTCGCAGTACACCGAGGTCCGCTACGCCGGCATCCGGCTCGCAGAGTGCCTCACCGACGCGCTGCGTGTTGCCGAGTCCCGGGGCATGCGCCTGGTCGGAGCGCACCGAGGCGAGGAGAACGACGGCACCCTCGGGCAGGCCGCGCGCAACGCAAGGAGCGGACTATGGTCGTAACCACGACGCATCGAAGGAGTTCACCGGCCATGACCGCCCACGCCGCCGAACCGACACCGATCGTCCCGCCCATGCCGGAACGCACCCCGAAGGCCCTGCGCGAGGCGATCGCACGGCATACCCCTCAGCTGCTTCCCGACTTCGACGCGCACTGGAAGAGGGCCATCGCCGACACCTACGACATCGGCCCCCTGCCCGCGTTCCTGGCTCGCTGGTGGGTCGAGTACGCGATCGCACGTGATCCGGAGCTGGACGCCCACGTGACCGACCTCTACCGCCGAGCGGAGGACGCCACCGACTACTCCGTGGCCAAGGCACTCCTCGAAGAGGCATCGAAAATCCGTTACGGCGCACGGGAGCTGGAGCCCGGCCAGTGACAGACGCGTTCATGGGGCCGCCCTGGCAGATGGACTGGCGGCTCGACGCTCTCGTACGCCTTGAGGCGCTGCCCGAGCACGTACAGAAGAAGGTCGCCGAAGCCCGCGCCGAACTGGTCACCGCCAGAGATCCCTACTTCCGGGGGATCGCCGCCGATGCTGGCCTTGCGGAATCCATGCACGTCGAACCCGTCCGGTCCAGCGATCCCAAAGGGCCTCGGATTCTCTACTTCGACAACCACCGAGGCTGGTTGATCTACACCTTCATCCCGCGAGCCGAGGACCCACAGATCACCGTGGTGGAGGTCTTCTGGCAGTGAACCGAAGCTGACCACGCCGGGAGCGGCAGAGCCTCACCGAGCGATCGGCTTCGAGCGGGCCGCTCGCCAGTGGCCCGCCTGTTCCACACGTTTCTGCGACCCGCGCGCGGTACTCACTTGCGCGCGGGTCGCTTCCGCGCTGTAAGCGGGATACGTCAAGGAAGGAGGGTGAGATGGACAAGTGTGGCGGGCGGTGACCGTGAGTATCGCCCTACCCGCCGTACGCCCGCCCGAGACGCAAGGCATCTCCATAGCGAAACGGAACTCAGGCCTCACAACAGCCCGGACACAGCTCACCTACGCATCTGAGGCCGTCATCCGTGCAGGCACGATCAGGACACAGGTCACGCCGCCAACCACCCCATGCGCCCAGGATTATCACCATTCACAGCGAAGTTCGCTCTGGCGAAACCGAGAACCTCCCCGATACCGTCGGACCTCTTGAATGGTCTTTTTTCTCACGGGGAGTTCACTGTGAAGCGCCGTACTTTGCCCGTCGCTGCCGCGCTGGCGGCCACGGCAGCACTGCTGTTGACCGCCTGCGGAAGCGGTGACGACAAGGCCAGCGACAAGGACAAGATCGCCGGTGCCGACCAGGGCACGAAGACACCGACGGCTTCGGCATCCGCTTCGGGAGCGCCGGCGGAGGACAAGCCAGATGGCGTGGACGTCTCGCTGCCCAAGGACATGGACCTGACCATGGTCTTCGACTGGGACAAGCCGAAGGACAAGAACGAGGCGGCGGCTACAGCGGATGCCGCGAACTTCCTCCGTGCCATCTACCGGGGCATCGACAAGCGCTCGACCAAGGACGCGGCCCTGGCCGCGTATGCCACCGGTGACGGGCTCCACTACGCGCAGGTGCAGATCAACGACTGGATCAAGGGCGGCTGGACGGCGACCGGCACGGAGCGCCACTACGACCTCAGCACTCGGTCCACCACGAACAGTCAGGCCGTGGAGGTCGCGTTCTGTGTGGACTCGAGCAAGTTCTATGGCAAGGAGATCAAGACGGGGAAGGTCCTGAAGACCAAGCCCAGTCTTGCGGACTTCGACTACTTCAAGATCGTCATGGTGAAGCTCCCCACAGCCGATGACCTGTGGCAGGCATCCAAGGTGTACGTCCAGACCAAGGCGGCGAAGTGCCAGTGAGCGTATCGCGACGCATACTGGTCGGCACCGGGGCCCTGACTCTGGCTCTCGGCATCCTCTTCCTCACGGAACCGGCCTACGCGGCAGGGCCGACGGGCAAGGACAGAGGCGCCGACACAGAGCAGTCCGGCGGGCCTGATGACACCGGCATCTACGCCGCCGCCAAGATCCAGTACTCCGGCTCCGTAACCAAGGACGGCAGCGCCGGCAACGTGACGTCCTCCGACGTCAACTGGACACCCCCACCCTGCTGGTACGCCCCCTACCTCGGCGCCAAGGACTTCAAGAAGAAGATGTCCGAGCAGATCGAGAGCGCCAAGAACACGCCCGGCATGGGCGGCACCGCAGGCGCGGCGATCGGCGAGATGCAGCGCCACTACGAGGACGGGTACGGCTGGACCGACACCCCCGGTTACAAGGACTACAACGTCGAGAAGGACGGCGAGGGGATGTTCTGGGCCGCTGTCGAGAATCCCGACGAACCCGACGTACTCAAACGGAGCTCCTGCAACGACCTCCCCTTCTGGGTCGACAACGGCGAGACCCCACCGGCCCGGTACGAAGAGGCCATCAGCCCGAAGATCCTCGCCGCCCTCGCCTACCAGCACATGCAACTGCCCGACACCAAGGTGACCCTCGCGCCCGAGACCACCACCAAGGTGAACCTGCCGACATGGGCCTGGCTCGACAAGGCCGTCTTCAACGAGGTCCAGGCCACGGCGGCCATCAACGTCCCCGGCTTCAGCATCCGGTCCACGACCACCGCGAAGCCTCTCTCCCTCAAGCTCGAACCCGGCACGACGGACGCCGAGACCTTCCCCGCCTCCGGCGAGTGCGTCATCAACGCCGACCATTCCATCGGCGAGCCCTACGCCCAGGGCAAGGCCGACGAGACTCCGCCGTGCGGCCTCAAATACCTCCGCTCCTCGGGCAATGGCACCTTCAAGCTCCGGGCCACCATCACCTGGGAAATCACCTGGACCGGCACCGGCGGCGCCGACGGCCGCTTCCCCAACGGCACCTTCGGCACCACTCAGGACATCACGGTCCAGGAGATCCAGGCCGTCAACCACTGACACACCGATGGGTAGGAGCATGGGAACCGACGGCGACAAGCCAAAGGTGGACAACCCGGAACGGGAACGGTTGCAGAAGCTGAAGACGCAACTGGAGAAGGAGCGTGGCGACTTCGTCGACGCCTTCAAGAGGGCGGTGACGGACGTCGGCAAGGGCGGCCGGGACTCCTCGAAGTCCTGGGTCGGCAAGAACGCCGACAAATGGCACAACGACACGGCCGGCCACCGCAAGGTGGTACGCACTCGGATCGCCACGGTTCTGGACGACATCCAGCGCGAGATCGACAGCATGCCGGAGAAGGTCACGCAGGAGGAAGCCACTTCGATGAACCGGAACAGGCGCATGTACTGACCGTCCGTCCAGAAGCGGCAAAAGCGACACGAGGAAAGACGGAGGAACTGGATATGCGCCCGGACGACGGGGGAAGCGGCAGCGGAGTCTTCTCGGGGATCGACCCGGACAAGCTCAAGGGCACGATCGACTCCGTAAGACGCGATCAGGAGACTCTGCAGGACCGGGCCTCCTACTACAAGGCGCAGCTCGCCTACTACGGCATCGGCACCCAGGAACTGGCCGATGTGCTGCGCGTGGCGTCTTGGGCGCAGGACGAGTTGCCCATGCTCAAGCGGCGTTACCACCTGGCGATGAACATGGACGACGATCCGTACCCCGGATTCAAGGGCATGGTCCAGATCGACGAGGGGAAGGTCAGCCGTGCCGCCAACGCCGCGGCGGCCAAAGCCGCCAAGCGCGCCACGGAACTGGCGAAGAAGGACCCCGAGGATCTGAGCCCCGAGGAGTTCGACGAGTTGAACGAGCTCTTCGCTCAGAACTACGACGAGTACCCCTTCGCGGAGAAGGTCGTAGGGGCTCTCGGAGCGCGGAAGACACTGCAGCTCTGGGATGAGATGAGCAACCTCGACAGGCCTGCCGGATACGGCGAGACCTCGGACTTCGCACGCGCCGGCGACCTCGACGAGATGCAGAAGAACCTGAGTCTCACCGTGGCGGCGGCCACCAACTCCGACTCTCCGGCGATGCAGAAGTGGAAGAAGGACATGGTCGCGATCGGCGACAAGCCGATCCGCGACCCCGGCCCCGCCCCGGCCGGCGACTCCGGCGGTCCCGAGGGCTTCATCGTCATGAGCAACCTCATGCGATACGGCGACTACGACGACAAGTTCCTCGTGAACTACGGAACAGCGCTCGTCAAGGAGGACAAGCGGATCCTGGACGGCGCCGGCCAGCCCTACGCATCCGGCTGGGGCACCACGAGCACGGTCAACCACGTCGGCAACGACGAGGGCAACGACCCGCTCACCGGCTACATGAAAGCACTCGCCAACAGTCCCGCCGCCGCGACCGAGTTCTTCACCGCGCAGCAGAAGGGCGACGACGGCAAGCCGGAAACGAACTTCAAGTACCTATTCGAAGACCGCAAGTGGCCGGACGACAGCGAGCCGGGCAAGGAGAGCGTGACGGGCCTCAATTCAATGGGCCTCGCCCTTGAGGCAGCCACCACCGGCCACCGCCCGGGCGAACAGGCCACGGCCGAGGACATCAAACACTCAAAAGAACAAGCCGGTTTGTTCAGTGCCCTCGTGGAGTCGGTGTCCAAAGACCAGGACCGCCTCCTCGACCACTCCTTCCTCTCGGACAGCTTCGCGAACATCTCGGCCGAGTACATGCCGGATCTACAACGGAGCCTGGACTCGGATCCTATGTACAAGGACAAGCTCTACCCGACTTCCGGGGCTACCGCCCAGATCCGAACGTACGACGCGACGCGGTTCCTCTACGCAGTGTCCCGTAACAAGGAAGGGTACGACCGGCTCAACGTTTCTCAGCACGTATACGCTGCCGCGCTGATGGAGGCACAGGAGAAACACCCCAACGCCTATCCACAGTCGACCGATGCCACCATCGACAAGCTCGCCTATCAGACCGGACTGTTCCAGGGCGTCATCGCCAATGGCCAGAAGTTCCAAGCCGACAAGGACAACGCCGACGCCAATGCACGAGACGGTGCATGGAAGGACAAGGCAAGCCTATGGGGTGGTTCTTTGGTCGGAAGCACCGTGTCCGTCGCCACGGCACCGTTCACAGGTACGGCAGGAGTGTATGCGGGAGGCTTGGCTGGCACAGCTGCGGGCGAGATCTTCAATGGCATTCTCGATGGCTTCGACGGGGACGGATCTCAAGAAAAGGAGCAGGTCTACCACAACGTACGCCGCATGGATCAGCTTCAGAACTCGGCAGCTCTGACGACGGAGCAATCCGTCAAAGCCGCCACTGGCGATGATGCGGCCGCGTCCAGGTCCGGCGACAAGGCGGGTCTGGGCTTCAGTGACGCCGATGCCCTGATCGACAACAGCGACGCCAATAAGTAGCCGCCCGCACACTCTCCTGCGACTGAAGGATCGACCTTGACGGAGCCGACTCGACGCAGACTTCTGCGAAACCCGTACATCTACGGCGCGGTGATCGCCCTTGCTGGCGGTGCCGTGCTCGTGGCCTACCTCCTTGGGGCCTTCGAGAAACGCGGAAACATCCAAGCCGACGATGTCTGCCAGCATGTCCCCAACCGGCAGGGGACGGCTAAGATCTTCAATTCGATACTGCCCGATGCTTCCGAGTACAACTTCACGGAGACATGGAGACCCACTCAGAGCTGGGAGTTCAGAAGCGTATGCGCAGTCAAAACTGAAGACAACAAAGCCCTCTTTTACCTTCAGGCCACCGTGAGCTCGGCCAGACCCTGGAAAGAATGGGCCGATACGGAAATCCCTCCCAACTCGGGAGGTAAGATCACCTACTTCGACGCCGGAGTCAAAGGCGTATCCAACGCCGAAGTCGCCGCGATCTGGGTCCCTTGCTACGCCCACGAGAAAACAAGCAACGCCCAGTACAACATGACCGTCTTCGCCCACGCCCTGAAACCGCTCGAAGCATCGGACAAAGAAGCACGCAAAACGCTCATCGACCTGGCCACCTCCTTCGCACGTCAAGCCCACAAGGACGCGAAATGCGATCTCCCGTCCCGGTTGCCGGTCTGAGAACAGGGCGCGCCATGTGACGGCGTTGTGGCGGTCAAGGAGATTCCCGGCGGCAATCGCGGGGTCCGTGCGCTGCTCGTATGCTTCTGCAGCGCTGTCGTGAATCACCTTGCGACGGAACAACAGGCAGGCAACGGGGGAGGGACCGCACATGGCGGCCACGGGCGGCGGCGACGCCGTAGAACTGAAGAAGCGGGCCGAGACGCTGCGTGGGTGTGCGCGGGAGGCTCGGTCCATAGCGCGGCGGCTCGGGCCGTATCTCGATGATGCCGTGAAGAAGGCGAGTCCGCGCGCCGCCGCCTTCCGTACCGGCGACGACGCGAACGCGATCTGGCAGGGCCCGTTCGCCGACGAGTGCACGGCGACCCTGCAGAAGCGGCAGGGCAGCCTGAGCGGCATGGCGGGTGCACTGCTCGCCGATGCCACGCGCTGGGAGGCGCAGGCCGACGAGCTGGACCGGCAGGCCAAGGAGAAGGACAAGGCGAAGGCCGGGACGGGCGGCGCGGGCGGCGCGGGCGGCGGCAACTGATGGCGTTCAGAGGGTTCGACGCCGACAAGCTGACCGGGCTCGCCAACGATCTGGACACGCTCGCCGGACAGTCCGGGCGGCTGCACACCCAGCTCGCCTCCGTCCTGACCAGCGCCCAGCAGAACTTGCCGCCCGGGCAGAACGCGTCCCGCGATCCCGACCTCCAGGATCTCGTCGGGGACGTGATCCCGATGCCGGCCGTCTTCGGCGGACGGCGGCGGCTGCCGGGTTCCCTCGGCGCCGAGCTCGGCGACATGCAGGCGTCGATGAAGCGTCGTATCAAGCAGATCGAGGGAGTGCAGGAGCTGGCCGCGCGGGGGTACCCCGTCAACGACAGCGACCTCTTCCTCGACGAGAACCCACCCGACGCGAAGAAGGTCGACGACGCGCTGCGTCATCTGCAGGAGCTGCAGGGCAAGGACTTCGGGACCGACGGCAACCGCGACGACCTGGAGAAGGTCTCCGGTGAGCTCGACGGGCTGACGGCCGCCGAGATGGACGCCCTCGTGTCGAAGGCCTCCCCCAAGGACCTCGCCTTCTACAGCCAGTTGCTCGGCAACACCGACGACTCGTTCTGGAACCCGTTCGACGAGAACGGCCTGCCGGAGGACAAGCGCCGGGACACGCTCAGCCGGATGCTGTCCAAGATCAGCCCGGAGAACTTCGGCAAGTTCCAGACGGCGTTCCCCGGCATGCAGCCGGACGTCACCAACACCGCCGCCTGGCAGAACGGCGGGAACAGCCAGAACGGCCAGACCAACAGCGGCATCCACTGGGAGACGCCGACCGACCCGCTGATCGTCGACGGCGTCTCGGCGGACGACGTCAACCAGCGCCAGTTCGGGGACTGCTGGTACGTCGCCTCGCTCGCCGGCCTGGCCCAGAAGGACCCGAAGTTCATCGAGGAAGGCATCAAGCAGAACCCCAACGGCACGGTCAGCGTCCGCGTCTGGGACAAGAACGGCACCTACCAGTGGGTCACCATGACCGCCGACCTGCCGACCGACAGCAACGGCTCCCCCATCACCACGTACGGCAACGGCGAGTCCTGGCCGGCCTACTACGAGAAGGCCTTCGCGATGGTCTACTCGGAGGACGGCGACGACAAGCGCGGCTACGGCGGTATCGAGGGCGACGACCCCAAGAAGTCCGCGCCGTATCTGACGGGCAAGGAAGGCGACGACCTCACCACCGGTGGCTTCCTGGGCATCGGCAAGCACTCTGACAACAACCTGGCAGACCTGAAGAAGGCCTTCGACTCCGGCAAGGTCGTCACCGTCTCCACTCCGGACGACGAGAACCTGGACAAGGACCATCCCAAGGAGTGGGGCAACACCTACTGCACCGACCACGCGTACTACGTGCGCGGCTTCACCGCCGACGGCAAGGTCGTCCTCGGCAACCCGTGGGGCGTGTCCGGCTATCCGCCGATCACGGTGTCGCAGGATCAGTTCGACAAGTACTTCGGGGGAGCCGAGGCCTTCGATGCGCCCTGATGTCCGACCGATTCCCCCGCAGATCCCACAGGTGAGTGATGTGTCCGAGCGCCCGCACGTGAAGTACCCCTTCGAGATCGACGGCCGCTGGGTGCTGCGCCACCACATCCCGTACGACGTCCGGTACGAGGGCCGTGCCCACCAGGTCGTGGCGGCCGTCTTCCGCGAACCGTCGGTACACGGCCGGATCCGGATCGGCCGCGAAGGCAGCCCCCTCGCCGAGTACGACGACCTGGCCCCCGGCGACATCGTGGAGATCACCGGCGACGCCTGGCGCGTCACGGAGGTCGAGTACCGCACCCACATCACGCTGGAGCGCGTGACCGACGGCAACAAGGAGGCGACCGGTGCTCAGGCCGGCCAGTAAGTCGAGTACGTACGGCATCGCGGGCACGGTCACGGCCGCCCTGCTGGCCCTGGCCTTGTCCGGCTGCGGATCGTCGTCCGACGGAACCGGCGGTGACGGCCCGACGACCGCCGCGCCCGCGACCACACAGGCAGCGGCGAAGGACAAGGGCCCGGTGTGCGTCGGCAAGGCCGCAGCCGACGGGCTGCACGTACTGCGCGGCGGCGGGTTCCGGCTCCCCGGCGGCGGAGACGGTGGCGTGCAGTACGACTCCGCCACCGCCGACGGTACGACCCGCACCGCGACCCTGCGCGAGGGCGCGAGCTACGCCGACGGCCAGAAGCAGCAAGTGGTCAAGCCCGGGCAGACGGTCACCCTCGCCGGGCACGCCTACACAGTCAGCCAGATCTGCTCCTACCGGGTCGTGCTGGAGCCGCAGGACGCGAAGGACAAGGCCGCCCTGGCCGCGGCCCCCACGTCCCTCCAGTCCAAGGGCGGCGCGGCGGACGACGGCCTGTGCTTCTCCACCAACCCGTCCGTGCTGGCCGCGGCCGCAAAGGGGTTCCCGGCCCACGGGAGCACGCTCTCCCTGCTCCGCAACGGTGGTGTGAAGACCTTCCCCACCGGACTGTCGATCACCGTCTCCTACGTCGACACCAGGACCGGCACCGCCGGGGTCGGCGCGAACTGCGCCGGGATCCCGGTGGCCGTGTACAAGGACGTCCGGGTCGGTGACACGGTCGAGTTCGCGGGCGTCCTGTTCAAGGTGTCGGAGCTCGCGGACGGCGTCGTACGGATGACGCGCACGAGCGCGTAACGGGACGGCGGCCGAACCGGCGCTCGGCGGGGCCGCGGCTAGAGTTGCCCGGTGTGGTGGTACGACCGGTGCCCCGCCCCCCCTCGAACCGGCGACCGTGGAGACAGATGGTGTTCGGCAGGAGCAAGAACGTCGACGAGCCGCCCGTTCCCGTCGTGCCCTGGGCCGATGCCTGGGAGTTCGCCCTCACCGATGAGGAACGCCCCGTCACGCTCCAGCGGAAGCGGGCCGTGCTCGGCGTCAGGGCGGTGCGGGTTCCGCACGGTGGAGGCGCGCAGAAGGTCAATGCTCCGTGCGCGTTCCTCCCCCCGCAGGGCACCGCGGAGGACCTGCGGCTGTACGAGGACGCGGAGGGCCGCCGTCCGCTGTGCTCGGTCGGCGACCCCGAGGAGGCGGACGGCGCCCGCCGCTATCCGGTCCTGGACGGACAGGGTCAGGTGGTCGGCGCGGTCCGCCGTATCCCGCCGCTCAAGCACGCCCTCAAGCCGACCTGGCGTATCGAGCAGCCCGGTCGTCCCGAGATCGTGAGCAGTGCCGAGTGGGCCAAGGGCGGGGTCACCGAGATGGTCCAGAAGGGTGCGGGCAAGTTCCTGCTGGGCGCCGTGCAGGCCGTCGCGGACCTGGGGGCGGAGGGCGGTGACCAGCCCGCCAAGTCCCGGGCGCTGGAGTGGAAGGCCGACGGCGAGCTGGTGCTGACGTCCGATGCCGACCGGCGCTTCCTGGTCCGGGCCGCGTGGCTGGACCGGCGGCTGGTCTTCGCGTACGCGCTGCTGCGCGCCCGCTCCTGAGCCCCTGTCACGGTCACGGTCGGAGGGCAGCGAGAAGGTGACGGTGCGGGCGGGCCGGGTCGACCGCCGACTGGCCCTCGCGTTCGCCCTCGTAGGCGATCGGTAATCGGTGATCGGTGATCGGTGAAGGTGCGCATACGCACCGCTTCGCCACACCTGATTCTCACCCCGCTCTTACCGCGTCCGTATCATGGTGCGCCGATTCACGGCCGCCATCCGACGGCCGGCGTTCGAGGTGCTCTGGTTCGAAGTGCTCTGGGGGGAATGAAGCATGGGCATGAGAAGCGTCAATCCGGACGATCTCGACCAGCTCGCCAAGCTGCTCGACGGTCGCGGCGGCGTGCAGGACAAGCTGGACGAGGCGTTCACGAGGGCCTCCCGGCTGGGTGTGTCCAGCAAGCTGACCTCGCTCAGACCGCTGCGCTCCTGGACCACGGACACCGCGCCGGACCTGCGCAAGCGCGCCACCTTCGCCCGGCTGGAGAGCGGGGATCCGCAGGCCGGCATGTTGTGGGCCGGGTTCACCGCGAAGGACCTCGAGAAGTACAAGGGCGAGGGCCTGGGCCCGGACGTGCTGCTGCTCGCCAACTCCGTTGCCGCCAGCGACGATCCGAACGCGTACAAGTTCAAGCGGCAGCCCGACGAGTCCCTGGCGGACTGGATCGAGCGGCTCGAGGCGCACGCGATCTCGCAGATACCCGGTCTCCAGCCGCACGAGGAGACGATCGCCACCATGATCGGTCTCTACGGCGACTGGGGTTCCGTGACCGCGGCCACGGCGGTCGTCACGATCCAGGGCACCTCGCTGACCAAGACGCTGCTGGGCAACTCGCTCAAGGCCGGTGCGCTGCGGACGTGGAAGACGCGGCTCGGTGTGGTGCTGCGCGGTTCCGACAACGGCCTCATACGGTCGGCCGGCAACGGCCTGATCAAGTGGACGCCGAAGATCCGCTCCCTCAGCGCCCCCGGCAGCTGGCTGCCGGGTCAGCTGGGCTCGCTCTTCGGTCGTAGCACCGCCTACCAGAACCTCTCCCGCATCCCCCTGACCAGTGGGCTGCGCGGTGACCTGATCGGGCAGAGCTACAACTGGGCGCGCAGCACGCCCCTCATGCAGAGCCTCCGGGCCAACGGGGTCATCGACTTCCTGGTCGGCTCGGACGAGGCCGCCAAGATGTACGGCGGTTTCACGCACGCGGGGCAGCCGGTCGCCCGGGCCGGCAACGCGAGCCTGATCAAGGTCTTCAGCAAGGCCGCCAACAGCCAGCGGTTCGCCAACTCCGCGGCGGAGGCCACGGGTGCGGCGCGCGGTGCCGGCGCCCTGCGCTTCGGTCTGGGCACCGCCGCCAAGACCGCCGGCTTCCTCCGCGGCGCGGGCATCGTGGGCGGCGTGGTCTCGACCGGCTTCAGCGCGGCCAACGTCATCTCTCAGGGCAACCCGGTCGACGCCTTCAAGAAGAAGGGCGCCGCGTACGTCGCCGACGTGGCGGAGGTCGGTTTCAACGCCTCCCTGACCGCCGCGATGATCGCACCCAACCCGATCACCATCGGCCTCGCGGTGGGCACCGGCATCATCTACGGCGGCGCCAAGATCGTCCAACACTGGGACGACATCAAGAAGGGCGCCGGCGAAGCCACCAAGTGGGTCGGCGACAAGGTCGGCGACCTGGGCAAGAGCATCGCCAAGTCCAAGGCGAACCCGATGAACTGGTTCTGAGCCGGTCCCCTCCCCAACTTACCGGTCGGCGCCACGGCCTGCCGTGTCACGCGAACGGTCGTCGGGGTTGACGTTCCTCATGTCCGGTCCGGGGCAGAGGCTGCCGTCACTCCCCCGCGATCAGCAGTTCTTCGCGGTCCGGGAGGAGGTCTGTGATCTTTTCCCAGACCTCGGCGGAGTGGGAGTTGACGAGGACGAGGGGGCTGTCGGGGTTTACCTGGCCGGGCATGATGGGTTCTTCGGGCTGTTCGCGGATCCAGTAGCCGAGGGGGCCGCAGTCCCAGACGGCGAGGGCGCGGATCATGGTGGAGGGCTGGTCGTCGTGGCGGCCGTCCCAGGCGGTGGTGATGCGCCAGGTGGCGTTGAGGGAGACGACCAGTTCGAGGAACTGGGCGAGCGGGCCGTCCTTGAGGTCGGGGTCGGCCTCGGTCAGGGCCTTGCGGACGGTGTCGCGGGTCGCGTCGTCGTCCTGGCCGGGCTGCTCCAGGGCGGTGAACGCGGCGTCGAGGGCCGCGAGTTTCGTGGTCAGGCGGACCTCGGGCGCGTCCTGCTCGGGCTTGTCGCCGCGGTGCAGGTTGACCTTGCGGGAGAGTTCCCAGACGAGGGTGTTGGGCTCGATGGAGACGTACTCGGACTCCTCCTCGCCGGGCCAGCCGTCGTGCGAGAAGACCGCTTCCTGGCCGACGATCACCCCGTGGTTGACGGGGCCGTGCTGGCCCGTGATCTCCACCTGGACCATGACCATGGGATCCGCGAGGGCGCCGAGCAGGTCGCGCAGCAGGGGCGCCAGTTCGCCCTCCTCGCCGACCAGGCCGATCCGCTGGAGTTCGACGAGGGACTCCCAGAGTTCCTCCGGCGGTGTCTCGCCGTCCAGGAGGTGGGCGAAGACCGCGATGTGGCGGTCGGCGAGGCGGAAGCGCGCGCGGGAGCTGTCGTAGGAAGGCACTGGTCCGGGGTTCCTCTCGTGAAGCGGCTCGGGCGCCGGCTCACTTCTTGGGGTTCTGCAGGTCCTTGGCGTCGTTCGTGCACTGCTGGGCCTCTTCCCGCAAGGACTGGGCCACCGTGCCGCACGTCGTCTGCCAGCTCTTCAGCTTGCCGCGCACATCGTCGGCGTTCGGGCCCGACCAGGACTTCATCCCGGTGGTGCTGTGCTGCTTGGCGGCGGCGAGGAGGGAGTCGACGTGGTCCGCCAGGGACCTCAACTGACTGGCACGCTGGTTGAGTTCCTGAATGTCAGGATTTGCCATAGCAGCCTCCCCCGCTGTATCGACCGCCTCAGCATACCGATGCACGGTTACGTCCTGTCCTGCCCCCCGACCGCGACGAACACGACTTGTTCACCGGAAGATCCCATCTTCGGCAGCGGTGGACGGGAACTACGGACGGTGCGGTAGCGTCCACTGTTGCAAACGGACAGTCCGGTTGCCGCTTAACCACGGGGAGGATCGCCATGGATCGCGGTGCAGATCTCCAGCAACTCCGGGAGCTTTCCAAGCTCTTCGCTCACAAGGCCCACGACCTGCAGGCCCTGATCAAGGACCTGGACGCGCGGACGGGCAACAGCGAGGGCTTCTGGAAGGGCCCGAAGGCCGACCGTTTCCGGCACGACTGGCACGACGTCAAGCCGACGTTCTCGAAGTGGGTCGACACGCTGAACGAGGCCAGCAAGTCGGCCAACACGAGCGCGGACAACATCGAGCGCGCCACCTGATTCCGGGCGATCCGCGCGGATGACGCTGCTCACCGGGGCGCCGGCCGGAGACCTGCGGGTCCTCGGGCGGCGCCCCGGCGGCGTGTTCAGGCCCCGTGGTGGTACATCCGTGCGTCGGCCTGGGAGACCTGGTCGGGCTCGTTCCTGATGGCCGCGTCGATCACCGGCAGCAACTTGTCCACCTGGTCGCGCAGTCGCCTGTTACGGCCGTCCAACTCCTGTTGCCAGGCACGGGCGTTCCTGCCGACCCACACCTTGTCGCCCCCCATGTCCGCGGTCGGGCGCTTCAGCGCGTCGCGGAAGCCGTCCACCTCCTTGGCGAGGTCGCCGCGGAGCCGCACCAGGTCCGCCTTTCTCGGGTTGGGGACCTTCGGGTCGGGATCGGTCAACGGAGTTCCCCCTCCTGCTCGTTCTCGTGCTTGCGGGCGGCCAGCAGTCTGTGCCGCAGGACGGTGAGGAAGACCGCCCCGGCCAGGAAGAACGGGGTCAGGACCAGGAAGACCAGCATCGGCAGTGTCATGGCCGGCGGGTGCTTCACCCACGCCGTCGTCAGTACGCGGGTGGGGTCGTGCGGGTCGTAGGTCACCGACACGGTGCTTCCCGTCGTCAGCCCGTCGGGGCGTTTGCCGCCCCAGTCGCTGAGCGTGGTGTCGACCTCGCGCCGGCCCACGTCGAAGCGGAGCCTGATGTTCCCCGGGCTGCCGAACTTGTCCCGGGGTGAGGACGTGACCTCCGCCCAGGTGGCGACCCCCCGGGAACGCAGATCGCCGACGAGCTCGTGGGACGGGAGGAAGAACACGAGGAAACCGCCGAGCGCCACGACGAACAGGACGGACAGTGTGGCGATCAGCCGCCGCTGCGGCACCGGACGCCGGGCGTCGGCGAACTTCCTGCGGGTCCGGTCCAGCCGTGTCTTCTGCTCGGCGGCCTTCGGAGGCGGGGTCCAGTCGCCCGGCGCTCGCCGCGTCCTCTTCTTCTTCGCCATGTTTTCCGGTTTCCGGTTCCCGTGATCAGAGTCCGAGCCAGCCGCCGACCGTCTTGGCGGCGCTGCCCAGACCCTTGCCGACGTCCTTGACCGCGTTGGTGACGGCGTGGACGGCCTTCTTCCCGGTGTCGGTGTTGAGGGCGTAGTAGGCAGCGTAGCCAAGCCCGGCACCCACCAGGATTCCCGCTCCCACGGCCCACCCGACCGGGCCGCCCGCGGCGGCGGTGATGAGGGCCTCGGTGGCCCAGGTGGCGCCCATGCCGACGCCCATGGAGGCGACGTTCGAGGTGACGGCCACGTCCGTGTCGGAGTGGTTCACCTTGATGTCGTAGGCGATACCGCCGATGGTCAGCAGGGTGCCGACAAGGGGCAGCCGGTCGCCCGTCTTGAACACCTTGCCGAGCCATCCGGCGTCGCTCGCCGAACCGCGGATGAAGGGGGCCTTGTCGACGAGCCAGCGGCCCGAGTCGCCGACCGTCGTCTCCATGAAGCGGGAGAGCGAGCCCAGGCCGTACTTGCCGTAGATCTGCTCGGCCTCGCGGGAGGCGGCCTTGGAGGCCTTCGCGGCGGCGCGGGTCTCCTTGCGGAACTGGGCCCGTTCCTGGGGGGTCATGGCGTTGACGCGCTTCTCGTAGGCGGCCTTGGCCTCCTGGGAGAACTTGTCCGCCTCGTCCCAGAGTTGCTCGGACAGGTGCGACTGGAAACCGATGACGCTCGCCAGCAGACCGGCGTGGACGGTCCAGGTCGCCTTGGGGTCGCCGAGGTCCGTGACGGCCTTCTTGAGGTGTTTCCAGGCGGTGTCCCACAGGTCGGGGTCGTCCCCCTGCATCAGGGCCCGGTTGAAGACGGCACCCGGCTCGTCCTTGGGGATGTCGCCGTGGAAGAGGTCGAGCACCTTGTCGAAGCCCGGCGCCGGCTGGTCCGCGTTCACCGCGGCCGTGAACGCCGCGCCGAAGACCTTGGTGTCCTCCTCGGCCGTCGGCGCCCCGGACGTCGCGATGGCCATGGGGAGGTTCTTGACCAGGTTCGGGTCCATCTTCGCGTAGAAGGACGAGTCGAAGTCGGGGTCGCCCTTGTGCTGGGCCAGTACCGCGGCGATGCGGTGGAACTCGGGACCGGCGTCGGCGGGGTCCATGTCGGCGAGGGCGCCCGCCTCCTTGGCGAGGTCCGCGCCCTGGTCGCGGGCCTGCTGGACGGTCCACACCGGTTCGCGCAGCTCGACCATGGTGGGTTTGGGGCCCACGCCGTGGAACTCCATCGCGGCGGCGAGCGCCTGGCGGCGGCGCAGCATGGGCAGTTCGCCGTCGACCCAGGAGGCGATCTTCTCGATCTCGGTCAGGGCGGCGGTGTCGAGGCCGAATTTCTGGAACCGGGCGGCGTAGGCGGCCTTTCCCTGGTGCAGGGTCTTGCTGCCCGACACCAGGCTGTTGATGGTCCCCATCAGGTTGTCCGGGTTGATCCCCGAGAAGTTCGGGTCAGTCACGGTCCGGGGCTCCCGCGCCGTCGGGCAGCCGGGGGTCCAGCAGGACGGCCTGCGCGCCCGAGCCCCGCAGTGCCGTCTCGAGTTCGGCGGTCGGGATCGCCACCCAGGGCTGTTCCTCGCCCATCGCCTCGACGAGTCCGACGACGGTGGAGAACGCGATCGCAACGCGTCGCTCCCCGCCCGGCTCCCCCTGCTTTCCCGGCTTTCCCGGCTCCGCCTCCACACGCAGCAGCATCACGTCGACGGTGCCTTCGAGCAGCGGCGTACCCTGCGCGTCCCTGGGCACATCCGCCATGGTGGGAAGTACCAGGACATCCGGGGGTATGGGGGAAGGCTCTGCCGCATTCATCCGGTCAGCCTATGAAGGGCGAACCCTGGCCCAGGTATGAGGATTCCTAAGGTTTGGGCAATTCGCACAAGCGCAGCACACGGCTTACGACGGCGACGGCCCGCTCCCCGGAGGGAGCGGGCCACGGTGTCAGCCGTTCAGGACCGCCTGGACCGGCATGAACGAACCGCCGGAGACGAACAGTCCGCTGCCCGCCGTGCCGCCGCCGCTGTTGGCGGGGAGACGGACGCCGAAGAGTTCGCCGTCGGAGGGGCTCTGCGGGGTGAGCAGCAGGCCGTTGCGGGACTTGCGGGTCTCGACGGCGAAGCCCCGGTACTGGCCGGAGAGGCTGTCCGTGGTACCGGCCACGACGAGGCCGATGCCGCCGTCGGAGGCCTTGCGGACCACGGACTCCAGGGCCTCGTCGAGGCTGGTGTCGTAGAGGAGTTCGGCGTCGTCGACGACGACGGCGTAGGAGCCGTTCGGCGCCTTGTCCGTCAACTCCGTGAGGTCGTCCTCGCGGTGGTCGGCGTTGAGCAGGCCGAGGACTCCGTCGCGGCCCTCCAGGTCGCGCAGCGGGGAGCGGCGCGGGGCGACCAGGACCACCGGGGTGCCGGCCCGGAGCAGCGACTCCGTCGCGGCCAGCAGCGCCGTGGAGCGGCCGGACTTGGGCGGGCCCGCGATGACGAAGCCGGGGCCGTTCTCCTCCAGGTCGATGCCGACGGGGTGGAGTTCGTCGCCGCCGACGCCGACCAGCGCCCACAGCCGGGACGGCGGGGTGAAGTCGGCGTCCAGGGAGAGCGCTTCGGACGCGGTGATACGGGAGGGCAGCGCGTCCACCCGCAGCGGGCGCCGGCCGACGGGGATACGGGCGTACCGTGCCCGTGCCTCCTCGGCGATCTCGCGCAGGGCGCGCACCTGGGCCTGGCCGGCCGGCTCCTCGGCGAGCAGGCCGATCTGGGTCTCCTCCACGCCCGTGTCGGTGATCCGCAGCGCGCGGCCCGGCGGCATGTTCTTCGGGACCTCGCGCGGCTGGAGTCCGGCCGTGGAGTAGTCGTTGGGGTCGGCGAAGCGCAGCACGAGCCGGTCCGCGAAGGCCGAGGAGACATGGCCGCTGAGGCCGCTGCGGTCGGCCGTCATGACCACCTTCAGACCGACCGCGGATCCTTCACGGAACATTCGCTGGACCGCTTCGAGGAGCGAGCCGTAGTTGTAGCTCTCGAAGGTGGAGGCGAAGCCCTCCCAGCTGTCGAGCAGGAGCACCATCCACGGCAGCCGGTCCTCCGGGGCGGCCGTGGCCCGCTGTTCGGCCGCGCTGGAGGCGCCCTCCATGGCGAGCAGGCGCTGCCGGCGGGCGATCTCGGCGAGCAGACGGTCGATGAGACGTCGTACGCGGTCCGGTTCGTCGCGGGTCACGACTGCGCCCACGTGCGGCAGGCGCATCAGCGGGAGCAGGGCGTTGGAGCCGCAGTCGATGCCGTAGAGGTGCACGTCGTGCGGGGAGGTGGCGCGGGCCAGCGAACCGGCCAGGGTGCGCAGGGCCGTCGAGCGGCCGGAGCGGGCGCCGCCGAGCAGCAGGGTGTGCTCGCCGTGGACCAGGTCCAGGACGAGCGGGGTACGGCTCTGCCGCGCCGGCTGGTCGATCAGGCCGTACGGGACCGGCGCCACGTCGGCACCAGCCGGCACCCCGCTGCCGTACGACTCCAGCTCCGCCAGCGTCACCTGCTCGGCCAGCGGCGGCAGCCAGGGGCTGCGCTGTTCGCCGAAGCCCATGCGGGCGGCGCCGTCGCGGACGGCGTCGACGAGGACGGCCAGGTCGGTGACCATCGTGCCGTCGTCGTCGGCCTGGGCCTGCTTGGGGAGGGGGCGGCTGTAGGCGTTCCAGGGCAGCGGGGTGAGCGTCGCCTTCGGGCCGGTCCGGCCGGTGGCCGGGCGGCGGCCACCGATCCGGGCGGACTGGACGCCGACCAGGGACTGGGCACCGGAACGGACGTACATCCGGCCGGGGGTCGACTTGGCGATGGCTCCCGAGTCGGGTGCGTCGATGACGTCCTGGGACTCGGAGGCGTCGGTGACGCGCAGGGCGATCCGCAGGTTGGTGTTGGCCCTGATGTCCGCGCTCACCACACCGGCCGGACGCTGGGTCGCGAGGACCAGGTGGACGCCGAGGGAGCGGCCCCGGCGGGCGATGTCGACCAACCCCGCGATGAAGTCGGGCAGTTCGGCGACGAGGGATGCGAACTCGTCGATGACGAGGACGAGTCGGGGCATCGGCTCCAGTTCGGGGCGGAGCCTGCGGGTGTCGTTGTAGTCCTCGATGTCCTTGGCGGCGGCCTCGAACAGGATCCGCTCGCGGCGGTGCAGTTCGGCGGCGAGGGAGGCCAGGGCCCGCTCGGTGAGGTGGGCGTCGAGGTCGCTGACCATGCCGACGGTGTGGGGCAGCCGGGCGCAGTCCATGAACGCGCTGCCGCCCTTGTAGTCGATGAGGACGTAGTTGAGGGCGTCCGGACGGTTCGCCATCGCCAGGGAGGCGATGATCGTCTGGAGGAGTTCGGACTTACCGGCACCGGTCGTACCGGCCACCAGGGCGTGCGGGCCGTCCCTGCGGATGTCCAGGACGAACGGGCCGTCGGCGGCGACGCCGATGGCGGCGGCGGTCGTGGCGCCGCCCGCCTGCCAGATGCGCTCCACGTCCGCGCCGGTCGGGTCGGGCAGGCCCAGCAGGTTCAGCAGGCGGGCCGAGGAGGGGAGCGCGGCGCCCGCGTCGTCGCGGCTGACGTCCCGCACGGGGGCGAGGGAGCGGGCGAGCAGTTCGCACCACTCGTAGGTGACCTGGTCGGCCAGGATGTCGCCGACGCCCTCCATGCCGTAGCCGCGGACGCGGACGTGGTGGGCGGCGTCCGGGGACCAGGCGACGACGGCCTTGCACTCCTCGGGGAGCAGCCGCTCGTCCTCGTCGACGCAGAGCGCGGTGATGCCGTACTGCGGTCCCTCGGTGAGGAGTTGGGGGACGCCGGGCACCCGGCGCAGCAGCCGGGCGCCGTCGAGGATCAGCAGGATGTTGGGGTCCGGGTAGAGCTGGCCCATGGCGTTCTGCTGCTCGCGGGCGGCCTTGCGGCGGGTCAGCTCGTTGAGGAGTTCGTTGACCCGGCGGGTGATGCTCTCGGAGTCGAAGCCGGTCAGCGCCACGCAGTCCTGGCCCTGTTCCGGGTCGGTGTGCGGCAGCCAGTGCGCCCAGTGCCATTCGGCGCCGGCCGCCTGGGTGGCGGCCAGGGTCACCATGGACAGGTCGCGGGGGCTGTGCAGGACGGCCGCCTGGACGGCGAGCCAGCGGGCGGTGGCCAGGGCGCGGGCGCGGTCCCCGGCGATGCCGACGACGCCGAGCCGGGTGAAGGGGAGCGTCACCGGGACGTCCGGCAGCACGGGGGGCTGCGGGGCCTCGTCGTCGTGCGACACCCCGCCGCGGGCCAGGGCGAGTTCGACGTCGGACTCCAGGCCGCCGACGCCGATGCGCAGCAGCATCGCGTCCGGGTCGGTCAGCCGGCGCTCCCACAGGCGGCGGCGCGGACCGGTGGCGAAGAGCAGGATCTCGGCGGGGTCGGGGGCGTCCGCGCGGCGGGCGCGCTGCTCCTCCTTGCCGAGGACGGCGAGTTGGGCCCGGTGCTCGGCGAGGTCCTTCTTGTACTGCTTCGCCGAGGTCTTGTCCTTCTTCTTGCCCTCGCGGTTCTCGCTGATCCACTGGCCGAGCATCATCAGCGGGCTCATGAGGCAGAACGCCAGCATGTAGACCTGCTTGGTGACGTAGTACATGCCCACACCGAAGAAGATGGGCATGATCGCCATGAGGAACTGGAACTTGGCCTTCTCACCCTTGCCGGGCGCCACCGGCACCACCAGCCGGCGGCGGGGCCGCAGCGGGGAGAGCCGGGGCGGGCGGTTGTAGGCGAGCCCGCCCTCGCTCATCTGGGACAGATGCGCGTCGGGTTCGGCCACCCGGTCCAGTACGAGCAGCGAGTCGCCGGCGCGGACGACGGCGCCGAGCGGCCAGGGGGTGGCCGTGGCCGCGTCCACCGGCTCGTCGTCGAGGAGGATCTCGGCGCCGCCCTCGGCGGTGATCGTGGTGGTGCCCTGGAGATCGATGGTCACCCGCAGCGCGAGCGGCGGCAGCGTGGGGTCGGCCAGCGGGAACGTGCAGGTCTGCGCCGAACCCACGGTGGCCGCGCCGACGCCGAGCCGGACCACCCGGCCGGCCGTGGGACCGCCCGCCACCCGGAGTTCGAACTGGCCGACGGGCTCGCCCTTGCGCAGCAGCGGGCCGATCGAGTCGTCGACCGAGACCCGCATGCCGTCGCGCAGCACGGTGGCCGCCGGTGCCGCCGGATCGCAGGGCACGCCGTCCGCCCACAGCGAGGCCGCCCCGGTGCCGGCGCCGTAGCCGGGTATCGGGGCCGGTGCGGTGCCCGGCAGTTGCACCACGTTCCTCATGTCGTGACCGGGGGGCCGCAGCGCCTCCCCCAGTGCCTCGGCGACATCGCCGGCGGTGGCCGTCTCGTCCGTTGCGATCACAACGTCGTGCGGCTCACCGCCTTCCCGCACGACCGTGACCAGCATCCGCATGGCGGTCATCCTCCCGTCGGCCCCTGTGGCCACGTTCGTTACTTCAGCTAACGGAGACTAATGCCGGCGACGGCCCGCGCGCTCGGCCGGCCGGAGGCCGCGGGCGAGCTCGGCATCGGGCCGGAAGCGCGTGCGGTGGCTGTCCAAGTCCCTTGGAACGTCGGGCCGCAGTGCGTCATGGCGGGCTTCCCCCCGTCACCCTCACGCGGACTTCCCCCGTCCTCTTCACTTCGCGTGTTCGCCGGCGCAGCCACAGTAGTGACCGAGGAAGCGGGAGCGGGCGCCGGGCCCGCGCCCCTGTGCCTCAGTCGCCCGCCTTCGACATCACCGCCACCGGGTTCCCCTCCGCCGAGCTGTCCGACGTGTAGACCAGGTCGCCGTGGCTCGGGGTCAGGTACACGGTGTTGGGGCCGGGGTCGCAGCCGTCGTGGTTGCCTTCGACGCCGGCGGAGGAGGCGACGAGCTTCGTGGAGGTGACCGCCTTCAGGGTGAGGACGTCGGTGCAGACGCCGCCGAGCTGGTCGGTCTGGCGCAGCCGGCCCAACTCGTCGCCCACGGCGGCCTGGGCGACGCTGACCCGGAAGGTGCCGATGGGCAGGTTGCCGGAGAGGGCGGTGGCCGTGCCCTCCCAGGTGCCGAGGTAGGCGGCCGGGATCCGCCCGTCGCCCTGGGCGGCCGCGCTGGCGCCCGAACTGTCGGCGCTCGCGCTGTTGTCGCTGCCGTCGCCGCTCCACGGCCCCACCAGGAAGCCCAGTCCGACGGTCACCGCGGCCAGCGCCCCGGCGACCGCGAGCGCGACCGTGCAGCTCACCCGGCGGCCCCGGCCGCCCGCCCCCGGCGCAGAGGTCGCGGCGACGCTCACCGAGACCCCGCCGGGCGGCACGTCCCGCGGCTCGGGCACCACCGTCTCCGCCCCCGCCGAGGGACCCGTCCCCACCGAGGGGCTGCTGAACTCCACGGGCCCGGAGGCGGGCACCGCCACCTCCGCCGTCTCCAGGTTCAGCACCTGTACGGCGCTCCGGCTGACCCGTTCCACCAGCGCCCCCGGCAGCCAGCCGCCGGTCACCAGCCGCGCGGCCCCCTCCGGAGCCAGTCGCCGGGCCACCTCCGCCGGGCCCGGCCGGTCCCCCGGCTCCTTGGCGAGGCACACCTCGGCCACCGACCGCAGTTCACCGCTGAGCGCGCCGAGTTCGGGCTCCTCGTGGACGACCTTGTAGAGCAGGGCGGCGGAGGAGTCGCCGGGGAAGGGCGGTTCGCCGTTCGCCGCGTACGCCAGGACCGCGCCGAGGGAGAACACGTCGGCGGCACCGGTGGCGCCCTTGCCGAGGATCTGCTCGGGGGACATGTAGCCCGGGGAGCCGATGGAGACCCCGGAGGAGGTCAGCGATGCGGTGCCGTCCGTGGCGCGGGCGATGCCGAAGTCGATGAGGAGGGGGCCGTCGAGGGTCAGGAGGACGTTCGAGGGCTTCACGTCCCAGTGCACCAGGCCCAGTTCGTGCACGGCGGCCAGCGCTTCCGCGAGGCCCGCGCCCAGCGCCCGTACGGTGTGCGCCGGCAGCGGGCCGCCGTCGGCGACCGCCGCGGCCAGCGAGGGTCCGGCCGCGTAGGCCGTGGCGACCCACGGCACGGGCGCGTCCGGGTCGGCGTCCAGGACGGGGGCCGTCCAGGCGCCGCCGACCCGCCGGGCGGCGGCCACCTCGCGGCGGAAGCGGGCCCGGAACTCCTCGTCCAGCGCGAAGTGCGGGTGCACGATCTTCACGGCGACGGTCCGGCCGCCGGCCGACCGGCCCAGATAGACCCGGCCCATGCCGCCGGCGCCGAGCCGGCCGAGCAGCCGGTAGGGCCCGACGGTCGTGGGTTCGTCGCCCGCGAGCGGCTGCATGTGCCCACCCCCCAGTAAGTCCACGCAGCAGCCTAAGGGGTGTCAGGGCGTCAGCAGATCGATCTTCACGTCGGCCGCGAACCCGGTCGTCGGGCCGACCCGGCGGGCGAACTCGGTCACCGCGGCCAGCTGCGCCGCGCCGAAGCTGAAGTCGAGGGTGGTGAAGTACTGGGCCAGGGTCGCCTCGTCGAAGGCCTCCCAGCGGGCGGCCTGTTCGGCGACCTTGGCGACCTCCTCCAGGGAGAGGTTGCGGGAGTCGAGGAACGCGCCGTGCACCTCGCGGGTGAGCTGCGGCTCGCGCTCCAGGTAGTCCCTGCGGGCCGCCCACACCGCGAAGACGAACGGCAGGCCCGTCCACTCCTTCCACAGCGCGCCGAGGTCGTGGACCTGGAGGCCGTAGCTCGGGCCGTCCAGCAGGTTGGCGCGCAGGGCCGCGTCGCCGATGAGCACCGCCGCGTCCGCCTCCTGCATCATCAGGCTGAGGTCGGGCGGGCAGGTGTAGTAGTCGGGCCGGACGCCGTAGCGGTCGGCGAGCAGCAGCTGGGCCAGGCGGACCGAGGTGCGCGAGGTGGAGCCGAGGGCGACCCGGCGGCCGTCCAGCTGGTCCAGCGGGACCTGGGAGACGATCACGCAGGACATCACCGGGCCGTCGCAGCCGACGGCGATGTCCGGGAAGGCCACGAGGTCCTCGGCGTTGCGCAGGAACTCGACGAGGGTGATGGGCCCGATGTCGAGGTCACCGCGCACCAGCTGCTCGCTGAGCTTCTCAGGGGTGTCCTTGGTCAGCTCGAAGTCGAGGAGGGTGCCGGTTCTCGCGAGCCCCCAGTAGAGGGGCAGGCAGTTCAGGAACTGGATGTGGCCGACGCGCGGCCGGGTGCGAGAATTGTCCACATCGCGAGACTAGACCCCGTGGGGTACCGTGCTCGGACCCGCCCCCGCCGTCGACACCGCTCCGGGCGTCAACCCACTCGCGAGGCCATTCAAACCTCCGGGTGACATGATCTTGGCCTCTGTTGCTTTCGGCTGCCCACATGCTAGGCTCGCCGCAAGTTGCAGTTTGGTTTCCCTTGCAGTACAGAGCCTGCGGAGCATGTAACCGTGGGCTCTCGTCGTTTTCAGACATATGCAGTTGTGCGGCACTTAGTTTGTTTTCACACTTGCAGGTTCTGGAGCAGGGCGACCCTTTTGAGCCCAAGGAGGGCTTATGGCTACCGGAACCGTGAAGTGGTTCAACGCCGAAAAGGGCTTTGGTTTCATCGCCCAGGAAGGCGGCGGCCCCGACGTCTTCGTCCACTACTCCGCGATCAACGCCAACGGGTTCCGCTCCCTGGAGGAGAACCAGCAGGTGAGCTTCGACGTCACGCAGGGTCCGAAGGGCCCGCAGGCGGAGAACGTCACCCCCGTCTGATCACGGAAATCCCAAGTCTGATCGCAGACTGAGTGCAGTACCCAAGGAGCCCCGCGCCGTACGGCGACGGGGCTCCTGCCTTTCCCCGGCCCCTCAGACGTGCTGCATGACAAGGACGAACGACGTGTCCGGCGCCAGCGCCTCGTACGCGTGCGGAACATCTCCGCGATATGTCAGGTAGTCCCCGGGGTTCAATTCGACGGTTTCTCCCCTTGGCCCGGCTTTGACCCGCCCGCCGCATACGACGAGATGCTCGACGGTCCCCGGAATGTGCGGCTCGGACTCGCGCGCCGCGCCCGGCTCCATCCGCAGGTGGTAGACGTCCCGGCGGGCGCCGGGCGGGCAGGCCGACAGCAGGGTGGCGGCGAAGCTGGCCTGCTCCGACGCGACGGTGGGCCCCTGACCCGCCCGGATCACCCGGACGGCGGACACCGGCGGCTCGACCAGCACGCTGAACGGCACGCCGAGCGCCACCCCCAGCGACCACAGCGTCTCCACGCTCGGGTTCCCGCTGCCGGCCTCCAGCTGCGACAGCGTGGACTTCGCGATACCGGCCCGCTTGGCCAGCTCGGACAGCGA
The DNA here is from genome assembly GCF_042959465.1 of Streptomyces sp. NPDC007901. NCBI lineage: Bacteria > Bacillati > Actinomycetota > Actinomycetes > Kitasatosporales > Streptomycetaceae > Streptomyces > Streptomyces sp. NPDC007901. The sequence continues at coordinate 120,520 of NZ_JBIBKW010000001.1, read as the reverse complement.
GAGCCCGGCCCGGGCCCGCTCCCGCTTGAGGGACGCGGCGATCCAGTCGAGGGGAAGCCGGGATGGTAGGGGTGGTGGGGTCTCGGACATCGCGTTCGCTCCATCAGTACGATCGTTCGCCTTGACGAACAACTGCCGCCTTGTTCATTGTAGAGAACATGCGTTCGCCACACCGAACAGAAACGGCACTGGTCCGGGACAGCTCACTCGTCTGGCTGGCCGGCGGGATCGTCGGCGTCTCCTTCGGCGCGGTCAGCGTGGCCGGCGGCCTGCCCGTGTGGGTCCCGGTCCTGATGTCCCTCGTCGTCTACGCGGGCTCGGCCCAGTTCAGCGCGGTCGGTGTCCTCCTCGCCGGCGGCGGGCCGCTGGCGGCGGCCGCCACCGGCCTCCTCCTCAACACTCGTACGGCCGCGTTCGGCCTCGCCGTTGCCGACCTCCTCGGCCCCGGCCGGGCCACCCGTCTCCTCGGCGCCCACCTGGTCACCGACGAGACGGTCGCCTTCGCCCTGGCCCAGCCGGACCGGGCCCGCCGCCGTGCCGCGTTCTGGATCTCGGGGCTCGGGCTGTTCGCCGTATGGAACGCGGGGGTGCTGGCCGGCGCCCTCGCGGGCAGCACCCTCGGCGACACCGGCCGCTACGGCCTGGACGCGGCGTTCCCGGCGGTGCTCGTGGCCCTGGTCCTGCCCGCCCTCCGCTCGGACCGGGGCGTACGGCGCACGGCCCTTGTCGGCGCGGCGATCGCCCTGGCGGTGACTCCCGCCGTCCCGGCCGGGGTTCCGGTCCTCCTCGCCCTGCTGGGCCTGTTCACTCTTCCGGGGATACGACGATGAACGCGACCGTGGTCATGATCCTGGCCCTCGCTCTCGGCACGTACGCCTTCCGCCTGGTGGGCCCGGCGCTGCACGGCCGGGTGGAGATCCCGGTACGGGTCCAGGAGCTGGCGTCGGCGGGGGCGGTGGTGCTCCTGGGGGCCCTGCTGGCCACCGGGGCGCTGACCGAGGGCGGCGGTTTCGCGGGAATCGCCCGCCCGGCCGGGGTGCTGGCGGCCGGCGTACTGGCCTGGCGCAGGGCGCCGTTCGTGGTCGTGGTCATGGGGGCGGCGGCGGTGACGGCGGCGCTGCGGGCGGCGGGGCTGAGGTAGGGGCCGTCGTCGGCGGCGGGGTTCAGCTTCTGCTCCACCACCGATCAGGAGAGGACGAGGATCAGGGTTTCGGTCGGGGTGATCTTGCCTTCGGCACGGTGGCGGAGGATCTGGAGACCGGCGGCGACCCGGCGGTAGTGGGCGGCCAGGGCGGGGGCGAAGTCGTCGTCGTCGGCCAGCGCGGCCAGCGTGAATGCGGTGACTTGCATGTGAGCGACGTGGACCCGCCAGAGGCCTTCTCCGGCATCGGGATCCGGCAGGCATCGGGCCAGCGACTCCAGTTGTCGCGCCAGCCGACTCATCAGCACGCCTCCGTACTTCGGCCGGTTGTCAGAAGCCGGCGTGTGTGCGACGGCCTCTTCGAGCGTGGGGGTGATCTCGTCGTCGTAGACCGTGAGGAGATGACGCGTCTGCGCGCTCAGCGGGTCGGCCACGCTGCCGTCGGATGCGCGCAGGCGTCTTCTGTCCCGCGGCGGAGGGTCCGGTTCACCGAGCATGAGCAACCACAGAAGCCGGTTGGCGGAGAAGGCTGCTTCAAGCAGGTCCGTCTCGGCGGGCGGAGCGGGGTAGAGCCGGTCGAGGTCGTCGGCGACGGCCCGGCTGCGAGCGATCACCCCGGAGAGAGAAGCCGGGGCGGGGGCGTAGCCGGAAGCGAGGAGGATTTCGTGGGCCATGCCGAGAGCAAGGGAGAGGTCGGTGGGCCGGTCGGCAACGACGCCGGCGATCTCCCGAGCGGCGGGGAGAACCTCTGATCCGTCCTGGGCAGTGGTCGCGAGTATGTCGTCGGCGACAACGGCAGCACGGTGCAGACGGAGGTCGGCCTCCTGGGACAGGCCGCTGACCATGACTGCGAGGACATCTCGCAAGTCGACGTACAGACCGTCCACGTGATCCAGGCCGAGGCGGACGGCACGGTCGAGGTTGCGGGCGAGAGCGAGCGCCAGGGCAATGGTGGCGTCGGGGCCGTAGTCGGGGGTGGTGAATTCGGCATCACCAAGGCCCCGGACGTGTGCCAGGGTCGCTGTGAGGGCGACCAGGTCGCGTCCCTCGGGAGCGCTCGTCCCACCTGACCACGGATGTGGCAGGCCGTCCGGAACCCACAGCTCGGGCAGAGCCCCCGACTCCATGGCCGCGTGCCACACGCTGTGTTCGGGTGAGCGGCTGGTCAACGTGAAGGCCGGGTCGGTGACCTCCGCGTAGGTGGGCAGGCGGACGGTGGTGCCCTCGGGGAGGAGGTCGTTGATCCAGCCGACCAGATCCACCGCCTCGGTGCGGGTGATGCCCACGGCGGGGTCCGTCGGCCTCTGCCCGGCCGGCTTACCGGAGAAGAGGGCGTACAGCTCCCGGGTGACGGGACGGACGGTGACCTGGGCGTCGTCGGTGAGGCGTACCGTGTCGCGGAGTTGGCGGGTGACGGTGACCGCGGTCATCAGGCGGCGGCGCGGGGAGCCGGGCGGCTCGTCCAGGAGTTGCCGGCGCAAGGCGTCGAGGCGGTCCGCTGTGACCGGGGACAGTTCCGTGGCCTGTTCCGCGCAGTCGAAGGCCAGGGCCAGCGTCCGAGTGGTGTTCGCCGTCAGGCACGCCTCCACGACCGGGGCCGGATCCGTACGGGCCGCGTACAGCAGCGTCGTCTCCCGCCACCAGTCGGCGTCGATCCCGGCGACGAGCACGTCGACGAGCCGGTGGTGCTGGATGTGCAGAGCCGCGAGGTGTTCCTGGAGGGTGAGGTGGGCGAAGGCGTACAGGCCGTGTTCGCGCTCCACCAGAAGTCCGCTGGTCACCACGGAGGCGAGGAAGGCGTCCGGTGCGGTGGTCGCGGCGACCCTGGCCAGCGCCGGTTCCAGCAGCTCGGCGGCCTGCCCCGCGGCGATGTCGCGACGCCCCTCGGCCATCATCGTGTACGCCAGTTCCCGCAGCACCACCTCCTTCTTCGCCCCAGGCAGCTCGTCCGCCACCGTCGCCACGTTCTTCGCCTCGGCCCTGCGCCACAGGAGCACCTGGCAGATCTCCGCGTACAGCTCCGCCCGGCTGCCGGGCAGCGCGCCCCGGTAACGGTGCACGTTCGCGATCATCGTCAGCAGGAGCGGGTTCGCCGCCAGGTCGTACAACACCGAACGGTCACGCAGGCGTCGGATCAGGTCCTCCGCCTCCGCCGCCGCCCGTGTCTCCACCCCGGCGTCGTGCACGCCCGTGCTCAGGCGCTCGATCGTCCGGTACCAGCCGTGCAGGAAGCGGGAGATCTGTTCGCCGGTGAAGCGGCGCACCTGGAGCACGCGGGCGCGGTTGAGCGGGGCGGTCCGGTAGCCGTGCGGGCGGGAGGTGAGGACGAAGTCGTTGCGTTCGTAGCGCTCGATCTGTCTCTCCGCCCACGCGGAGACATGGCTGCGGTCCTCCTCGCGGGCGACCTCGTCCAAACCGTCGAGCAGCACCAGGCAACGCCCGTCCCGCAGTTGCTCCTCGAACCAGCCCTCCGGCTCCGGTGGCTCCAACCCGCCCGCCGACGCCGCGATGACCTGCGGGAGTGTGAGGGAGGCGTCGGCCGTGATCGCCTCCGTGTGGTCGCGCAGGTAGAGGAGTACCGGCAGGTCGCGACGGGGCCGTCCGACCCGGCCGTGCGAACGGTCCGCCAGCCGCAGCGCCAAGTGCTTGAGCAGCGTCGTCTTCCCCGTGCCCGGTGCGCCGATCAGCGCCAGGCACGCACCCTGTTCCTCGCCCAGGAACGCGTCGATCGACTGCCGCGCTCCGGGCCCGGGTACGGCACCGGCCAGCGGCTCCCGTTCCGCCGTGTGCACCGGTCCCGGCGCCACGCTCACATCGACGAAGACCTCTTCCAGCCCCGGCGTGTAATCCCCGCGCGTGGCCAGCCCCTTGAGATCGACGAAGCGGTGCGTGCTGCGGACGTGGCGCCGGTACGACTGCTCGAACCTCGATGTCCGCCGTTGCAGCCAGCGGTCGACTGCGTCGGCGACCCGCGTCACCCAGCGGCCCTGCAACTCGCCGAAGACCTTGCCCGCGAACCCGGTCAGGACCACCAGCACCTCGTAGCCGACGAGGGCGCAGGCCGCGAGGACCGGGTGCCGCGCAACGGCGGAGGGATTCACCGCCGCGAGTGCCCCCGGCGGCGCCACGGTGAGCGCGACCAGGCCGACCCGGGCCAGAACCGTCGATCCTCCCCCGTCCCCCATCGCCGTGGCCCCCTACAAGGAGGCGATCCCCGTCAGAAACGCCGACCAGGAGGAGAGGGAGAGGGTCAGGTGGTCGGTTCTGCGTTTTGAGTCGCGGATGTGGATGGCGGAGGGGTGGGTGCGGACTTCGAGGCATTGACCCCCCTCGCCGTCGCTGTACGACGACTTACGCCAGGTGTAGGCGGCTTCGACGCAATCGCCGCCCTCACCGTCGCTGTAGCTGGACTTGAACCAGGCGAGGTCCACTATGGTCATAGCTCCTCCAGCTTCCTCTCGATCAACGCCCTTGTTTCCAGGGGCGGGAGAGCCACCGCCCGCATGATCCCATAGCGGTCCGCGATCTTCCGGACCTCCTCGGCGTCAGTGATCAGCCGAGGAAACCCTTGGATCTCCGTGTAGGCCACCTGAGGATGCCTCTGTGGCGTCAGTAGGTTGAACGCCCCGCCCAGGCACGGGTGTTCCTCGACCCGTGTGGGCATCACCTGGATCTCCACGTTCCGCATAGCACCGACGCGCAACAAGCGCTCCAACTGCGCCTTGTGCACGTGCGGGCCGCCGATCGGCCGATCCAGCGCCGCCTCTTCGAGCACGTAACTGACGGCGGGCGAAGGCCACTTCTCGAACAGTTGCTGTCGCGAGAGTCGGTCGGCGACCCGCCTCTCGATGGTCTCCTCGTCCAGGAACGGGCGGCGCTTGGCGAACACGGCCCTCGCGTGGTCCTCGGTCTGAAGCAGACCGTGCACCGCGTGGTTGCAGTAGTGGTGTAGCTCGACAGCCTCCGCCTCAAGCACCGCATACCCCCTGTACCACTCGGGATGCCTGGTCCGCGCCCTCTTCATCGCCTCCCTCAGCTCAGGGATCGCCGCAACCAGCAGCCCCCCGGCCCCCAACAACTCGTCCGCCTTCACCAACATGTCCGGCTGCGGAACCCGCACCCCCCTCTCCATCGCGGAGATCGCGTCAGGGCCGTACCCCACCGTCGCCCCGAACTCCTTCTGCGTGAGCCCCTTTCGCTCGCGCAGCAGCTTCAGCATCTTGCCCAGGGCTGTGATCAGCCCCGTCGTCCCGTCCGCCTCCGCCGGAGTCTCCGGCCTCCGCTCCTGCTGTACGTCCGTCACGCACCCCACCGCCTTGACGTCCTCGTGGTCACGGCCGACGAGCCGTACGCCTCACCCGACACACCCGTACGGTCACCGTGAGTCGCGCGATCGCCCCTGGTCAGCGTAGGGAGAACCGACCACGCTCTGTCACGTGAACGCCGAAATCTCCACCCCTACCGCTGAACTGACCCAGCGTCTGAGCGCCACCCCGCGCGGCGCGCGCCTGGCCCGCCGCCTCGTGGCCAACGCGCTGGACACCTGGGGTCATCCCTACGACGGCGACCTGAACCACACCGCCCAGCACCTGGTCGCGGAGCTGGCCGCGAACGCCGTCACCCACGGTCGCGTCCCCGGCCGGGACTTCGAGGTGCGGCTGCTGCTGCTCGCCGACGGCGACACCCTCCGTGTCGAGGTGAGCGACGCGAGGGGCGACCGGGGACTGCGGTTCGTGACGGATCCGGAGGCGGACGGGGGGCGGGGGCTGGTGCTCGTATCCCTGCTGGCCCGTACCTGGGGAGTCACCGAGCGGGACGTCGGCAAGACGGTGTGGGCCGAGCTCGCGCTCTAGATCCTCCAGGGGGCCTTGTCAGTGGCGGCCGTTAGGGTCCGCGGCATGACAGCCGACTTCCTGGACGCCACCCGTACCTTCTACGACGCGGTCGCGTTCGACTACGCCGACCAGTTCCGCGCCGAGCTCACCAACAGGCCTGTGGAAAGGGCCGTGTTGGGTGTGTTCGCCGAGCGGGTGGGAGCGGGTGGCGAGGTGGCCGACCTGGGCTGCGGTCCCGGCCGGACCACCGGCAGGCTGGCCGCGCTGGGCCTGTCGGTCTTCGGTCTCGACCTCTCGGAGTCGATGCTCGCCATCGCCCGCCGCGAGAATCCCGAACTGCGCTTCGTCCAGGGCTCCATGCTGGAACTGGAGACGACGGACGGGGCGTTGGACGGAGTGCTGTGCTGGTACTCGTCCATCCACACGCCGGACGACCGGCTGCCGGCGCTGTTCCGGGAGTTCGGGAGGGTGCTGAGGCCCGGCGGGCAGCTGCTCCTGGCGTTCCAGGTGGGGGACGTGGCACGGCGGCACGAGAACCCCTGGGGGCATCCGGTGACCCTGGACTTCCTGCGGCGGCGGCCGGAGCAGATGACGGCCCTGCTGGCCGACGCCGGGTTCACGCTGTACTCCAGCACGGTGCGGGAGCCGGACGCGGGGCTCGGGGAGCTCAGCCCGCAGGCCTTTCTGCTGGCCGAGCGCTAGCGGGTCGGCGTAGACCCGCGGCCACGCGTTCAGCCCGTCCTCCCGGACGTGAGCAGTTCGCATTACAACCGGTGGCCGCCCCTAGGCGAGCCGCTCGCGCAGCAGGGTGCGCACGGAGACGGGTTCGCGGCCGAGCAGCTGGGCCAGCGCGGGCCCGGGGGTCGCGAACTCGCCCTCGCGGGCGGCGGTGAAGATGCTCAGGAGCTGGCCGGCCGTTTCGGCGGGCACGCCGCCGGCCACCAGGTGGGCGCGGAACGCGGCGTCCGGTGCGGTGGTCCGGGTGACGGTACGGCCGGTGAGCTCGCTCGCGAGGGCGGCGAGGTCGGCGAAGGTGAGCGCCTCGGTCCCGGTGAGCGGGGGCGTCGGCCCCTCGAACCGGTGTGCCTCGTCCGCCAGGATCACCGCCGCCGCCTCCGCCAGGTCGGCGTGCGCCGTCCAGCAGACCGGGCCGTCGGCGGGCAGGGCCACCTCCCCGCCGGCCAGGCCCGGGGCGAGGAAGTCGAGCCCGCTGGCCGCGTGGAAGCCGTTGCGCAGGGAGGTCCAGGGGATGCCGGAGGCGGCGAGGGCCTCCTCCGTGGCCGCGTGGTCGCGGCAGGCCTGGAAGCGGGAGGTGGGGCTCGCGCCCATCTGGGCGGTGTAGACGATCCGGCGGGCGCCGGCCGCGACGGCCGCGGCTATGGCGGTGCGGTGCTGCCGCACGGTCTCCTCGCCCATCCGGTCGACGGAGACGATCAGTATCCGGGCGGCACCCTCGAAGGCGTGCGCCAGGCCGTCCGGTTCGGTGAAGCTGCCCTGCCGTACCCGCACGCCCCGGTCCGCGAGGGCCTGCGCCTTCTTCGGGTCGCGGACGCTGACGCCGACCCGGTCCGCCGGTACGCGGGCCAGCAGCCGCTCCACGATCTGGCCGCCGAGCTGTCCGGTGGCTCCGGTCACGATGATCACGATGTCCTCCGACGATGGTGGTAGCAGCGGAAACACCATAACGATAACACCGATACTAACGATGGAATCAAGAAGGCGATATCGTTGATACATGCCTTCCGGATCACGTGACCCGAACGCCGCCGCCGGCTCCGCCCCCGACACCCGGCAGCGCGTCATCGACGCCGCCATCGGGCTGCTGGAGCGCGAGGGCCGGGACGCCGTCACCACCCGCGCGGTCGCCGTCGCTGCGGGGCTCCAGCCCCCGGCCATCTACCGGCTGTTCGGCGACAAGGAGGGGCTGCTGGAAGCGGTGGCCGAGCACGGCTTCGCCGCCTTCCTCGCGAGCAAGCGCGTCGTCCCGGACCCCGAGGACCCGATCCAGGACCTGCGGGACGGCTGGGACCTGGCGGTCCGGTTCGGCCTGGAGAACCCCGCGCTGTACTCGCTGATGTACGGCGACGTCGCGCGCAGCGACTCGCCGGCCTTCCGGACCGGGCTGGAGATCCTCCGCGGCCGGGTCCGGCGGCTGGCCGTCGGCGGCCGGCTGCGGGTCGGCGAGACCCTCGCGGCCAACGTCATCCACGCCACGGCCCGCGGCGCCGTCCTCACCTGGCTCTCCATGCCGGAGGCCGACCGCGACCCGGCCCTGCTGACCACCCTCCGCGAGGCGATGGTCACGGCCGTCACCACGGAGGAGCCCGCCGTTCGCACCGCCGGCCCCGCGGGCGCCGCCCGGGCCCTGCGCGCCGGCCTCTCCGACCAGACCGCCCTCAGCCGGGCCGAACAGCACCTCATGAGTGAGTGGCTGGACCGCCTGGCCACCGACGCATAGGACACCACCGCGCGCCGGCCGCCGGGCGCCCCGTCGTACGGACTACCAGGCCACCAGCAGCTCCAGCGGGAAGCGGCGGATGGTCTCGGTGTCCCAGCGGACCTCCTCCGGCCGCACCGCCAGGCGCAGGTCGGGGAAGCGGTCCAGGAGGCGGCCCACGGCGACCTCCAGTTCGGCCATCGCCAGGGGAACCGCGATGCACCGGTGGCCGCCCCAGCCGAACGTCATGTGGGGAGCGACCGGACGGTCGGGCACGATCTCGTGCGGATCGGGGTAGCGGTCGGGGTCGCGGTTGGCCGTCAGGTACGAGACGTGGACGAAGTCGCCGCGCCGGATGAGCACCCCGTCGAGCTCGACGTCCTCCAGCGCCACCCGGGGAATGCCCACGCCCTTCCGGAAGGGGATGTACCGGAGCAGTTCGTGGAGGAACTCCGTCAGGTCCTTCTGGTGCGCGTAGGCGTACTCCGCCAGCTCCGGGCGGGTCAGCAGCAGGTACATGATGTTGCTGATCTGGCAGGTCGCCGTGTCCTGGCCGCTGAGCGTGAGCGTCAGCAGCAGGACGGCCAGTTCCCTGTCGTCGAGCTGGTCGTCGCCGTCCCGTGCCTCGACGAGCAGGCTGACGAGGTCCGTGCCGGGGGCTTTCCGGCGTTCGGTGACGAGCTCGCCGAAGTAGGCCGTCAGGTCCTGCTTGGCCGCGCGGGCCACGTCGCGGTTGCCCGCGCCCAGCACCAGCAGCCGGTGGACCTGCTCCTGCATCCGGGGCCACTTCGCGCGCTCGATGCCCAGCAGGTCCATGATCGTGTGCTGGGGAAGGGGGTCGGACAGGTGCCGGACCAGGTCGGCCGGCGTGCCCTCGGACTCCATCTCGTCCAGCAGCCGGTCCGTGAGGAGGACGATCCGGTCCCGCATACGGTCCACATGCTGCTGGGAGAAGGCCTGGGTGGCCAGATGCCGGATCCGGCTGCTGTGCGGCGGGTCCATCACGTTGATCGACTCCGGGGAGACGATCGGCTCGGCCGTCAGGCGCGGATAGTCGTACTCGATGATCGCCGCCCGGCTGAACCGGGGGTCCGTGGTCACCTGCTGCACCGACTCGAATCTGGTGACCAGCCAGGCGTCCGAGTCGCCGTACGGCAGCCGGATGGTGCCGAGGGACTCGCGCTCCGTGAAGCCGGCCAGGGCCGGATCGAACTCGAGGGCCTCGCTGAAACCGAAGGGACAGTCGATCGCCCGCACGTTCTTCTCCTTCGTCGGTCGGCCGCTCAGTGGAACGGCACGACATTGGTTGCGCGGACGGCGGCGCGCAGGTCCTTCGCGAGCCGCACGGCGTCGCCGATCGCCCAGTAGTGGAGGAAGAACAGGCGCGGCTCGTCCGTCAGGTTGTGGTGGTGGAGCTCGACGATGCCGATCCCGCCCTTGCGCAGGATCTTCAGAACCGGCTGGACCTCGCCCGCGGTCATCACGAAGTCACCGTTGATCGCGGCCCTTCCCCGGCCGAGCGGCTGGAAGTTGATGGTGGTCACCGAGCCGAGGCCGGCCGGCAGGATCATGCCCCCGTCCACGATCTGCTCCGCGCGCGCCCAGACGCTCTTGTAGATGCCCTCGTCCTGGGAGCCCTTGCTGCCGAAGGCGTCGTCGATGCCCTTGGTGTCCAGGTCGAGCGTCGGGGTGGTGGGCGGCTGGTCGGGCGGGGTGCCGGTACGGTCGAAAGCCGCGCGCAGTCCCCTGGCGATGGGTACCGGGTCGTGACTGTGGGCGTGCAGGTGCAGCCACCACAGGGCGGGCTGGTGGGAGAGCAGATGCTTGTGTACGGCGTTGATGGCGATGCCGTGCGCGAGGAGCGCGTCGGTGAAGCCGTCCAGTTCGTGCTCGGTGACCACGGCGTCGCCCATCAGCAGGTGACTGCCGTCCTTGTACCGGACGAAGGCGATGTGAGTGCCGAGGGCCAGCGCGGTCTCGACCCGCACGCCCCGGGAGACCACCTTGAGGTCCCGGCGGGGCAGGCCGGTGTGGTACATGTACCGCTTCATGTCGCCCGGCCGCCCCAGAGCCTTGGTCACATCCACCCAGTCGGCGAGCTGGGTCAGCTCGGGTTCGACCAGGCCGCGCGGGTGTTCGTGGGAGAGGGCGCGCGCGGGCGGGGTCGCCGCGCTCGCGAGGACGGGGGCCACGGCACCCGCAGCGAGGATGCGGCGACGGGTGGTGGCCGGTCCGGGGAGCGTTTCCTGCTTCCGGTCGTCAACCATGGTTCACCTCCTGGCGCGATGGAATCACGGGTCCCGGGCGGGTCCCGTGATTCCATCGCGCCGGTGGGGCCGGGTGGACTAACACAAGTCACCGGGCACGGAGGCGGACCACTCCGCGTGGCGGCCGCGGATCACCTTCCGCAACGGCCGCGGATCACTTCGCGTACAGGCCCTCGATCTCCGCCGCGAAGTCCTTCATGACCGCCTCCCGGCGCAGCTTCATCGAGGGGGTGAGGTGGCCCGCCTCCTCGGTGAAGTCGACGGGGAGCATGACGAAGCGGCGGATGGACTCGGGGCGGGAGACCAGCTTGTTGGCCTCGTCGACCGCCCGCTGCAGGATCGCCCGCAACTCGGCGTCGTCCAGGAGGAGTTCCGGCGGCACCGGGTGCTTGCCGTTCATCTGCCGCCAGTGGGTGAGGCCGTCCCGGTCGAGGGTGATCAGCGCGCTGACGTACGGCAGTCCGTCGCCGACCAGCATCACCTGGGAGATGAGGGGGTGCGAGCGCAGCCAGTTCTCCAGCGGGGCGGGGGCCACGGACTTGCCGCCGGCCGTGATCAGCATCTCCTTCTTGCGGCCGGTGATGGTGAGGTAGCCCTCGTCGTCCAACTCGCCTATGTCGCCGGTGGCGAGCCAGCCGTCGCGGGTCGCCGGGACGACCCCGCCGGCGGCCGGGTCCCAGTAGCCACGCAGCACATGGTCCCCGGCGACCAGGATCTCGCCGTCGGCGGCGATCCGGACCTTGGTGCCGGGCATCGGCCAGCCCACCGTGCCGAGGCGGGGCTTGAGGGGCGGGGTGCAGGTGCTGGCGGCGGTGGTCTCGGTCAGGCCGTAGCCCTCGTAGATCTCGATGCCGGCCCCGGCGTAGAACGCGGCGAGCCGGCGGCCCAGCGGGGAGCCACCGCAGATGATGTGGCGGACCTTGCCGCCCATGGCGGTGCGGATACGGCGGTAGACCAGCGGGTCGTAGAAGGTGCGGGCCGTCTTCAGGGCGCGGCCGGGGCCGCTGCCGGTGCCGGTCTGCTTGGCCTCCAGTGCCTCGCCGTATTTCTGGGCGACGTTCGTGGCCCGGTCGAAGACGGAGACCCGGCCGCCCGCCTCCGCCTTCGCCCGGGCGGTGTTGAAGACCTTCTCCAGCATGTACGGGATGGTCAGCAGACAGGTCGGCCTGAAGGCGGCGAGGTCCGGGAGCAGGTCCTCGGCCTTGAGGCTCGGGGCGTGGCCGAGGCGGACCCCGGCGCGGATGCAGGCGATCGCCACCATCCGGCCGAAGACATGGGACATGGGCAGGAAGAGGAGGATGGAGACCTCCTCGTCGTTGCGCGCCTTGAAGATCGGGTAGAGGAGTTCGATCGCGTTGTCGACCTCGGCGAAGAAGTTGCCGTGCGAGAGGGCGCAGCCCTTGGGGCGGCCGGTGGTGCCCGAGGTGTAGATCAGGGTGGCGAGGGTGTCGGGGCCCAGCATGCCCCGCCGGACGCCCACTTCGGCGTCGTTGACATGCTCGCCCGCCTCCGCGAGCCGGTCCACGTGCCCCTTCTCCATCACCCACAGGTGCTGCAGATCGGGCAGCCGGTCGAGTTCCGGGCCGAGCGCGGCGGCCTGGGCGGCACTCTCCGTGACCAGGGCGACGGCACCTGAGTCGTGCAGGATCCAGCGGGTCTGGAAGACGGACGAGGTCGGATAGACCGGGACGGTCACCAGGCCGGCCGCCCAGGCGCCGAAGTCGAGGAGCGTCCACTCGTACGTCGTGCGGGCCATGACGGCGATCCGGTCGCCCGGCATCAGCCCCTCCGCGATCAGCCCCTTCGCCACCGCCTGCACCTGCGCGGCGAACCGGCTCGCCGTCACCTGCTCCCAACGGCCCTCGCCGTCGGCCGGCTTGCGGCTGAGCACCACCGCGCCCGGGGCCCTCTCCGCGTTCTCGAACGGCAGGTCGGCGAGCGAGCCGTGCCGCACCGGCGGCGCGAACGGCGGTACGTACGCCTCCCGCACCGCGCCGTCCAGCCGCTGCACCTGGGGCTCGACCAGGATCGGCTTCCCGTCGTAGTCCGTGGCCTGGATCGCGACACCGGAGGAGACGGGGGCGGCGTGCTGGAAAGAGGAAGTGGACACGGGGCGGCTCCTCGGGCGTGCAGCGGGTGAACTGCTTGCTGCATGTCGTACGCGCCTCGCGCACCGAGGCGTTCACCGGGGCCGGGCCTCGGAAAGGGGTTACCGGCGGTTAGACAGGAAAGCGTACGGGCCTGCTGTGGCGGGGTTGTGCGTTTTCCGGGATGGTCCGGGGCCGGGCCTGTGCATTCCCGGAGGTTACGTGAGGGTCTCTCACATTTGGCACGACTGACGGCTCTTGACAGCTGTGACTTAGACTTACCTACGGTAACCTTACTCCAGAGTCAGAAATCGGGCCATCCGGGGGACGAACATGACGGACCGCTATCTGGGCTTCACCGCCACCGCACCGGGCCGTTTCCTCACCCGGCGGCTCGGGCTGCCGCAGCCGGCGCGGCTGGTACGGCCGTCGCAAGCGCCCTCCCTGGATGGGGAGTTGCTGCATCTCACCGCCGGCAAGTCCGCTCTCGACCTGGCCCCGGTCCTCGCCCGCACGGGGCTGCCGACCGATGACTCGGGCACCCCGGTCGCCGTCGTCCTGGACGCCTCCGGGGTGCGGGACGTCGACGCGCTGGCCGAGGTGCACGCGGCCCTCCATCCCGTCGTACGGTCCGTCGCCACGAGCGGCCGGGTGGTGGTGCTGGGCGCGCCGCTCGACCCCGCCGACCACCACCAGGGCGCCGCCCAGCAGGCGCTGGAGGGGTTCACCCGGTCCCTGGGCAAGGAGATCGGACGCGGCAGGACGGTGAACCTCCTGCGGCTGACCGACGCCACGGCCGCCGAGTCCACCCTGCGGTTCCTGCTCTCGCCCCGCTCCGCCTACGTCAGCGGACAGGTGATCGAGGTCGGGGCGGGCGCCTTCGCCGTACCCGACGACCCGCGACTCCCGCTCGCGGGGCGCACCGCGCTGGTCACCGGGGCCGCGCGCGGCATCGGCGCGGCCGTCGCCGAGACGCTGGCGCGGGACGGGGCACGGGTCGTCGTACTCGACGTACCGGCGGCCGAGGCGGACGCGCGGGCGCTCGCCGAGCGGCTCGGCGGGAGCGCGCTGGCCCTCGACATCACCGCGGCCGACGCGGGGGCGCGGATCGCCGACGCGCTGCCGGACGGGCTGGACGTGCTCGTCCACAACGCCGGGATCACCCGGGACCGGCGGCTGGTCAACATGCCCGCCGAGCGGTGGAGTCCGGTGCTGGAGGTGAACCTCGGGAGCGTGCTGCGCACGACGGACGCGCTGCTGGAGCGGGGCGCGCTGAACGCGGGCGGGCGGATCGTGACCACCGCGTCCATCGCCGGGATCGCGGGCAACGCGGGGCAGACGAACTACGCGGCGAGCAAGGCGGGGGTCGTCGGGCTGGTGCGGAGCCTGGCGCCCCGGGCGCTCGCCGAGTACGGGGTGACGGTGAACGCCGTCGCGCCCGGGTTCGTCGAGACGCGGATGACCGCCGCGATTCCGTTGCTCATCCGGGAGGCGGGGCGGCGGATGAACTCGCTGGCGCAGGGTGGGGTGCCCGGGGATGTGGCGGAGACGGTGGGGTGGCTGGCGGAGCCGGGGTCGGGGGCGGTGAACGGGCAGGTCGTGCGGGTGTGTGGGCAGAGTTTTTTGGGGGCGTAGCGGTTGTTCGGTCGTGTGCGGGTGGGTGGGGGCTGGTCGCGCCCACGCGGCGGTAGCCGCATATCGGACACAGCCCCGCGCCCCTGAAGGCAGGGCGATTCCACCGACGGTATTGAAAGGCGAAGCCTGTGATTGTCCTGACCAGCACCCCTTCCCTCGGCCCCCTGCTCGCCCTCGGTGCGCTGCGGTCGCCCTTCAAGAGGCCTGCGCCCAACGCGGATTTCCCCCGTACCCGGCTCGTGCTCCCCGGGCTCCGCCCCGATCTCCGGAAACTCGCCGCCTATGAACGTGTCTGCGGGTTCGGGACCGGTGACGACGGGCTGCCCGTCACCTATCCGCATGTGCTGGGGTTTCCGTTGGCGATGCGGCTGATGAGTGCGCGGGAGTTCCCGTTGCCGTTGCTGGGGCTGGTGCACACGTCGGTCGAGATCGAGCGGCGGGCGGAGCTGCCCGGTGACGCGACGTACGAACTGGCGGTGCACATCGAGAAGCTGAGTCCGCACCGGCGCGGTACGGAGGCGACGGTCGTCACCGGGATGCGGGCCGGCGGGGATGTGGTGTGGGAGTCGCGGAGCACCTATCTGGCGCGGCACGGGAGCCGGGGTGCCGGGGAGACGCCCCGGGAGACGCCGGGCGGCCCGCTCCCCGTCCTCGCCGAGTGGCACCTGGCCGGGGACGTGGGGCGGCGGTACGGGGCGGCGTCCGGGGACCGCAACCCGATTCACCTGTACCCGCTCACCGCCCGGCTGTTCGGGTTCCCGCGGGCGATCGCGCACGGGATGTGGACCGCGGCCCGCTGTCTCGCGGCGCACGGGGTGCCGACGGCGGCGACCGTGCGGGCGGAGTTCCGGGCACCGGTGCCGTTGCCGGGGACGGTCGAATACGCGGCGGAGGGCGGCCGTTTTCAATTGCGGAGCGGAGACCGGGTCCATGTGGAGGGCAGCGTAGCCCCAAGGATCTCCTGAATCTCTGCCAACGCTGTACAAAGAATATGTTTCGCCTTTCTGTGAGGCACCTGTCAGCGCCTCGCGAACCCGCAGGTGGAGAAGGCGGCCGAGGCCGGTTCCACATCGGATTCCCAGCGTGTCCAAGATGGCATAAAGGATTCCCTAATACTGCGCTTAGACAGCGTTCTTAGCCTCTGCTCACTTTCTGATCCACTGCACGAAAGGCACTGAGCATGCCTCCCGGACGCGTCGCAGTACTCGCCGACTCGGACACCCGTTGGAAATGGGGTGCGTCGGTGGCCCGGCAACTCGCCCCCGAGCACGCACTCGACGCGTACTTCCTGAGCTCCCGGTCCACTCCCACCGAACGGCAGCTCGCCGAGATCGGCATCGTGCCCGACACCCGGCGCGAGACACCCGCCGCCGGGCTGGTCGACGACGCGGAACTGGCCGACGCCGACCTGGTGGTGCTGGCGGTGGCCGGCGGCACGGTGCTGGCGCTCGTCCACAGCCTGGGACGTGCCTGGGCGGACCGGGAGCACCGGCCGGTCACGGTCAGCGGGTACGTCGGCGTGGTCTACGAGAAGATGGTCGACGGTCTGCTGACCCGGGCCGGCACGGATCTGGTACTCGCCAACTCCGGCCACGACCACCGGCGTTTCCGGTCCGTCTTCGAGAGCGTCGACGTCGACCCCGACTCGGTCGTCGAGTGCGCCCTGCCGTTCCTGTCCGGCGCCCCCTACCGGCCGTCCGCCGACCGGCCGTTCACCGTCACCTTCGCGGTCCAGCCCTCCGTGCCCAAGGACCGGCCGTCCCGGCTCGGCCTCCTGGAGCGCGCCGCCGCGCACGCCCGGCTGCACCCGGAGCGGCTGGTGCTGGTGAAGCTGCGCAGCCTGCCCGGCGAGCAGACCACCCATGTCGAGGCCGACCCCTACCAGCATCTGGTCGACTCCCTCGCCGCACCCGCCCCGGCCAACCTCCAGCTCGCCTACGGCAACATGGGCGACGTACTGGACCGTACCGACCTGCTGGTCACGGTGAGTTCGACGGCCGCCCTGGAGTCGATGCACCGGCGGATACCCACCGCGATCCTCACCGACTTCGGCGTCCGCGAGGCCCACGGCAACCACTACTTCGTGCACTCGGGCTGCCTCGCCTCCTGGGACGACATCGACGCGGGCACGCTCCCGCAGCCCGACCCGGAGTGGGCGGCGGCCCAGGGCATCGGCAAGAGCGACCCGTACGCGGCGGCCCGGGCCCGCGTCGCCGCGCTGCGCGCCGCCGGCCCGCTGCCCCCGCTGCGCCCCTACTACACGGCGCAGTCCGCCGGTATCTACCTCGGCACCATCCTCCGCCACAACGGCTTCGACGAGGAGGGCCGCCCGCTGCCCGCGCCGCTGGGCACCGCCGGTACGGGGCGGATGAAGAAGGCGGTACGACGGGTCGCCCGGCGGGGGGCCAAGAAGCTGTACCGCGTCGGTCACCAGCGGCTCGCGCCCGCCCTGCGCCGCTGGGGTGCCGTGTGAACACCGCCTCCCGGGCCGGTGTCTCATGAGCCGCACCCTCGCGCTCGTCGAGTCCCCCGCCCAGCTGCTGAACCTGCTGGAGTGGGCGCTCGGCGAGCGCGACGGGGCACCGGACCCGGCGCTCTGCGAGGTCGCGGTGCTGCTGCCCCGGGAGGCCGTCACCCGGCACCAGCTCCGGGTGACGGCGGAGTTGGCGGAGGCGGAGGGGCCGGCCGTCGGCCACTACGACATCCGCCGCGTGCCCGTCGGTTTCGCGCGGGCGGTCACGGCGCTCGGGCCGAGGCCGGCGACGGCCGACCGGCTCGTCGTGGGCGACCCGTTCTCGGGCGTGATCCAGCGGCTGCTCCCGCTCTCCCCCGCCCGTGACCTGGTCCTCGTCGACGACGGCACGGCCACGCTGGAGCTGTCCCGTGCGCTGCTCGCCGGCCGCCCGCTGGTCCGCCGGCACCATCGCGGCCGGGCCTCGCACGCGGCGGCCCGTACCGGCCGCCGGCTGACCCCCGGCGACGGACGGCGGCTGGAGGTCTTCTCCTGTCGGAGAGGCTGCGCCTGCCGCCCGGCGCCGTCGCCTCCGGCAACGCCTACACCTGGGCCCGGGACCGCTTCGGCCCGCCGCAGGTGCGGCCCGGCACGGACATGATCGGCAGCTCGCTCGCCGAGACCGGTCTGATCGGGACGGAACGCTATGCCGAGGAGGTGACGTCGATCGCCCACCAGCGCAACGTCGAGCGCTACTACGCCCACCGCCGCGAGGACCCCGACAAGCTGCGGCTGCTCGCCGAGTACGGCGAGCTGGAGATCGTACGTCCCGAACTGCCCCTGGAGCTGGAGCTGTTGCGCGGACCGGTGGCCGCCGAGCTGATCAGCCTGCCGTCGTCGGTGCTGCGGACGCTGCCGCTGGTACTGGCCGGGACGGGCGTGGAGATCACGGTCTGCGCGGAGGCCACCACATGGCTGCGGCCACGGACGTCCCAGCGGGCGGCGGCCTTCCTCGACGAGGTGACGGCTATCCGGCCGACGACGTCCTGGGACCCGCGCTGACGGACCGGGACGGGTGCGACGGGGACCACGCGCGGCCCTCCATCAGGTTGCCCAGCCCCGCCCAGGAGAAGTTCATCAGGGTCGCCGCCGCCTGGTGCGCGGTGACACCGGGGGTGGCGTTGGCCCAGGTGGCGAGGGACTCGGCCGCGCCGACCAGGGCCTCGGCAAGGCCCGCCACCTCGCCCTCCGCCAGGTCGGGATCGCGGTGCGCCTCCCGTGCGGCGACGACGATGAGCTGGGTCACGAACTCCACGATCTCCGTGCGCATCGCCGCGACCTCGGAAGCGAACCGCTCGCCGTGCGTCCGTGCCTGCAGATGCAGCACCGACCAGCCGTCGGGATGCTCGCCGGTGTGGGTGAAGAAGGCCCGCAGCCCGTCCCAGAGCTGCCGGTCGGCGGGCAGCTCGCGGTGCACACCGGCCCGTACCGCCTCGGTCAGCGCCTTCGCCTCACGGCGGATGCACGCCGTGAACAGGTCGTCCTTGGAGTTGAGGTACAGATACACCAACGGCTTGGAGACACCGGCGAGTTCGGCGATCTCGTCCATCGACGCGGCCATGTAGCCGCGCTGGCCGAAGGTCCGCACGGCAGCGTCGAGCATCTGCTGTTCCCGTACCGCGCGCGGCATCCGCTTGGTCTTCACGGTCCCCATGGAGACCCAGCCTAGTTGGGCCCGGAGGCGCGGGCGCCGCTCAGGAGGAGGTCTGGGCCTGACCCTGCGCCTGGGTCGCCTCGTCCACGGCCTCGTCCTCCTGGCTGCGGTTGGCCTCGATGTTGGCCTTCATCCGGTCGACCCGCTGCGAGACCTTGACCGAGGCGCGGTCCCGCTCCTTGCGCAGCACGACGAAGCTGATGGGCGCCGACAGGACGAGGGAGAGCAGCAGGACCCACAGGAAGTTGGAGTCGCCGAAGCCACGCGGGAACGCGCCGGCGTAGACGAGGCCCCAGACGAGGAGGAGGCAGCCCGCGAAGATACCGAGGCGCATCAGCGTGTAGCGGAGCATCTCAATCCAGTCTTCCGATGACGAAAAAGGGCACCGTCCAGTGAAGCACGGGGTGGGACCGATCTTGCACCGGGGTCTGTTCAGCCCAGCGGGAGCAGCATGGTGATGTCGTCGCGGTCGTCGCCGGGCGCGACCCGGATCGCGGCGGGGACGCGGCCGACCTCCTTGTAGCCGCAGGAGCCGTAGAAGTGCTCCAGGCCGTGGCCGCCGCGGCAGGTGAGCCGTATCGCGTCTATCCCCTCGAAGCGGCGGGCCTCGTCGGCGGCGGCCGCGAGCAGGTCCCGCCCGTGGCCCCGGCCCTGGTGCGTCGGGTGCACCATCACCGTGTACAGCCACACCCAGTGCTTCATCAGGCGGTGCGTGTTGAAGGAGAGGAACGCGGTGGCGGCCACCGCACCGGTCTCGTCCTGCCCCACGAGCAGCCGGTGCCGTCCCTCGGCCATCGCCGCCAGGTGCTTCACCAGCTCCGGCCGGATCTCCTCCGCCGTCACCGGCGCGACGAACCCTACGGCACCGCCGGCGTTCGACACGTCCGTCCACAGGCTGAGGACACCGTCGCGGAGGGTGGGGGTGACGGCGGGATCGAGGGTGAAGGTAAGGGACATGGCGGGATGGTATCTATTACACAGAGGGGCGTGCGACGACTACTCGCCATGCGGACCGAGGTGCGTGTTCGGGTGCGGGTGCGTCGTGGCTTGTCGCGCAGTTCCCCGCGCCCCTTTGGGGGCGCGGGGAACTGCGCGATCAGCCCCCACGCACCCGCACTCGAAATCGGACCGTCGGCCCCCTCACACCCGCATCGGCTGAGGGGACTCGCGACGCGCCGGGTCCGGGCCGTCGTACTCGCGAATGATCTCGTACCGCGTGTTCCGCTCCACCGGGCGGAAGCCGGCGTCGCGGATGAGGTCCAGCAGGTCCTCACGGGTCAGCTTGTTCGGCGTGCCGTAGTTGTCCGCGTCGTGGGTGATCTTGTACTCGACGACCGAGCCGTCCATGTCGTCGGCGCCGTGCTGCAGCGCCAGCTGCGCGGTCTGGACGCCGTGCATGACCCAGAAGACCTTGACGTGCGGGACGTTGTCGAACAACAACCGGGACACCGCGAAGGTCTTGAGGGCCTCCGCGCCGGTCGCCATCTGGGTGCGGGCCTGGAGGCGGTTGCGGACCTTGCCGTCCTTCATGTCCACGAAGTCGTGCTGGTAGCGCAGCGGGATGAAGACCTGGAAGCCGTTGGTCTCGTCCTGGAGCTCACGCAGGCGCAGGACGTGGTCGACGCGGTGGCGGGGCTCCTCGATGTGGCCGTAGAGCATGGTGCACGGGGTCTTCAGACCCTTCTCGTGCGCCAGGCGGTGGATCCGGGACCAGTCCTCCCAGTGGGTGCGGTGGTCCACGATGTGCTGGCGGACCTCCCAGTCGAAGATCTCCGCGCCACCGCCGGTCAGGGACTCCAGACCCGCGTCGATCAGCTCGTCGAGGATCTCGGAGGCGGACAGCCCGGAGATCGTCTCGAAGTGGTGGATCTCGGTGGCCGTGAAGGCCTTCAGGGAGACCTTCGGGAGGGCCGCCTTCAGCTCGCGCAGCGACCGCGGGTAGTAGCGCCACGGCAGGTTCGGGTGCAGGCCGTTGACGATGTGCAGCTCGGTGAGGTTCTCGCCCTCCATCGCCTTGGCGAGCCTCACCGCCTCCTCGATGCGCATCGTGTACGCGTCCTTCTCGCCCGGCTTGCGCTGGAACGAGCAGTACGCGCAGGACGCGGTGCACACGTTCGTCATGTTGAGGTGGCGGTTGACGTTGAAGTGGACGACGTCACCGTTCTTGCGCGTGCGCACCTCGTGGGCGAGGCCGCCCAGCCAGGCCAGGTCGTCCGACTCGTACAGCGCGATGCCGTCCTCGCGGGACAGCCGCTCACCGGAGCGGACCTTCTCCTCCAGCTCACGCTTGAGCCCGACGTCCATACCTCACCCTTTCTACGACAGCCTGACCAACCGTACGCCTAGACCTCTTCCGGAAGTTCCCCCACCCGGTTCTCCCACTTCGTGGACAGCACGATCGTGGTACGGGTCCGGGAGACGCCCTTCGTGCCGGACAGCCGCCGGATGGTCTTCTCCAGGCCGTCGACGTCCGTCGAGCGCACCTTGAGCATGAAGGAGTCGTCGCCGGCGATGAACCAGCAGTCCTCGATCTCCGGCAGGTCCCGCAGCCGCTGCGCCACGTCCTCGTGGTCGGCGGCGTCGGAGAGCGAGATGCCGATCAGGGCGATGACACCGAGGCCGAGCGAGGCCGCGTCGACGGTGGCGCGGTAGCCGGTGATGACGCCGGCCGCCTCCAGCCGGTTGATGCGGTCGGTGACGCTGGGTCCCGACAGTCCGACGAGGCGCCCCAGCTCCGCGTACGAGGCCCGGCCGTTCTCCCTCAGGGCCTGGATGAGCTGCCTGTCCACGGCGTCCATGCGATCGAAGCCTTCCGCTGAAAAATCCCGAAGTAGATGAGAGGTACTGCAGAGGTACAGCTACTTGCTTCCGCCGCCGAGGTCCCCTTCCCAGCGGCGGTAGAGCCGGTGCCCGACGCCCGCCGCGTCCAGCACCCGCCCGGCGACGAAGTCCACCAGGTCCTGGATGTGCGTGGCTCCCGCGTAGAACGCCGGGGAGGTGGGGACGACGACCGCCCCCAGGTCGTCCAGGGTGACCAGGTGGCGCAGGGTCTGCCCGCCCAGCGGAGTCTCGCGGACGGCCACCACGAGCGGCCGGCGCTCCTTCAGGGTGACACTGGCCGCCCGCTGCAGCAGGTCCTTGGAGAGTCCGAGCGCGACCCCGGCGACGGCGGCGGTGGACGCCGGCACGATCAGCATGCCCTTGGTCCGGTACGACCCGGAGGACGGCCCGGCGGCCAGGTCCCCCGCGTTCCAGTACCGCACCCGTGCCAGGTCCGCCTCGAAGGTCCCCGGCTTGCCGTCGGCGCCCCGCGCCAGCCATTCCCCCAGGTCGTCCCGCCAGTGGGCGTCCCGGAAGGAGATCCCGGTCTCGTCCAGCAGGGTGAGACGCGAGGCCCGGGAGACCACCAGGTCGACGCTCTCCCCGGCGGCCAGCAGGGCACGCAGCACAGCGGCGGCATACGGCGTACCGGACGCCCCGGACACCCCCACGATCCAAGGCACGCGCTGCGTTTCTCCTGCGTTCACATCTTGAGCGTACCGGTGCGGGTGGGAGGGCTCAGGATCGGTCGGGCGCCTTCGGGTCGACGGGAAGACCGGAGGTGGACAGGGTGAGCTTGCCGAGCGTCGAGGCGACGATCAGTTCGGGGCCGTAGGGAAGGGTGTCCCGGCCCGCATAGCCGTTGGGGCCAGGGTTCCAGAGTGTGAGGACATGCCCCTGGAGGGGATCGAAAATCAGGTAGTTGGCGATACCGCGCGAGGCGTACCAGCGCGATGTGACCTCGTAGTCCCGGCGGATACTGCCCTTGGACACGACCTCGACCACCAGCTCGATGAGATCGGGCGGGTAGGCGCCCTCGTTCTTCGACACCTCCGCGGCCGGGATGATCGCCAGGTCGGGGCAGAACTCGTTGTCCTCGTCGAAGGGGAAGGCGACGTCGCTGGTGAAGCCCCACTCTTCGGCCACCTGCTCACGGAGGGCATTCCACACCAGTCGGATGGTCTCCGCATGGTGAGGCTTGACCGGACTCATCACGACGTTGCCCTCGACAATCTCCATGTGATAGCCGGGGAACATGTCCTCGAACCGGCTGAGCTGCGAGTGCAGGCGGTCAAGGTCCGAGACGGTCACGGTGGCCTCCCTGGTGTCCTGTCCTCGATGGTAGGCCGCACCGTACTCAGACGCTCAGACCCCGAGCCAGAAGATCCAGCAGCGCGCACACGAACAGGGCAATCCCGATGAACCCGTTGACGCTGAAGAAGGCGCGGTTGAGACGGGAGAGGTCGTGGGGGCGGACGATGGAGTGTTCGTAGAGGAAGGCCCCGGCCACGATCACCAGGCCCAGCCAGAAGAAGGCGCCGGCGTCGGTGGCGATCGCGTACCAGACGAACAGGGCCGTGACCATCGCGTGGCAGACCCGCGCGCCCCAGATCGCCGCCGGGATGCCGAAGCGGGCCGGGACCGACATGACGCCGATCTCGCGGTCGGTCGTCACGTCCTGGCAGGCGTAGATCAGGTCGAAGCCGCCGATCCAGATGCCGACGGCGAGGCCGAGGATCACCGCGTCCCAGGACCACTCGCCGGTGATCGCCAGCCAGCCGCCGATCGGGCCCATGGCCTGGGCGAGGCCGAGGATCGCCTGGGGGAAGTTCGTGAACCGCTTGCCGTAGGGATAGACGACCATCGGGATCACGGCGACCGGGGCCAGGGCCAGGCAGAGGGGGTTGAGCAGGGCCGCCGAGCCGAGGAAGACCGCGACCGCGATCAGCGCACCGGTCCAGGCGTGCTTCACGCTCATCGCGCCGGTGACCAGTTCACGGTGGGCGGTGCGCGGGTTCCGGGCGTCGATCTCGCGGTCGATGATCCGGTTGACGGCCATGGCGAAGGTGCGCAGGCCGACCATGCAGATCGTGACCAGGAGCAGCCGCCCCCAGTGGATGTTCCGGTCCAGCTCGAACATCGCGGTCAGCGCGGCGATGTACGCGAAGGGCAGGGCGAAGACCGAGTGCTCGATCATCACCAGGCGCAGGAAGGCTTTCGTCCGTCCCGGCTGCGGGAGGGCTGCGGAGGCGGAGCTCACAGGCCGTACTCCTTCCAGCGGCGGTCCACGAGGGCCGCCGTATCCGGGTCCGACAGGACCATGTCCGGCCAGCCCCCGTCCCGGGTGTAGCCCTCCTCGGGCCACTTCTTCGTCGCGTCGATGCCCGCCTTGCCGCCCCAGAACTGCTGGTAGGAGGCGTGGTCGAGGTGGTCGACGGGGCCTTCCACGACGGTGAGGTCGCGGGCGTAGTCGGTGTTGCCGAGGGCCCGCCAGGAGACCTCGTGCAGGTCGTGGACGTCGCAGTCGGAGTCGACGACCACGATCAGCTTGGTGAGCGACATCATGTGCGCCCCCCAGATCGCGTGCATGACCTTCTGCGCGTGCTTCGGGTACTTCTTGTCGATCGAGACGATCGCACAGTTGTGGAAACCGCCGGACTCGGGGAGGTGGTAGTCCACGATGTCCGGGACGATGATCTTCAGGAGGGGCAGGAAGAAGCGTTCCGTGGCGCGGCCCAGGGGACCGTCCTCCGTCGGGGGGCGGCCGACGACGATCGACTGGAGCAGCGGGCGCTTCCGCATCGTCACACAGTCGATCTTCAGGGCCGGGAAGGGCTCCTGCGGGGTGTAGAAGCCGGTGTGGTCGCCGAAGGGGCCCTCGGGCAGCATCTCGCCGGGCTCCAGCCAGCCCTCCAGGACGACCTCGGCCTGCGCCGGGACCTGGAGCGGGACCGTCTTGCAGTCGACCATCTCGATCCGCTTGCCCGCGATGAACCCGGCGAAGAGGTACTCGTCGATGTCACCGGGGAGCGGGGCCGTGGAGGCGTAGGTCACGGCGGGCGGGCAGCCGAAGGCGATCGCGACCGGGAGGCGTTCACCGCGCCGGGCCGCCACCTGGTAGTGGTTGCGGCTGTCCTTGTGGATCTGCCAGTGCATGCCGATGGTGCGCCTGTCGTGGCGCTGGAGCCGGTAGAGGCCGAGGTTGCGGATGCCGGACTCGGGGTCCTTGGTGTGGGTCAGGCCCAGGTTGAAGAAGGAGCCGCCGTCCTGCGGCCAGGTGAAGAGGGCCGGGAGCTGCTCCAGGTCGACCTCGTCGCCCTGCAGCACGACCTCCTGCACCGGCGCGTTGTCGGACTTCACCTTCTTCGGCGGTACGTGCGCCATCGCGCCGAGCTTGCCGAAGGCCTCGCGCACCCCGACGAAGCCGTGCGGCAGCTCGGGGCGGAGCAGCCCGCCGATCTTCTCGGAGATCTCGCCGTACGACTTCAGGCCGAGGGCCTTGAGCAGCCGCCGGTCGGTGCCGAACACGTTCATCGCGAGGGGCATCGCGGAGCCCTTCACGTTCTCGAAGAGCAGCGCCGGTCCGCCGGACTTCTGGACCCGGTCGACGATCTCCCCGACCTCCAGATACGGGTCGACCTCGGCCTTGACACGCTTGAGGTCTCCCTCGCGCTCCAGTGCCCTGAGCAGGGAGCGAAGATCGTCGTAAGCCATGTGTCCCAGTATCGGCCACCCGGGGTCCGACCCCGGTCACCGCCCCCTGCGATACTCGTCGGCCGTGAGAGGTCATCGCCGGATACCGCTGCTCGCCCTGCTGCTCGTGCTCGCCGCCTGTGCGCCCCGGCAGGAGGCCGGCGGCTCCGCCGTCTCCCCGCTGACCCGCGTCCCGGTCGCCGAGCGGAAGGCGGCGCCCGACCTGTCGGGCAGCAGCCTGGACGGCGGCACGGTCAGCCTCGCGGAGTACCGGGGCAAGGTCGTCGTCCTGAACGTGTGGGCGTCCTGGTGCGGCCCCTGCCGGGCCGAGGCACCGGAACTGTCCAAGGCGCAGCAGGAGTTGGCGGCCAAGGGCGTCCAGGTGCTGGGCGTGGACACGGAGGCCCGGCGGGACAGCGGACGGGCGTTCCAGCGGGAGCACGGGCTGGTCTACCCGAGCCTGCACGACCCCGGCAGCCGCAAGCTCGTCCGGTTCCCGAAGGGGTATCTGCCGCAGGCGCTGCCGTACACCCTGTTCATCGACCGCGACGGGAGGATCGCCGCGAAGTACCTGAGCCCGCTGAATGGGGCCGAGGTCCGCGCCATCGTCCGGCCGCTGCTCGCGGAGCAGGCCGCGAAGTCCTGACCAACCCCCGGTACTAACCCCCGGTGCTCTCCAGGCACTTGGCGTGCGCCGCGATCGGCGTCACCAGATGGCTCAGGTCCAGCAGCACCGTGTCCAGGGCGGTCACGGAGTTCGCCACCGAGACCTCCACGGCCGGGCTGCGGCCGAAGGTGACCAGGTCCTTGCGGGCGCCGTCCCCGGCCCGCTCCCGCCACACCCAGTCCACGCCGTCCACGCTGACGCAGGCGTCCGTCGTCGGGCCCGGCGGGTTCACCCCGCAGCGCAGCTCCACCTCGCCGTGGCCCCAGACCGCGAGTCCCGCGAAGGTCACCCGGTCCCGGTCGGCGCCGCCGAGGCGGTCGGGGTAGCGGTCGGCGAGCCGCGCGCAGGCCGGGTCCCCGGCCCGTGGGCCCTGTGCCAGGCCGAACACCGGCGAGTCCAGTTCGCCCGCCACCAGTCCGGCACCCGCCAGCAGGCCGGCCACCGCCACACCCACCGCGGCCCGGCCCCTGCGGGACCACCCGCGCACCCTCACCGCTCCCCCTCCCGCCCGAAGGCACCCATCATGCCCGTGCCCCCGGTCACGGACCCCACCCACCCGCTACCCTGGCCGCCATGCTCAGGTATCTGCCTTTCCTGCTGGTCCTCGCGCTGTGGATCTACGCCTTCGTGGACTGCCTGAACACCCCCGAGGACGAGGTCCGCGGGATGCCGAAACTGGCGTGGGTCTTCGTCATCCTGCTGTTCGGGGAGGTCCTGGTCGGCCCGGTGGCCTGGCTGGTCGCGGGCCGGAGCCGGCAGCCGCGGGAGCGGTGGGTCGCGCCGGACGACAACCCGGAGTTCCTGAAGTCCCTGAAGCCTGACGACCCGCGCACCGACTGACACCGGCCGCGGGCCACTACAGCAGCACCCTGACCTGGGCGGCGACGGGGTTGGTGTCGTTGACACCGGCCTCCTGGGTGCCGTCGACATACAGGACCAGCTGGTTGCGGCCGCCCTCGTAGACACCGACCAGGTGGGTCCAGACCCCCGGCTCGGGGACGGAGTACGACAGGGCGCGGGTCACCGGGCTCCAGAGCTGCCACGATCCCTCCCGCGCCACCGACTCCCGCAAACCCGGTCAGCATAGGGCGGGCCCGATGCCGAGGATGACCAAATCCCGTCCCCGTCCGGCAAGTTGCCCCCTGGTCTGCCCTCAAGGACACCGTGTCAACCGAGCGTGGTGCGCGGGCGTACGACGGAGGTTGCAGCCGTCCCCGGAACTCAAACCCCCACGGGACGCGCCGCCCCCGGTCCGGCGCCTACGTTCCCGGTGTACCGAGGGCCGGCCGGCACGGGGGCGGCCCGACACGAAGGGGGAACACCATGTCCGTTCGAAAGCGGACCGCCGCCGTCGTCCTCGCGACGGCCCTCGCGGGCGGGGTGGCGGCAAGCACGGCACCGGCGTCGGCGAGCACGTCCCAGGGCTACGTCACGATGGGCTCCGGCCCGATCACCGGCGACTGGGGCGACGAGGGCACCCTCAGCACCTCCTCGCACGCCCACAGCAGCGCGACGGCACTGTGGCAGGCGGTGCTCTTCGCCGACGGCTTCCTGAACGCCCGCGACATCGACTGCCGGTTCGGCGCCAGGACGAAGACCGCGACCAAGATGTTCCAGGACTACTACCACCTGGCCGTGGACGGCATCGCCGGCAAGAAGAGCTTCTCCAGCGCCGACAACCGCCTCGTCCACGACTACTACAGCGGCCACTACGAGGTCGCCTACTACAAGGGCATCGCCCGCAAGGTCTGGTTCAAGATCAACCTCAACAACGGCCGCTACGAGGTCCGCAAGTCGACGAGCATCGGCTACAAGGACGCCTCGTACACCAAGGCGGCGGCCTGCGGCTGACGGTCAGAGCGACGAGACGAAGGCGTCCCAGGCGGCCCGGTCGACGACGACGACCGGGCCGTCGGGGTTCTTGCTGTCACGGACGGGGACGACGGAGGTGAACTCGGGGGCGATTTCGACGCAGTCGCCGCCGTCGTCGCCGCTGTGGCTGCTCTTGATCCACGTCACTGAGGTCACCGTAGCCCTCCATCAAGTCGCTGATCCAGACGGCGGATTCGCGAGCCGACAGGATGTCCGCCCTGAGCACATCATAGATACGGCTCATCTCGACGTACGCGTCCGGATCGTTGTTGAAATAGCCGCGACTCAGCGACTCCGAGTAGATCCAGCGGTCGCCGTCGGGCAATGTGATCAGCGACATCGGCTGGTTGGGGCGATGGAGATCGAATCGACCGCTCGGAGCCACCTGGATGCGGACGTTGGGGAGTTGTCCCACCCGCAGCAGATGCGCACACTGGTCCCGCATCACGGCGGGGCTACCCACCGGGTGGCGCAGACAGCTTTCGTCCAGTACGGCGATGTACGTCGGTCCGCCTTCGGCGAGGTAGCGCGGCTGTCGACTCAGGCGGGCTCGAACCCGGTTGTCGAGCACGTCACCGCTGGCCCTCCGGGAGACCAGCGCCCGCACGTAGTCCGGGGTCTGCAGCAAACCGGGCACGACCATGGACTGGTAGGCGGACAGCGCAACAGCCTTCGCCTCCATTTCCACCATGCGCGCGAACCAGTCCGGATGCTCCACCTGCGGATACCAGTCGACCAGCCCCCACAGCCGTCCCAACGCCCCGCCGGTGCCCAGCACTTCGTCCGCCCTCTTCGCGAACGTGTCCTGCGGCACCCGCGTCCCCGCCTCCACGCGCGCCACCAGTGACCGGTCGCAGGGGATCTGCCGGGCCAGCGCCTCCTGCGTCAGGAGCGCAGCCTCGCGGAAGTGCCGTAGCAGCTCCCCGAAAATGGCGGCGTTGGTGGTCACCGTCCCGAGCCCCCTTCCGTGACAACGCCCGGTGTCACGCGCCGGGCATTGATACCGACCGTTCCCCTCCGCGACGCTCGATACACCCAGAGTCACGGAGAGCGCATGGACCAGGACACCGAACGTCAGATCCCGGCGGGAACGGTCGTCTACGACACCCGTTGGGACAAGGTCGGCGAGTACCGCGGGGCGGCGGGCCCCTACGCGCTGCTACGACCGCTCGGCGGCGGCCGGGAGTGGGAGACGCGGCCGGAGCTGATCCGCCCGGCGACCGCGGAGGAACGGCTCAGCGCGGAGGTGCGGGCGGCCAACCGCCGTTCCACCGCCCTCACTTACCCGGTGCCGGACCTGCCCGCCCCGGAGCCGGTGCCCGGCTGCGTCGCCTGCGCGGAGTTCGCCGGGCGGCGGGATGCCGCCGAGGCGGGGGCCGACGCGAGCGGGACGACCGACGCCACCGTGCTCCTGCGCAGACATCTGCGCGGGGACCACTGGGGGACGCCGGGACGCTAGCAGGACGGTTCGTCCGGCAGGTGGACCTTCGCCCACTGGCCGAGTTCCTTCAGCGAGGGTTCGAGGGCGGCGCCGGCGGCGGTGAGGCGGTAGGAGACGCGGAGCGGCGGGCCCTCGTCGACCTCGCGGACGAGGAGGCCGGCGGCGCCGAGTTCGGTGAGCCGGTCGGAGAGCATGCGTTCGCTGATGCCGGGGATGGCGCGGCGCAGGTTGGCGAAGTGCGTCGGCTGGTCCATCAGGACGGACAGGATCGGGCCGTTCCAGCGCTTGCCGAGCACCTGGAAGACGCGCGTGATGCCGGTGTCCACGGCTTTGCACTGTTCCGGGTCATGGGCCTGCTCCAACGCCATGGCATCAGGGTACAGCCCTGGAGAGGAAAGGGGGTGAAAAAAAGTAAGTACCTGTGTTATCTATAGCTGAGTACGAAACCTCAGCCACTCGGAGATTCTCATGGCCACCCTTCTGCACATCGACTCCTCGCTCCTCCCGGGCGAGGCCTCCTCCTCCCGTTCCGTCACGGACGCCTTCCGCAAGGCATGGCAGGAACAGCACCCCGACGGCACGGTGGTCTACCGCGACCTCGCCGTGGAGCCGGTGCCGCACATCACCGCGGCCGCGCACACCGCCGGTTTCATGGACCCCGCCGCCCACAGCCCGGAGCAGGCGGCGGCCTTCGCGGAGCGGGTGAAGCTGATCGAGGAGCTGGAGCAGGCCGACGCCGTGCTCATCGGCGCCCCGATGTACAACTTCACGATCCCCTCGACGCTCAAGGCGTGGCTGGACAACGTGATCCTCTTCGGCCGCACGATGGGCGAGAACCCCTCCGCCAAGGGCACCCCGGTCACCGTCGTCGCCAGCCGCGGCGGCTCCTACGCGCCGGGCACCCCGCGCGAGCCGTTCGAGTACGTGCAGAACTACCTGGCGGCGGCGCTCGGCGACGGGCTCGGCCTGGAACTCGACTTCATCGTCCCGGAGTTGACGATGGCTCCGCAGAACCCGGCGATGGCCGAGCTCGTCCCGCTGTACGAGGCCTCCCGGGAGCGCGCCCTCCAGGAGGCGGCGGCCAAGGCGAAGACCCTCGCGGAGCGTCTCGCCGCGTAGCGCCACCCGCCCGCCGGTCCGATTGCGCCGATCGGCCCAGCAGCGCATGCCGGTGGCGTGCGGTTGTGATGGACGGGTTGCGCCCCCCGATGCCCAGGAGGCAGTCATGCGCATCCGTTCCCTCGCCGTCACCGGCGCCGTCACCGCGGTCCTCGCCCTCGCCGGCTCCACCGCCGCCTACGCCGACAACGGTGCCGAGGCCAAGGGTTTCGCCGCCAACAGCCCCGGCATCCTGTCGGGCAACGTCGTCCAGGTGCCGATCAACATCCCGATCAACGTGTGCGGCAACACCGTCAACGTGATCGGCCTGCTCAGCCCGGCCATCGGCAACACCTGCAAGAACGGCTGACCCCGGCCGCGGAAGCCGTATGCTCGAGGAACTTCCGGAGGACGACGCGCCTCCGGAAGTTCCTCGCGTACGTGCAGGTTGTACGCCGGTGAGCCGCCCGAAGCGGACAGTGCGCCTCTGGGCCGGACCGGGAACGAACCCGACACTTACCTCGTATGACGACTGCTCCCGCCGGTTCCACCACCACCAGTAGCGCACCCGAATACGGTGACCGGGTCATCGCCGTGGAGGCGGCGGGCTCGGAACCGATCCCCGACGCCGAACGCCACGGCAGCCCGCTCCAGCTCCTGTGGACCTGGGCGTCCCCCAACATCGAGTTCGCGACCGTCTACATCGGCGTGATCGCGGTCCTCTTCTTCGGCCTGGACTTCTGGACGGCCACCGCCGCGATCCTGCTCGGCACCGCGCTCGGCGCGGTCACCCAGGGTGTGCTGTCCCTGGACGGCCCCCGGTTCGGCGTCCCCCAGATGGTGATCGGCCGGTTCTCCTTCGGCCACCGCGGCAACATCCTGCCCTCCGCCGCCAACGGACTGCTCGCGGGCGTCGGCTGGTTCGCGGTGAACAGCGTGAGCGCCGCCTTCGCCCTCAACACGCTGACCGGACTGCGCCCGCTCCCCTCGCTTCTCCTCGTGGTGGTCGCCGAGATCCTGATCGGCTTCATCGGCCACAACTTCGTGCACACCTTCGAGAAGTACGCGTTCCCGGGGCTCGCGGTGATCTTCCTGCTCGCCGGGGTGTGGACCTTCAAGGACGCCGACCTCGGCGGAGGCGGCTCGGGCGGCGGCATCGGCGGCTTCCTGCTCGCGTTCAGCGCGGCCTGGGGCTACGCGGCCGGCTGGAACCCGTACGCCTCGGACTACTCGCGCTATCTGCCGCGTACGGCGGACAAGGTGCGGACGGTGCTCTGGCCGGCCGTCGGCCTGTTCGTGTCCGTGTCGATCGTTGCCGTCATCGGCGCGGCCTCGGCCACCATCCTCGCCCCGAAGGACGCCACCCCGACCGCCGCCTTCACCGGCCATCTCCCCGGCTGGCTCGGCGACCTCGTGCTGATCGCCATCATGCTCGGCGGGGTCTCGGCGAACGCCCTCAACGTGTACTCCGGAGCGATCTCCATCGCCTCCTTCGGCCTGAAGCTCCCCACCTGGCTGAGCCGCGGCGCGCTGGTCGTGGTGTCGGGCATCGCCGGCACGGCGGCGGCCTGGGCCTCGCTGGACGACGCGGGCGCGGCCTACGAGGCGTTCCTGCTGGTCATCGCGTACTGGGTGGCGCCCTGGCTGGGCGTGGTCCTGGTCGAGCGGTGGCTGCAGCGCCGTACCGCGACCGACGCGGAACTCGCCGCCCGGCTGACCGACCACTCCTTCACCAACTGGCCAGGGCTCGCCTCCCTGTTGATCGGCGTGGTGGTGTCCGTCCCGCTCTTCTCCAACCAGGAGGACTACGTGGGCTGGGTGCCGAAGCACCACCCGGCCTTCGGCGACATCACCCCGGTGGTCGGCTTCGCGGTGAGCGCGCTGCTGTACGCGGCGCTGCGGAGCCGGGGCCGGGTCCGGCCGACGCCGTGACCCGGACCGGCTGACCGGGGGCGCTAGTCGGCCTCCGACGCGAGGTACTTCTCGTACTGGTCGGCGCTCAGCAGTTCCTTGAGAGCCGCCTTGTCGGTGACCTGGATCTTGATCACCCACGCCTCGTGCGGCTCGGAGTTGAGCAACTCGGGCTCGTCGCTCAACTCCTCGTTCATCGCGACCACCTTGCCGCCCACCGGCATGAAGAGGTCGCTCACCGACTTCACGGACTCCACGGTGCCGAAAGGTTCGCCCGTCTCGACCGTCCGGCCCACGGTCGGGACGTCCACGAACACCATGTCACCGAGCTGCTTCTGGGCGAACTCGGTGATCCCGACGGTGGCGGTGCCGCCGTCGACGCGGACCCATTCGTGGCCCCGGGTGTACTTGTAGTCCGTCGGGTAGATGGCCATGGCACAGCTCCTTCGAAGTCGGTCGGCGCCATCAGCCTGCCACCTCTCTCGCTCTGCGTAACGGACCGGATACACCACCCGGGTGACCTAGTCGTCGTCGCGCAGGCGGCGCCAGATGCGGCTGCGGTGCAGCAGGAGCAGCGAGCCGAGCGCGGCGACCAGCTGGAGACCCACGGCGAGAAACCAGAACTCGTCCCGGGTCTCCAGCCGGTTCGTCAGGAACTCGAAGTTCATGCCGAAGAACCCGGTCAGGAAGGACAGCGGCAGGAAGATCACCGACACGATCGCCAGCCGGTTGATCACGCCGTTCTGTTCGCCCGCGACCAGGGAGCCGTAACTGGCGAAGGCCCGGCGGGCGGCGTCCTGGAGGGACTCGATGTCGGCGAGCACCAGGCGTGCGGTGCGCTGGAACTCCAGGGCGAGGCGTTGCCGTTCCACCGGGAAGTCCGGGCTCATCATCCTGCGGGTGATCACCTCCTCGACCACCTGCAGATAGGGCAGCAGCGCGTGGTGCAGCCGGGCGGACCAGCGGCGCTCCTGGGACAGCAGGTAGATCTGCTCGGGCCGCCGCCCCTCGAACATGTCGTCCTCCAGCTCCTCCACCCGCAGCACCGCCCGCACCGCGGCCCGGCGGAACGTCACCAGCGACTCCTGGAGCAGCAGGAACAGCGAGGCGACGGCGTCGGAGGGCCGCTCCCGCCGCAGTTGCGCCGTGATGGCCGCCGCCAGCCCGGCCCGGCGGCCCCAGTGCGCGACCACCAGGAAGCGCTCCGAGGCCAGGGCGTGCACCTGGGCGATGTCACCGTCGTGCACGACCGGCACGACGAACCCGGCGACCTCGCCCAGGAACTCGGCCCGCGCGGACTCGTCCCGTCTACCGAACCACCCCAGGTCCTCGTCCTCCAGCCCGAGCCGGCGGGCCACCGGCTCGTCCGCCGCCGCCGGGCCCTCCTCGTCGGGCAGTTCGACGTCGAGGAGCAGAAAGCGGTCGGTGGCGAGCCGCTGCCGCGCCTCCGCCACGGAGATCCGCGCGGTGCCCCCGTCCGGCACCGACACCACCGTCACGATCATCGCCTCACCACTGGTCCCGTGGCCCACACCTTCAGCGTGTGTGCGGCGGGCGCCCGGCGCATCCGGATGCCCTCGGCTGCCGCGCGGGACGGCCCCGAACGGGTGAGGGCCGGCCGAGTCCGAGGCCATGACCCCGACCAGCCCGGCCAAGGCGGCCCAGATCATCTGCCGCGGGGTGGAGCAGGGCCGGACCCGCATCCTCGCTCCGGGCGCGGTGACGGGGTTCCGTCAGGCGACCGTGCGCAGCCGGCCCGCCGCCGCCGTCGTACTCACGCCCCGGACCACCCGGTGCGCGCAGGCCGCCGTCAGCAGCTCGCCCAGCAGGTCCGGGTCGTCGATCTCCAGGCCGAGGAGGGACTCGATGCGCTCCAGGCGCTGGTACAGGGACTGGCGGCCGATGTGGAGCAGGGCGGCCGTGCGGGTCGGGGAGCAGCCGTGCCGCAGATGCACCTCCAGGGTGCGGACCAGGTCGCTGGCGTGGGCCGCCTCCCAGGCCAGCAGTGGGCCGAGGGTGTGCCGGACGAGGGCGGCGAGGCGGTCGCGGTTGGCGGCGGTGCCGCCCCGGGTCAGCTCGCGTTCCAGGGCGAGGGCGCGCGCGGAGGTCACCAACGGGCCCTCGGGAACGGCGGGTTCGGCGGACGGCACGGTCAGGGCCAGCTCCAGGGTGGTACGGGCCGCGCGCAGCGTCTCGCTCCAGTGCAGCCAGCCGCCGTCGGCCTCGACGGCGTGTCCCAGGGCTACGGTGAGCCCGGGACCGGCGGCCGTACGGAAAGCCTCCTGCACGGCTCGGACCGGATCACCGGCACCGAGCCCCCCGCCGGGCACCGCACCCCTGCCACCCCGCCCGGCACCCCTTCGGCCGCTGTCGACAGCCCCACCCCGTGCCACGTTTCCGCGCCCGCCGTCAGCGCCACCACCCCCACTCCGCCCGCGGTACGCGCCCGGCAGGGCGATCAGCGCCAGCACGTCGCCGGGGAACGCGGCGCGCAGTACCGTCGCGCCGCTCAGGAGGCGGACCGCGCGGTCCACGGTTCCGGTCTCGCGGGGTCCGTGGACCGAGACCCCGATCAGGCGGGAACCGGGCCCCGGATGGAACCCGGCGAGCGCCGACCGGGCCTCCACCTCCGGCTGGTTGAGGGCGGCGCGGTCGGCGAGGTCGGCCAGCAGGGCCGCCGTGTGGTCGTCGCCCCAGGGCCGTACCACCGACCGCCCGGCCAGTCCGCGGGCGACGATCGCGCGGTTCGCAGCCTCCGCGATCCGGACGAAGGGCACCACCCGGTGCAGGGCCAGCAGCGGCAGGCCGAGCCGGCGGGCCTCGTCGGTGACCTCCGTGGGCATGGCGGGAAGGGAGCGGCCGACCTCCACGGCGAGTCCGGCCGCACCGCGCGCGGCCAGCTCACGGACATAGCGGCGGCGGACCTCCTCGCCCGCGTCGGTCAGCCCGAAGCCGTTGGTGAGCAGGAGTTCGCCGCCGTCGAGGAAGTTGGCGCCCTCGTAGACCTCGCTGGAGTGCACCCAGCGCACGGGCCGGTCGAGGGCGTCCTCCCCGGCGAGCAGTTCGGGGCGGGCGGCCCGCACCGGGTCGAGGGCGAGGACTTCGCGGAGGGTGAGTGCGGGCACGGGGACCTCCAGGGGACGGGCACGGGCCCTGACATTTCGTCCGGCCGCGGGTTGCCCGGAGGGTACTTTCCGCACGTTGCCCTCGTGTTTCGGCCACAGGAGAGTGGAGACATGGATCAGTCACAAGCCCGGGCCTGGCTCGCCACCGCCGTCGCCGAGGCCCGCGCCGGCCTCGCCGAGGGGGGCATCCCGATCGGCGCCGCGCTCTACGGCGCCGACGGCGCGCTGCTCGGCCGCGGGCACAACCGGCGGGTACAGGACGACGACCCTTCCATGCACGCGGAGACGGCCGCCTTCCGCGCGGCGGGCCGGCAGCGGTCGTACCGGGGCACCACCATGGTGACCACCCTGTCGCCGTGCTGGTACTGCTCCGGTCTGGTCCGCCAGTTCGGCATCACGCGGGTGGTGGTCGGCGAGGCGGCCACCTTCCACGGCGGCCACGACTGGCTCGCCGAGCACGGTGTGGAGATCGTCCTGCTGGACGACCCGGAGTGCACCGGCCTGATGCGCGACTTCATCGACAACAATCCGGCCCTGTGGAACGAGGACATCGGCGATGAGTGACACGACAAGCTCCAGCCCCCGTATCCCCACCATCGACCTGCGGCCCTGGCTCGACGGTGACGAGGCCGCCCGGCAGGAGATCGCCCGGACCGTCGACGCGGCCCTGAAGACCGCCGGCTTCCTGCTGGTCACCGGGCACGGCGTGGACCCGGAGCTGCGCAACTCCGTACGGGAGGCCGCGCGCGCCTTCTTCGCGCTGCCGGCCGAGGTCAAGCAGGCGTACGAGGTGAAGGTCGGCGGCCGGGGCTGGCTGGGGCCGAAGGCCGAGGCCAACGGCTACTCGGAGGGCACCGAGACCCCGCCCGACCTGAAGGAGTCGCTGACCTTCGCGACCCACGAGCCCTTCGACGACCCGGCGGTCAACGCGGAGTGGTACGCCCCCAACGTGTGGCCGGACGAGATCCCCGCCCTGCGGACGCTCTGCGAGGAGTACCTGGAGCGGATGGCCGGGCTGGAGAAGGAGCTGCTGTCCCTGCTGGGGTACGCCCTCGGGCTGGAACCCGACTTCTTCTCCCGGCACATGGACCATCCGACGTACGGCTTCAACATCAACTGGTACCCGGGGACGGACGTCATCGGCGAGCCCGAGCCCGGCCAGTTCCGGATCGGTCCGCACACCGACTTCGGGACGGTGACCATCCTGGACCGGCAGGCCGGCAAGGGCGGACTCCAGGTGTACACCGACGAGGGCGGCTGGGAGGACGCTCCCTTCGACCCGGCCGCCTTCACCATCAACATCGGCGACCTGATGGCCCGTTGGACCGGCGACCGGTGGCGCTCCGGACGGCACCGGGTACTGCCGCCGCCCACCGACGCCCCCGCCGAGGAACTGATGTCCCTCGTCTACTTCGGCGAGTGCACCCCGGGCACCCTCGTCGAGTCCGTACCGGCCCCGGTCGGCCGGGTGGCGTACCCGGCGGTCGACTCGCACGTCTATCTGCGGGGGAAGCTCGACTCCATCACCGTCGGCTGATCTCACAGCGTCAGGATTCGTGACCCAACAGTTGCACAGACGGTTGCACGGGCGTGGGGCGTTGTTCGACGTCGAGCCGGCCGGGCTCGTGCCGAGGATCGTCGGGTTACGGCCGTACCAGCACCGTGCCCATCCCCTCGAACACCCCGGTGAGCTGCCGTTCGTGGTGCTGACCGGTGCCCGGGGGCTCGGCAAGAGCGCGGTGCTCGGCGAGTTGCGGGACGCGTACAAGGGGCACACCCCGGTCGCGTTGGTCGACTGCGCGGAGCCGCAGTTCGCGGGGCCGCCGGCCGAGCGGCCCGCCGAGTCCTGGTCGCCGGTCGCGCAGGCGCTGCTGGTGATCGCCGAGCAGCTGGCCGAGCCGGTGACGGGCGCCGGGCGGATCACCTTCCCACGGCTGATGTCGGGCCTGGTCGCGGTGGCCGCGGGCGGCTGGGGCGACGCGGACTCGGAGCGGATCCGGCGCGAGGTGGAGCGGATCCTGTTGCTGAACGAGAGCGGCTCGTGGATCAGCGGGCTCGCCGGGCGCTGGGCCGGGAAGGTGACCGCGAAGGTGGTGGCCGCCGCGACCGGCACCGGGCCGCTGGTCTCCGGGGCCATCGAGGCCACCCTGGAGTCGGTCGCCGAGGGCTTCGCCAGCCGCCGGCAGCAGAAGGCGTCCGTCTGATACCGCACCTACCCCAACGCCGGCGGACACGCCCAGCGCGGGCTGATCCTGCTCTCCGGGCACTTCCGGGCCGGCGGCACCTCCCGCGAGCACGCCGAGCGGTATCTGGTCCGGGCCCTGCTGGATCCGGGAGGCGGTGCCGGAGGGCCGGCGGGTGCCGACGCCGGCCGACGTGGGTCTGCAGTGGCCGCTGGTGAAGGGGTCGCTGCGGGTGGCCGGGGCGAGCGGGTGGATCTGCCTCGACGCACACGGGAACCCGTACGACAAGGCGGTGCCGATCGTGGAGCTGCGGGCGGAGGGTGGGTCGCGGTTCGTGACGATCGCGTGGCCGGAGGGGAAGCCGCCGGGTTCGGAGTGTCTGCCGCCGTCGTGAGCCGCGGGTTCGGTGGGGGCTGGTCGCGCCCACGCGGCGGAGCCGCAAAGTGACACAGCCCCGCGCCCCTGACGGGGCGCTTCAGCCGGGGCGTATCAAGAAGCCAAGGAGTCGATCAGGCGTTCGAAACGCGTCCGCCATGCCTGTTCCGTGTCCACCTCGCCCTTGAACTCGTGGGTGAAGCGCAGGGCCGTACCGCTCTCCCCGTCGCGCTCCAGGTGGAAGCGGATCCGGCCGCCGCCCTCCACGGTGTACTCGGCGATCCGGTCGACGTCCCAGGCGGTCACGGTGCCGGTGCCCAGATCACCGAAGGTGACCGTGCCGCCCAGTCTCGGTTGCAGGACGTCCGCCGGGGTGAACCAGGCGGCCAGGCCCTCCGGAGTGGAGAGGCTCGGCCAGACCTGGTCCATCGGCCTCGGCAGTCGTATCAGCAGCTGAAGGACGGCCATGGCACCAGTGTCGCCCTTTGTCGGCTCAGACGCCCGCGTAGGAGTGCTTGCCGGTGACGAAGATGTTGACGCCGTAGTAGTTGAACAGCCAGCAGCCGAAGGCGATCATCGCCAGGTAGGCGGCCTTTCGGCCCTTCCAGCCGGCGGTGGCGCGGGCGTGCAGGTAGCAGGCGTAGGCGACCCAGGTGATGAAGGACCAGGTCTCCTTGGGGTCCCAGTTCCAGTAGCGGCCCCAGGCACTGCCCGCCCAGATCGCGCCCGCGATGATCGTGAAGGTCCACAGCGGGAAGACCGCCGCGTTGACGCGGTAGGCGAACTTGTCGAGGGAGGCGGAGGCGGGCAGGCGCTCCAGGACCGAGGTGGCGAAGCGGCCGGGCTTGCCGCCGGCCTCCAGCTTGCTCTCGTAGGAGTCCTTGAAGAGGTAGAGGACCGTGGCCATCGCGCCCACGTAGAAGACCGCGCCGCAGAAGATGGCCGTCGAGACGTGGATGTACAGCCAGTACGAGTGCAGGGCCGGGACCAGCGGCTCGCTCGCCGTGTAGAGGACGGTGACCGCGAGACCCAGGTCCAGCAGGACCGAGGTGATCAGGAAGAGGCCGAGCCAGCGGACGTTCTTCCTCAGGGCCAGCAGGGTCAGGTAGACGCCGACCGCGACCGTGGAGAACGTGATGTTGAACTCGTACATGTTGCCCCACGGCGCCCGCTGCACGGAGGCCGCGCGGGCGATCACGCCCGCGAGTTCCACGAGGAAGGCGAGGACCGTGAGGGAGATCGCGATCCGGCCGTAGAGGTCGCCCTGTTCGTCGCCGCCGTGGGCGCCGGGGCCGTCCGGGACGTCCCGCGAACCCGCGGCGGACCGCACGACGACCTGCGGGCGTTCCAGTACGGCGGTGCCGCCGGCCTTCTTGACCGTGACGGCGGGCGCCTTCTTCGTCTCCGCCGTGGCGGTCAGCGCGTTGGCCGTACGGGCCACCCGGCTGCGGCTGCCGAGCAGCCATTCGAAGATGTACGCGAAGAAGGCCAGCGTGTAGACGGCCATCGAGGAGTAGATGAGCGTGTTGCTCATGCTCGCCAGATGTTCGTTGGTCGCGGCGAGGGTCGTTGCGGCGGCGGAAGTCATCGCTTCTCAGCCCCTTCGGAAGGTACGACTTCGGGGTCGGGGGATTCTGCGGGGTCTTCGGTGTCGGGGTCGGGGGCCCCTGGTGCCTGGTCGTAGAGGATGCCCGCGAGGTCGCCCAGTTCCTCGGGCACCTTCGCGGACTCGCTGCGGCCGAGGCCGGCCATCTCGACGACGGTGACGCCGTCGGGCCCCTGCACCGCGCGCACCCACACGCGGCGGCGCTGGATGAACAGCGAGGCGGCCAGGCCGAAGATCGCGGCGACCGCGCCGGCCAGCGCCCAGCCGCTGCCGGGCTCCTGCACGATCTCGAAGCCGGCCCATTCCTTGACGTCCTTCTCGAACGTCACGGAGCCGGCGCCGTTCGGCAGCTGCATGGTCTGGCCGGGCTTGAGGTTGTCGCGGAACTGCGCCCCCTTGGAGTCCTTGAACTCCTTCATGTGGGACTTGTCCAGCTGGTACACGCTCTGCGGGATGCCGGAGTTGACGCCCAGGTCGCCGTGGTACGGCGTCAGGTTCAGCACCGGGTTGTTCAGCGCCGGGAAGCTGGACAGCACCGAGGAGCCGCCGCCGTAGGTCGGCAGGAAGAACAGCGAGATGCCGAGCTGTTCGCTGACGTTCTGGGCGTTCTTGTAGCCGTCCATCACCTTCACCACGCCCTGGGAGGTGACGTTGGCGTCGAGCGGGAGCAGCGGCACGGCGTCGTGGTAGACGACGTTGCCCTTGCCGTCGCGGACCGTGATGACGGGCGCGTAGCCGTGGCTGACGAGGTAGACCTTGGCGTCGTCGATGTGCAGCGGCTCGTTCACCTTGATGGTGGTCCGCTTCGACTTGCCGTAGGCCCCCTCGCTGTAGTCGATGTCCGCCTTGAAGGAGACCGCGGTGCCCTTGCTGGGGCCGCTCGTCTGGTAGCTCGCGGAGAAGTTCTTCAGGTCGAAGCTGAACGGCACCAGGTCGTCGGTGCTGAACATCGAGCCGGACTTGAAGTCGTCGTACTGGAGGATCGAGTTGGCGAACCCGTCGCCCTCGACGACCAGCTTGGTGCCGTCCGACTTGTACATCTGGCCGGAGGCGAAGGCGACCAGCAGCACGATCAGCGCGATGTGGAAGGCCAGGTTGCCGAACTCACGGACATAGCCCTTCTCGGCGGCGACCGCGGTGCCGACGGGGTGCGCGCGGAAGTGCCGCTTCTTGAGCAGCTTCAGGGCCGCCTCGCGGACCTCCTCCGGCTCGGCCGCCGTCCGCCAGGTCGTGTACGCGGGCAGCCGGTCCAGCCGCTTGGGGGCGCCCGGCGGGCGGCCGCGCAGCTGGCCCACGAACTGCCAGGCGCGCGGGATGATGCAGCCGATGAGGGAGACGAACAGCAGGATGTAGATCGCCGAGAACCACACCGAGCTGTAGACGTGGAACAGGCCGAGCTTGTCGTAGATCGGCGCCAGCGTCGTGTGGGACTTGCGGAAGCCGGCGACCTTGGAGATGTCGGCGCCGCTCTGCGGGATCAGCGAGCCGGGGATCGCGCCCAGCGACAGCAGCAGGAGCAGCAGCAGCGCGACCCGCATCGAGGTCAGCTGCCGCCAGAACCAGCGGGCCCAGCCGACGACCCCGAGACCGGGGACGATCGCCGACTCCTCGACGGGGGCGGTGGAGAGCTGGGAGGCGGCCGCTCCGAGGTCCTGCTCGCCGTTGTCGGTTTCGGTCTTGCTCATCGATCAGATCCCCACAGTGAAGCCGGCGGACCAGGACTGCATGTCCTGCACGAGACGGTCCCAGGCACCCGTCAGCAGCAGCAGACCGGTCACGATCATCATCGTGCCGCCGATCCGCATCACCCAGACATAGTGGCGCTTGACCCAGCCGAAGGCACCGAGCGCCTTGCGGAAGGCGATCGCGGTGAGCACGAAGGGCACACCGAGTCCCAGGCAGTAGGCGACGGTCAGTATCGCACCGCGCCCCGCGCTGCCCTGCTGGGAGGAGAGGCTCAGCACGGCGGCGAGCGTCGGGCCGATGCACGGGGTCCAGCCGATCCCGAAGAGCGCGCCGAGCAGCGGCGCCCCGAGCAGGCCGGCCACCGGACGCCGGTGGAAGCGGAACTCGCGCTGGGTGAACCAGGGCATCAGGCCCATGAAGAACAGCCCCATGGCGATCATCAGGACGCCGAGCACCTTGTTGAGGGTGCCGGACTGTTCCTGCAGGTCCTGGCCGAAGTAGCCGAACAGGGCGCCGCTCGACACGAACACGACGGTGAAGCCGAGCACGAAGAGCGCGGCGCCGGTGGCCATCCGGCCACGCCGGGCCTCCGCGAGATCGGTGCCGGCGACGCCCGTGACGTACGAGAGGTAACCGGGGACGAGGGGCAGCACGCAGGGCGAGAAGAAGGAGACGAGTCCGCCCAGCAGCGCGATCGGCAGGGCGACCAGCAGGGCGCCGTTGAGGACGGTCCCATTGGTGCCGACGGCGGCGGCGAGTGTGCTCACGTCACTTCTCCGCGACGACCGGCTTGATCATCTTCAGCAGGTTCTCCTCGCTGAGCGCGGCCAGCGAGCGCGCCGCGACGTTGCCCTGCCGGTCGAGGACCAGGGTGGAGGGGATCGCCTGCGGGTTGAGCGTGCCCTTCTTGAAGCGGAGCATCAGCTTGCCCGTCGGGTCGTACAGGCTCGGGTACTCGATGCCGTTCTGCTTCTCGAAGGCGACCGCGGAACCGGTGCTGGTGTCGCGGGTGTTGATGCCGACGAACTGGACGCCCTTGCTCGCGTAGTCCTTGGAGACGGAGGCGAAGTAGGGCGCCTCGGCACGGCACGGGCTGCACCAGGAGCCCCACACGTTGATGACGACGACCTTGCCCTTGTAGCTCGCCACGTCCAGCGTCTTGCCGTCGATGGTCTTGCCCGACAGGTCGGGGGCCGCCGCGCGGTGGCCCTTCGCGACCGTGTCGATGCCGTCCTTGCCGGTGACGAAGTTGGTGTTGCCGCCTCCGCCCGAGGTGCCGCCGTTGCCGCACGCGGACAGGGTCAGGGCCGCCGCGGCGGCCATGGCGCCAAGCAGGACGGCGCGGCTACGGGTACTCATGTGAAAAGTTTCGCATGCCCGTTCTGGGGATCTTGCGCACCCCCCTCGGTCCGGGAACGGCCCCTTTCGGGAACCCTTTCAGGCCGGGGTTCCCTGCTTGAGGAATGACCTCCAGCCGCCGGTCGGGCGCTGCCCGACGTCCAGCGTGCGCAACCGCTCCAGCACCTCCGGCTTCTGGACGTCCATCCAGTCCACGAACTGCCGGAAGGAGACCATGCGCACGTCGGCGCCCTTCTCCTTCTCCCGGGCGATGTGCTTGAAGGCCTCCTCGACGGCGTCCATGTAGATGCCGCCGTTCCACTGCTCGAAGTGGTTGCCTATGAAGAACGGCGCCCGGTTTGTCTTGTACGCCCGCTCGAATCCCGCTAT
Organism: Streptomyces sp. NPDC007901; assembly: GCF_042959465.1. Lineage (NCBI taxonomy): Bacteria > Bacillati > Actinomycetota > Actinomycetes > Kitasatosporales > Streptomycetaceae > Streptomyces > Streptomyces sp. NPDC007901. Next base: position 77,747 of record NZ_JBIBKW010000001.1, on the reverse strand, counting down.
GTACGCCTGCCCGGACTGCTGCCGCCAGCCCGGGTAGTTGTAGGCCGGGGCCTTCGTCGAGTTCACCGACTGGTTGGCGAGCATGTTGTAGTCCATGGAGAGGACCTCGAAGGAGCGCCCCGGGAACGGTATCTGCTGCAACGGCAGGTCCCAGATGCCCAGCTTCTTCGTCGGCCAGACCTGGCGGCCGCCCGGCGAGGAGGCGTCGTAGCGCCAGCCCAGCTCGCGGGCGGTGGGCAGCAGGTTGTTCTGGCCGAGCAGGCAGGGCGTACGGCCGCCGACCAGTTCCTTGTCGTAGTCGAAGGGCAGGGCGGGCAGGTCGGTCCAGCCGGTGTTGGTCCGCCAGCCCTTCACGAACGCCTTGGCCTGGTCTATCTCGCTGCGCCACTGCTTGGGCGTCCAGTTGCCGACCGTGCCGTAGCCGCCGCAGAAGTGCCCGTTGAAGTGGGTGCCTATCTCGTGCCCTTCGAGCCAGGCGCGGCGGACGTTGGTGAGGGTCGCCCTGACGTGCTCGTCGGTGAGGTAGCCGATGTCGGAGGCGCCGCGGGGGTTGTTCGGCGGGTCGTAGAGCCGCTTCTTCGACTCGGGGAGGAGGTACAGGCCCGAGAGGAAGAAGGTCATCGACGCACCGTGCTCCCTGGCCAGGTCCAGGAAGCGCGGGAAGAGGCCGTTGCCGACCTCGCCGGCGCCGTCCCAGGAGAAGATCACGAACTGCGGCGGGGTCTGCCCGGGCTCCAGCGGCTCGGGGGCGGCGGGCTGATGGGGCTGCCGTCCGGTGTCGGAGGTGGAGCCGTCACCGAGGGGACGGGCGTTGGGCTTCCTGGAGGCCCTGCCCGACGGCCGCTTGGTGGAACCGGCGGCGGGGGTCGGTCCGTCCGACGGGGTGAGAGTGCCGCAGCCACTGAGCCCGAGCGCGAGCCCGGCCGTGGCACCCGCGCCGACGCCGAGCATTCCCCTTCGCGTGATGGTCCGCATGCTTCCCCGATTCGTCACGTCCTCTGGTGGTCACCCAGTCAGAGGGCGTGACGAACAAGCGGGTTCCGCAGCGTCTGTTGTATTTCACGACAAATATCACGAACGTACGGCTATGTACCGTACGTCACCTTGAGCTCACACCCGGCTCACGCCCCGAAGGCCTTGTCCTTCCCCTTCACCGGCTTGGCACCGGCGCGCAGATGGGCCGGAACAAGGTCGATGGCGGGCTCGGAGTAGCCCACGGAAACGATCCTGTCGCCCTCGTAGGTGAACGTCGTCAGGGAGGCGAGGGTGCACTGCCGCTTGCGCGGGTCGTGCCACAGCCGGCGCTTCTCGACGTACGACCGCAGGATCCAGATCGGCAGCTGGTGGCTGACCAGCACGGCCTCGTGACCGCGCGCCTGGTCCTTGGCCGCGTCCAGCGCGCCCCGCATCCGGACGACCTGGTCGACGTACGGCTCGCCCCAGGACGGCCGGAAAGGGTTGACGAGGTACTTCCAGTTGGCGGGGTTCTTCAGCGCCCCGTCGCCGACCCCGAAGGTCTTGCCCTGGAAGATGTTCTCCGCCTCGATGAGCCGCTCGTCGGTGCCGAGGCCGAGCCCGTGCGCCTTGGCGATCGGGGTCGCGGTCTCCTGCGCGCGCTCCAGCGGGGAGGCGACGACATGGGTGACGTCCCGGCCGGCGAGGTGCTCGGCGACCCGGTCGGCCATCTGCCGCCCGAGCTCGGAGAGGTGATAGCCGGGGAGCCGCCCGTACAGCACGCCCTCCGGATTGGCGACCTCCCCGTGCCGCATCACATGCACGACGGTGATGTCCCGCTGCTCACTCTGCTCGCTCATGCTGCCGTGGCCTCCGCGGCCGCTCGGGCCGCCGCCGGGAGGGCGTCGGCGATCTTCTGGATGGCCCGCTCGTCGTGGGCCGTGGACACGAACCAGGACTCGAAGGACGACGGCGGCAGGTAGACACCGTCGGAGAGGAGGGAGTGGAAGAAGGCGGTGAACCGGAAGGACTCCTGGGCCCGCGCGTCCTCGTAGTTCCGCACCGGGCGGTTGGTGAAGAAGACGGAGAACATGTTGGAGGCGGTCTGCACCTGGTGCGCGACGCCCTCCTTGTTCAGCGCCTCGCCGACCAGCCCCCGGATCTGCTCCGACACCGCGTCGACCTTGTCGTACGCCGCGTCGTCGAGCAGCCGCAGCTGGGCGAGCCCGGCGGCGGTGGCGACCGGGTTCCCGGAGAGGGTGCCGGCCTGGTAGACGGGACCGGCCGGGGCGAGGTGCGCCATGACGTCCGCCCGCCCGCCGAAGGCCGCGGCCGGGAAGCCGCCCCCCATGACCTTCCCGAAGGTCATCAGGTCGGGCACCACGCCGTCGATCCCGAACCATCCGGCCCGGCTCGTCCGGAACCCGGTCATGACCTCGTCGGAGATGTACAGCGCGCCGTTCTCGCGGCAGGCGTTCTTCAGCCCCTGGTTGAACCCGGGCGCGGGCGGCACGACGCCCATGTTCCCCGGCGAGGCCTCGGTGATCACGCACGCGATCTCGCCGGGGTGCCGGTGGAAGGCCTCCTGCACGGCTTCGAGATCGTTGTACGGCAGCACGATCGTGTCCCCGGCCTGGGCACCGGTGACTCCGGGCGTGTCGGGCAGCGCGAAGGTGGCGACGCCGGACCCGGCGGCGGCAAGGAGGCTGTCGACGTGTCCGTGGTAGCACCCGGCGAACTTGATCACCTTGGTGCGCCGGGTGAAGCCGCGGGCGAGCCGGATGGCGGACATGGTCGCCTCCGTCCCGCTGCTGACCAGCCGCACCTGCTCCAGGGGCTCGATCCGGGCGACCATCTCCTCCGCGAGGGCGACCTCACCCTCACCGGGCGTACCGAAGGAGGTACCGCGGGAGACGGCGTCCTGGACGGCGGCGATGACCTCGGGGTGCGAGTGCCCCAGGATCATCGGCCCCCACGAGCACACGAGGTCGACGTACTCGCGCCCGTCCGCGTCGGTCAGGTAGGCCCCCTTGCCGGAGACCATGAAACGAGGCGTGCCGCCGACGGCACGGAAGGCACGCACCGGCGAGTTCACACCACCGGGCGTGACGACGGAGGCACGGTCGAAGAGCGCCTGTGAGACGGGCGCGTCGTAGGGATAGGGCTTTTCGCTCTGGGCACTCATGACGTGCGACTTCTCCGACTTCTCGGACTCCGGCTGCTGGGTGACCTCCTCAGGGTAGGCGGAGGACGGTGGTCTTCTCGCAGCGGAGGACGGCAGTCTCCGGTCGGCGGGCGGGGCATCTGCGAGACTGTGATCCGATACACCCAGCTCATCCGGTACGCAGGCGGCCGGAGGCTGTAAAGATCCTGCGGACTGATGTTTCGACGCACGTTTCGGCGGGCGGCCGTGGGGGAGGTCACTGACACGATGATCGGGTTGCGCGGCGGGGGCCACGCGTCCTAGAAAAGCAGTCGGGTGGAGATATGCATCGCGGTGGCGGACTGGGCGAGGGGACCGATGACCTGGGTCCTCGACGCGCCCATCGGGGAAGGCACCGACGCGAGGCGGAGGAAGCGGCGGAAGCAGCACGTCAGGAACAAGGCGTACCGAGTGAGTCGGAGCGGCGCGACCGACGTATCGATCAGTGGGACCAAAGGGGCCGGCGGATCGATCGCGCGATCGACCGTTCTGAGAGCGGGAGCAGGAATGGTGGTCGGGTGGGGGTGACGTACAAATACTTCGGCGCACCGGACGGCGCGACCGCGGCCCGTGTCCCGATCTCGATGCGTCCCGAGGAACTCGGCGGCGACGAGCTCGGCATGAACGGCATGTTCACCAAGATCAAGCCGGAGACCATGGCCGCGATGGTGCTGACGGGCATCGAAGGCGTACCTCTGCACAAGGTGCCACCGCTGGAACTGGTCGTCCTGCACCCGGACTACGCCGTGGTCAAGCTCCCCATGACAGTCGTCGACCCGCTGCGCGGCATAGGCGAGGAAGCGGTCGGCGCGGCGGCCTTCATCTGGTCGACAGTCCCGGACCGGGGCGGCCCGAGGGACGCGTTCAACGTGTACCAGCTGCTGCACGAGTGGCAGGACTTCTCGCATCGGCTGCATGAGGCGGGGCATCAGCCGTACTGCCTGGTGTGGCCCTGACCTGAGGTTTCGTTCTGTTCGGGGGCGCGTCGGCGCGCTGTCAGAGGGTGAGCAGTTCCTCGTGGAACCCGCCGAACTGGCGCTCCCGGTGGACGAGATGGATCTCCAGGATCCAGTGGCAGGTGCGGTCGGCCTTGTCGGTGCGGCGCAGCGGGGTGTCGTTGGCGGGGGTGATGTAGGACTCCGTGTCGGCGCCGTCGATCCACTCGTGCGGGAACTCGCCGACCAGGTGCCCGGCGTGCCAGCCGCCCAGTTCCCAGCCGGCCTCGGCGGCCAGCCGCTCCACCTCGGCGTACAGCTGCTTGCCGGTGATGTCGCCGTGCTCGGCGAAGTGCCGCTTGCCGGCATCGAAGATCCTCGGCAGGTCGGCGCGGAGCCGGTGCTTGTCGGGGTCGTCGCCGAGGACGAAGGTCCGGCCGAAGTCGGCCTCGTACTCCTCGAAGATCGGCCCGAAGTCGGCGAACACGATGTCGTCCGCGGTGATGACCCGGTCCGGCGGGTTCTCCCGGTACGGCGCCAGGGTGTTGGGGCCGGAGCGCACGATCCGCTTGTGCCAGTGCCGGGTGGTGCCGAAGAGTTCGTTCGCCAGGTCGCGCACCCGGTCGCTGACCGCCCGCTCGCCCTCGCCGGGGGCGACCAGGCCGCGTGCCTCGATCTCCGTGAAGAGCCGCTCGGCCTTGGCCTGGGCGTCCAGCAGACGTGCCGCACGGGTGGGTTCGTCGTGAGCCATGGCAGCGAAAGTACGTTCCAATAAACATCCGAGTCAATCACATTGGACTTCACGGAACCGAGCACGCCGACCCCGCCGACACCGGCTGCGGCCGGATCATGACCGGTTCGCTTGTCGTCAGTGTTCGTGCGGGCCGGGCCGGTGGACCGGGCCGTGGGCGTCGTCGCAGTGGTCCGCCGGTTCGGTCGAGGGGGTGGCGATCTGCAGCAGTTCCTCGCTGTCGCCGTCCTCGCCGAGGTGGTCGACCTGGAGGGTGGCGTGGGTGATGGCGTGCCGGTCGCGCAGCAGCTGCTGGAGGTCGCGGCGCACGGCGTGGCAGTCACCGCCGGGTTCGACCAGGACGTGGGCGGAGAGGGCGGGTTCGCCGGAGGTGATGGTCCACAGGTGCAGGTCGTGGATCTCGACGACCGCGGGCCGGTCGGCCAGTTCGTCGCCGATCGAGTCCGGGTCGAAGCCGACCGGGGCGGCTTCCAGGAAGATCCGCCCGGAGTCCCGGACCAGGCCGTAGCCGGCCTTGAACATCAGCGCGACCACGACGAGCGTGGCGATCGCGTCGGCGCGGGCGAAGCCCGTGAGGACGACGATCAGCGCGGCGATCGCCGTACCGATGAACGCGAACAGGTCGTTGAGGATGTGCTGGTAGGCGCCCTCGACGTTCAGCGAGCTGCGGTTCGCCCTGGAGATGCACCAGGTGGCGGCCACGTTGACGACGATCCCGGTGAGCGCGGTGGCCAGCATCAGGCCGCCCTCGACCTCGGGCGGGCTGATCAGCCGCCGCACCGCCTCGTACGCCAGCCAGGTCCCGAGCAGCAGCAGGGTGAGGCCGTTGGCCTGCGCGGAGAGGATCTCGGCACGCTTGAGGCCGTAGGTGAAGCCGCCACGGGCGGGGCGGGCCGACAGCCGCATCGCGACGAGCGCGAGCACGATCGAGGCGGCGTCGGTGAGCATGTGCGCCGCGTCGGAGATCAGGGCCAGGGAGCCGGCGACGACACCGACGACGACCTCCGCCGCCATGAACACCGTGATGAGGGTGAGGGCGAAGGCCAGCCAGCGGCGGTCGGCGTCCGCCGAGACGCCGTGGGAGTGCCCGCCGTGTCCGCCCTCGCCGTGGCCATGGCCGTGGTCGTGCCCGTGATCGTGATCGCCCATGGCGGTTGCCTCGCCCCTCGCGTCGGGTGTTCCGCCTCGCAGTGAAACGCATGGCCGGGGTGAACGCCAAAGGCTGCACCGGTGACCGTTGTCATCTCCGTTAGCACGGCCCTGGCCTGCGGAAACGCGACTTGCCCGGGAGGCGGCCGGGCCCGTTTCGGACGGGCTGTCCGGCTGAACGTTCTCACTCGTCCCGCCGGGCGCCGGCGCCGCTCGGCCGCCGCGCGGAGTTGCCCCGGGGCCCCGGGGCGGCGTTCCGCGCGCCGCCCCGGGGCCGTGGTCAGGAGGGGCTCTGCGTGACGCCCGGGCCCATGCCGGTCATGTGCACGATGTCGCCGCCGAGCTTGGGCCGGAACTCCTTGAGCACCTTCGGCTGGGCGCTGACCACCCAGCGCGTCCCGACCAGGTAGGTGCCCTGGTACATGCTGATCGTCTCCAGCCAGGTGTCCTGGAACCGCTGCTCCGGGAACGTGGTGATCAGGTAGTCGCCGCCCTTGGTGTGGCACACGCCCTCGCGCAGTTCTTCCGCGTCCACCCGGATCTTGGCCTTGCACTGCGTCAGGCTGGCGATGACCTCGACCTTGGCGGGCGCCACGACCTGGGCCTCCTGGGCGGAGACCGTCCGTTTCCCGGAGGACTTCTCGTCGGTGGCGTCGTCCTCACCGCTGCAGGCCGCGGTCAGCGGGAGGAGGGCGAGGCTGCCGACGACGGCCGCACCGCGAACCAGTCGGCCAGTGGGTGAACGTCGTTGCTGCTGGGGCACGGGACGGCTCCGATTCATCGCGGTTGCGCGGGTGAAGGGGGACCCCTGAAGGGGGGTACGGCCGAACACCGACGGGTGTTCAGCACGTGGGGCGGGGTGGGGTGGCCGGTCAGCGGCGGAACGTCTGGAGGGCGGCCGCGTCGGGGGTGTGGGCCGCGGCGGGACTCCGGGGATCCCTCGCCGTACGGGGACGGACCGCGCGGGCCGGTGCGTCGGCGTCCGCCACCGTCGCGGTACCGGTCGACGGGATCTCGGCGGGCGACGGCGCGACGGCGTGCTGGCCGGTGCGCGGAGCACGGACCGGCGAGTCCGCCGCCGCGTCCACGTGGACCGAACCGGCACCGGCGGCCCCCGCCGGCTCCGCCGCGAGCACAGGTGCTGCCGTCACGGCCGCCGTGTGCACGGCGTAGGAGGTGTGGTGGGGGACCGCGATGTGCAGGAGTACGGCAGCGGCCAGCAGCACCACTGCCGCCGCCATGCGCCGTACCACCACGGAACTCCCGACGTGTGCTCCCACCGACGTCACGACGCTACCCGCCCGCCCCCCGCGCCCGGCCCGAACTCACAGGCCCACAAGGTGATGTGGGCAACACGCGGCACACCTCACCCGAACATCCCGGTACAGCCGGTACAGACGGCGCGCGGGGGCACGCAGACCCGCTCTCCCCCGGAGAGCACTACTTCCCGTTGCCGGACGTCGCCGTCGTCGTGGTGGTGTGGTGCGGTCGGTTGCGTATCAGCAGGGCCGAGGCGAGGGCCGCGCAGAGGAAGACGGCGGCGACGACGGTCATGCCGGCGTGGACGCCGGAGGTGAAGGCGTCGCCGACCGCGGCGGTCACGTTCGGCGGGGTCGCCCCGTGGCCGCCGGTGCCCGTGGCGACGGCGTGCTCGACGGCGGGCCAGGCGGCTCGGGGGACGTGGTGGGCGTCGAGCTGGGCCGGCAGCCCGGACTGGAGCCGGCTGGCAAGAAGGGCACCGAGGAGGGCGGAGCCGGTGACGGAGCCGATCTGGCGGAAGGCGTTGACGGCTCCGGAGGCCATGCCGGCGTGTTCGTGGGAGACGCTGACCAGGGCGGCGGCGGTGCTCGGCGCGGCCACCATCCCGGACGCGGCGCCGAAGAGCACGTACAGCCACCACACGCGGGCGTAGGGGGTGGTCGGCTCCAGCGTGGTGAACCCGGCCGTGGCGGCGGCGCCGACGAGGAAGCCCAGGGTGAGCGGGAGCTTGAAGCCGGTACGGCGGATCACGCGTCCGGTGGCGTAGGCGACGACGACGTAGACGCCGAAGAAGGCCAGCAGCCGCCAGCCCACGTCCAGGGCGGACAGGTGCTGGACGCGCTCGTAGAAGAGCACCGAGAGGATGGCCACCCCGGTGAAGCCGAACAGGGAGACGGCCGCGACGAACATGACGGCGCTGAAGGACGGCGACCGGAACAGGCTCATGTCCAGCATGGGGGTGCGGGCGGCCCGCTCGGCGAGGACGAAGCCGCCCAGGGCCGCGGCCGCGACGATCCAGGCCGTGAGGATGCGGGGGCTGGTGTAGCCGTCGTGCCCGCCTTCGATGAGGGCGTAGACGAGGGCGGCGATGCCGAGGGCGGCCAGGACCTGGCCGGGGATGTCGAGCTTGCCGGCGGGGCCGCGCGACTCGGCGACGAAGACGGCGGCGGCCATGGTGACGACCGCGAGGGCGGCGGTCGACAGGAAGACCGTGTTCCAGTGGAAGTGGTCGAGCAGGGTGCCCGCGATCAGCGGGCCGGCGGCGAGTCCGATGCCGGAGGCGGCCGCCCAGGCGGTGACGACCTCGGTGCGCCGGTGCGGGTCGGGGAAGGCGGCCCCCAGGACGGCCAGGCTGTTGGGCAGGATGAGGGCGCCGCCGAGGCCGGAGATCAGCTGGCCGGCGATGACGCCTCCCGTCGACCCGGCGGTGTAGACGGTGAGCGACCCGATGATCATGACCGCGGCGCCGGCGAGGAAGGCGCGTCTGCGGCCGTAACGGTTGCCGAGGGTGCCCGCGGACATCACCAGGCTGGCCACGAGCAGCGTGTACGCGGAGGGGATCCAGACCAGGCCGGTCGGGGAGACACGCAGGTCGTCCTGGATGGCCGACAGCGCCGACACCGACGCGGTGATCAGCAGAAACGTCGTCATGGCACCCAGGCACATCGCGACGAGCGTGACGGCCGCGGCACGCCGGGAGAGCTGGTGCGGCTGGTGCGGCTGGTGCGGCTGGTGGGAGGGGAGGCGGTCGCCGGGGTGCCGGTCGGACTGCTTGAGCCGGCCAGGAGCGGGAGAAGGGATCGGAGCGTCGGGTGCCATGGTGTCCTCGTCTCGGAGCCGGGCTGCGGGCAGCGGGCGGCAGGCGGCGGCGCGCCCCGGAGACCCGACCTGACTGACGATTACAGAAGTCAGCTGCGACGCTATAGGCTGACTTCGCGCGAGGCAAGCCAGCCGGAAGGTGGAGCGGTGGAGGACGCGGCGGTGGACGAAGAGACGAAGGGCCTGCTGCGGGACCGGGACGCCTGGTCCATGGCCAACTGCTCCGTCGCCCGGACCCTGGAGATCGCCGGCACCCGCACGGCGCTGCTGATCATGCGCGAGGCGTTCTTCGGTACCCGGCGCTTCGACGACTTCGCCAAGCGGGTGGGCATCGGCGAACCCGCCGCCTCCGCGCGCCTGAAGGAACTGACCGCCGCCGGGCTCCTGGAACGCGTGCCCTACCAGGAACCCGGCCAGCGGACCCGGTACGCCTATCAACTGACCGAGAAGGGACGGGACTTCCTGCCCGTCCTCTCGGCGTTGCGGCAGTGGGGCGACACCTGGGCCGCGGACGAACAGGGGCCCCCGCTCGTCGTCCGCCACAAGGACTGCGGTGCCCCGGTGCGCGCGGTGCTGCGCTGCGACGACGGCCACGACGTCCGGCGCGGGGAGTCGTTCGTCGACGCCGGGCCGGGTCTCATCCGGGTCGGCCCGGACGGCCGCTGAACCCGGCGGCAGCAGGAACCACCCCACCAGAACGCACTACGAGGAGTTGTCTTGACCCACGACGCGAACCCCGGGCAGGGGTCCAGGTCACGCACGTTCGGCTGGGAGGACCCCGCCGTCTCCGCCGGCGCCGTCCCGCACCACAGCGGCCTCGACTTCCTCCGGGAGATCCTGGCCGGGCGGCTGCCCGCCCCGCCGATAGCCGCCACCCTGGGCTTCACCCTGGAGGAGGCCGAGTACGGCCGGGCGGTCTTCGTGCTGGTGCCGGGCGAGGAGCACTACAACCCGATCGGCAGCGTCCACGGCGGCGTCTACGCCACGCTCCTCGACTCGGCGGCCGGCTGCGCGGTGCAGTCCGTGCTGCCCCAGGGCACGGGGTACACCTCGATCGACCTCACCCTGAAGTTCCTGCGCCCGATCACCGTCGACACCGGCAAGGTCCGCGCCATCGGCACCGTCCTCAACAACGGCCGCCGCACCGCCCTCGCCCAGGCCGAGCTCCGCGACTCCGAGGACCGGCTGCTGGCCCACGCCACCAGCAGCTGCCTGCTCTTCCCGGTCGCGGCCCGCTGACGGCTCCGCCGCCGGGGCAGGCGGAGGGTCAGCGGACGCGGGCCACGCCCGCGTAGATACCGGCGTCCGGCTCCGGTTCCGGGGCCGGTGCGGAACCGAGCCACTGCGTCGCCGTCACCAGGCCGGGGGAGACGAGGTCCAGACCGTCGAAGAAGCGCTCCACCTCCGGGCGGGAGCGGAAGGCGAGCCGGATCCCGCCCTTGGCGTACTCGGCGACGACCTGCGCGGCGAGCTCCGGGTACACGTCGGACGCGGCGTGCGACAGGATCAGGTAGCTGCCCGACGGCAGGGTTTCCATCAGGGCCCGGACGATGCCGTGGGCGTCCTGCTCGTCGGTGATGAAGTGCATCAGCGCGATGAGGGAGAGGGCGACGGGGCGGTCGAAGTCCAGGACGTGCCGGGCGTGCCGGACGATGGCCTCCGGGTCGCGCACGTCCGCCTGGATGTAGTCGGTCGCCCCCTCCGGGCGGGAGATCAGCAGCGCCTCGGCATGCCGCAGCACGATCGGGTCGTTGTCGGTGTAGACGACCTTCGCCGACGGCACGACGTCCTGCACGATCTGGTGGAGGTTCGGCTCGGTCGGGATTCCGGTGCCGATGTCCAGGAACTGGTCGACGCCCTGCGCCGCGAGCCACGCGGCCGCCCGGTTCATGAACCGACGGTTCTGCATCGCGGCGTCCCGCGCCTCGGGCGGCAGCTTCTCACCGACCGCCTCGTCGACCGGGTAGTTGTCCTTGCCGCCGAGCAGCCAGTCGTAGACCCGCGCGGGATGCGCCCTGCTGGTGTCGATCGGGGAGGACGGCTGAGGGCTGGTCGGCATGGCAACTCCATCGCGCCGGTGGAAGGTTCGGACCGGGTTCGCGGCGATCGTACTCGGACATCCCATCTGCCTTGCGCAAGGGGAGACTTGGGGTGCGCGGGACCCTGCCGTAGGCCACACCGCGGGGAGTTGGCACGGTCGGGCGTACGGCAGGGTCCGGGTGCGCGTCCGGTCAGCCGGTCATGGCCGCACGGACCAGCGCGGTGTCCACGAACTGTTCGAAGCGGACGATCAGGCCGCCGCGTACGACGAAGTGGTGGGCGACCCGGACGTCGACCGGTCGCCCGGTGGCCTTGTTGACGGCCGTGTAGCGGGCGAGGACGACGACGTTCTCGCCGTCGACGACATAGGTGTCGTCGTGGGCGGTCCAGCCGTCCCACTCCTCGCCGAGCCTCTCCATGACGTGGGCGGTGACGCCCTCGGGGGTGCGGTAGGTGCCGGCCAGCGGGAAGCCGGCCATCTCCGTCCACTCCACGTCGGGGGCGAGGGTGGCGCGCAGGGCGGCCAGGTCACCGGCCGCCGAGGCGAGGTACTGCCGTCGTACGACGTCGGCGGGGGCGGCGGACAGGGCGAACTCGCTCACGGTCAGCCCCACTTCAGCTCGCCCTTGGCGACCTTCGCACCGATCTGGGCGGCGATCAGCATGCCGTGGTCGGGGTAGCGGGCGACGAGCGCCTCGGTGAGCGCGGCACCGTCCGCGGCCCGGCCCAGCTCCTCCTCGAAGGCGAGCAGGTAGTCACGGGTGGCGGTGACGGCGGTGACGTCGGCCGGGGTGCCGGGCAGCCGGTGCCCGGGCACGACCAGCTCCGGCCGCAGGGCCGCCATCTCGTCCAGCAGCCGGATCCAGGCCGAACGGTCCTCGGGGGCGGGTGTGTCGGCGACCCACACGTGCTCCCGCTGGAAGAGCAGGACACCGCCGAGGAGGGCGCGGTGCCCGGCCTGCCACAGGTAGTGGCGGTCGGGCAGCCCGGCCGGGCCGCCCCGGAGCTCGAAGCGGTGACCCTCCAGGGTGAGGTCGCCGGTCAGCGGCTCCAGGTCGACCAGGCGGGTGGGGAGGTTCGGGCCGAGCGCCGCCCAGGCCTTCAGCTTGCCCTCGTAGGAATGGGCGATGTGCTCGATGGTGATCGGGGTGGCGACGAACCGGGCGTCGGGGAAGGCGTCGGCGAGGACCTCGGCGCCGAAGTAGAAGTCGGGGTCGCCGTGGCTGACGAAGACGGTGGTCAGCTTCTTGCCCGAGTCGAGGACCGCGGCGGCGAGGCGGTGGCCGTCGGCGCGGGTGAAGGCGGCATCGACGAGCAGGGCCTCGTGCTCGCCGGTGACGAGGGTGGCCGTCTTGTTCCGGGAGCCGGCGGGGAAGTCCAGGTCGAGGACGGTGAAGTCGAGGGCGGGGCTCATGGGGTGCTCCTGAACGCAGAGGGAGAGGGCGGCGTAAGGAGGGCCGCCGAAGGCGAGCGATTCATCTGACAGAACAGTAACTGACACGTCAGGTATTTCTCTGTGCGTGTGGCTCCCGTCACACCCGCATCCGGGGTCAGGGCAGCCGGGGCAGCACGTCCCGCGCCGCATGGCTGAGGATCCGCAGATCCTCGGCGAACCGGTCACGGTCCTCCGGCGGCAGCGGCTCCAGGAAGAAACGGCGGATGTTCTCCACGTGCACCCGGGAGGCGGCCACGGCGGTCTCCGCGCCCTTGGCCGTCAGCCGGACGAGACGGCCGCGCCGGTCGGCGGGATCCTCCGCCCGCTCGACCAGCCCGGCCGCCTCCATCCGGTCCACCAGCCGGGTCACTCCCCCGGTGGTCAGAACCTGCTCCTGCGCGACCGCCCGCATCGGCAGTCCCGGCTCGCCCGCCCGCCCCAGGATGAGCAGCACCTCGTACATGAGGTGGCTGATCCCGCACTCCTGCTCCAGGGACCGCCCCAGGAGGTACTCCAGCCGGTTCGCGGCCCCCTGCAACCGCCCGAAGGCCAGCACCAACGGGTTGTTCGCGGCGTCCCGCGGCGTCGAGATCTCCACCTGCTCGTCCACGACCCCGGAACCCCTCTCCTCGTACCCGCACCCGCTTCCGTCCGATCATCCCCGAGCGGGACCGGACCGGCCAACGCGTGCCGCCGCAGCGCTAGTCGGTCTCGCCGTGCTGCCGGCGGATCCGGGCGGCCACCTCGTTCTCCTCCGTCTCCCACCAGGGGCGGACCCGGTCGACGGCCGGGGCGGAAGGAGCGGACAGAGCGGCCGGGACGGACACGGTGGCCGGGGCGGTGGCAGGAGTGGGGGCGGGGGCCGCGGCGGCCTGCTGCCGGTCCAGGTGGCGGTCGAGCGCCGCCGTCTGGACCCGTTCCGCCCGTGCCCACTGGAAGAGGATCGCCAGCAGGAAGGGCAGGGCGACCAGTTCGGCGATGCCCAGCATCGCGCCGCCGCCGATCTGCTGGTCGTGGCGGACGTCCGGGGACCAGGACGGATGGTGGTGCAGGTACCAGGCGCCGGCGATCAGCGTGCCGTGCGTCATGACGACGAGCCCGGGGATCGCGTCGACCACGCTGTCCAGGAAGACCAGGGCCGCCCGGACCGGATGGGTGCACCAGGCGGGGAGGGTCTCCTCCCGGGTCAGGACCGGTACGACGAACAGGCAGCCCGCCGCCAGCAGGTTCAGGTACATCAGCTCGTGCAGCCAGCCGACCCGCAGGGCGGTGGCGAAGTACGGGGTGAAGTAGACCGTCAGCTCGGTGGCGAGCACCAGCGCCGTGCTGACCAGCGGGAAGGTCAGGACCCGGAGCACCCGGCCGGTCATCGTCCGGCGCAGCCGGGCCGCCGCGCCGTCCGGCAGCGCCGCCAGCGCGAGCCGGAGCGGGTCGCCCAGGGCCAGGCCCAGCGGAGCCACCAGGTCGAGCAGGATGTTCTGGACGGCCGCCGGCCAGAAGAGCACGTGGTCGTAGACGGCGAGCGCCGACATCGTCGCCACCACCAGCGCGCCGAGGCCCAGGACCGTGAAGGCGGCGGTGCGGGCCGCCGACCAGGGCTCCCCCCTGCCGCGCACCCGCGTCACGCCCCAGCCGTACAGCCCGCCCAGGGCCAGGACCAGCAGCAGCGCCGGTACGTCCAGCTGCCACGACGTCAGCAGCCGGCCCACGGTCAGCTCGGCCATCCGGCTCACGCTCCTCAAGATCCGGGACGAAACGGGTCAGGTCTGGCCCACTGCGCGACGCTATACCGGGCCCGCCCGGCCCTCGCACAGGGGTGGCCTGCAGAATCGGCGCGATCATCAGACCGGTGATCGGCGCAGTTCGCAGAGGTTCACAGGGGTGGGATTCATGTTCGGTAAGCGGCTCTTCGTGAGCGGGGCCATCGCGATTCTGATCGGCGCGCTCGGCGCGTGCTCCAGCGGCGGGGACGAGAGCGGGTTCGACGACGGCGTCACCTACGAGCAGGACGACACGGGCACCGGCGCCACCACCTCCGCCCCCGCCCAGGACGACACCGTCCACGGACTGAAGGACGACGTCCGGCACATCGCCGCGAAGACCGCCAGGGCCACCCGGCCGCACCTGGTCAGGAAGTGTGCCACCAGCACCCGCCGGGTCCGGCACACCTCCAGCAGCGGGAGCGGCAGCAAGCGCAGGACCCGCACCTGGTACACCACCGAGCGGTACCGGTCCTGCACCAAGGTCCGCAGCGGCACGGAGACCTACCGCAGGACCGTCCGCGCGGAGGAGTGGTGCGTGGAGCTGGACGACGTGAACGGCGACCAGAAGACGGACGACGTCTGGTACCAGGTCGGCCGTACGGTCTACGACGACGCCCGGGCCGCCGACGACCACGCACGGCTGGAGTTCGTCCCGGCCCACGAGGGCTGCTGAGCCGCTCGCCCGGCCCGCGTCACAGTTCTGTGCCAGGCCGAGGTGACCCTTGTTCACTTTCCGTCGGCCGTGCCTACAGTGATCAAGGCGGCCTGTGGATCTTGACGAGCTCCACCGCCGCACGGGGACACGGGGAACACGGGGGGCTTTTCACCATGGGGGAACGATTCGTCGCGCCTCGGCGCATGCCGGCACGGCCCGTCGCCGCGCTGCTGGCCACCGTCGGGGTTCTCGCCGGGGCGCTGGTCGGAAGACCGGGGCTGGAGTCGGTGCCCGGGTGCGGCCCGTCGGGGGAGCTCTACCCCTCACAGACCGCGCAGGACTGGGTGTCGTACGCCGATCATGTCGTCGTCGCCAGTCCGACGCGGGAGCGGGACACCAACCGGCGGGACTACGCCAAGGGGGCCGTCGCCTACACGGCGGACCGGCTGGTGAGCTTCCGGACCGAGCGCCGGCTGTGGTCGGCCAAGTCGCCCCGGCACGCGCTCGGTTCCGGCTTCGACCTGGTCGCCCCCGGCTGGAAGGCCTACCGGCCCAGCGGCACCCGGGTCGCGCAGATGGCCGTCGACTCGCCCCGCTTCCAGGCCGGACACACCTATCTGCTCGCCGTGCGCTGGCACGAGGGAGCCTGGGCGGTGCTCGGCGAGGGCGCCGCCGTGCCCTTCGACGACCACACCGGCGACCGGGGCGAGTGGTGCGGACGGGTGCTCGGCGAGGACGACATCGCGGAGGGGGAACGATTCTCCCGACATGACGACCACAGCCTGGAGAAGGCGCTCCTCGGACAGGACGAGCAGGCCGCCGTCCGCGCCCTGGACCGCGCGGCCCGCGGCTGAAGTCGTTCGCACGGCCGCACCTCCGCCGTACACCTGACCGCACGCCGGACGGCACAGGGCCGCGAAAGCTTTGCCCCTCAGGACCCTCCAGTACACAGCCACCCACATCTCCCCCACTGAAATGGCATGCACTGTTCACGCGCTCTCCACTTTCGACGCGTTGGTGCGCAAGGAACCGGCCATTGACTCTGCGGCGCGGCACCCCGATTCGGAGCCGTGTGGGGCGAATCGTTTCCGAACAGGGGGGGCACAGTGGTGTCCGCGCTAGAGGGTTCCGCCGGGGCGGAATCCGAGAGACCCGTGCCCAGGCGGCTGTCGACCGCCCGAGGGCTCGGGGACCGGATCTTCCGGTACCAGTTGACGGCCACCGGTGGCGTCGTCCTCGCCATCATGGCCGCCGTGGGGCTGTTCCTGCTCCTGCGCGCCGGACAGGCGCTGAGGGCCCGGGGCGTCTGGGCCTTCCTCACCACCGCCCAGTGGCAGCCGGACGTCCACAAGTTCGGCATCGCGGCCGTGCTCACCGGCACGCTGCTGATCGCCGCCGTCGCCGTCACGATCAGCGTGCCGCTGGCCGTCGGCACCGCGCTGTTCATCTCGGACGTGGCCCCCCGGGGACTGCGCCGGACGCTCGTCACCATGGTCGACCTGATGGCCGCCGTGCCGTCCGTGGTCTACGGCCTGTGGGGCCTGTTCTTCCTCCAGCAGCACGTCATCGGGCTGTCCCGCTGGCTGTCGGACTGGTTCGGGTGGATCCCCTTCCTGCACGTCGACGGCACTCAGCCGGGCGAACCACTCGCTTCCCAGAGCGTCTACACCGCGTCCACCTTCGTCGCCGGGATCGTCGTCGCGCTGATGGTCGCGCCGATCCAGTGCTCGGTGATGCGCGAGGTGTTCGCCCAGGCGCCGGCCGGTGAACGCGAGGGCGCCTACGCGCTCGGCGCCACCCGCTGGGGCATGATCCGCGCGGTCGTGCTGCCCTACGGCATGGGCGGGATCATCGGCGGCACCATGCTGGGCCTCGGCCGGGCGCTCGGCGAGACCATCGCGGTCTACCTGATCATCTCCCCGGTCTTCACCATCCAGCCGCACATCCTGCAGACCGGCTCGAACTCCGTCTCCTCCCTCATCGCCCTGCACTACGGCGATGCCTCCACCTTCGGCATGTCGGCACTGATGGCCGCGGGCCTCGCGCTGTTCCTGCTGACCCTGGCGGTCAACTTCACCGCCTCCTCGATCGTGGCCCGGTCACGGTCCGGCGCACAGAGCGAGGCGTGACGATGACCGTCGTAGACCTTGAGAAGGACGTCCCCCAGGACGCCCCTCGGCCGGCTCCCCAGGACGCCCCCGCGACCGGTCCCGCGACCGCCGGCCCCGCCGCCGAACTCCCCGACGTGCCGCGCCGGATCGGCGGGTTCACCCGCTCCGGTGTGCTGTCGCTGCTCGGCGCCGCCGCCTCCGGGCTGTGCGTCACCGTCCTCCTCTTCGGCGAACTCGCCCCTTTCTCCGGGGCATTCGGCTTCTTCGTCACCGCGTACCTCGCATTCCTCGGTATCTACGCGGTGTTGACAGGGCTTGAGGAGGACGCGCAGGCGGTCCGGGACCGGGTGATGACCGTCGTCCTGTGGACCGCGGGCGGGCTGATGTTCTGCGCGCTCGCGATGGTGGTCGGCTTCACCGCCTGGCGCGGCCGCGAGGCCCTGCCGCACGGCAACTTCTTCACCCAGGACATGCAGGCGGCAGGCCCCCTCGACCCGCTGACCCACGGCGGCATCGCGCACGCCATGGTCGGCACGCTCATCATGATCACCATCGCGCTGGCGATCACGGTCCCGCTGGGCCTGGCCTGCGCGGTGTACCTGAACCAGATCCCGGGCCGCTTCTCCCGGTTCGTCCGCACGATCGTCGAGGCGATGACCGCGCTGCCGTCCATCGTGGCCGGCCTGATGGTGTACGCCGTCTGGATCCTCGGCCTGGGCATGCAGAAGTCGGGCCTCGCGGCCGGCTTCGCGATCAGCGTGATGATGCTGCCGATCGTGATCCGCGCGGCGGACGTGGTGCTGCGCCTGGTGCCGGGCAACCTGACGGAGGCCTCGGAGGCCCTGGGCGCGCCCCGCTGGCGGACCGTCTGGCACGTGGTCCTGCCGACGGCCCGTTCCGGACTCGCGACCGCCGTCATCCTCGGCACCGCCCGCGGTATCGGCGAGACGTCCCCGGTCCTCCTCACGGCGGGCTTCACCGCCGCGCTCAACGCCGACCCGACGAACGGCCCGATGGTCTCCCTCCCGCTGGCCGTCTTCAACTTCGTCAAGTCCCCCGAACCGACCATGATCGCCCGAGGCTTCGGCTCCGCGGCCGTCCTCATGGCCCTCGTCCTCATCCTCTTCGCCATCGCCCGCGTCATCGGCGGCCGCGGCCCCGGCCACCAGAGCAAGCGCCAGGCCCGCCGAGCCGCCCGCGCCTCCCGCCGCGACACCGACCGGTTCAGCCAACTCCACACCCCGGGCCTGGAGCTGTTCGAGCCCACGGCCACGGACAACTCCGGCGAGACCAGCGCCCTTCTCGGGGGCGCGGAGAACGGCGCGACCAGCCACGACGCACCCGCACCCGACAACGGCGAACCGGCCCCCGAACGCGCACCCGGCAACGACGGCCAAGCCCCCGAACCCGCACCCGCACCCGCACCCGCCGACGGCGAATCCGCCCCGCAGGGGCCACCCGCACCCGACGACGAAACCCGCACGGGTGGTGCGGGTGGGAACACGGACCCCGCAACAGGAGACAGTCACTGATGTCCAGCCAAGTCATCAACGCCCTACGACGGCTGGGCATCCTGGCCGCACTGATAGGCATCCTCGGCACGATCGCCGGCACCCCGGCCGCCGCCGACACGTACACCCCCATCGCCGGCGCCGGCTCCACCTGGGCGGAGAACGCCGTCGACGAGTGGCGCCGGGCCGTCAACCAGTACGGCATGCGCATCAGCTACGCCGGCACCGGCTCCTCCGACGGCCGCCGCCAGTTCCTCTCCGGCACCGTCGACTTCGCCGTCTCCGACATCCCGTTCCAGACGAACCCCACCGACGGCAGCGCGGCCGAGCGCCCCGCGTCCGGCTCCTACGCCTACATGCCGATCGTGGCCGGCGGCACGGTGTTCATGTACCACCTCACCGTCAACGGCAAGCGGGTCACCAACCTCCGTCTCTCCGGCGACGTGGTCACCAAGATCTTCACCGGGGTCGTCAAGACCTGGGACGACCCGGTGATCAAGGCCGACAACCCGGGGCTGCAGCTCCCCCACCGCACCATCGTCCCCGTCGTCCGCTCCGACGGCTCCGGCTCCACCGCCCAGTTCACGATGTGGATGGCGAACCAGCACAAGGCGCTGTGGAACGCCTACTGCGCCAAGGTCGGCCGCTCGGGAGCGTGCGGGCAGACGTCGTACTACCCGACCGTCTCCGGCATGATCGCCCAGTCCGGTGACCTCGGTGTCGCCGGTTACGTCGCCCAGAACTACGGCGAGGGCGCGATCGGGTACGTCAACTACTCGTACGCGCTCAACGCGCACTACCCGGTCGCCAAGATCCTGAACCACGCGGGCTACTACACCGAGCCGACCCCGCAGAACGTGGCGGTCTCCCTCCTCAAGGCGCAGATCAACACGAACAAGAACTCGGCGGACTACCTCACCCAGCAGCTCAACGGCGTCTACAACGACAGCGACAAGCGCAACTACCCGCTGTCCAGCTACTCGTACATGATCCTGCCGCTGAAGGTGCAGGGCACCTTCACCAAGGCCAAGGGCAAGACGCTCGGCGCGTTCTCCTACTACTTCATGTGCCAGGGCCAGCAACAGGCCCCGAAGCTCGGCTACTCGCCGCTGCCGATCAACCTCGTCCAGGCCGGCTTCGACCAGATCCGCCGGATCCCGGGCGTGGCAGCGCAGAACATCAACATCAAGAACTGCAACAACCCGACGTTCACCGCGAACGGCGAGAACAAGCTCGCGCAGACCGCGCCCTACCCGGCCGCCTGCGACAAGAAGGGCGCCGCGCCCTGCACCAGCGGCAGCGGCGGCGCCAAGTCCGGCTCGGGCAGCGGCTCCGGCAGCGGCGGCTCCGCCGGCACCGGCGGCACCACCGGCGGCACCGGCTCCACGGACGCCTCGACCGGCGGCACCGGCGGTACCGGCGGCGGCAGCGCCCAGCCCTCCGTCGACCCCGACACCGGCCAGACCATCTCCCCGGACGGCTCCACGGGCTCCGCGTCCGGCGGCACCGGTGCGGCGGCGGCCGGCGGCACGGTCGCCCTCGCCCAGCCCGTCGCGGTGGCCACCGGGCACGGCTGGACCGGCACCCAGACGCTGATGCTGCTGGCCGCGCTGCTGGTCTTCGGCCTGCTCCTGCTGCCCTCGGTGGTCTCCCGGCTGGTGGGCAACAAGCGTTCCGACGACGGGGGTTCCCGATGAGACGGACAAGTCGCACCCGGATACGCAACACGCTGGTCCGCCTGCTCGCCGGCGCCACCGTCGGCGCCCTCGCCGGACTCGCGGTCGCCCAGACCGCGCCCACCGCGACCGCGGCCACCGGCTCCGCCGTGACCGTCTCCGGGCGCGGTGAGTTCAAGGACATGAAGTTCACGGTCTCCCAGACCAAGAACCTCACCAGCCAGGCCGTCACGGTGAGCTGGACCGGCGGTACCGCGACCACCTTCGCGGGCACTCAGTTCAACACCGACTTCGTCCAGATCATGCAGTGCTGGGGCGACGACGACGGCACGGTCGCCGCCAACCCCGGCCCGCCGCGCACCCAGTGCCAGTACGGCGCCTCCCCGACCACCAACCGCACCAGCTGGCCGGGCAACGCCCTGGACGACACCCGGCAGGTCTTCTACAGCGCCGACCCGACCAACTACGGCCAGGACAACCGGTACGGCGCCGCCAACCCGAACGCCGGCGGCGAGGTCCCCTTCAAGTCGGTCGACGGCACCACGATCACCACGAACACCCAGAACAACGCGCTGTTCAACTACAACACCACCAACGAGATCGACTTCGCCCGCACCGGCACCAACGGCACGGGCAAGGAGTACTTCGAGGTACAGACCGCCAACGAGGCACCCCACCTCGGCTGCGGCGAGCCGGTGACCACCGACGGCGTCAGCAAGCCGCGCTCCTGCTGGCTGGTGATCGTCCCGCAGGGCCATCTGGACCTGGACGGCAAGCCGTACGCGGACACGAGCCAGGTCAACGCGGGCTCCCCGGTCTCCTCCACCAACTGGAAGAACCGGATCGCGATCAAGCTGAACTTCAACAGCGTCGGCACCAACTGCGCGCTGGGCGCCGACGAGCGCCCCACCACCGGCAGTGAGTTGGTGGCGGACGCGATGACCAGCTGGCAGGCCCAGCTCTGCTCCACCGGCAAGGTCTACGGCTACACCGAGCTCGGCGAGCCCGACACCCGGTCCCGGCTGACCTCGGACGCCTCGTCCACGGGCATGGCCTTCACCACCCGCAAGCTGGGCGCCGACGCGGGCACCACGGCGCCGTCGGGGACGACGACGTACGCGCCGGTCGCGCTCTCCGGAGCCGTCATCGGCTTCACGATCGAGCGAAGAGCCAAGTCCGACGCACCGGACAGCATCAAGAAACTCGCGGGTACCAAGGTCGAGTCCCTCAAGCTCGACGCCCGCCTGGTCGCCAAGCTCCTCACCGAGTCGTACCGCAACTCCACCTGGGGTTCGATCATCAACGGCACGGCGGCCAAGGGGTACGGCTGGGCGAAGACCAACCCGGCCGGTATCGCCTCCGACCCCGAGTTCATCGCCCTGAACCCGGAGTTCCGGTACCTGTCGGTCGCCGAGACCCCGGCCACCGACACCGACCTGATCACCTCGCTGGGCCACTCCGACACCGCCCGTGCGATCTGGCAGTGGGTCCTCGCCGACAAGGACGCCCGGCAGTTCCTCGCCGGTGTCCCGGACGACGACGGCATGCGGGTCAACCCGTACTACAGCACCAACAAGGACCTGAACCCGACCGGCGTCGCCTTCGACCCGTCGAGCACCGACGACTATCCGAAGAGCGACCCGTGGTGCACGGTGCCGCCCGGCTCGGACGCCCCGTCCACGGCCACCCAGTGCATGACCGACTTCCACCCCTACGTGGACGACATGCACGCCGGCGCCCTGCACACCCGGCGCGCGGACACCCTGTGGAAGTCCACCTGGGACGCGCTGTCCAGCCCGCAGGCGTACAAGAGCCCCGGCCCGCAGACGGTCGGCTCGCGGTTCATCATCACGATCACCGACGCGGCCTCCGCCGCCCGGTACGGCCTGCAGACCGCCCAGCTGAAGAACACCGCCGGCAAGTACGTCGCCCCGACCGCGGCCGGGCTGACCGCGGCCGCCGCGACCGCCTCCGGCAGCGGCGTCGCCGAGATCACCCCGGACAACGCCACGGCCAAGGCCGCCTACCCGCTCGCCGAGCTGGTGTACGCGGCGGTCCGGCCCGGCAAGGTGAGCAAGGCCGCCCGCCAGGACTACGCGGCCCTGCTGCGATACGCCTCCGGCACCGGGCAGACCCTGGGCGCCGACCCGGGCAAGCTGCCCGAGGGGTATGCCCCGCTCTCCACGAAGCTGCGCGCGCAGACCGTGAAGGCGGCGAACGCGCTGCTCGCCTACGCCGGTCCGACGTCGACCGACAGCGGCGGCTCGGCGGACGGCGGCGGCACGGACACCTCGGGCGGCGGGCCGTCCGGGACGGACGCGTCCGTCGGGGGGACCACGGGAGGCGGTGCCGGCACGGGCACGCCGGGCGACGGTGCCAGTGCGACGCCGAGTGTGAAGGCGTCGTTCGACGGTGGGAAGGCGCTGGAGACGACGGCGGCGGGTAACACGCCGGCCGACCCGGCGAACCCGCTGCGGTACGCCGTTCCGGCGGGGGC
Organism: Streptomyces sp. NPDC007901; assembly: GCF_042959465.1. Lineage (NCBI taxonomy): Bacteria > Bacillati > Actinomycetota > Actinomycetes > Kitasatosporales > Streptomycetaceae > Streptomyces > Streptomyces sp. NPDC007901. The sequence continues at coordinate 54,989 of NZ_JBIBKW010000001.1, read as the reverse complement.
CGCGCTCGGGGCGGTCGCCGGGGTCGGCGCACCGTTCGCCGGCGGGCGGCGGCTGTCGATGGCTTCCGCCGTGGCGGCAGTTCGTCGGCTGCGGGCGCGTCGTGGCTGGTCGCGCCCACGCGGCGGAGCCGCACATGGATAGCGCCCCGCGCCCCTGAAGGGGCGCCGTCCCGAGGGGCGTCAGAGCCCCACCGGAGCCAAGTGCTCCCCCACAGACGGCCGCCCGCCCCGAAAGGCAGTCGGGGCGGACGGCTCGTACCACCCTGCCAGATCCTCTGGCAACACCCAGCTAGCAAGCTCTCGTCAGGAGACTCTCGATGCGCAATCTGCGCTCTTCGGCGGCGTTCGTCGCCGCTGCCGTGGTGGCTGGCGGCCTCGCCCTCGCCACCCCGGCGGTCGCCGACCCGGACGCCGGTGCCTTCCGCCAGCTGGTCGGCGTCGGCTCGGACACCACCCAGGACGTCCTGAACGCCCTGGCCGGTGACACCGTCAACGGCACCAGCTACTCCGCCTCCGCCGTGAAGTCGACGAACGGCGCGGGCATCGCGTCGTACGACGCGATCGAGCCCGGCACCGGCTCCACCACCTCCACCATCAAGACCCGCACGGACGGCCCGTCCTTCCTGCGCCCGAACGGTTCCGGCAACGGCCGTCTCGCCCTCAGCGAGGCGCTGACCGGTGACAAGTACCCGACCAGCGCCGGTGTCTCCATCAGCGGCCAGGTCGACTTCGCGCGTTCCTCGGGCGGCCCGTCGGCCTCCGGCACCGCGCTGACCTACATCCCGATGGCGCGTGACGCGGTCGGCGTCGCGGTCAAGGGCTCGGCCCTGGACACGCTGACCGTGGACCAGTTGCACGACATCTACTCGGGCACGCTCACCACGGTGAACGGCCAGACCGTGCACCCGCGGATCCCGCAGTCCGGCTCCGGCACCCGCAAGTTCTTCCTCGCGGCGATCGGCCTGACGGACGCGACGCTCTCCCCGAACGTCACCACCGTCCAGGAGAACCAGGCCAACGCGGCCCTGACCGAGGACGGCGCGCTCGTCCCGTTCTCCGTCGGTTCCTGGATCGCCCAGAACAACGGCGTCTCCCCCGACTACAGCACCACCGCGGCCGCGGCCGGCGGTCACCTGGCCTCCATCCAGCTGCCCGGCGACACCGGCGCCACCAGCCCGGTCACCACGGTGAACGGCAAGCTGTCCCCGGTCAACGCCTACTACGACAACTCGACCTTCGGCCGCGACGTGTACAACGTCGTCCCGAGCCGGGCGATCGACTCCACGAGCGTCTTCTTCGACAAGGACCTGTACGACGTCTTCGTCACCAGCGGCAGCCACACCGCCGCGCTGGCGTCGGACGCGGCCGAGGCGGTCATCGCCAAGTTCGGCTTCGTCAACGAGTCCTACAACGGCTCCATCTCCGTGGCCAAGCACGCCAAGCTCGGCGGCCTGGAGGAGTCCGGCGTCGACGCCTCGGTGCCCGGCGCGCCGACCGTCAAGGCCACCGTCGGCGACGCGAGCCTGAAGCTGTCGTGGACCGCCCCGTCCGCCACCGCGCTGCCGGTCACCGACTACCGGATCACGCTGACCGACGCGGACGGCGGTGTCGTCGCCGTCAAGGACGTCGCGGCCTCCGCCACGTCGTACTCCTTCACGGGCCTGGCCACCGGCACCTACACCGCCACGGTCACCGCCAACAACCTCAACGGCACCGGTGCCGCGGCCACCTGGACCGGCGCGGTCAAGTACAAGAGCACCACGACCGCCGCCACCGCCACCACCGCGTACGGCAAGACCCCGAAGGTCGCCGTCACCGTCGCCGGCTCGCACAGCGTCACCGCGAGCGGCAAGGTCACGGTGAAGGAGGGCTCCACCACCCTCGGCACCGGCACCCTGAGCTCGACCGGCAAGGTCACCATCAGCCTGTCGAACCACCTCAAGGTCGCCACCCACTCCCTGACGGTGTCCTACGGCGGCAGCTCCAAGCTGAACTCGTCGTCCACCACCGTCTCCCTGAAGGTCACCAAGGCCTCGGCGGCGGTCTCCACCTCCGCCCCGACCTCGGTGAGCCACACCGCCAAGGCCAAGGTCACCGTCAAGGTCACCGCGACCGGCACCACCCCGACCGGCACCGTCCGCATCTACCAGGGCACCAAGGTGATCGCCACCGGCACCCTGAGCAGCGGCAAGGTCACCTTCACCCTGCCGAAGCTGGCCAAGGGCAAGCACACCCTGCACGCCTTCTACGTCGGTTCCTCGACCGTGAACTCGAAGACCGGCGCCAACTTCACCATCACCAGCAAGTGACCGTCTGACGGGCCCGCCGGGAGCCTCACGCGGCTCCCGGCGGCCCTCACCGGTCTTTCCGAACCGATCTTTCCGAAGGAGGCGGGCCGCCGTGACGGTCGCCGTACCGACACCAAAAGCTCTGGCTCCGGCCGTGCCGCGCAGGCCCGTCCGCAGCCTCACCTTCGTCCGCCACCTCTCGCGCGGCGGACTGCTCAGTCTCGCCGCCCTGCTGCTCGGCATGACCGTCCAGCTGCTGGTGGTCAGCGGCGCGCAGCAACACTCCGCCCAGCACGCCGACTTCGACCGGCTGCGCGAGGAACTCGCCCTCGGCACCGCCCCGGTGGCCCAGACCGACCAGGACGGCAAGCTGCTGGCCCCCGGCTCGCCGGTCGCGATCGTCGACATACCGAAGCTGGGCCTGAGCCAGGTCGTCCTGGAGGGCACCGACTCCTCCGTCATGACGGACGGCCCCGGGCACCGCCGGGACACCCCGATGCCCGGCCAGGCCGGCACCAGCGTGCTGATGGGCCGGGCGGCCGCGTACGGCGGCACGTTCGGCCGGCTCTCCGAGCTGACCTCCGGCGACACCTTCACCGTGATCACCGGCCAGGGCAAGGCGAAGTACCTGGTCATCGACGTACGACGGGCCGGTGACCCGGCGCCGACCGCGCTCGCCTCCGGGAAGAGCCGGCTGGTGCTGATCACGGCGACGGGCCCGAAGTTCATGCCCTCGGGCGTCCTGCGCGTCGACGCCGACCTGGTCTCCGACACGTTCCAGACGCCGGCGGCCGTGATCCGGGCCGGTACGCTCCCGGCCTCCGAGGAACCCCTGGCGCGGCCCTCCGGGATGCCGTGGCCGCTGGTGATGTGGCTGCAGGCACTGCTGCTGACGGCGGTCGCCGCCGTCTGGGCCTGGCACCGCTGGGGCCGCCACCAGACATGGATCGTCTTCGCCCCGGTCGTCGCCGTGCTCGGCCTCCAGGTCGCGACGCGCACCACCGAACTGCTGCCGAATCTGCTGTGACAGGTGAATGAGATGACCGAGACCGCGACGACCGACACCGCGACCACCGAGACCGCGGCCACCGCCCCCGAGGCGGCCGACCCCGCGCCGACCGACACCGCCGTGCTGCCCGCCCCCGGGGCGGACGGCCCCGCCCCCGCCACCCTCGAAGCCCGTGCCGTCTCCGCCTGGTTCGGCTCCCACCAGGTGCTCAGCCGGGTGTCGCTGACCATGCCCGCGGGCGAGGTCACCGCGCTCATCGGTCCGTCCGGCTGCGGCAAGTCGACGTTCCTGCGCACCCTGAACCGGATGCACGAGATGATCCCCTCGGCGCAGTTCGGCGGCGAGGTGCTCTTCGAGGGCGAGGACATCTACGACGCGTCCTGGCGGCTGACCGACGCCCGCCGCCGGATCGGCATGGTGTTCCAGAAGCCGAACCCGTTCCCGGCGATGTCGATCTACGACAACGTGGTGGCCGGCCTGAAGCTGACCGGTACGAAGGTCGGCCGCCGGGAGAGGGACGAGCTGGTCGAGGAGTCCCTCACCCGGGCGGGCCTGTGGAAGGAGGTCCGCGACCGGCTCCGGCAGCCCGGCGGCGCGCTGTCCGGCGGTCAGCAGCAGCGGCTGTGCATCGCGCGGGCGCTGGCGGTCCGCCCCCGGGTGCTCCTGATGGACGAGCCGTGCTCGGCCCTGGACCCCACCTCCACCCGCCGGGTGGAGGAGACCATCCACGACCTGGCCGGCCAGGTGACGATCGTGATCGTCACCCACAACATGCAGCAGGCCGCGCGCGTCTCCCAGCAGTGCGCGTTCTTCCTGGCCGAGCAGGGCACCCCGGGCGGCATCGTCGAGCACGGCGCCACCGAGACCGTCTTCAACTCTCCGGAGGACCAGCGGACGGCCGACTACGTGGCCGGCCGCTTCGGCTGAGTTCGCGCCGGGGGGTCAGCAGTACGGCGGCTGGTTGGTGAGCGAGGACGCCACCCGCATCCAGACGCCGAACTGCAGGTAGAGCGCCGGGAGCAGGCCACGGGCCTGTACGGTGCGGCTGTCCGTGGCCGTCACCCCCGGGATGCCGAGGAGGACGGCCGGGACCGAGGCGGACTGCCAGCGCACGGTGAGGACCGACTCGCCCTCGGGCGCGGCGGGCCGCTTCGGCGCGGGCGAGAGGGCCTCGGCGACCGCCTCCTCGATCGCCCGGCGGGCCTCCCCGGCCGGGCGCAGCTCGGCGGCGAACCGGTCCCGGGCGTACTTCACGGGGACGGTGACGACCGATTCGTCCCATGCCGTCATCTCGGCGCACGCCGCGTCGTCACCCGTGAGGGCCACGACGGGGACGCCGAGCGCGGCGGCGGTGGCGTGCGCCAGCCCGATCTCGCCGACGGGCCTGCCGTCCAGCCACATGTCCTCGATCTCGTGGCCCATGAAGCTGTGGCTGAGGACGCCGAGGGCGCCGGCCCGGGAGTGGTAGCCGACCAATATCGCCGCGTCCGACTCCTCGGTGAGCCCCTCCAGCATGAGCATCCGCTTCGGCTTGCCGCGGACCAGGCGGGCCGCCGGGTGCAGGGCCTCGGGGAGCAGGTTGCGCATCGGCCCGTGGGCGTCGTTGACGAGCACCTCGGTCGCCCCGGAGTCCACCGCCCCGCGGATCGCCGCGTTCACGTCCTCGGCCATCATCGCCCGGCCGCGCTCGTAGTCCCGCCCACCCGGCTGCACGTCGTCCCTGTCGACGAGCCCGGTGATGCCTTCCATGTCCACGCTGATGTAAATACGCACGTCCTGAGGCTATCCGGACCCTACGTATTGTAGGTTCCCCATCGGCCACGGCGGCCCGTCAGCTCATCGGGGGTAGCAATGCAGGGCACGGACACACAGGAGGCGCGGCGCAACCTCGCCCCCACGGTGGCGGTGCTGGTGGCAAGCCTGCTGGTCGCGGCCGTGGGCGTGTACGAGCTGTCCGGCTTCGGCCTGCACAGCCTCGACCGGCGTCCGCACCTGTTCAGCGACGGGCTGGCGACGGGCGGGGTGATCGTGGCGGCGGTGGCGGCCGGGGCGGCGATCGGCAACCTGGCGTGGGTGCTGGTGGCGCGGCGGCGGGCCGGGCGGGAGGGCCCGTAAGAGGCCGGACACCCTTTCACACCGTTTTCCGCACCACGGCAGGTCACTCCCCTGCCTCCCGCCATTACCCTACAGGCTGTAGGGTCAGCCCCCTTCCGTCATCGTCCCCGTCCCCAAGGTGACCGGTCCCCATGCCCGCACAGCAGTCGACCCTGAACCCCCCGCGCGCCTCCGCCGCCCGCCGCACCCCCGGCGACGACCCCGGCGCCGCGCTCCGCAGGCGAGCCGCCGACGCCACCGTCTGGTACCTGCGTCTGATCGCGGTGCTGAACATAGTGGCTGTGATGTCGCTCCCGTTCCGCCAGGAGGTCGACGAACACAACAACGGCCGCCTCACGCTCCACCTGCACCGGCAGCACGCGCACCACTCCGGCCAGTTCTTCACGCCGTACCTGGCGACCGCGGGCCTGGTCTCGGCCGCCCTCGCCATCTTCTTCGTCCTGGTGATGCGGCGCCGCAAACGGGCGGCCTGGGTGGTCAACATGTGCCTGGCCACCCCCCTCCTCGCGCTCTACGTCCTCGCGCTCACCCAGCACGAGTACCGCGCCCATCTCTTCAACTGGGTCTCCGTCGCCCTCACCGGCCTCTTCGTGGCCGCGCTGCTGATCAGCCGCCGGGAGTTCAACGCGGTGGGCGACCCGTCGAACCCGAAGACGGCGCTGGCGGTGGGCGCCGCCGGCCTCCTGGTGACCGGCGGCCTGGGCACGCTCCTCGTGCACGCTACGAACAAGCTCCCCGGCGCCACCCTGCCCGACGAGATCGCCTACACCCTGCTGAGGGGCGTCAGCGTCGGCCCGCTCGCCGACCACGTCACCGCGGTCCACGCCCCCCGCTGGACCGACATCGTCATCAACGTCCTCCTCGCCGCCGCCTTCTGCCTGGTCCTCTACGCCGGCTTCCGCTCCCCGCGCGGCCGCCGCCTGCTCAGCCCCGAGGACGAGGCCCGGCTGCGCTCCCTGCTGGACAGGCACGGCGCCCGCGACTCCCTCGGCTACTTCGCCCTGCGCCGCGACAAGATGGCGATCTTCTCCCCCACCGGCAAGTCGGCGGTCACCTACCGCGTCGTCGGCGGCGTCAGCCTCGCCTCCGGCGACCCGATCGGCGACCCGGAGGCCTGGCCCGGCGCGATCGACGCGTGGCTGACGGAGGCGCGGCGCCACGCGTGGACGCCCGCCGTCATGGGCGCGAGCGAGGAGGCGGGCACCGTCTACGCCCGGCACGGCCTGGACGCCCTGGAACTCGGCGACGAGGCGATCGTCGACATCGCCGACTTCACCCTGGAGGGCCGCGCGATGCGCGTGGTCCGCCAGGCCCACAACCGGGTCCGCCGGGCCGGCTACACGGTCCGCATCCGCCGCCACGAGGACATCCCCGCCGACGAGCTCGCGCTGCTCATCGACCGCGCCGACCACTGGCGCGACGGCGCCACCGAACGCGGCTTCTCCATGGCCCTGGGCCGCCTGGGCGACCCGGCGGACGGCCGCTGCGTGATGCTGGAGTGCCGCGACGCGGACGACACCCCCCGCGCCCTCCTCAGCTTCGTCCCCTGGGGCGAGCACGGCCTCTCCCTGGACCTGATGCGCCGCGACCGCGACTCCGAGAACGGCCTGATGGAGTTCATGGTCGTCGAGCTCCTCCTACGTGCCGGCGAGCTCAAGGTCGACCGCGTCTCCCTCAACTTCGCGATGTTCCGCTCGGTCTTCGAACGCGGCTCCCGCCTCGGTGCGGGCCCCGTCCTGCGCCTGTGGCACGCCACCCTCACCTTCTTCTCCCGCTGGTGGCAGATCGAGTCCCTCTACCGCGCCAACGCGAAGTACCGCCCGGTGTGGGAGCCCCGCTACATCCTCTTCACGAAGAGCAGCGACCTCCCGCGGATCGGCCTGGCCAGCGCCCGCGCGGAGGGCTTCCTCACGGTTCCCTGGAGGTCATGACGGGGTGGCTGCCGTGGGGGCGGCCCCGCCCTGCTCCGCCCCCACCGTGCGCAGCACCGTCAGCACCAGCGTCCGGGCCACCGCCACCACCTCCGCCACGGACACCCGCTCCTCGGCACTGTGCGCCACCCGTACGTCCCCCGGCCCGTACTGCAGTGTCGGGATCCCGGCCCCCGAGTACAGCCGCAGGTCGCTGCCGTACGGCGCCCCGCGCTCCCGGGGCCGGGACGCCCAGCCGTTGGCGTCCGCGCAGGCGTCGCGCACCACGCCCCGCAGCGGGTGCCCCTCCGCCAGCCGGCCGCTCGCGAACTGCCCGCCCGGCCAGGTCACCGTCGCCGGATGCTCCCGCAGCCACGGGTCGGCGGCGCACACCTCGGCCACGCACCGCTCCAGCGCGGCCCGCGCCTCCGCCGGGTCCTCGTCCAGCCGGACGCCCAGCCGCCCCTCGGCCACCAGCAGGTCCGGCACGCTGCTGGCCCAGTCACCGGCGCGCAGCGTGCCGACCGAGAGCGCGTAGGGGATCGGGTACTCGGCCATCAGCGGGGAGGGCGCGTGATTACGGGCCCGCTCCAGCCCGGCCAGCGCCCGGTGGATCGCCAGGTAGCCGTCGATCGCGCTCACCCCCGCGTCCCGGGAGCTGGCGTGCGCGGCCTTCCCCGGCACGGAGAGCCGGAAGGTCAGCGCCCCCGCGTTGGCCGTGACCAGCGTCCCGGCGGTCGGTTCGGTGATCACGCAGGCGTCACCGCCGTAGCCCCGGCGCAGGGTCCCGAACGCGCCCAGCCCGCCGTCCTCCTCCCCCACCACGAAGTGCACCGCCACCCGTCCCCGCAGCCGCACCCCGGCCGCCCGCACCGCCGCCAGCGCGGCCAGGTGCGCCGCCAGGCCGGCCTTCATGTCGCACGCCCCGCGCCCGTGGACGACGTCCCCGGTCACCCTCGGCACGAACGGATCGCCCTCCCAGGCGGCCGGATCCCCCGGCGGTACGACGTCCACATGCCCCTGCAGGACCAGCGTCGGCCCGTCGGCCCCGCCCGTCCGCCCGACCAGCCCCCACGCCTCGTCCCGCGCCGCCTCCGCCCCCGGGAACTCCGGGTCGGCCAGCAGCGCCGGCAGATCCATCGACCACAGATCCACCTCCAGCCCCAGCCGCTCCAGCCGCCCGGCCAGCAGATGCTGCAACTCCGACTCCGCCGCGCTCCCCGTCACACTCGGCACCGCCATCAGCTCCAGCAGCGTCCTGCCGACGGCCTCCTCGTCGACACGGGCCAGAGCGGCCGCCTCCACATCGCTCAGCACAAATCCCTCCCCACCGTCACCCACTGCCCCGATCATCACCCCGGCGCGGCCGCCGCGAACAGGGGGCGCGGAGCTGCGCTTCGGAGGTTCACGCGCCGGGGGCACGGACCCGCGGTCCACACACGGGGAGACCCGCGGCTCGCACCCTGGACGTGTGGACCGTGCCTCAGGAGCGCAAGGTGCTGCCCCCGGCGAAGCCGCCGCCCACCGTGAAGCCGATGACCGCGCCGCCGCCCTCGCGGCGGAAGGCGAAGGGGGCTCCGCCGTGGGCCATGGCGACCTCGCGGACGATGGAGAGACCGAGGCCGGAGCCGGGGAGGGAGCGGGCGTCGGCGGCACGGTAGAAGCGGTCGAAGATGCGGATCAGGTCGCCGTCGGCGATACCGGGGCCGCGGTCGAGGACCTCCACGCGGACCGTGCCCGGCCGGGCGGGCCCGGTGACGTTGATCTCGATGGGGCCCTTGCCGTCCCGGTCGAACTTGGCCGCGTTCTCGACGAGGTTCGACAGGGCCCGCTGGAGCATGCCGGGGCGGCCGTCCGTGGTCGTGTCGCCGCTGAAGCGGATCAGGACCTCGCGGCCGGTGCGGCGGCGGGCCAGCCCGGCCACGTCCTCCGCGATGTCGGCGAGGTCCACCCGCTGCGGCGGCTCCGAGTCCGACTGCCCGGCCGCGAGGTCGACCAGCTCGTTGACCAGGTCGGTCAGCTCACGCGCCTCCTGGCCGAGGTCGGCGACGAGCTCGTCGCGGGTGGCGGGCGGAAGCTCGTCGATACGGCGGAGCAGGGAGATGTTCGTACGGAGGGAGGTGAGGGGCGTGCGGAGTTCGTGCCCGGCGTCCTGGACGAGTCGCCGCTGGTCCTCCTCCGACTGCGCGAGCCGGCCCAGCATCCGGTCGAAGGCGCGGCCCAGCCTCCCCACCTCGTCGAGGCCGGTGACCGGGACCTGGATGCCGAGCTGCCGGGTGCGGGCCACGTCCTCCGCGGCCGAGGTGAGGATCACCAGCCGGCGGGTGATCCGCCGGGCCAGCCACCAGCCGAACAGCCCGGCGGCGACCACGACCGCCGCCATCAGCGCCAGGGTGCGCTGCTGGAGCGCCCGCAGCAGGTCCTCGGTGTCGCTGAACTCCTGCGCCACCTGCACCGCGCCCCGGCCGTCGCCGAGCGCGACCGTCGCGATCCGGAACAGGTCCTCACCGACCCGGACGTCCTTGTGCTGGGCCGTCTTCCCGGCGTCCTTGGCCATCGCGGCCGCCCGGTCCGCGGCGGTGACGGGCAGCACCGGGCTGCCGTGGTCGACGATCTCGCCGCGCGCGCCGAGCACCTGGACGTCGGTGCGGGCCGGGCGGACCAGATCGTGTCCGGGCCGCGAGGAGGAGAAGTCCTCCGGCACCATCTTGTGCGTCTTCACCTCGTCCTGGACGTCCGAGACGACCTGCGTGAACACCGACTGCTGGTCGACGCGGACCAGCCGGGCGGCGGCGTTGTAGGACAGGATGCCGACGACGATCGTGACGGCCGCGGTGACCGCCGCGAAGGAGACGACGAAGGTGGTGCGCAGGGAGACCAGCTTGGGCCGGCGCCGGGCCAGCATCCGCCTGAGCCGCTCCAGCCGCCCGAGACGGCCCACTCAGTCCTCCCGCAGCACGTAACCCACGCCCCGGACGGTGTGGATCAGCTGCGGGGCGCCGGGCTCGTCGAGCTTGCGGCGCAGGTAGCCGACGTAGACGGCGAGGTTCTTGGAGCCGGGGCCGAAGTCGTAGCCCCAGATACGGTCGTAGATCGTGGAGTGGTCGAGGACGATCCCCGCGTTCCTGGCCAGCAGCTCAAGGAGCTCGAACTCGGTACGCGTCAGCTCCAGCTCGCGCCGGCCGCGCCAGGCCCGGCGGGCCTGGAGGTCCATGCGCAGGCCGGCGGCCTCGATCTGACGGTCGGAGATCTGCGGCTCCCGGCCGGGCTCGGCGGGGGCCACACCGCCGCCACCGCCGCCACCGGCGGTCACCGGGGAGGTACGGCGCAGCAGCGCGCGCAGCCGGGCGAAGACCTCCTCCACGTCGAAGGGCTTCACCACGTAGTCGTCGGCGCCCGCGTCCAGCCCGGCGATCCGGTCGGCGGTCTCGACCAGCGCGGTCAGCATGAGGATCGGGGTCCGGTCCCCCTCCGCGCGCAGCACCCGGCAGACCTGGAGGCCGTCGATGCCGGGCATCATCACATCGAGGACGAGGACATCGGGCCGGTCGCGGTGGGCGTGCGCCAGCGCTTCCACACCGTCCGCGACCGCCGTCACCTCATAACCCTCCAGGGTGAGGGCCCGCTCCAGGGCGTGGCGGATGGCGCGGTCGTCTTCGGCGAGCAGCACAGTCTGGGGCACGCACCCAGTCTGCCAAGGCCTCCGGCGGTTCGGCCGGGCTGAGCGGGCCTACGATCACCCTTTTTACCTGCCTCTCACCGTCACAGAGGCAACGGGCGTTGAGTTTTGGCTGTCGGCCGGCGGGGGGTTCTCGCGCCCACGCGGCGGAGCCGCACATCGATACAGCCCCGCGCCCCTCAGGAGGCGCTGAGCTTCGCCAGTTGTTCTGCGAAGGGGATCACCCGCAGGTCGTCGGACCTCTGGGGCTTGATCCCCGACAGGCCCGTCATCAGCCCCGCCAGTTCTCCCGCCGCGCGGTCGATACGGTCCTCCAGTCCCTCCGCGCCCCAGTCCTCCGAGGCCGCGTAGACGCCTGTCGGTACGACCACGGCCCGCAGGTAGGCGAACAGGGGCCGCAGCGCGTGCTCCAGCACCAGCGAGTGCCGGGCCGTACCGCCGGTCGCGGCGACGAGTACCGGCTTGCCGACCAGCGCTTCCTTGTCGAGCACGTCGAAGAAGGACTTGAACAGACCGCTGTACGAGGCCGTGAAGACCGGCGTGACGGCGATCAGGCCGTCCGCCTCCGTCACCGCCTCCAGGGCGGCCGCCAGCTTCCGCCCCGGGAACCCGTTGGTGAAGTTGTGCGCGATCTCGACCGCGAGGTCGCGCAGCTCCACGACCTCGACCTGCACGTCGGTCTCCCGGCCCACGGCGGCCGCCAGCCGGTCCGCCAGCAGCCGCGTGGACGACGGCACGCTCAGCCCCGCCGACACGACGACGAGCTTCATGCCTGGACCTCCTTCGTCTCCGTCTTCTCCGCGGCGGCGGCCGCGACCAGCGACGCGTGCGTCGGCGCCTCGGGAACGTCCGCCGGACGGCCGTTCGCGAACTCCTTGCGCAGCACCGGTACGACCTCCTCGCCCAGCATGTCGAGCTGCTCCAGGACCGTCTTCAGCGGCAGCCCCGCGTGGTCGACGAGGAACAGCTGGCGCTGGTAGTCACCGGCGTACTCCCGGAAGGCCAGCGTCTTCTCGATGACCTGCTCGGGCGTGCCGACGGTCAGCGGGGTCTGGTCGGTGAAGTCCTCCAGGGAGGGCCCGTGGCCGTAGACCGGCGCGTTGTCGAAGTACGGCCGGAACTCGCGCACCGCGTCCTGCGAGTTCTTCCGCATGAACACCTGGCCGCCGAGGCCGACGATCGCCTGCTCCGGCGTGCCGTGCCCGTAGTGGGCGTACCGGGCCCGGTACAGCTCGACCATCCGCTTGGTGTGGTCGGCGGGCCAGAAGATGTTGTTGTGGAAGAAGCCGTCACCGTAGTAGGCGGCCTGCTCGGCTATCTCGGGCGAACGGATGGAACCGTGCCAGACGAAGGGCGCGACGCCGTCCAGCGGGCGCGGGGTGGCGGTGAAGCCCTGCAGCGGACTGCGGAACTTGCCCTCCCAGTTGACCACGTCCTCGCGCCACAGCCGGTGCAGCAGCGCGTAGTTCTCGATGGCGAGGTTGATGCCCTGCCGGATGTCCTGCCCGAACCAGGGGTAGACCGGGCCGGTGTTGCCGCGGCCCATCATGAGGTCCACCCGGCCGTCGGCCAGGTGCTGGAGCATCGCGAAGTCCTCGGCGATCTTCACCGGGTCGTTGGTGGTGATCAGGGTGGTGGAGGTGGAGAGCACGAGCCGCTCCGTCTGCGCGGCGATGTAGCCGAGCATGGTGGTCGGCGACGACGGCACGAACGGCGGGTTGTGGTGCTCGCCGGTCGCGAACACGTCCAGACCGACCTCCTCGGCCTTCAGCGCGATCGCGACCATCGCCTTGATGCGCTCCCGCTCGGTCGGCGTCCGCCCCGTGGTGGGGTCCGGCGTGACGTCGCCGACCGTGAAGATCCCGAACTGCATGCTCGCTCACCCTCCAGGTTGTTTACGATTCAACTATACCCACAGAACGAGACCCCACGTCCACCTATTCCCACCCCGAAGACGGCACGGAAGAGCGCCCTCGCTGAAGCGGGCCCTCGGGGCGCGTTCACCCGGTCGGCCCGTCCACGGGGACGGGCCGACCGGGGTCCTCGACGCTGGAATCCCGGGCGTCGCCGACGCCCCCCGCGCCGAAGGACCGGCATGCGCATATCCCGTGAGTCCCGCCGCACCGTGTACATCGCCCGCTGGGGCGCGGCCCTTCTGGCCCTGTCGGGGGCCACCTCCGTCCTGGCACCCGACACCGCGCGGGCCGGCGGCCCGAGCGGTGATCCCGGCCGGGCGAAGCCGACCATCGTGCTCGTGCACGGCGCCTTCGCCGACGCGTCGAGCTGGAACGGTGTCGTGGAACGGCTCCAGCAGAACGGCTACACCGTGGCCGCACCGGCCAACCCGCTCCGCGGTGTCGCCCAGGACTCGGCCTACCTCGCGAGCTTCCTGAAGTCCGTCACGGGACCGATCATCCTGGCCGGCCATTCCTACGGCGGAGAGGTGATCTCCCAGGCCGCCGTCGGAAACGACAACGTCAAGGCCCTCGTCTACATCAACGCGATCATGCCCGACGCCGGGGAGTCACAGGCCGTCCTCGCCGCCAAGTTCGCCCCCGCTCCGCTCACCCAGGCGCTCCAGCAGGTGCCCTTCCGCAACGCCGACGGCACCACCGGCACGGACGTGTACATCAAGCCGGACCGACTGCGCCAGGTCTTCGCCGCGGACCTGCCCGCCGGCCAGACCGCCGTCATGGCGGCCACCCAGCGTCCGATCGCGATGTCGGCGTTCGCGGACAAGCTCACCGGCGCCGCCTGGCGGACCAAGCCCGTGTACGCCCTCGTCGGCAAACAGGACCGGGCGATCAACCCGGACCTGGAACGCTTCGAGGCGAAGCGCGCCAACGCCCGCAGGACGGTGCAGATCGACTCCTCGCACGTGTCCCTGGTCTCCCACCCACAGGCGGTCAAGGACCTGATCACCGAGGCCGCCGAGGACTACACCTGGGGCACGACGAACAAGTCCTGACCGTCCCCGCCCGGTCCCCGCCCCCGCTCAGAAGGCGTACGGGTCCCCGGTCGCCAGCACCAGCACCCGCTGCCTGTCGTTCGTACGGTCGTGGTCCACCACGCCCCCGCTCCAGGCCACGTCCACCGCCAGCGTCACCTCCGACGGCTCCTCCCGCAGCCGTACCGGAACCACCAGCTGCTCGCCGGGCAGCTCGACCGCCAGCGGCCCGGTGCCGCACACCACCTCCCGGTCGCCGGTGCGCGCGCACGCGGCCGGCAACCGCTGCTCGTCCGCCAGCGCCGCCGACCAGGTCAGCCGCACACTGGCAGCGGCGACGGCGTCCGGCCCGTGATTGGCCGGGGTCAGCCGGACCTCCATCACGCCCCCGCTCATCATGGCGGAACCGTGCACCTCGAGATCGGCGTCCCCGGCCCAGGCGGCACCGCCCGTCCCCAGCACCAGCGCACCAGCCGCCACCGCACCGACCACCGCAAGCCCGTATCGCCGCATCGCCATGCCATCCGTCCCGTCCGACTCCGACAGTCCTACGGATGTATGCCACCAGGGCCCCACCCCGGTTACCTCCCAACAGGTGACGCGGCCCCCACGTGACAGGCTGCGAGCATGCTGATCCTCCGCTCCGCCGCCCTCTTCGTCGTCGCCGCCCTCTTCGAGATCGGCGGCGCCTGGCTGGTCTGGCAGGGCGTACGGGAACACCGCGGCTGGCTCTGGATCGCCGGCGGCATCCTCTCCCTCGGCGCCTACGGCTTCGTCGCCACCTTCCAGCCCGACGCCCACTTCGGCCGCATCCTGGCGGCCTACGGCGGCATCTTCGTCGCTGGCTCCATTCTCTGGGGCGCCATCGCCGACGGCTACCGCCCGGACCGCTGGGACCTCACGGGCGCGGCGATCTGCCTGGCGGGAATGGCAGTGATCATGTGGGCCCCCAGAAGCTGACGGCAAGGCTCCCTACCCAGGGGCGCGGGGCTGTGTCCGATGTGCGGCTCCGCCGCGTGGGCGCGAGCGACCCCCACCGCCCCGCAGCCGCCGAACAACCGAAACCACCCCCCACCTATCCTTGCCACAGACCGACCCGCACTCCCAACCCCGCTGAGGAGCAACCCATGGCCCCATCCCGCATCGCGGTCGTCACCGGCGCGAGCAGCGGAATCGGCGCCGCCACCGCCCGGCAGCTCGCCGCCGCCGGCTACCGCGTGGTCCTCACCGCCCGCCGCGAGGACCGCGTCGAGGCGCTGGCCAAGGAGATCAACGAGGCCGGCGGCGAGGCCACGGCCTACCCCCTCGACGTGACGGACCGCGAGGCGGTCGACGAGTTCGCGACGGCCTTCAAGGCGGTCGCCGTCCTCGTCAACAACGCCGGCGGAGCCCTCGGCGCCGACCCGGTGGCCACCGGCGACCCGGCCGACTGGCGCACGATGTACGAGACGAACGTCATCGGCACCCTGAACCTCACCCAGGCCCTGCTCCCCAAGCTGGAGGCGAGCGGCGACGGCACGGTGGTCGTGGTCTCCTCCACGGCCGGCCACGGCACCTACGAGGGCGGCGCCGGCTACGTCGCCGCCAAGCACGGCGCACACGTCCTCGCCGAGACCCTCCGCCTGGAGATCGTCGGCAAGCCGGTCCGGGTGATCGAGATCGCCCCGGGCATGGTCAAGACGGACGAGTTCGCGCTGACCCGCTTCGGCGGCGACGAGGAGAAGGCGGCCAAGGTCTACCAGGGCGTCGCCGAGCCCCTCACCGCCGACGACGTGGCCGACACCATCACCTGGACGGTCACCCGCCCCAGCCACGTCAACATCGACCTCCTCGTGGTCCGCCCCCGCGCCCAGGCCTCCAACACCAAGGTCCACCGGGACCTGTGATGCCGGACGAGGACCCGGCGGCCGCCGTGGAACAGGACCTGGAACAAGCCCGCCTGAAGCAGGAGACCAGGAACGAACGCCAGGTCTGGTACTTCCTGGCCTACTTCCTCTTCGGCATCCACATCGTCGCGTTCGTGATGATCTACGCGGTCCGCCACGCGAAGTGACGGACCGCGCGGTCACCCCTTGACGCAGACGACCTGCTTGAGCTTCGCGACGACCTCGACGAGGTCCCGCTGCTGCTCGATGACCTGGTCGATCGACTTGTAAGCGCCCGGGATCTCGTCCACGACACCGGAGTCCTTGCGGCATTCCACGCCCCGGGTCTGCTCCTCCAGGTCCCGGGTCGAGAACCGGCGCTTGGCCGCGTTGCGGCTCATCCGCCGGCCGGCGCCGTGCGAGGCCGAGTTGAAGGACAGCGGGTTGCCGAGGCCCTTCACGATGTACGAACCGGTGCCCATGGACCCCGGGATGATCCCGAACTCCCCACTCCCCGCCCGGATCGCGCCCTTGCGGGTGACCAGCAGGTCCATCCCGTCGTAGCGCTCCTCGGCGACGTAGTTGTGGTGGGCGCTGATCTCCGGCTCGAAGACCGGCCTGGCCTTCTTGAACTCCTTACGGATCACGTCCTTGAGGAGCGCCATCATCAGCGTGCGGTTGTACTTCGCGTACTCCTGCGCCCAGAACAGGTCGTTGCGGTACGCCGCCATCTGCGGGGTGTCCGCGACGAAGACGGCGAGGTCGCGGTCGACCAGGCCCTGGTTGTGCGGGAGCTTCTGGGCCACGCCGATGTGGTGTTCGGCGAGTTCCTTGCCGATGTTCCGGGAACCGGAGTGCAGCATCAGCCACACCGCACCGGTCGTATCCGTGCAGACTTCGACGAAGTGGTTGCCCGACCCGAGCGTTCCCATCTGCTGATGCGCCCGTTCCTGACGGAACTTGACCGCATCGGCGACCCCGTCGAACCGCCCCCAGAACTCCCCCCACCCGGCCGTGGCCAGCCCGTGGAAGTCCCCCGGCTCCACCGGATCGGCGTGCATGCCGCGCCCCACCGGAATCGCCTGCTCGATCTTGGAGCGGAGCCGCGAGAGATCGCCCGGCAGGTCGTTGGCCGTGAGGGACGTCTTCACCGCGGACATGCCGCAGCCGATGTCGACGCCGACCGCGGCCGGGCACACCGCGCCCTGCATCGCGATGACGGAGCCGACCGTGGCGCCCTTGCCGTAGTGGACGTCCGGCATGACGGCGAGGCCCTTGATCCACGGCAGGGTCGCGACGTTGCGCAGCTGCTGGAGCGCCACGTCCTCGACCGTCGCCGGGTCGGTCCACATCCGGATCGACACCTTCGCACCCGGTATCTCCACGTACGACATGACTTCCTCATTCCCCCGCGAACAGCACACCAAAAAGGACAAACAGAATTAATGACATTAAACGCAAATGCAGTGCCAAGGTCGCTGAAATCAGACAAGGGACCGGCGTTCACAGCAGTGCGTGCGATACACATTGTCTCCAGGGGACTCCCCGCTGCGGCAAGCGAATAACCAGCGGGGACACTGGAGCAGGACCGAGCGACCCAGTGAACGGAAGGGAGCCTGACCGTGCAGCGGAAGGCGTACGTAACCGGCACCGCCGCGCTTCTCGCGGCCCTGCTGGCCGGCTGCACGAGCGGTTCCAGCGGGGGCGACGACACCAGCGACAAGAACGCGGACACCGGCACCTCCACCGTCGCCGCCCAGCCCGGCAAGTACCGCACCCTCCCCGAGGCCTGCGGCGCGGTCAGCCACGACACCCTGGACTCCCTGCTCCCCGGTATCGCCCAGATCACCGACGAGACGCAGCGCGACAAGGCCTACGCGGGCGACGCCACGCTCACCTACGACACCGACCGCAAGGTCGGCTGCCGCTGGAAGGTCGAGTCCAGCGACGCCACCGACCGGCTCTCCGTCGACTTCGAGCGCGTGGTGTCGTACGACAACTCGATCAGCGACGACACCGAGGCGCAGACGATCTACACGCAGATGGAGGCGGCGGCCGACATCCCCGAGTCCGCGTCCCCGACCGCGACCGAGTCGGAGTCGGCATCGGAGCCACCGTCCGGGTCGGCGTCCGGGTCGGCGTCCGGGTCGCCCTCCTCGCCGGCGTCACCCTCCGCCTCCGCCACCGCCTCCGGTTCCGGCTCGGCGTCCGCGTCCCCCTCCACCACCCCGGCCGCCCTCCAGCCCCGCACCCTCGCCGACCTCGGCGACGAGGCGTATCTCGACGATCAGCTCAGCGCGTCCGGTTCGACGGCCGAACAGCGGACCGTGACTGTGGTGTTCCGCACGTCCAACGTCGTGGTGACCATCGAGTACGAGGAGCAGCCGATGGCCACCGGGACCGTTCCGGACAGCAAGGAAATGCAGGACAGGGCCCAGAATCTGGCCGCCCAACTGGCCGAGGCCCTCAACGGCTGACCGTCCGGGCCCGCCGTCCGCACCCCGTCCGCAAAGCAGGCGAACCAAAACCGCACAGCTCCCTCACCGCGTACCGTGGCCCCTCGGACCCGATCCGACCGCAGGAACCCCGAACGTATGAGTGAAGGAACCATGCAGCGAGTAGCAGTCCAGCCAGCCGACCAGAGCGCCCGGACCGAACGGAACGCACCGCGACGGGCAGGGCGCCTGCGCCGCGGTCTCGTCTGCGCGGCGGCCGTCCCCGCGGTGGCCCTGTTCGCGACGGCCTGCTCCTCGGACTCGGACAGCGGCGCCCAGGGGACGGGCAGCGGCACCGGCACCGTCACCGCCCCCTCCGACGGCTCCACGGCCGCCTCGCCGACCGTCCAGGCGGCCAAGTACCAGAAGCTGCCCGAGCCGTGCGCGGTGCTGTCGAAGAAGACGCTCACCGAACTCGTCCCGAAGGGCGTGAAGTCGGGCAAGGAGGGCAGCTCGGACGATGTGGCCACGCGGAACAGCTGCTCCTGGAGCAGCCTGGACAACAACGGTGTGAAGGGCTCCCAGTTCCGCTGGCTGAACATCTCCTTCCTCCGCTTCGACTCGGACGCCAACCGCGGCTCCGGCGAGAAGCAGGCCGAGGCGTACTACACGACCCAGCTGCAGGACGCCCAGTCCGTGACCGGTGCCAAGAACACCAAGTCGGTGCCGGTGACCGGGGCCGGCGACCAGGCCACCGTGGTGCGCTACGACCTGAAGAAGAAGGAGGGCGCCTTCAAGCAGCAGACGGTCGTGGCCCGGGTCGCGAACGTGGTCGTCACCGTCGACTACAACGGCGCGGGTCTGGCCGGCGAGAAGACGCCGGACGCCGACACGCTCACGAAGGCGGCGGAGAAGGCGGCCAAGGAGGCGGTGGCGTCGGTCTCGACGGCCAACGGGTCCGGTTCCGCACCGAGTTCACCTGCGGCGACACCCTCCAAGTCCACCTCCAAGTCGCCCTCCGCCTCCGCCTCGCCCTCCAAGTCGTCAGCCAAGAAGAGCTGACCGGCAACACGTGCGCCGCACACATGTGCCACCCTGTTGCGCGCAACAACACGCAAGGGGAGGGGAGTACGGGTGGCCGCGCCAATGCAGCTGACTCGGATGCACCGCGTTCTCATCGGCGTGGTCGTGACCGGCGCCCTGATCATCGCCGGCATCGGCTTCGCCGGTTCGTACGCGGCCGTCCGCGAGCTGGCCATCAAGAAGGGCTTCGGGAACTTCGCCTATGTCTTCCCGATCGGTATCGACGCGGGCATCTGTGTCCTGCTCGCCCTTGACCTGCTGCTGACCTGGATCCGCATCCCCTTCCCGCTGCTGCGGCAGACGGCCTGGCTGCTGACCGTCGCCACGATCGCCTTCAACGGCGCGGCGGCCTGGCCGGACCCGCTGGGCGTGGGCATGCACGCGGTCATCCCGGTCCTCTTCGTGGTGGCGGTCGAGGCGGCCCGGCACGCGATCGGGCGGATCGCCGACATCACGGCGGACAAGCACATGGAGGGGGTCCGCCTCACCCGCTGGCTGCTCTCCCCGGTCCCGACCTTCCTGCTCTGGCGCCGCATGAAGCTGTGGGAGCTGCGCTCCTACGACCAGGTCATCAAGCTGGAGCAGGAACGTCTCGTCTACCAGGCGCGGCTCCGCTCCCGCTTCGGGCGGGCCTGGCGCCGCAAGGCCCCGGTGGAGTCCCTGATGCCGCTGCGCCTGGCGAAGTACGGCGTCCCCCTCGCCGACACCGCCCCAAACGGCCTGGCGGCGGCGGGCATCGACCTCCCGGCCCTCCTGCCGGCCCCCGCACCCGCCGTACAGGCCCCGGCGGCGGCCGTGGTCGCGCCGCCCGCCGAGCAGCGCCCCGAGCCGGCCCCCGGCGCCGGGCAACCGGCCGTCCCCCGGCAGGCCGCGGCGCCGGAACCCGAGACGGACGTCAACCAGTGGCTGCACGCCAGGGATCCCCAGCAGATCGAGTACCACGGCGACTACAACCCCGACTTCGAGCCGCCGTACGAACCGCAGTTCACCGAGGAGCAGTACGCGGCCTGGTACGAGCAGGAGCAGCAGCGGTACCAGCAGGAGCAGTACCAGCAAGAGCAGCAGTACCGGCAGGAACAGCTCGCCCAGAACCAGTTCCCGGAGGAGCAGCCGCCCCTCCCCGAGGAGTCCCCGTCGGAGCAGACCGGCAGCTTCCCCATCCCCTCCGGCCCGGGCCGCACCCGTGAGCTCGGTGAGGGCGGCGGGCCCCCGGAGCCGGCGGAGGAGGACTTCTACCTGGTCTTCAAGAAGTCGATAGACGGCGGTTACCCCAGCTCCGGCCAGTTCAGGGGTGACGTGGAGGCGACCTTCGGCATCACGCTCCCGCAGCGCGACGCGGACCGCATGGTCAACCGCTTCACCAACCGCCACACGGCGGAGCTGCAGGAAGACCACATCGCGTAAGCCACGTAAGCCACGCGAGCCGCGCGACGGCATGAAGAAGGGGCCCTCCTCGGCGGAGGGCCCCTTCTTCATGCGTCACATCCCGGTGCTACGCCCCGAGCAGGGCCCGCACCCGCTCCTGCCCCACCGCGAGCAGCAGCGTGGGCAGCCGGGGGCCGGTGTCCCGGCCCACCAGCAGGTGGTACAGCAGCGCGAAGAACGTGCGCTGGGCCGTCTTGATCTCGGCCGGCAGCTCCTTGGGCGTCGCGTCGGCGGAGAACCCGGCCTGCACCTTGGGCACGCCGTACACGAGGTGGGTCAGCCCGTCGAGCGACCAGTGCTCGGCGAGCCCGTCGAGCAGCAGTCGTACGGACTGCTGGGACGCCTCGTCGAGGGACTTCAGCAGCTCGGCGTCGGGCTCCTCGCGGACGATGGTCCGCTGGTCGGCCGGTACCTGGGTGTTGATCCAGGCCTCGGCCTTGTCGTAGCGGGGGCGTGCCTCGTCCACCGATCCCAGCGGGTTCGCGGGGTCCAGCTCGCTGAGGATGCGCAGCGCCTGGTCCTCGTGCCCGGCGGTGATGTCGGCGACCGAGGCGAGGGTCCGGTACGGCAGCGGCTTGGGCGTCCGCGGCAGCTCACCGCCCGCCGTGCGCACGGCACGCGAGTGCGCGGCGACGTCGGCGGGCAGCGCGGCGCCCTCCGCGACCTTGGCGTCGAGCTTGTCCCACTCGTCGTAGAGCCGCTGGATCTCCTGGTCGAAGGCGATCTTGAAGGACTGGTTGGGCCGGCGGCGGGCGTACAGCCAGCGCAGGATCTGCGGCTCCATGATCTTCAGCGCGTCGGCCGGGGTCGGCACCCCGCCCCGGGACGACGACATCTTGGCCATGCCGCTGATGCCCACGAAGGCGTACATGGGCCCGATGGGCTGCTGCCCGCCGAAGATCCCCACGATCTGCCCGCCCACCTGGAAGCTGGACCCGGGCGAGGAGTGGTCGACACCGCTCGGCTCGAAGATCACGCCCTCGTAGGCCCAGCGCATCGGCCAGTCGACCTTCCAGACCAGCTTGCCGCGGTTGAACTCGTTCAGCCGGACGGTCTCGGTGAAGCCGCACTCGGTGCAGACGTACGTCAGCTCGGTGCTGTCGTCGTCGTACGCGGTGACGGTCGTCAGGTCCTTCCCGCAGCCCCCGCAGTAGGGCTTGTACGGGAAGTACCCGGCGGAGCCGGACGAGCCGTCGTCCTCGCTCGCCGCGCCCGAGCCCTCCTCGGCCTCCAGCTCGGCCTCGTCGACGGCCTTCTGCTGCTGCTTCTTGGGGGCCTTCTTCGTCCGGTACTGCTCCAGGATCGCGTCGATGTCACCCCGGTGCTTCATGGCGTGCAGCACCTGCTCGCGGTACACACCGGACGTGTACTGCGCGGTCTGGCTGATCCCGTCGAACTCCACACCGAGCTCGGCCAGCGACTCGACCATCGCGGCCTTGAAGTGCTCGGCCCAGTTCGGGAACGCGGAGCCCTTCGGCGCGGGCACGGAGGTCAGCGGCTTGCCGATGTGCTCGGCCCAGCTCTCGTCGACCCCGGCGATGCCGGCGGGCACCTTGCGGTACCGGTCGTAGTCGTCCCAGGAGATCAGGTGCCGCACCTGGTACCCGCGCCGCCGGACCTCGTCCGCGACCAGGTGCGGGGTCATGACCTCACGCAGGTTGCCCAGGTGGATCGGCCCCGACGGCGAGAGCCCGGACGCGACGACGACCGGTTTGCCCGGGGCCCGACGCTCCGACTCCTCGATGACCTCATCCGCGAAACGGGAGACCCAGTCGGTGGTCTCGGTGCTCTGAGCCACGTCGGCACGTCCTTCTTTCTGGCAACGGGCAGCCGGTACGGTCGCACGGCTGACCGCTCCATTCTCCCAGGCACCCCCACATCTACGAAAACGGGTTGTCAAGGCGCCCCCGACCGGTGGCGCAGCAGCCGCCCGGGGGCACCGGGCCGCACCGATATGCGGCTCCGCCGCACGGGCACGACCAAGCACGCAGCACAGCCCCGACCGGCGGCACAGCCGCCGCTTGGGGGCGCGGGGAACTGCGCGACCAGCCCCCACGCACCCGCACCCGGCAGCGCACCGCACCACCCCCACCCCGTGGCCGCAAAAACCCCTTTACCCCCCGTGAAATACTGGACCCGTCTACCAGCACCCACGAGGAGAACGGCTCCCACCCCATGGCCCCGGTCACGTCCCTCAGCGACTCCGTCACCCAGCAGCTCACGAACGCCCTCTCGGCCACCCTGCCGGAGGCCCCCGTGGACCCCCTGCTGCGACGCAGCGACCGGGCCGACTACCAGGCGAACGGCATCCTCGCCGCCGCCAAGAAGGCCAAGGCCAACCCCCGGGAGCTGGCGACGCAGGTCGTCTCGCACATCACCACCGGCGCGGACCTGATCCAGGACGTCGAGGTCTCCGGCCCCGGCTTCCTCAACATCACCCTCGCCGACAAGGCGATCACCGAGAACCTGGCCGCGCGGTACGCGGACGGCGACCGGCTCGGCGTGCCGTCCAAGACGCACCCGGGCCTCACCGTCATCGACTACGCCCAGCCGAACGTCGCCAAGGAGATGCACGTCGGCCACCTGCGCTCCGCGGTGATCGGCGACGCCCTGCGCGGCATGCTCGACTTCACCGGCGAGAAGACGATCGGCCGGCACCACATCGGCGACTGGGGCACCCAGTTCGGCATGCTCATCCAGTACCTGATCGAGAACCCGGCCGAGCTGTCCGCGGAGACCGACACGGACGGCGAGCAGGCCATGTCGAACCTGAACCGGGTCTACAAGGCCTCCCGGGCGGTCTTCGACGCGGACGAGGAGTTCAAGGAGCGGGCCCGGAAGCGGGTGGTCGCCCTCCAGTCCGGCGACAAGGAGACCCTCGACCTGTGGCAGCGGTTCGTGGACGAGTCGAAGGTCTACTTCTACTCGGTCTTCGAGAAGCTGGACATGGAGATCCGCGACGACGAGATCGTGGGCGAGTCGGCGTACAACGACGGCATGCCCGAGACCGCCCGCCTCCTGGAGGAGATGGGCGTGGCGGTCCGCTCCGAAGGCGCGCTCGTCGTCTTCTTCGACGACATCCGGGGCAAGGACGACCAACCGGTCCCGCTGATCGTGCAGAAGGCGGACGGCGGCTTCGGCTACGCGGCCTCCGACCTGACGGCGATCCGCAACCGGGTCCAGGACCTGCACGCCACGTCCCTGATCTACGTCGTGGACGTCCGCCAGTCCCTGCACTTCAAGATGGTCTTCGAGGCGGCCCGCCGGGCGGGCTGGCTCACCGACGACGTCACCGCGCACAACATGGGCTACGGCACGGTGCTGGGCGCGGACGGCAAGCCGTTCAAGACGCGTGAGGGCGAGACCGTACGGCTGGAGGACCTGCTGGACGAGGCGGTGCAGCGGGCCGCCGAGGTCGTCCGGGAGAAGGCGCAGGACCTGACCGAGGACGAGATCCAGGAGCGGGCCACGCAGGTCGGCATCGGCGCGGTGAAGTACGCCGACCTGTCCACGTCCCCCAGCCGGGACTACAAGTTCGACCTGGACCAGATGGTCTCGCTCAACGGCGACACCTCCGTCTACCTCCAGTACGCCTACGCCCGGATCCAGTCCATCCTCCGCAAGGCGGGCGACGTCCGCCCCGCCGCCCACGCGGAGCTGGAACTGCACGCCGCGGAGCGGGCGCTGGGCCTGCACCTGGACGCCTTCGGCGACACGGTCTTCGAGGCGGCGGCGGAGTACGCCCCGCACAAGCTGGCCGCGTACCTGTACCAACTGGCCTCGCTCTACACCTCCTTCTACGACAAGTGCCCGGTCCTGAAGGCCGACACCCCCGAGCAGGTGGAGAACCGCCTCTTCCTGTGCGACATCACGGCCCGGACCCTGCACCGGGGCATGGCGCTGCTGGGGATCAGGACGCCGGAGAAGCTCTGACCGTCCTCACCGCAGCAACAACCCCTCGGTCACACCCCCACGTCAGCGGGGGCCGCCGGCAAGGGGCCGAGAACGTCAGAGACTGAGCACCGCCCGCAACGCGATGTCCACGCGTTCCATCTGCTCGCCGGGAACGTCTCCGTGGTACTTGCCCTGCTCGAACCGCCCCAGCCGGAAGTTGTACAGGTCCGGGGCCAGGACCACTCCCCTCAGCGGAGTCGTCACCCGGACCGTGACCAGTGATTCCCGCCGCTCCCCGGACGTGTCGAGCAGCGCGCAGAGCACCGCGCCGGGGTGCAGTTCGGCCACGTGGTCGTTCTGGACGACGACCACCGTGCGATCCCGGCCCACGGTGGGGACGGTCCACACCTGGCCGCGCTTCAGTTGTCGCACAGATCGTCCTCCGCCGCGCTGTACAGATCGTCCAGGTCGTCTCCGATACGGGCGTTGTCCTCGGCGTACAGCGCCATCGCGTCGCGCAACAGCTGATCTCTTATGGCTCTGGCGACGAAGGCGGACAGATTGCCGTCCGCCGCCTCGCGCGCGGCCTGGAGGAGTTCGTCCGGCACGGTCACCGTGAGCTTACTCGTCGACATACTCACGGTTATACCAGCTGTACGCCCGCCATGGCGGAGCCCTCGAACTCTGCCCACACCACCTTGCCGAGCGCCCGCTCGCACACCCCCCACTTGTCGGCGAGCGACGCGACCAGCAGCAGACCGCGGCCGCCCTCGCCGTCCGTCTCCTCGGCGATCCTCGGCACGCCCGACCCGCTGTCGTGCACCTCGACGCGGACGACGTCACCGTCGTACCGCAACCGCAGAAGGAAGCCCCGGCCGGGCGGCACCCCGTGCAGGAGCGCGTTCGTCGCCAACTCGCTCACGCACAGCGACACGTCGTCGGCGCGGGTCCAGTCGGACAGGCCCCAGCATCTGAGCGACTGCGCGGCGAACCGCCTGGCCGCGGGCACGGACCGGCGCTCCCGGGCATAGAACTGTTCGCGGGGATAGAGGAGTTCGGTTACGTCGTTCACGGGACGAATGTCGCGCAGAGTCACTAACGTGAGGCAGGCAGTGAACCCGTACGAAATTTTTGTACGGGTTCCGACCCGGTGACGTACGCGTGCCCAAGGGGATTGAGACCGACATGAGCGCGAAGAAGCCGCCGCGGCCCAAGAACCAGACGTCGATGAAGATGCTCGGCAAGCAACTCGGCGCGGCGCGCCGGGTCGCCGGTCTGACGCAGACCGAGCTGGGCCTGCGGGTGGGACTCGACGAACAGACGGTCGCGTCGATCGAGCAGGGCAGGCGGGCGCTGAAACCGGACGTGGCGGCGCGGATGGACGAAGTCCTCGAAACGAAAGGGATGTTGGCGGCGGGGGTGGCGAACCTGCCGGATGTGGACCAGTTCCCGATGTGGGCCGAGGTCTACATGGAGCACGAGCGCGAGGCGATCGCCCTGTCCTGGTACGACAACGCGGTGCTCCCCGGTCTTCTGCAGACGGAGGCGTATGTGCGGGCCGTCCTGCGCAACCGCGTGCCCGCGTACGACGGGGACGAGGTCGAGACGCGGACGGCGGCCCGGCTGGAGCGCCAGGAGATCCTGCACCGCAGGAACGCGCCGACGCTCAGCTTCGTCGTCTGGGAACCGGTGCTGCTCATGGCACTCGGTGGGCCGGAGGTGCGTACGGGACAGCTCCGCCGCCTTCGGGAGCTCGCCGAACTGCCCTGCGTATCCCTGCAGTTCCTGCTTCTGAGCAGCCCCTACCACGCAGGTGTCAACGGGCCCTTCATCCTCCTCGAAACCCCGGACCATCAGCACCTCGCGTACACCGAGTCCCAGCGCGGCAGTCAGTGGGTGTCCGACGCGGATGAGGTCTCCAGGCTGGCGCGCAAGTATGCGATGCTGCGGACGCAGGCCCTGACCACTCAGGACTCGGCGGGCCTGCTCGACCGCCTGCTAGGAGAGCGATGAACACCGAGGCACTTCAGTGGTTCAAGTCGACCTACAGCGGCAGTGAAGGCGGCGCGTGCATCGAAGTCGCCGTCGCCTGGCGGAAGTCGAGCTACAGCGGTGACGAAGGCGGCGCATGCGTCGAAGTAGCCGCCTGCCCCCACGCCGTCCACATCCGGGACTCCAAGAACCCGGCGGAGACCGCCCCCACCCTCACCGCCTCCCCCGCCGCCTGGGCCGCCTTCACCGCATCCGTCGGATAGCCCCGTCCGTCGTTGTCAGTGCCGCCCCTTACAGTCACTGCCATGGCGACTCTTCCCAACCCGCTGCCCAAGCTGGCGACCGACCCGAGCGGCCGGTCCCTGGGGCTTCAACTCCCGCCCGGGACACTGGTCGACGACACGCTCGACGGCCCGTGGCACGAGCCGTTGCTGTGGTACGCCGGGCAGCCCGCGGGCCCCGGGACCTGGGCCGCGCTGGGTGCGCCGGCCGCGCGTGCGGGGCTGCTGCCGGTGCTCGTCGACGTGTCCGAGATCGACGACTGGGACTTCGCGCCCGGGGAGACGTCGTACCCGGGGGACCACGACGCCGACGAGGTGCTGGAGGACTTCTGGGAAGAGGACCCGCTGGAGGGCGAGGAGTGGCCCGGGCTCGCCCCCGCCCCCGCGCTGGTCGCCCACCCGGACGCGCGGGCCGCCGATGTCGCCGACGCGCTGAGCCAGGGCCGGCCGTGGCTGAAGGAGCCGCATCTGGCGCTGGTGTCCGCCCGGCGCAGCGCGGACATACCGTCGGCGATCGGCTGGAGCGGCCCGGTCAACCACGAGGAGGACGTGGCCCGGCTGTGCGCGGTGCTGCGTTCCTGGGAGGACCGCTTCGGGATACGGGTGGTGGCCCTGGGCCTGGACCACCTCGCCGTCTCCGTGGCCGCCCCGCCCGCCGACCTCGACCAGGCCGAGGCGCTCGCCGCCGAGCACTTCGCGTTCTGCCCGTACGCCGTGCTGCCCGGCAAGGACGACACCCTCTCGTCCTACGCCGAGCAGCTGGTCGGCGAGCGGCTGTGGCATTTCTGGTGGGACTGAGCCCCCGCTAGGGCGTGTACCGGAAGTGGATCTTGGACCTGAGATGATCTTGTTTCGTGGCACGTGGAGATCTGACGGACGAGCAGTGGGCGGTGCTGGAGCCGCTGCTGCCGAAGGGCAAGAAGCCGGGCCGGCCCCCGATATGGACCCGTCGGCAGCTGATCGACGACATACGGTGGCGGACCCGGACCGGGACTCCGTGGCGGGATGTCCCGGAGCGGTACGGGCCCCGGGGCCGGGTGTACGACCTGTTCCGCCGCTGGCAGCGGGGCACCTGGCAGCGGATCTTCACCGCGCTGCAGGCCCGGGGCCGACGCCAAGGGCCTGATCGCCTGGGATCTCAACGTGGACTCCACAGTGTGCCGGGCCCACCAGCACGCCGCCGGAGCGAGGAAAAGGGGGACCTGCAAAAGGAGCCGCCCGGCGGCATCGCCACCGAGCCGGACGATCACGGCCTGGGACGCTCGCGCGGCGGCCTGACCACCAAGCTCCACCTGGCCACCGAGCAAGGGCAGAAGCCCATGTCGGTCGTGGTCACCGCCGGGCAGCGCGGGGACTGCCCGCAGTTCGAGCCCGTCCTGGAGACGGTCCGCGTGCCCCGCATCGGGCCGGGCAGGCCCCGCATCCCACCTGATCGCGTGCGCGCCGACAGGGCCTGTGCCTCCCGGAAGAACCGCGCCTACCTGCGTCGGCGCGGGATCCGCTGCACCATCCCGGACAAGGCCGACCAAGCCCGCAACCGCAAGAAGCTCGGCTCGAAAGGCGGCAGGCCGCCGAAGTTCGACCAGGAAGACCACAAGGCCCGGCACGCTGTCGAGTGCTGCATCAATCGCCTCAAGCGGCACCGTGCTGTGGCTACGAGGTATGACAAGCTCGCGGTCCGCTACCAGGCGACCGTCCTCGTCGCGGCCATCAACGAGTGGCTGTGACCAGCCGAAACCGGCCAGGATGGCCGTGGAGGCGTCAGGAAGTCATGGCGGCCCGGTCGGACTCGCTGCGCAGAACGCAGAATTCGTTGCCTTCGGGATCAGCAAGGACCGCCCAGCCAGAGCCATCGGGATTCCGGAGATCGGCGACAAGGGTGGCACCGAGGCCGAGCAGCCGTTCCACCTCCTGCTCACGCGAGGTCTCTGGGCGCAGACACAGATGGATCCGGTTCTTGATCGTCTTAGCCTCGGGCACCTGGTTGAAGTACAGCACTGGGCCCTCCGCCAGCACCACCTGAGTCTCCGGATCACCCGGTTTGTCCTCCGGATGCAGCGGACGGCAGGTCACTCTGCTCCAGAACCGGGCCAGCTCGTAGGCATCCGCACAGTCAATCGCCACGTTCTGCAATACCGAGACCATGCGCGCGAGCATTCCTGATCTCCGCTCCAGACGCCACCGAGTTGCGCTCGATCTTCGCGCCTACAGCTCGGACACCTGGCAGCTCTTTCGATACACGCCTAGTCGTCGAGGCCCCCGGCGAGCCCCTTGGCGAGTCTGCGCAGGCCCTCCGCGATCTCCTCCGGTGTCTGCGTCACGAAGCACAGCCGCAGGGTCGAGCGGTCGGGGTCGGCGGCGTAGAAGGGCTCGCCGGGGACGTAGGCCACGTTCTGCTCCACCACCCGGCGGAGCAGGGCGGTGGTGTCGTACGACTCCGGGAGCCGGGCCCAGAGGAACATGCCGCCCTCGGGCCGGTTCCAGGTGGAGCCGGCCGGGAGGGCGTCGGCCAGCCCGGCGAGCATGGCGTCCCGGCGTTCGCCGTACACGGCGCGGACCTTGGCGACATGGGCGTCGAGGACGTCCAGATAGCGGGCGGCGGCCAGCTGGTTGACGGTCGGGGTGTGCAGGTCGGCGGCCTGCTTGGCCACCGCGCAGGCGCGGCGCACGACGCCCGGGGCGCGGAGCCAGCCGAGCCGCAGGCCGGGGGCCATGACCTTGGAGAAGGAGCCCAGCAGGACCGTGCGGTCCTCGGCGCCGGGGAAGGACGCGATCCAGGGGACGCGGTCGCCGTCGTAGCGGAGCTCGCCGTAGGGGTCGTCCTCGACGATCCACAGGCCGTGCCCGGCGGCGGCCGAGGCGACGGCGGCACGGCGGGCGGCGGGCATGGTGCGGCCGGTGGGGTTCTGGAAGGTCGGGACCAGGTAGAGGAGTTTGGGCCGCTCGGCGCGGATCAGCTCCGCGAGGGCGGCCGGGTCGACTCCGTCGTCGTCGCAGGGGACGGGCAGGACCCGCGCGCCGGCCAGCCCGAACACCTGAAGTGCCGCCAGATAGCAGGGGCTTTCGACGAGGACGGTGTCACCGGGGTCTATCAGGGCGCTCGCGAGGAGGGAGAGGGCCTGCTGGGAGCCGGTGGTGATCAGGAGGTCGTCGGGGTCGGTGGGCAGGCCCTGCGCCTGGAGGCGGGCCGCGAGCCCCTGCCGGAGCACCGGTTCGCCCTCGGTCGTGGAGTACTGCAGCGCCCGCTCGGGCGTCTCCTCGAGGACCGTCCGGAAGGCGGCGGCGATGCCCTCCCGGTCGAACAGCTCCGGGGCCGGCAGCCCGCCCGCGAAGTTGATCACCTCGGGGCGTGCGGTCACCGCGAGGATCTCCCGCACGGGCGAACCGCCGACGGTACGGGCACGGGCCGCGAGCGGCGGCAGGGCGGGGGCGGGGGCGCTGGTGACGGTCATGGACGGCTCTCCTCGGTCTGGATCCGCGGTCCCGTTCTCGGTCCGGTTCTTGGTCCGGTCCTCGATCCGGGTCCGCGGTCTGATCCTCGTCTTGGCCGGAGCCTAGAGAGGTGCATGCCGTCTACACCCGTCATTCCGCGATCCGGACGGACGGCGCCGAGGCCCCCGCTCCGGCGGCCAGGACGTCCCGGACCGTCGTCCCACGGGACGGGATCCGCACAGCTCACAGGGGTGGAACGGCGGCACGCGTCCCGAATTCCCGGTGTGCTCTGGCGGCCCGGGCGGGCAACCGGACAGGCTGAAGGCAGTTCGAGATCGCCAAGGGAGTCCTCGCATGTCCGCCACGCCCCCCACCCCGGCCCCCGGCCGCCGCCGTCTGCTCGCGGTGGCCGCCCTCGCGCTGGTCGCCGCGACCGCCCTCAGCGGGTGCCGGGACGGACAGGGCGTACGCGACGAGGGCCCCTCCGCCGCGTCCCGCTCTCAGCCCCCCGACGACGCGGCCCGCCAGGCCTCGCCGCCCAGCGGGAACTCGTAGGCGGGCCGCCCGTTGTTGCCACTCGTGCGGAACGGCCGCCCCTTGTCGTCGATCCGCAGCGTCCCGTGCCGCGACCCGCTGGACCAGGCCAGCTCCAGATACCAGCCGACGGAGTACGCCGAGGCGTCCGCCGTCACGTAGAACACCTCGGGGTCCGACTCGCTCACCTTGAACGGGAAGTCCCGGTGCCCCGCCTCCGGGACGACCGCCGGGCGCATCGCGTCCAGGGCGACGGTGAAGGAGCGGGTGGGCACGTTTCCGCCGCAGCCGACGCCCGGGTATCCCATCGCGTAGTCGTTCCAGGCGAGCGGCGCGCTCCGGTCCACCGTGCGGACCGCGAGGCTCTCCAGCACCACCGACTCCTTGCCGGTCCCCTGCACGGTCAGCGTGACGTACTGCTCCCCCGAGGAGACCGCCTGGTGCGCGGAGACCCAGGCGGTGGCATCGGTCTCCAGCGGCGGCGGCGCCACGTCGGCCGGCGCCCGGTCGATCAGGTAGTGCTGGGAGCAGGGGCTCTCCCAGGAGTACGGCTGGGTGTTGACGGTGAGCGGAGGCGCGGTGCTGCCGGCGGCGGGCGCGGAGGCGGCCGTACCGGCGTCCCCGGAGCCGCCGGTGGCCGTGGTCGGCGCGGAGGGGGAGGACGAGCCGGAGTCGCCGGAGGAGGAGGCGGACGGCGAGGCGGTGGACGGGGTACCCGAGGCCGTGGCCCCTGCGGAGCGCGGGCCGCCGGACACCGACGCGGCGGCGCCCGCGGGCCCCTGCCCCTTGTCGTCGGTCCCGCCGGAGGGCAGCTTCACGGCGAGGACGGCGGCGCCGAGCAGGACGACGACCGCGGTGCCGGCGAGCAGCACGGGCCGGACGGTACGCCGACGCCGCTCGCCGTCCCACCCCGCCAACGACTCCGGCACCGATTCCACCAACGGCTCCGGCACGGGGCTCGGCCCCGGTTCCCCGACAGCCGCCGCTTCCGGACCCACCGGCTCCGGACCCACCACTTCCACAGCCGCCGTCTCCCGGACCGCCGTCTCCCGGACCGCCGTCTCCCGGACCGCCGTCTCCCGGACCGCCGTCTCCCGGACCGCCGTCTCCCGGACCGCCGTTTCCCGGACCGCCGTTTCCCGGACCGCCGTTTCCCGGACCGCCGTTTCCCGGACCGCCGTTTCCCGGACCGCCGTTTCCACGGCCGCCGGTTCCACGGCCGCCGGTTCCACGGCCGCCGGTTCCACGGCCGCTGCCTCGGCCGCCTTCCGGGGTGGGTCCGGTTTGCGTGCTCGCTCCGCGTCCGCCAGCACCCACCGCCGATGCAGCTCGACGAGTTCCTCGGGGCCGGCCTTGCAGAGCCGGGCGAGGCGTTCCACGGGGGCGTAGTCCGCCGGTACGGCGTCCCCGTTGCAGTAGCGGTGCAGGGTGGACGTACTCATGTGCAGCCGTTTGGCGAGCGTGCCGTAGCTGAGCCCCGAGCGGTCCTTCAACTCCCGCAGCGACTCGGCGAAACCGCTTCCCGAAGTGCCGTCCGACACCATTCCTCCGTCCCCCCACATCCCGTACCCGCGTTCCAGGGAAGGGTTGTTCTTACAGGTCAGAGCCGGTGTGGCCGTTCCAGCGTCCCGGATCGTCCGGCGGCTGTGGCGGACGGGACGGAGCGGCCCACAGGCTGTGGCCATCCAAGCACGCCGTCACTCGAAAGAGGATTCGCCATGGCCCAGCGCGCCACCCGCCGTGTCCGTCTGCTCGCCGCCACCGGCGCCGCCGTCGCCGCCCTCGCCCTCACGGCCTGCGAGGACGGAACGGGCACCCGCGACGAGGGCGCGTCCGCACCGGCGACGACCGCGTCGCAGCCGGCGACACCGACACCGAAGACCTCGGAAGCCGCCACAGGTACCACCGGCAACACGGACACCGGCGACACCGGCTCGGGCACCGCCAAGTCGACCCCCTCGCCCGTGAGCGACACCGCCACGAAGAAGCCGGGCAGCAGCACCTCCCGCGTCCTGTGCAACGGCTCCAACACCACCGTCACCGCCCAGCCGCTCTCCCGCCCGCTGAACCACCTGCTGCTGACCGTGCGGAACACCGGCAGCAGGACCTGCGACCTCACCTACTACCCCGTCCTGCGCTTCGACGAGATGCAGTGGGTGCCGCAGCCCGACGAGGCGACCCACCCGCAGGCGGTCACCACCCTCGCGCCGGGCGAGTCCGGCTACGCGGGCGTGCTGCTGTCCGCGGCCGACGGCAGCGGCGACGGCGGCACGACCGCCCGGAAGCTGACCGTCGCCTTCCAGGGCATGACCCCGAACAGCAGCGGCGGTGCCTCGGCGACACCGCTGCTGCCGGCGAAGGGCGTGTACTACGACAGCTCGCTGCGGGTGACGTACTGGCAGCAGAACCAGGACGACGTCCTCGACTGGTGAGGGGGAGGCCTCAGGCCTTCGCGCCGAGCCCCGCGTAGACGTTGATGTCCGCGTCGGTGACGTCGTTGATGTCGGCGTAGCGGACCCGCTCGACGGGGTCGAGGGACTCCAGGAAGGCGGCGTCCGGCTGCTCGGGCACGGGCGCCGCGTGGTCGGCGCGCCAGCGGTGCACGGGGACCACGCCCGGGTCGGTCAGGGCGAGGGAGTTCTCCGTGAAGAAGCGCTCGACGTCGGCCCGCGACCGCAGGACGAAGCTGAAGCCGCGCTCGGTGTAGGCCCGCTGGACCGCCCGGATGTTCTCGGGGTTGAGGTCCTCGGTGAGGTGGCTGAGCACCACCCGGCTGCCGGCGGGCAGCGCCTCGACGAGTCCGCGGACGATCGGGTAGGCCTCCTCGTCCTCCACGAAGTGCAGGATCGCCACCAGGCACAGGGCGATCGGCTCGTCGAAGTCCAGTGTCTTCGAGGCCTGTTCGAGGATCTCCGCCGGGTTCCTGAAGTCGGCGTCGATGTAGTCGGTACGGCCCTCGGGCCCGCTGGTGAGCAGGGCGCGGGCGTGCGCGAGGACGATCGGGTCGTTGTCGACGTACACCACCCGGGAGTCGGGTATGACGCGCTGGGCGATCTGGTGGACGTTCTCCGCGGTGGGCAGGCCGGTGCCGATGTCGAGGAACTGCCGGATCCCGTCCTCGGCCAGCGTGTTCACGGCGCGGCGCAGGAAGTCGCGGTTGTGCCGGACGTCGAGGTAGCCGCGCGGATTGGCGGAGAGCGCGGCGGAGGCGGCGGCGAGGTCGGCGGGGTAGTGGTCCTTGCCGCCGAGGAAGACGTCGTACACGCGGGCCGGGTGTGCCTTGGTGCTGTCTATCCTCCTTCTCAGCTGGGCGGGGTCCTGACTGAGGGCGTCACCGGACATGGGCGTCTCCCGGACGGTCGGCGAAGGGCGAGGACGGTCAACAACGGACGGTCAACAACCTAACGCCACCGGCGACTTGAAAGTGCCCCCGGCCGGATCTCTCCGGCCGGGGGCACCATGACCCGGGGCTCAGCCCAGCATCCGGGCGGCTTCCACCGCCCAGTACGTCAGGATGTTCTGCGCGCCGGCCCGCTTGATGCCGGTGAGGGTCTCCAGGATGGCCCGTTCGCGGTCGATCCAGCCCTTCTCGGCGGCGGCCTCGACCATCGAGTACTCGCCGGAGATCTGGTAGGCGGCGACCGGTACGTCCACGGAGTCGGCGACCCGGGCGAGGATGTCGAGGTAGGGCCCGGCCGGCTTGACCATCACCATGTCGGCCCCTTCCTCCAGGTCCAGGGCCAGCTCGCGCATCGACTCCCGCATGTTGGCGGGATCCTGCTGGTAGGTCTTGCGGTCGCCCTTCAGGGACGAGCCGACGGCCTCCCGGAACGGGCCGAAGAAGGCGGAGGCGTACTTCACGGTGTAGGCGAGGATCGCGACGTCCTCCCGCCCGATCTGGTCGAGGGCGTCGCGGATGACGCCGATCTGCCCGTCCATCATCCCGCTGGGGCCGACGACATGGGCGCCGGCGTCGGCCTGCACCTGGGCCATCTCGGCGTACCGCTCCAGGGTGGCGTCGTTGTCCACGCGCCCCTCGTCGTCCAGCACCCCGCAGTGCCCGTGGTCGGTGGTCTCGTCGAGGCAGAGGTCGGACATCACGAGCAGTTCGTCGCCGACCTCGGCGCGCACGTCCCGCAGCGCGACCTGGAGGATCCCGTCCGGGTCGGTGCCGGGCGTCCCGAGGGCGTCCTTCTTGCCCTCCTCCGGCACCCCGAACAGCATGATCCCGGAGATCCCGGCCGCGACGGCCTCCGCGGCGGCCTTCTTCAGACTGTCCCGGGTGTGCTGTACGACACCGGGCATGGCGCCGATCGGCACCGGCTCGGAGACGCCCTCGCGGACGAACGCCGGGAGGATGAAGTCCGCGGGATGCAGCCGGGTCTCGGCGACCATGCGCCGCATGACGGGGGTGGTCCGCAGCCGACGCGGCCGCGTGCCGGGAAAGGAGCCGTACTTCGTCATGCTCCCTACGCTACGCCCGTCACACGGGCACGCTTGCCGACGTCGCGTCGGTCAGACCTCCAGCTCGCTCTCCAGCTTCTTGAGGCCGTGCCGGGCCAGGGCGAGGTTGCTGCGGCCCCGGTCCAGGGCGAGGTAGAGGAGGAGCGAACCGCCGACCTTGGTCAGGGGGCGGATCAGGTGGTACTGGCCGCCGAGCGTGATCAGGATGTCCTCGATCTCGTCGTCCAGGCCGATGGACTTCAGGGTGCGCTGCTTGGCCCGCACGACCTCGGTGTTCCCGGCCGCGGCCAGCTCCAGGTCCAGGTGGGGCCCACCGCCCAGGGCGCCGAGGGACATGCCGCTCTCGTAGTCGACGAGGGCGACTCCGAGGGCCCCGTCGATGCTCATTGCTTCCTTGAGGGTGGTCTCGATGTTCACGCTGGTGCCCTCGATTTCCTTACGTGGGTCAACTCGGACGCGAGCGGATCGGCAGAGGCCGGCACACCCGGTGTGACCGCCGCGGCCCTCCTGGACGGCGTGACGGGCCTCTCCTACGCCGAGCACGGCGACGCGGGACCGTCCCAGGACGCCCAGGAGACCGCCCACTTGGTGACCACTCACCTCAACCAGGCCGGTTTCGAGGGCGAGTTGGAGACCATCGTCATCACGACCACCAGCCACCACCATGTGACGACCCGGGTCGACCGCGAGGGCGACCCGCTCCTCCTCTTCGCCCTGGTGGACCGGCACCGGACGAACATCACCTGGGCACTGCGCGACCTGGCCGAGCACACGGGCCGACTGCTCGCATGACCGACGCGGCCCCGGCGCCCCGCAACATCCCCGCCCTGCTGTCCGCCCTGCACACAGAGGAACGGTCCTGCACCGTCCTGGTCTCGGGCACCCCGGGCGGTGTCATCCACGTCCGGGACGGCCTGGTCGTGGGCATGGAGACACCCGGCGCCCCGGTGTCGAGGTGCTTCTGCTCAAGTCGCACCGGGTCGCCGAGGAGGACTGGGCCGCCGTACGCGCCGCCGGCACCGACCCCGCACGGCTGGCCCGGGAACTGGTCGCCCAAGGCCTGCTGGGCGCCACGGAACTGGAGATCATCGGCCAGGCGGCGCTCTTCGACGCGGCCTTCGCCCTGGTCCTGACCAGCCCGGACGGCTGGGAGGTGACCGCCGCCCGCCCGCTGCTCGAAACGGGCGCCGCAGTACCGCCCGCCCGCCTGGTCACCGAGAACGCCCGCCGTGTCCGGCTGCTGGCGAACGAACGCGGCGCCACGGCCCGCTTCGCCCGCGACCGCCTGGCCCCGGCCCCCGCCGCCCGCGACCCGCGGCAGACCGCCCGTCTCTCCCCCGGCACCGCGCCGTCCTGACCGCCGCCGACGGCCGCAGACCCCCCCCCCCGGGACATCGCGTTCGCCCTCGGCCGCGGCCTGTTCGCCGTCATGGTGGACCTCCGCGACCTCCTGGCCCAGGGCCTTCTCCAGCCCCCGTCCGCCACGGCCGCCGCCCGCCCCAGCACGGCCCTGCGCACCCCGCCCCACCCCTCGACGGCACCATCGCAACCCTCAGCGACCCCGCTCCCCCGCCGCAAGCGCTAGCGGCCCCGGGGAGGCCGGCCGCGCCTCCGCACCACCGAGCACGACAGGAACGACAGGAAGTAGCCACCATGAGCGACCCCGTGCAGGACATCCTCCTCTCGTTGCGCGACCGGGTGATGGGCGTCTCCGAGACCGTCCTGGCCACCGTCGACGGCCTGGTGGTGGCCAACACCGGCACCCTCCGCCAACTCACCGC
The DNA here is from genome assembly GCF_042959465.1 of Streptomyces sp. NPDC007901. Taxonomy (NCBI): domain Bacteria; kingdom Bacillati; phylum Actinomycetota; class Actinomycetes; order Kitasatosporales; family Streptomycetaceae; genus Streptomyces; species Streptomyces sp. NPDC007901. Next base: position 17,855 of record NZ_JBIBKW010000001.1, on the reverse strand, counting down.
CCAGTGCACCGCCGGCCACGTCATCATCACCGCGGTCGGCACCCGAGCCCTCCTCGCCGTGGTCACAGACGAGGGCATCGACGGCCTGGCCTTCGACAGGGAGATCCCCACAGTCGTCGCAGACCTCAAAAAGGTCCTCGACAACGACGTGCCCCGAGAGGGGCGCGGGGCTGTATCGATGTGCGGCTACCGCCGCGTGGGCGCGACCAGCCACAACGCACCCGCAGACAACCACGAACACAAAAGGGGTGCGGGGGGGCCGCCCCCCCCCCCCCCCCCCCCCCCCCCCCACCCCCCCCCCCCCCCCCCGCGGGGGGGGGGGGCCCCCCCCCCCCCACCCCTCCCGCAGCTCACCTCACGTAGTGGTACGCCTCCTGCGCGCCCCCGGCCGCCGCTCACTGGGCCGAGTCACCGGATCCCCGGCCTCCACCGCACTCGCCCGCCGCCGCAGCCCGAACTCGGCCAACGCCTCCGCGAGCTTGCCCGCCGACGGCTCCGGAGCCATCACGTCCACCCGCAGCCCATGCTCCTCGGCGGTCTTCGCCGTCGCGGGACCGATGCACGCGATCACCGTCACGTTGTGCGGCTTCCCGGCGATACCCACCAGGTTCCGCACGGTGGACGACGACGTGAACAGCACGGCGTCGAACCCGCCGCCCTTGATCGCCTCCCGCGTCTCGGCCGGCGGCGGCGACGCCCGCACGGTGCGGTAGGCGGTCACGTCGTCCACCTCCCACCCGAGCTCGATCAGCCCGGCGACCAGCGTCTCCGTGGCGATGTCGGCCCGCGGCAGGAACACCCGGTCGATGGGATCGAACACGGGGTCGTACGGCGGCCAGTCCTCCAGGAGCCCCGCGGCGCTCTGCTCACCGCTCGGCACCAGATCCGGCTTCACGCCGAAGGCGACCAGCGCCTTCGCCGTCTGCTCCCCGACTGCCGCGACCTTGATCCCCGCGAAGGCCCGGGCGTCGAGCCCGTACTCCTCGAACTTCTCCCGCACCGCCTTGACGGCGTTGACCGACGTGAAGGCGATCCACTCGTACCGTCCGGTGACGAGCCCCTTCACCGCCCGCTCCATCTGCTGGGGCGTGCGCGGCGGTTCGACGGCGATCGTCGGCACCTCGTGCGGCACGGCCCCGTACGACCGCAGCTGGTCGGAGAGCGTGGCCGCCTGCTCCTTCGTGCGCGGCACGAGCACCTTCCAGCCGAACAGCGGCTTGGACTCGAACCACGACAACTGGTCGCGCTGGGCGGCGGCGGACCGCTCACCGACCACGGCTATCACCGGCCGGCCGCCGTCCGGCGAGGGCAGCACCTTCGCCTGCTTCAGCGTCTGCGCGATGGTGCCGAGGGTGGCGGTCCAGGTCCGCTGCCGGGTCGTCGTACCGGCGACGGTGACGGTCAGCGGCGTGTCCGGCTTGCGGCCCGCGGCGACCAGCTCCCCGGCCGCGGCCGCGACCGAATCGAGCGAGGTCGACACGACGACCGTGCCGTCCGAGGCACCGACCTCGGTCCAGCACCGGTCGGAGGCCGTCCGGGCGTCCACGAAGCGGACGTCGGTGCCCTGCGCGTCGCGCAGCGGCACACCGGCGTACGCGGGCACGCCCACCGCCGCCGCGACACCCGGCACGACCTCGAAAGGCACACCGGCCGCCGCGCAGGCGAGCATTTCCTCGGTGGCGTACGTATCAAGTCCCGGGTCCCCGGACACCGCACGGACGACCCGCCTGCCACCCCGCGCGGCCTCCATGACAAGATGAGCCGCATCCCGCACGGGCGGGAGGGAAGCGGTTGTTGACGCACCGTCAACAACCGTGAGTTGAGGCGCGCCTGTGCCCGGATACGGGTCCGACGAGTAATCCGGACTCGTGGGCACGACGGAGACGCCCTGCCTGGCGTGGGCTCTGATCACGTCGAGCACCTCGTGCTCGGCGACCAGGACGTCCGCGCTGGACAGTGCCTCCACGGCACGCAAGGTCAGCAGTCCCGGATCCCCGGGTCCGGCACCCAGGAAGGTGACGTGCCCGTGATCGAGGCCGGCGGGAAGGTTGGTGGGGCTCACTGTGCTCGCTCCCCCATCAGACCGGCCGCGCCCTGGGCAAGCATCTCGGAGGCGAGTTCGCGACCGAGCGTCGTCGCCTGGTCGTATGTCTCGGGCACGGGACCGGTGGTGGACAACTGCACCATCCGGGTGCCGTCGGTCGTGCCGACGACTCCCCGCAGGCGCATTTCCTTGACAATCTGCCCGTCGGCCAGCAGGTCGGCCAGCGCGCCCACAGGGGCGGAGCAGCCGGCCTCCAGGGCGGCGAGCAGTGACCGCTCGGCGGTCACGGCGACCCGGGTGAACGGGTCGTCGAGTTCCCCGAGCGCGGCGATCAGCGACGCGTTGTCCGCGACGCACTCGATCGCCAGTGCCCCCTGGCCGGGGGCGGGCAGAATCGTGTCGACCGACAGGAAGTCGGTCACCTCGTCGAGGCGGCCGATGCGGCTGAGGCCGGCCGCCGCCAGCACCACCGCGTCGAGCTCGCCGTCGTGTATGTACCCGATGCGGGTGTCGACGTTCCCCCGGATCGGGACGGTCTCGATGTCCAGCCCGTGGGTGCGGGCGTACGCGTTCAGCTGCGCCGTCCGGCGCGGCGAACCGGTGCCGATGCGCGCGCCGCGCGGCAGGTCGGTGAACTTCAGCGCGTCCCGGGCGACGATCACGTCGCGGGGGTCCTCGCGCAGCGGTACGGCCGCCAGCACCAGCTCTTCGGGCTGGGTGGTCGGGAGGTCCTTGAGCGAGTGAACCGCGAAGTCGACCTCACCGCTCAGCAGCGCGTCACGCAAGGCGGTCACGAAGACCCCCGTGCCGCCGATCTGTGCGAGGTGCTCGCGGGAGGTGTCGCCGTAGGTGGTGATCTCGACGAGCTCGACGGGCCGTCCGGTCACCCGGCTCACGGCTTCTGCCACTTGCCCGGACTGGGCCATGGCGAGTCTGGATCGCCTGGTCCCCAGTCGCAGCGGATTGTCACTCATGCCGGTCGGTCCTTCTCGTCTGTGCTGTCCACGGCCCGGGAGACGGCGGCCACCGTCTCGGGGTCGAGGTCGAACAGGGTCCGCAGCGCGTCCGCGTACCCGGCACCGCCGGGCTCGGCCGCGAGCTGCTTGACCCGTACGGTCGGCGCGTGCAGCAGCTTGTCGACGACCCGGTGCACGGCCTGCCGGATCTCCCCGCGCTGCCGCTCGTCCAGGTCGGGCAGGCGCCCGTCGAGCCGGGCGATCTCGCCCGCCACCACATCGGCGGCCATGGTGCGCAGCGCGACCACGGTCGGCGTGATGTGCGCGGCCCGCTGCGCCGCCCCGAACGCGGCCACCTCGTCCGAAACGATACGGCGGACCTGGTCGACGTCGGCGGCCATCGGAGCATCGGCCGACGCCTCCGCCAGCGACTCGATGTCGACCAGCCGCACCCCGGCCAGCCGGTGCGCGGCCGCGTCGATGTCGCGGGGCATGGCGAGGTCGAGGAGGAACAGCGCGGGAGCGGGGCGTACGAACCCGGCGACCGGCTCCGGCCTGCGTCGCTCGGGGATCCGGCCGACCCGGGTGGCGGCCGCGGCGAGCGCGCCGATCAGCTCGGCTTCGGCTTCGAGGTTCTCGGGGGTACGACGGCCGGTCTCCCGGATGTCCACCGTCCCGTTGTCCACCCAGGCCGCGTGCTGCTCCAGCTCGGCGGCGGCCATCCCGGCGACCGCGGCCTCGCCCATCACGGAGAAACCACTCTGCGCGGCGGTGAGGTCGAGCGGGCAGTTCTCGTCCGCGCCGAGGCCCGCGGCGGGCAGCGGCTTCGGGGCCGCCGGTACGGCCACGTCGATCTCGGCGACGGGTTCGCCGGTGCGTCCCTCGACCGCGGCCGCGACCGCGTCGGCGGTGAGGACCAGCCCCGTCGCCCCGGTACACGAGACCGCGAGGTCGGCACGTGTCAGCTCGCCCGGCACCGCATCCATCGGTACCGCGCGGGCCGTCACGTGCGTGTCGTCGCCCTCGTTCAGGATCTGTGCGAGCCGCTGCGCGCGGTCCAGCGTCCGGTTGGCCACGACGATCTCCGCGACCCCCGCCCGCGCGAGCGTGGCGGCGGCCAGCGAGGACATCGAGCCGGCGCCGATGACCAGCGCCTTCTTGCCCTTGGCCCAGGTCTCGACGTCGGTACCGGCGGCCAGCTGCTCCAGGCCGAAGGTGACCAGGGACTGTCCGGCCCGGTCGATCCCGGTCTCGGAGTGGGCGCGCTTGCCGACCCTGAGGCCCTGCTGGAACAGGTCGTTCATCAGCCGGCCGGCGCTGTGCAGCTCCTGCGCCCGGGCCAGCGAGTCCTTGATCTGGCCGAGGATCTGCCCCTCGCCCACGACCATCGAGTCCAGCCCACAGGCCACCGAGAACAGGTGGTGGACGGCCCGGTCCTCGTAGTGCACGTAGAGATAAGGGGTGAGCTCGTCCAGCCCGACCCCGCTGTGCTGGGCGAGCAGCGTGGACAGCTCGGCGACCCCGGCGTGGAACTTGTCCACGTCGGCGTAGAGCTCGATGCGGTTGCAGGTGGCGAGGACCGCGGCCTCGGCGGCCGGCTCGGCGGCGACCGTGTCCTGGACCAGCTTGACCTGGGCGTCCGTGGTGAGCGCGGCCCGTTCCAGGACGCTGACCGGGGCGCTGCGGTGGCTCAGCCCGACGACGAGGAGACTCATGCCGGCATCACGGCGGGCACGTCCCCGTCGGGTCCCTGCTCGCCGGACTCCTGGTGCGGGGCGACGGGCGGAACCGCGCCGTCGTGCTCCTCGCCGGCCTTGCGCTGCTCGTGGAAGGCGAGGATCTGCAGCTCGATGGAGAGGTCGACCTTGCGGACGTCGACGCCGTCCGGGACGGTCAGCACGGTCGGCGCGAAGTTCAGGATGGAGGTGACCCCGGCGGCCACGAGCCGGTCGCAGACGGGCTGGGCGGCGCCGGCCGGGGTGGCGATCACGCCGATGCTGACGCCGTTGTCCTGGATGATCTTCTCCAGGTCGTCGGTGTGCTGCACCGGGATACCGGCGACCGGCTTGCCGGCCATCGCGGGATCGGCGTCGATCAGGGCCGCGACCCGGAAACCGCGCGAGGCGAACCCGCCGTAGTTGGCGAGGGCGGCGCCGAGGTTACCGATACCGACGATCACGACCGGCCAGTCCTGCGTGAGGCCCAGCTCGCGGGAGATCTGGTAGACGAGGTACTCGACGTCGTAGCCGACACCGCGCGTTCCGTAAGAACCCAGGTAAGAGAAGTCCTTGCGCAGCTTGGCGGAGTTGACCCCCGCGGCCGCGGCCAGCTCTTCGGAGGAGACCGTGGGCACCGAGCGCTCCGACAGTGCGGTCAGCGCCCGGAGGTACAGCGGAAGCCGCGCGACGGTGGCCTCGGGGATACCTCGGCTGCGGGTCGCCGGTCGGTGAGTTCGGCCAGTTGCCACGGTGCTCCAACGGGTTGAGCGGGGCTGCGGACGGTCACTCGTACCCGGACCGCCCCGTCGACAGCAGGCTATGTCTTTGTGAACGCGTGCACAAAGATGGTGTCCGATTTGCCCCGCCAACGTGACCGGGGTCACGCACCCTCGGCGCGGTCGCGGGGAACCGGCGCATACGCGCTCACGCTCCGTCTCCAATGGGGGCAAAGCCGTACACACTCCTCACGAATCCCGCCCCCGAGATCAAGCCGCCGTCGATCCTAGGCGACTTTCCCACCGGTTTGGACTAGTCAGTCAGTGCCTTACGGAGGCGCTCTTCGTTCACACGCCAGAAGGTGTGCTGCTCACCGTCGACCAGGACGACCGGGATCTGCTCCCAGTACAGGTCGTGCAGCCGTTCGTCCTGGGTGATGTCCTTCTGCTCCCAGGGCACGTCGAGGTCGCCGCACACCTTCTCGACCACGACCTGTGCGTCATCGCACAAATGACAGCCCGGCTTACGGATGAGAGTGACCGATCGCGCACGAGACGCGGGGGCCTTCCGGCCGAAGAGAGGACTCATGCGGTCCATTCTCCCGCTCTTCCACGGCATGTTTGACTGGTTGTTTAACAGACCGGTCGCGGAGAGTTCACACCCAACCAACTCCCGCGACTCCGGATGCACCGAACAGACTGGCTATGCTCACGACATGGCCGCTCTCGGATGGCTCACTCCCCGTAGGCGCTCCGCCACGGCGCGGAGCGTGTTGGCAGGCGAGGCCTCGGCGGAGGCTGCGCGCAAGAACCAGGAAGCCCTGGCAGAAGAGGCGTCGGCGACCGCCGAAGAAGCCGCGGAGCCGGACTTCCCGGTGCTCGGCGACGACAAGGCCGCCGCCTTCTTCGACCTGGACAACACCGTCATGCAGGGCGCCGCCATCTTCCACTTCGGCCGCGGCCTCTACAAGCGGAAGTTCTTCGAGACCCGCGACCTCGCCCGGTTCGCCTGGCAGCAGGCGTGGTTCCGGCTGGCCGGCGTCGAGGACCCCGAGCACATGCAGGAGGCCCGCGACTCGGCCCTGTCGATCGTCAAGGGCCACCGCGTCGCGGAGCTCCAGACCATCGGCGAGGAGATCTACGACGAGTACATGGCCGAGCGCATCTGGCCCGGCACCCGCGCCCTCGCCCAGGCCCACCTGGACGCGGGCCAGAAGGTGTGGCTCGTCACGGCGGCACCGGTGGAGATCGCCGGCGTGATCGCCCGCCGGCTGGGCCTGACCGGAGCACTGGGCACGGTCGCCGAGTCGGTCGACGGCGTCTACACCGGCAAGCTGGTGGGCGAGCCCCTGCACGGCCCGGCGAAGGCGGAGGCGGTCCGCGCCCTGGCCGCCGCCGAGGGCCTCGACCTCTCCCGCTGCGCGGCCTACAGCGACTCCCACAACGACATCCCGATGCTCTCCCTGGTCGGTCACCCGTACGCCATCAACCCGGACACCAAGCTGCGCAAGCACGCCCGGGAGCTGGACTGGCGCCTGCGCGACTACCGCACGGGCCGCAAGGCGGCGAAGGTCGGCATCCCGGCGGCGGCCGGGGTCGGCGCGGTGGCCGGCGGCACGGCGGCGGCGATCGCGCTGTCCCGGCGCCGGCGGTAACCACGCGGCCGAGCCGCGCATCCGCACCTCCGCATTCGCGCATCCGCACAGCCCGGCGCCCCGCACGGGGCGCCCCTCAGGCATGCCTTCCGCCCGCCCGCGCCCGAACATCCCGCCGTTCTCCCGCCACGCGCCCGAATTATCGCGGGACCGCCCCAACACGCCCTCGACTCCGCCTGAACACGCACCTTTCTGATCAACAATCAGTCACTCTGCGGCACTTGAACCATCTCAAATCGGTGAGAGAAGCGACGCAATCGGTGATTTGAGCAACTCGGTGTAGCAGTGCCTGCACGAAGCGTTATTCTCCTCAGACGCAAACCGGTACCCCTCCGTCGCTACGACGGGTGAAAGGTCCCGTACTGCACGTGATGGAAGCTCTGCCTCTGGGAGTCCCGTGTACCCACACGTCGGGGTTGACGCCTCGGGCCTGGCTACGCTGCGCGCAACGGTCGCGACGGTCAAAGAGACGCTGCGCGGCCTCGTCCCCTCCGCGTACGCCGTCCCCGCCTTCGCCGGCGGCGCCCCCGTGGGCCCGTGCTACGCACTGGCCGACGGCGGCGCCGCCGTCGGCAGACGCAGCCGGACCTCCGGCAGCGCCGCCACCGCCCGCCGTCCGGCCGCGGACAGCGACAGCGCCCGGATGATGGATCTCGTGGAGCGCGCGCAGGCCGGCGAGTCCGACGCCTTCGGCCGCCTCTACGACCAGTACAGCGACACCGTGTACCGCTACATCTACTACCGCGTCGGCGGCAAGGCGACCGCCGAGGACCTCACCAGCGAGACGTTCCTGCGCGCGCTGCGCAGGATCGGCACCTTCACCTGGCAGGGCCGCGACTTCGGCGCCTGGCTGGTGACGATCGCCCGCAACCTGGTCGCCGACCACTTCAAGTCGAGCCGCTTCCGCCTGGAGGTGACGACCGGCGAGATGCTCGACGCCAACGAGGTCGAACGCTCGCCCGAGGACTCCGTCCTGGAGTCCCTCTCCAACGCGGCACTGCTCGACGCCGTACGGCGCCTCAACCCGCAGCAGCAGGAGTGCGTGACGCTCCGCTTCCTGCAGGGCCTCTCGGTCGCCGAGACCGCCCGGGTGATGGGCAAGAACGAGGGCGCCATCAAGACCCTCCAGTACCGGGCCGTGCGCACCCTCGCCCGGCTCCTCCCGGACGACGCCCGCTGAGCCGGGCACCGTCGGCGACGTCCAACTCACGCTCGGTGAAAGCCTGTTGCCATTCTCAGTCGATCACCGGTCGTCCGTAACCCAAGTGCCGAGCCGCTCGTTGTGCGGGATACAGGCTCCCTGTGGTCACGTCCAGCAAGACCCTGATCACACGATCGTGTGCATCGGTCGAGGGCGTGCAACCCTCAGGACCCCCTGGGGAGTCGACCGTCATGACGAGAGGAGGTGCCGCCAGTGATCGCGAACGTATCGGCCCACCGGCGGGCGAACGCCTTCGCCCAGGCCCTGGAGGAGCAGCCCGACCGGGACCCGGCGACCGAGCGGTCCGAGGTCCCGGCGGGCGATCCACCGGCCGCAGCGGATCGCGCCGAACGGACCGAGCCGGGCGAGCTGCTGGCCCTGGCGACGGGTCTCGCCGCTCTGCCCAAACCGGAGCTCGATCCGGAGGTCAAGGTCGTCCAGCGGGCCCAACTGGTGGCCGCGATGGAGGCCATGCTCGCGGAGGGCACCCTGGGCGGGGCGGCGGACACATCCGTGCCTGGGCAGCGTTCCGGCCGGGCCAGGGGCGCGCACCGGGCGAGTCCACTGGGCAAACTGCGACCGCGTTCCCGGCTCACCAAGGGGCTCGCCGCGGGCGGCCTGAGCGTCGGCGTGGCCGCCGGAGCCTTCGGCGGCGTCGCCGCCGCCAGCTCCGACGCCCTGCCCGGCGACTCGCTGTACGGCCTCAAACGCGGCATCGAGGACTTCAAGCTCAACTATCTGTCCGACGGCGACGACCAGCGCGGCCAGACCTACCTCGACCAGGCCTCGACCAGGCTGATGGAGGCCCGCCGGCTGATGGAGCGGGGCCGCGGCGGCCACCTCGACCACGAGTCGATCGGCGAGATCCGCCGCACCCTGTCCGGGATGCAGCAGGACGTCACCGAGGGCCACCGCCTGCTCCACGAGGCCTACGAGCGCGATCCGAACTCCCTGGGCCCCATCCAGGCCCTGTCCACCTTCGCCCAGTCGCACCGCGAGGCCTGGGGCGCCCTGCGCGACAAGCTCCCGGTCCAGCTCGGGGACGTCAGCCAGCAGGTGTCATCGGTCTTCGACGCCATAGACCAAGAGGTCGGCCCGCTGCAGTCCCTGCTCCCCCAACCGCCCCAGAGCACGGGCGGCGACACCGGCAGGCAGGGCTCCGGCACGGCGTCCACCGGTTCCTCCGGCCGCCACCGGTCGACGGCCCCGTCGTCCTCCGGCAGCTCCTCCTCCGGCCACGAATCCGGCACCGGCAGCCCCAGCGGCTCGGCCTCCGGCAGCGCCGACAACGGCCTGATCGGCGGCACCACGGGCGGCCTCCTCGACCCTCCGAAGACCGGCACGACCAGCCCGCCCCCCTCAAAGAGCGCAATCACCGAACCCGACGTCACCCTGCCCCCGCTCCTCCCGGGCCTGCTACCCGGCCTGGGCATCGACAGCGAGAACACCGGCAACTAGCCGACAGAGGTTCACTCCCCGCGCCCCAAAGGGGCGCGGGGCTGTATCAATGTGCGGCTCCGCCGCGTGGGCGCGACCAGCCCCCACCGAACGCGCACCCAGATCTCAACGCATCGCGCCTCAGAAGAAAACCGACCTCCGCTGCACAAGCAACTTGTACAGCGTGTGCTGAATCTGCTCCCGCACCTGATCCGTCAGATTGAACATCAGCATCGGATCCTCGGCCGCCTCCGGCGGATAGCCGTCCGTACGGATCGGCTCCCCGAACTGAATCGTCCACTTCGTCGGCAGCGGAATCCCGCCCAACGGCCCCAGCCACGGAAACGTCGGCGTCAACGGGAAATACGGGAATCCCAGCACCCGGGCCAGCGTCTTCGCGTTGCCGATCATCGGATAGATCTCCTCCGCCCCCACGATCGAGCAGGGAATGATCGGCGCCCCCTTCCGCAACGCCGTCGACACGAACCCGCCCCGCCCGAACCGCTGGAGCTTGTACCGCTCGCTGAACGGCTTCCCGATGCCCTTGAACCCCTCCGGCATCACCCCGACCAGCTCACCCTGGGCCAGCAGCCGCTCCGCGTCCTCCGCGCACGCGAGCGTGTGCCCCAGCTTCCGCGCCAGCTCGTTGACGACCGGCAGCACGAAGACCAGATCCGCGGCGAGCAGCCTGAGGTGACGATTCGCCGGATGGTGATCGTGCACGGCGACCTGCATCATCAGCCCGTCCAGCGGCAGCGTCCCGGAATGGTTGGCGACGATCAGCGCACCGCCCTCCGCCGGGATGTTCTCCATGCCCTTCACCTCGACCCGGAAGTACTTCTCGTACACCGGCCGCAGCAGGGACATCAGGACCTGGTCGGTCAGCTCCTCGTCGTACCCGAAGTCGTCGACCTCGTAGTCCCCGGTCAGCCGCCGCCGCAGAAACGCGAGCCCGCGCGCCACGCGCTGCTCCAGGCCGGCGTCGTCGTGCGGCTGCTCCACGCCCGTCTCAGGGCTCTCCCGGTTCACATGCACATCTTCCTGCGCGGGGATCCGCCCGGCGAGGGGCTGGACCTCACGCACCACCGCCGCCTGCTCGCCGCCGCCACGACGGCCCCCCTGACCCCGGCGCCGGGCCGGCCGCTGCACGGCAGCCCCGCGGGACCGGTCGTCGTCGAACGGAATGACCTTGGCGTCCGCCATCGTTGTTGCGCTCCTCAGTTGGCGCTCTTGGTCGGGGTCTTTGTCGGGCCGCCGCCCAGCGCGGCGAGCCGGTCGACGGCCGCTGCCACCGCCTCGGGCGGCAGCAGCCCCGGGGCCTGGGCCCGCACGAAGTCCGCGAACGTCTCCGCCGTCGTGTACTTCGGCCGGAATCCCAGCGTCTCGCGCATCTGGTCGGTGGACACCACCCGGCCGTGCGTCAGCAGCCGGATCTGCTCGGGCGAGAAGTCGCTCATACCGAGCGTCCGCACCAGGGACCCGGCCCAGGTGACCGCCGGCAGCAGCAGCGGCACGGTGGGCCGCCCCAGCCGCCGCGAACACTGCGAGAGCAACAGCACCCCGTCACCCGCGATGTTGAACGTGCCGCTGTTCAGCGTCCCCCGGACCGGATCGTGCGAGGCGATCCGCAGCACGTCGATCACATCGTCCTCGTGCACGAACTGCAGCCGGGGGTCGTACCCGAAGACGGTGGGCAGCACGGGCAGCGAGAAATAGGACGCGAGCGGGGTGTCGGCGGTGGCCCCGAGGATATTGGCGAACCGCAGCACACACACCGCCACGTCCGGCCGCCTCCTGGCGAACCCCCGCACATATCCCTCGACCTCCACCGTGTCCTTCGCGAACCCCCCGCTGGGCAGGGATTTCGGCGGGGTCGTCTCCGTGAAGACGGCGGGATCCTTCGGCGCGGAGCCGTACACGTTCGTACTGGACTTGATCACCAGCCGCTTCACGTTCGGCGACTTCTGACAGGCGCCGAGCAGCTGCATCGTCCCGATGACATTGGTCTCTTTGACGGTGGCCCGGCTGCCGCTCCCCAGCGGTGTCCCGGTCACATCCATGTGGACGACGGTGTCGGCACCGCTCTCGGCCAGCACCCGGGCGATGCTCGGCTGCCGGATGTCGGTCTGGATGAAGTCCGCCCCGCCCAGATGGTGCTCCGGCGCCACCGCGTCCACGGCGACGACCCGGTCCACTTCGGGGTCACGCTGAATACGTCGTACGAACCGGCCCCCGAGCTGACGGGCCACTCCGGTCACGAGCACGACCTTCCCCAAGATCAGCGCCTTTCTTCCGTGTTCCCGTATGCGGGCCAACTTAGCGGGTCGATGTTGCGCCGGCATGACCCCCGGCGGGCCATGACGAGCCGCAACGGCCGGAAAATGCATGTGGCCCCCCACCGTACTGGTGGGGGGCCACACACAAGCTCTCGCGGCTCGGCGCCGTAATTACTTCTTGTTACGACGCTGAACACGCGTGCGCTTGAGCAGCTTGCGGTGCTTCTTCTTGGCCATCCGCTTGCGCCGCTTCTTGATAACAGAGCCCACGACTACCCTCGCTCACTTCTCATCACTCGGTGCTGGGCATCATGGGCCCATACGACCTACGAGGGGCTAGCCTACCCGCCCGAGCGCTGAGGTCGTAATCGAGGTGCCCCGGAACGAATCCCGGAACGTCCGTCAGGCGGTCTCCACCCCCACATAGCTCTCGCGAAGGTACTCGTGTACCGCTTGCTCGGGGACGCGGAAGGACCGCCCCACCCGGATCGCGGGCAGATGACCGCTGTGCACCAGCCGGTACACGGTCATCTTCGACACTCGCATCACCGCGGCGACCTCCGCCACGGTAAGGAACACAACCTCGTTCAGAGGCCTCTCGCCAGCTGCCATGACACACCTGAACCTTCCGCACTCGACGGGCCACCGGCTTCCCCTTCCGGTGACTCTTCGTCGTTGCGTGCTCACTCCCCAATGTAGGGGCGGGTGATGCGAGTGGGGAAGAGGTGCACCCATCGGCGGCCTACTGTGACAGACACGCTCGATTGAGTACGTAGCGGGTAAGCGGCGTGTAGTAATCAGACCGCACGCCGTCATCAACCGGAACGGCGACGGACACGGCCCCCTCGGCCTCCCCCACGAAGAGCGCAGGGTCATCCGTATCCGCGAGCCCAATGGCCTCAAACCCGAGCTGACCTGCGCCGCAGACCCATCCATGATCCCCCACCACCAGCTCTGGCAGCGGCCCTCCACCCCCCGCCGCCGCATCCAGCGCCACCCGAACCGGCAGCGGCGAATGCGTGTGCGTACCCGGCGCACAACCGGGGCGTTCACGGCCCGTTTCTCTCACGAACCCGACACCTCGTACGTAATCGAGGTTGCAGGTACGTAGACCGAACCGGGTCGTTATGTCGACACAGCGACCCTGCGCAGGGGTGAGAACCTCACACCCCGCCGCCGACAACGCGTCCGCGAGACCGGCGTAGAACCCGATCAGCCGGTGCGGATGCCCGGTCCCGAACAGCACCGGGGCCCGCCGCCTGGCGACGTCCCCCACCCGCTCCGCGAAGGCATCCAGCGCGGCCACCGTGCGTTCCGGGTCGATCACATCATGCCCTGAAACACACCGCGGATCGTCCGAAACCCCACACTTGTCCGCCATCAACCGAACCAATTCCCGCTCGCTCCACGTCCCTTGTGGATCAATCCCGATCAACACCCGAGGATCCCGAGCAGCGAACAGGCGGTAACGCCGAAGACTCCGCTCCCGAGAGGTGGCCACCACCCCGGCAAGCCCGACAGCCACGAGGTACGCACGAAGCTCACCAGCACTCAACACGGCTGAGATGGTGACGGACGGCGCCCGGCGAAGAGCGGAGACCAGAAGAACACCGCACGGTCGGCGTAACGTTTGACCACCCCCGGACACCACCCACCCAGCCCGTCCGGCGCTTGAGGACGAGGCCGTCCAGGCCGAAGCGGGGGTCGAAGGGGGCGCAGCCCCCCGGTGATGGGACGGGTAGGGGCGGCGGGGGCGAGAAAACCCCTACGCCAGCAATCCCCGCAACGGAAACACAGCCCGCCGGGTGGCCAGCACAGCCTGATCCAGCCGATCAGCCGGGTCGTACCCCGCCTCCCACGACGCCCACCCCACCGGCCACCGCCCGTCCGTCATCCGCCCCGGCCCCAACTGCCGAGTCCGGGCGAACACTTCCTGCCGCCACCCCTCGGGAACCAGCGTCTCGGGCTCGATCTCCCGCCCCGCCGCGATCGCCACCAGATGCGTCCACGACCGAGGTACGACGTCCACCACCTCGTATCCGCCCCCGCCCAACGCGAGCCACTTCCCCCCGGCGTACTCGTGCGCCAGCTCATGACAGGCCACCTGCACCGCCCGCTGCGCGTCCAGCGAGACGGCCAGATGAGCCAGCGGATCCTCGAAATGCGTATCGGCCCCGTGCTGGGTGACCAGCACCTGCGGCCGGAAGTCGGCGACCAGCTCCGGCACGACCGCGTGGAACGCCCGCAACCACCCCGCGTCCCCGGTCCCCGCCGGCAACGCCACGTTCACCGCGGACCCCTCCCCCGCCCCGTCCCCGACCTCCTGCGGCCACCCGGTCTGCGGGAACAGCGTCCGGGGATGCTCGTGCAGCGAGATCGTCAGAACCCGCGGATCCTCCCAGAACGCGGCCTGCACCCCGTCCCCGTGATGCACGTCCACATCGACGTAGGCGACCCGCTCGGCACCGAGCTCCAGCAGCCGCGCGATCGCGATCGAGGCGTCGTTGTAGACGCAGAACCCGGACGCCGCCCCCGGCATCGCGTGATGCAGCCCGCCCGCGAAGTTCACGGCGTGATCCGCGTCCCCCCGCCACACGGCCTCCGCGGCCCCCACCGACTGCCCCGCGATCAGCGCGGACACCTCGTGCATCCCGGCGAAGGCCGGATCATCGACCGTCCCCAGCCCGTACGACTGATCGGCCGCCGCCGGATCCGCCGAGGCCGCCTTCACGGCCTCGATGTAGTCCTCGCGGTGCACCAGCCGCAGCGTCGACTCCCCGGCCGGCTTCGCCGCGACGACATCCGCCACCCGGTCGAGCCCGAAGGCACCGACCAGACTCCGGGTCAACGCCAGCCGGACCGGATCCATCGGATGGCCCGGACCGAAGTCATATCCCGTTACTGCCTCGTCCCACATCAGCTGTGCGCGGCCGCTCATGACCGCCACCGTATCGGTCCGACCTGGTCGCGAACGAACGGGCGTACACCAACGTCACCAGCACCAACACCATCGGCACCAGCATCGCCCCGCGATAGCTCCACGCGTCGCCGAGAGCACCCACCAACGGCGAACCGATCAGAAACCCGACGTAGTTGAAGATGTTCAGTCGCGCGATGGCCGCATCCGAAGACCCCGGGAACAACCTCCCGGCCGCCGCGAAGGTCTGCGGCACCAGCACACACAACCCCAGCCCCAGCAGGGTGAACCCGACCATCCCCACCCAGGCCCCCGGCGCCACCGCCACCACCGCGAACCCCCCGGCCGCCACCAGCGCCCCCAGCCGTACGACGGCCACGGCCCCGAACCGCCGTACCCCGAAGTCCCCGATGGCCCGCCCGACCAGCGTGGTCACCATGTACACGTTGTAGGGCACGGTCGCGAGCTGCTCACTGCTGCCCAGGACGTCCTTCAGATACTTCGCACTCCAGTTGGAGACCGTCGAGTCCCCGATGTACGCGAAGGTCATCACCAGACACAGCGGCAGCAGCAGCTTGAAGACGACACCGCCGCCCGCACCCTCGCCCGTCGCGTCCTCCACCGGCGCGGGATCACCGTCCACATACCACCGGCTCCCCACCAGCGCGGCCGGCAGCAGCACCGCCACGACCGGCAGATACGACACCCACAGCGCGAGGTGCCAGTGCGCGCCCACCCAGGCCAGCGAGGCCCCCAGAATCCCGCCCAGGCTGTACGCGGCGTGGAAGCTGAGCATGATGCTGCGCCCGTACGTCCGCTGCAGGCTCACCCCCAGCATGTTCATCGAGGCGTCCAGCGCCCCGACGGCCAGCCCGAACACGGCCAGCGACACCGCGAGCTCGGCCATCGCCCCGCCGGCCCCGACCCCGAGCAGCGCCAGCATCACCACGGGCTGGGACCAGCGCAGCAGCAGACTCGGCCGTATCCGCTTCACCAACTGCTCGGTGGTGACACTGCCGACACCGGCCAGGATCGGCACGGCAGCCAGAAAGACCGGCAGCAGCGCGTCCGAGACGCCGTACCGGTCCTGGATGGCGGGGATGCGCGTCACCAGCAGCGCGAACGTGGCGCCCTGCGTGAAGAAGCTGAACGCCAATGAGGCCCTACCGCGCCGCAGCACATCTGTCATGGCGGCGAGCGTAGGGCCCCGGCGTACTCGTGGGTAGATCCAGCCAAAGATGAATTTCCTTCAGCTTTACCTTCGTGCCGCTCAGGCGGCGACAGCGAGCCGCGGCTCCTGCCCCTCCGCCTGCTCCTTCTCCCGCTCCTGCGCGGCCGCCTCCTGGCGCTTCACCTCGTCGGTGATCAGGCACGCCATCGGCTCGGCGGCCGCCCCGCCGCAGACCACCATCCCGAGGGTGATCGCCACGACCAGGAGCAGCGAGCTCAGCCAGACCATGGTGGCCACCGGGATCGTGTAGGCGCCGACGACCCGGGCCACACACTCCACCACCAGCACCAGACCCCAGATCACGGAGAAGACCCGCTCCTTCTTCAGGAACTCCGCCGACCGGACCGCGGTCCCGGAGGCCAGCCGCTCCCAGGCGGCCTCCCGCGCCGCGTCCCCCTTCACCAGGAAGGGCTTCAGCCCCGCCGTCATCATCGGCTTCCCCAGCGCCACCGACACCAGGATCCCGATCCCGACCGTGCTGCTGACCGCACCGTCCTTGGCCAGCATCAGCCGCGGGTCGCCGGAGACGAAGCTGAGCGCCAGCCCGACCACGTTCACGACCAGGATCAGCGCCGCCAGCCCGTTGACCCGGCGTTCCCTGACCACACTCCAGACCGTCCGCACGGCCGGCACCACACTGCTCCAGGCGAGCGCCGCGAAGGTGCTCATCCCGAAGGCCTCCTTGAAGAAGTAGTACGACCCGAGGGGCACCGCCACATCCACGATCAGCGGCCGGAGGTTCTCCAGCACGCCCGCCTGCCGCTGCTTGCTCTGGGACCCGGTGTTCGTCGTCTTCGTCATGCCCTCAGCTTCGCGTCCGGGCGGGGTCCCCCAGTAGAAACGAACGTCCGGAGCTCGGCATGACAATTGTCAGCGCCCCCGTCATGCCCCCGGTCATTCCAGCAGGTCAGCCAAGTGCCCCAGGTCGGAGAAGAGTTGAGTGGCACCCCGCAGCCGCTCGGCCGGCGTCATGGCCGTGAACCCGTACACATCCATCCCGGCCGCGACCGCCGCCTGCACCCCCAGCGGACTGTCTTCTACGACGGCACAACGCCCCGGCGCGACCCCCATCCGCTCGGCCGCGTACAGGAAGAGATCCGGCGCCGGCTTCCCCCGCCCCACGTCCTGCGAACTGAACACCCGCGACTCGTCGAACCACCGGTCGAGCCCCGTCGTCCGATGCCCCACCCGGATCCGCTCATGGCTCCCGGACGACGCCACGCAGTACGGCACCCCGTCCGCCGCAAGCCGCTCCAGCACCTCCGCCGCTCCGGCCACGGGCTTCAACTCCCGCTCGAACGCGGCGAACACCCGGCTGTGAAAGACATCGTCGAAGTCGTCCGGCAACCGCTGCCCCGTACGCTCCTGGACGAGCTCATGGACCCGGTGCATCGCCGATCCCATGTAGTCCCGTATCGAGTCCTCGTAGGAGGTCGGATGCCCGAGCTCGGTGAGGTAGGCGGCCAGGAGCCGGTTGGAGATGGGCTCACTGTCGACGAGAACGCCGTCGTTGTCGAAGATGACGAGGTCATAGCGCATACCCCTGAGCTTAAATGCAGAAAGGCCCACGCCATACGGCGTGGGCCTTTCCCAAAATTTGTTCGGCGGTGTCCTACTCTCCCACAGGGTCCCCCCTGCAGTACCATCGGCGCTGTAAGGCTTAGCTTCCGGGTTCGGAATGTAACCGGGCGTTTCCCTCACGCT